>CAYUBQ010000093.1:0-1683 GCA_964443135.1 uncultured Desulfobacterales bacterium | reverse complement strand
GCGGCGCATGAGCGGGTTTTTGCGAATGCGTCAAACCTGAATTCGCTTGACGCGGATTGTCCCGGCCTTTATACGAGGGGTCTATAACAGCATCCGTATTCGATGGTCAACACTGTTCACAGCAGGAGGTGAAATGGCGATGGGAGAAGAGAGGACCTTGTCGATCGTGAAACCGGACGCCGTGTCCAGACGGCTGGCCGGTGAGGTCATTCGAAGGATCGAGGAGGCGGATCTCCGGGTGGTGGCCTCGAAGATGATCCGGATGAGCAAGGCGCAGGCCATGGGGTTCTACAAGGTCCACGAGGGCCGGCCGTTCTACGAAAGCCTGACGGATTTCATGTGTTCCGGGCCCTGCATCGTGATGGTGCTCCAGGGTGAAGACGCCATTCAGCGGTACCGGGCCCTGATGGGCGCCACCAACTACAAGGAGGCGGAGGAAGGAACCATCCGGCATGCCTTTGCCACGGATATCGAGAAAAACGTCGTGCACGGTTCAGATGCTCCGGATACGGCCCGATTCGAAATCAGCTATTTTTTCAGTGAACTGGAGATTGTCGGGGCCTGAAGCGACCCCTGCGCGCCGAGCCCGTGGGTGCGCCGGCCTCCCTGCTCCCGGGCGAAATTTTTTCGGGCCCGCCCCCCGTTCGGGGGCGGGCCCGCTTTTGATTCGGCCGTCAGGATGTCCTGCCGTGCAGTCGTCGTTCCGTGGCGACGGGACGCCCGTGTGTGGTCCCGAAAACCCCGTCAGGAGGCGGGTTGTTCCTCTTCGGACGACTCGGACTCGGAGCCCTTGAGGTTCTGGACCTCCTCCTTCAGGCTCTCGACCTCGCGCTTCAGATCCTCCTCGCGGTTCGACTCGAAGTCCTCAGAGGCCTTCTTGTCCTTGATCTCCTCGATTCCCAGGTAGGTCGCCAGAGCGCCGCCCAGGATCAGCATGACCGGCACGCCGGCCATCAAGGCCTTGATGAAAAGCGGAAACCAGATGATCAGCCCGATGATCCCGAGCACCAAGGCGGCCAGTCCACCAACCAATGCCATCATGTTCTACCTCCTTCATTTTCTATCGTCGTCAACAGGGCGTTTCAGGTACATACCGAGCGGCACCCAACACATGGATCTTCGAGGAAAATAAATCTACACCTACCGGATCACGCGAGGAATGTCAAATCAAAATCTTTCCGGATCGGGGCCGGGGGAGGGAATTCGGGTTTCCGGCGGGAGAGGGGCCGGGGGGGCGGGACGGCGCAACCCCCCGAATTCCGAGATCTTGTGGTCCCCGGATTGGACGCCGGGCACGGCGTCCACCGGGGCGGTTTTTTTTTCTTGCAATCGCACATCTCCTGTGCGATATTTTGCGGCTTATGAAAATCCCGGGGCCGTTCGGAGCGGACCCTCCCGAGAGCCCGGGCCGGCCGCCCGCTGGAAAATATCGCGAGAAAATGCCATTTTGGTATTGAATTTCATTTCTTGCAGGGTTATCGTTCATATTTGCTTTCCAGCGGGATGGCCAGCGTAGCTCAGATGGCAGAGCAACTGATTTGTAATCAGTGGGTCGGGGGTTCGATTCCCTTCGCTGGCTCCAGCGTGCAAGCACTGTGGAGAGGTTCCCGAGCGGTCAAAGGGAGCAGACTGTAAATCTGCCGGCTCAGCCTTCGGAGGTTCGAATCCTCCCCTCTCCACCAT
>CAYUBQ010000092.1:10188-13592 GCA_964443135.1 uncultured Desulfobacterales bacterium | reverse complement strand
CAGGATGAATTCCGCCTCCGGGTTGGCCAGTCGTTTCTTTTCCTCCAGCATCTGGGCGGAGATGGATGAGCTGGTGGCATAGGCCATGGATCCCAGGATGAAGGAAGCAATGAAACCCAGTCCGAAGACCATTGAAATGAGCATGGCCCCGCCCAGGTTCAGGGCCACGTCTATGAACCCTGCCGGCCAGATTTTTCTTGATATGCTGACCATCCTGGCTGTGGGAAACTCCAGGCCCAGGATGAAGAAGAGCAGTACAATGCCAACTTCAGCCACCGCATGAATGGCGTGGCTCTCGAGAAAAAAAGAGGATACAGCAAGGCCAAGGACAATGTAGACAAGAACCGAAGGCAGCCTGAGCCTTTCAGATGTAAAGCTGGCCAAAGAAAAAGCACACAGAATCAACCCTGCCATCAAAAGAAAAGGGATATTTTCCACGATAATTCCTGTTAATTTAAGAGTAGGATATGCTCAGCTTACGCATAAAGATTCGAGTTTTTTGATCTGCTCCCTTTTCCCTATGGCCATCAGAATATCCCCGGGCCTTATCACTTCTTCTATATCCGGGCTGCCTATGATCTGGTCGTCCCTCTGAATCCCGATAACAGTACACCCGGTTGCGCTCCTGATCCGCGTTTCAATGATTGTCTTGTTGGCCAGGCAGCTTTCCGGTCTGACCTTGATCCATTCGATGCGGAAGTTTTTGAGCAAAAGCTCCATCCGGTCGTCAGCCACGGGCTGATAGTCTACACCCAGAAGGAGAATGCCCAGCTGCCTGGCTTCTTCATCGGTCATATTTATGTTGAAGTCGGGTTCATCTTGATTTTCATCGCTGAAATGATAGATTTCCCGATTTCCGGAGTGATGCAGAATAATCACCAAATGATCTTTATCAGCGGTGGTAAAGGAATATCTCTTGCCTATAGCAGGCAGATCACTGGTTTTAATCTCCATAGTTGAGCCTCCCAATACCCACTAATGATGAAAATATCCCTATTTTGACGCATTCGCAAAAACCCGCTCGCCCGCCGCTGGAAACGCTATGACCTGTTGATCCTCCGAGGGCAGATCTCGAGGTTCAGGGCTTTTTGCGTTCGGTGTTCATCCAGCCCATACACGCCCCTCCATGGAAAGAGCCGTCTGCGAACCCCGATGTCGCCGGGCGGCGGATGAGCGGGTTTTGGCAATGCCGTCATTTCTTGGTGGACTGCAGGAATTTCTCCTCCGCCTCATGGCTGCCGATCAAGACCAGCTCCGTACCCTTCTGGATGGGCATCTGTGGATCGGGGTTGATGGACATGGTGTCGCCCACCTTGATGGCGACGACGGAGCATCCTGTCGTCTCCCGGATCCTGGATTCCGCCAGGTTCTTGCCGACCAGGGTCGCCGGGGCTTCCAGGCGGAAGACGTTGAGCCCCTCGGCCAGCATCAGGGTCTCTTCGTTTCTGAGCAGATTGAGAATCGCCGTTGCACCCAGGGACGAGTATGACATGACAAAATCAGCACCGGCGCGGTGCAGGGACGACACATTTCGGTCGATGGTGGCCCGGCTGAGGATCTGCATGTCCGGTCTCAAACTCCTGAGGTACTTGGCCAGATAGATGTTGGTGGCATCGTGGTGGGTCGTCAGCAGGGCAGCCGGGGCCTCCTCGATCCAGGCCTTCTGAAGCGTACGGATATCCGCCGCGTCCCCCAGCACATAGTTCTCTCCCTCCTGGACCCTGCGGGGGTTCTTGTCGATGATCAGGTAGGACATCTCCCGTTCCTCGAAACGGGCCGCGATGGTCTGCCCGACGCGCCCACCCCCGATGATCAGCACCGGGTTGGCCGTCAGGCGGCAGACGTGATAAAAGGCGTATACGTCGTCATAGGCTGCGATGTTCTCTTGGGAGCCCGCGAGCACCAGTACGCTGTTCTGTGCGATCCTGCTCTCCGCGTTTGGAATCCTGAATTGCCCCCGCTCCCAGATGCCCACCACACTCACTCCGAAATCCTCCCTGAGGCGGCCTTCCGCGAGCGTCTTTCCAACCAGAGGGGTTCCGGATGCGGGGAACTCCGCCAGGATCAGCTCATCGACCTGGGTGATGACGTTCGAACGGCAGTCTCCTCCCACAGTCCACGCAGCCAGAGAGCGCCCCAGCATGTCGTGGAGCTGAAGAACCCTCGTGCTGCCCGCCATGCGAAGGATGTCTTCTGAGTATGGCGAATTCGCGGTTGTGATGATAGGGATCCGCTCGTTCAGCTCACGAACCGTAAAGGCGATATTGGTACTGATTTCGTCCGGATTGGTGGCCACGACCGAAAAGGCTTTGTCGATCCTCATCTTGCGATACGTGACGGGGTCATCGATGTCCCCGACCGCAACATGGATGCCTGCATCGTAGAGCTCCAGGGCATGACGCAGGTCATCCGCAATCAGAACGTACTTGTAGCCGTGACTCTTCAGCTTTCCGATGAGGGCTGCAGTCACCGGATCATAGGAGGTGAGTATCAGATGGTCTCCGGTTTCCGGTGGGAGCTCCTTGGGCGCCCGGTTTCTTGATTGGGCTTCGATCAGGGGCAGGTACAGGAACCTGATAAAAGTGAAAGGGAGCAGGGTAAGAAGGAAAATGACGCCGGTCATCAGCACCAGGATTGAAAAGAGGCGCCCCAAATCGCTGTGAAAGGTAATATCTCCGAACCCCAGAGTGGTCATGACAGTAAGGGTCCAGTAGAAACCCGTTATCCAGGAGTAATCCTTTCCCTCAAAAGCCATCAGAAAATGGAAAACGATGCTGTATATAGTCACAAGCCCGGCCAAAACGATAAGGAATCTGATGAGCAAACTTAGATTCCGTTTGGAAATCTCGCCATGCGAAAAATAACTCATGATGGAAGAAAAGTACTTCACGGTTTCTCTCCCAAAGCAATCACCCTTGGCTGTTCAGCCGTTTGGCGACCTCGGCCACCCTGGCTCCCAGCTTTGCGGCATGGTCCGCTGTGGCATCGTCCGGTGCGCCTGCGCAGGCGGTCCCATAGTGACCGGTGGCGGACATGGGATCGCCCACGATGACCATGCCGTAAATGAGCAGGCACTGAATGATGGAGATCATGGTGGTCTCCTTGCCGCCCGTGGGATCCCCCGAGGTGGCAAAGGCCGCCCCCACCTTGCCTTCCATCTGTTTCCGGGTCCCGATGAGGTCGTCGAACACCTTCTTGACCTCCGCCGCCATCACCCCGAAGTAGACCGGCGAGCCGGCGATGACGCCCGCCGAGCTCGAGAAGTCCTCCTTGGCGACCTCCGCGGCGGGCTTCAGCAGGGCGCTCGCGCCGTCTACGGAGTCAACGCCTCGGGCCACGGCCTGGGCGAGCTTTTTCGTGTTGCCGCCTTTGGAATGATAAAACACCAGGATCTGCATGGTTGT
>CAYUBQ010000092.1:8789-10088 GCA_964443135.1 uncultured Desulfobacterales bacterium | reverse complement strand
CAGTAAGCCCCTTTCAGCTCGAAGATCTTCTTTACACGACCTCCTGGATATATTTTTTCTTCATCAGCCTCCAGAACACCACCGCAAAGGCGGTGAGGGGAATGGCGAGCATCATGCCGAAGATGCCGCCGAAAGCCACACCCCAAAAGAAAACGGCGAAGATGATGAGGGCAGGATGCAGACCGGTGCGATCGCCCATGATCTTGGGGGTGAGGAGGTAGCCTTCGATGGCTTGCACCAGCCCGAACACGAGCAAAACCAGCGCCACTCGTGAGATGCCGCCCCCGTCGCTGAAATGAGCCAGGGGCAGAGCGACGGCGAGGCCGGCAATGCTCCCGAGGTAGGGGACGATATTGAGCAGCCCCAATGCCATACCGATCACCATCCCGTAGGGGAGCCCTACCAGCGCAAACCCCGCTGCGAACAGCACACCCTGAGCCAGCGCGATCATGATCTGGCCGCGAAAGAATGTCAGGAGGATCCCGATGAACTGATCGAGCAGATAAATGACGTCTTCCCTGGTTTCCTCTTTCAGGAACGGCAGAAATTCACCGATCTGTCTGGTTTCGAACGGTTTTGCCATGAGAAAGAAGGCCAGGTACACGGGAAGGACCGCCCAGGCGAACAACCCCGCCGCGGACTGCAAAGACTGAACAATCGATTGTGATAGGCGGTCCCCCGAAGCCCTGAGTGCGTCGGCAACGATTTCCCCGGGATTCTCCAGCAAATCGGCGAACTCGGACATCAGCCCGTACTTCTCCAGAACGGCCACCACCTGTGGCCAGAGCGAGCGCCCCATCCTCTGAACGGCATCGATGATCGAGGGCAAATCGTCTATCAACTTGACCAGCTCGTTCGTCGCAAAGACCACGGCGAACCAGACAAGGGCTCCGAAGGGAACGAGCGCGGTAAGAAAAAACAGAACCAGGGCTGCGGCACGGTACCCCCTGCAGCGCTCGAGCAGCCAGCTGTAGTACGGCCGCAGCAGCATGGTCAGAATTCCCGCCACCACGGGCGGGAGGAAGACATTCTGGAAAACGCCGACCAGAAGCGCCAGTCCCCATACAGCCAGGCTGAGGACGAGCACGAGCACCATGATCGCCCCCAGTGTCAGCGCAGCGGCAACGGTCGTGCGTTGCCTCGGTCCCAGATTCAGCTCCTCGAGCATAATCCCCTCCCACCCTGTCGCCTCGAGAGTCGACGCATTCGCAAAGACCGCTCACGCGCCGCCGGGGACGATATCACCTGTTGAAATCCCGGCGGCAGATCTGGAGGCTTGGGGCTTTTTGCGACTCCATC
>CAYUBQ010000092.1:4066-8689 GCA_964443135.1 uncultured Desulfobacterales bacterium | reverse complement strand
TCGTCTCGATACGCATCGACGGTGATCTGCTCGTACTCCCGGATCTGCCGGAGGACCTCGTCCAGGGCGGCGATTTTTCCGAGAACGAAGGTCTTGTCAACCATGCCGGTACCGCTGCTCCAGGATGCGGTTCTCGAGCTTGGAGAAGTCCATGTACTCGCGGAGGGTCCTCGACTCGAAGGCGTGGCGTTTCGTGGGCATGCGCTCCGCCAGGACGCGCTTCGAACGGACCACCCTGGCTCGGAGCCCGGGAGGGGCCGTGTTCAGGATCACCAGGTCGAGCCGGTCCGTGCCGAGACGGTCGCAGAGGTCTCCGATCAGCTCCAGCCGCTTCTCCGGGAGGTCCCCTCCGGTGAGGTAGACGGCGATGTCCACGTCGCTCAGGGGCGTGGCCTTGCCCGTGGCCATGCTGCCGAAGAGGTAGGCAAAGGCGATGTCCTCCCTCTCCTGGAGGTAGCGCTGGGCGGCGGTCAGGTCCATATGGGGTTCCTCTCACCGGGGGCGTCTCTCGCATGCATTCTACTGCATGTTCCTGCGGGACTCAACGGGGAAGCGCATTGCACCCGGGGGAGCAGCTCCTTCAGGGAGAGGGCAGGAGGGGATCAGGATGCCTGCCCGGTGAAGGGCGCCCGGGCCAGCGGGACGCCTTCGCGCGCGACGGCCCCTGCAATGCCTCGGCCCTGTCTCCGGTTCTCGGCCAGGGCCGCGGAGGTCATCACGAAGAGGTCGACCGGGACCGGGGCCTCGAGGAAGAGCCCGGCCGCTTCCGTGCGGATGTCGTCTTGCAGGGAGGCGGAGCGGTCCTCGATCTCGACGAGGATGTCCGCATCGCTTCGGGGCGTGGCCCGGCCCGAGGCGAAGGAGCCGAACAGGTGGACCGCCTCGACCTCGGGACGGCGCTCCAGGAGCCGCTCGGCGCAGGCGCGAAGGGCCTCCCTGACCGCCTCCGGGTCAACGAATCGACTGCTCGCATAGGTGGTAAAGGGCTTCCGCATCCTGGATGGCCTGCTCGGCCTCGCCGGCCGTGTAGTAGTCCCTGGGAGACCCGGTGTCGAACCCGTTGGGATACCGGGTCGGGATGTAGTGCTTGTCCAGCCGCTTTGCGGCCTCCACGAGCCCGGGCGGCACCTCCATCCGGTGCCGGAGGTCCTCGAGCAGCCGTGAGATCCCGTGCCCCCACGCGTCGCCCCCCAGGTGGAGGAAGAGGGCCTTGACCGCCTTTTCCGCGGCCTGGTGACAGGCGAAGCAGGACCAGTCGTGGTGCCCGGCCTCGATCGAGCTCCTGGCGTGCTCCAGGTCGTGCCGGGCCTGGGCCAGCCAATCCGTGCTGCGGTTCGACATGGCGGGTTTCCTTCTGCGCGGGTCAATGCTCATAGAGGACCTTGCCCTGTGTATGGATGGTCTGAATGAACTTGCGATGGGAGATCCGAACAGCACGGCCTTCCTGACCGATTTCCCCTGGAAGAAGGGCTCCAGCCGTTCCTTGAGCGTTTCGAGCTCATCCGCCTTCATGATCGCACCCCCTCGATCCGGGTATTCGGCGCTCATTGTACTCTAAAGCGGATGCTATTTACAACGCTGCGGGTTCATCCGTGATCGCGTCCGCGATGCGCCCGGCTGCGTGGCCGTCCCAGAGGGGCGGGAGGGCGCCGCGTCCGGCATGGCCCGCGAGCGCGTGCCGGACGGCCCGGGCGAGGGCGTCCGTGTCCTCGCCCACCAGGGTGTTGGTGCCCGAGGCCACGGTGACCGGCCACTCGGTGGTGGTCCGGGCCGTGACGCAGGGGACGCCCAGGAAGGTGGTCTCGGCCTGGACCCCGCCCGAGTCGGTGATCACGCAGGCGGCGTGGCGCTGGAGGGCCAGGAAGTCGAGGTAGCCCAGGGGGTCGACGAGGTGGAGGCGGGGGCCCCGGGGCTCGAGGTGGAGGTCCTGGAGGCGCTTGCGGGTGCGGGGGTGGATGGGGAAGACCAGGGGGAGGTCTTGGCTCAGCTCCTCGAGGGTCCGGAGGAGGGCCCGGAGCCGCTCGGGGTCGTCCACGTTGGCCGGGCGGTGGAGGGTGACGAGGCCGTAGGCCTCCCGGCCCCAGGTCTCGGCGAGGCCCGCCTCCCAGCGCTCCAGGGCCTTGGGGAAGAGCCGGAGGAGGGAGTCCATCATGACGTTTCCCACGAAGCGGACCCGGTGGGAGGGGATGCCCTCCCGCGCCAGGTTCTCGTTCGCCTCCACCGTGGGGGTGAGGAGGAGGTCCGAGGCCTGGTCCGTGAGGAGGCGGTTGATCTCCTCGGGCATGGCCCGGTCGAAGGAGCGGACCCCGGCCTCCACGTGGGCCACGGGAACGTGGAGCTTGGCCGAGACCAGGGCCGCGGCCAGGGTGGAGTTGACGTCGCCGTAGACCAGGACCCGGTCGGGCCTGCGGTCCAGGACCACGGCCTCGAAGCGGGTCATCACTTGGGCGGTCTGGGCCGCGTGGGAGGCCGAGCCCACGCCCAGGTCGATGTCGGGCTCCGGGAGCTCCAGCTCCCGGAAGAAGATCTCGCTCATGGCCCGGTCGTAGTGCTGGCCCGTGTGGACCAGGACCTGGGCGACGCCCGGTTTCTCGGCCAGGGCGGCGTGGACGGGTGCGGCCTTCATGAAGTTGGGCCGGGCGCCGACCACGTGGAGGATGCGAAGGGTCATGGCTTGCTTCCTGTAGGGGTTTTCGTAGGGCGGCATTTCACATGCCGCCGTGTGTGTCTCTCTGTAGGGCGGCATTTTATATGCCGCCGCGGGGTTTACGACAGGGCCTCCGCGATCCGGTCCTGGTCGGCCTCCTCCAGGTAGGGGTGCATGGGGAGGCTGAAGATCCGCTCGGAGGCGCGCTCGCTCGCCGGGAAGGTCCCCTCCTCGTAGCCCAGGCGCGCAAAGGCGGTCTGGAGGTGGAGGGGCTTGGGGTAGTAGACGGCCGTGGGGATCCCCTTCTCCTGGAGCTTCTCCCGGCAGTCGGCGCGGTGGGCGCCGTCCCGGGCCAGGACCGAGTACTGGGCCCAGGCCGAGCCGTAGCCCTCGGGCACGTTGGGGAGGATCAGGTCCGGGGCCGCGGCCGTGAGCTTCTCGGCGTAGCGGGCGGCCGCCTGCCGGCGGAGCTCGATCTCCTCGGGGAAGATGTCGAACTTGGCCAGGAGCACGGCGGCCTGGAGGGTGTCGAGGCGGCCGTTCATGCCGATCCGCACGTTCTCGTACTTGTCCCGGCCCTGGCCGTGGACCAGGATGGAGCGGACGGTCTCCTGGAGGGCGTCGTCGCCGGTGAACACCATGCCGCCGTCGCCGTAGCCGCCCAGGGGCTTGGCCGGGAAGAAGGAGGTGCAGGCCACGTCCCCCAGGCTGCAGGCCTTCCGGCCCTTGTACTCCCCGCCGAAGGACTGGGCCGCGTCCTCGATCACGGCGAGGTCGTGCTTCTTCGCCGTCTCGGCCACGGCGTCGTAGTCCGCGGGGAGGCCGAAGAGGTCCACCGGGATCACCGCCCGGGGGGTGAGCATGCCCGCGGCCTCCGGGAGGGGGTGGCGCTTGTCGTCCGAGGCCTCCACCGCCAGGACGGCCTTCTCGAGGGCCGCCGGGTCGATGTTGAAGGTGGTGCGGTCGATGTCCACGAAGACGGGCGTGGCCCCCAGGAGGCTCACCACCTCGGCCGTGGCCACGAAGGTGAAGGGCGAGGTGAAGACCGCGTCCCCGGGCCCCACGTCCAGGGCCATGAGGGCGAGGAGGAGGGCGTCCGTGCCCGAGGAGCAGCCGATGGCGTGCTTCGCGCCGGCATAGTCCGCGAGGCGCTTCTCGAGCTCCTGGATCTCCGGCCCCATGATGTAGCGGCCGTGGTCGAGCACGCCGCGGAGGTTGGCTTCGATGGTGTCGCGGATTCTGGCCTGCTGGGCCTTCAGGTCGATGAACTGCATGGGCGTTTTCCTTTCAGAAACAAGGGGACGTTTTTGCATAATTCGATAACTTTGTCGCATATGCGAAGTGAAATGAGGGGACGTTTTTGCATCATTCGATCACTCGAACGAACCTGGTGATGTCCGACCCTCGCAGCCTTGTGAGAAACGCCTGACCCCGTTGGGATAGGGAAGTGATCGAATGATGCGAGTACGTCCCCTGGGTTTTCTGGATTTCAAATCCCCCGGTCCAGCCTTTCCGGGTGGGCCTGAAGCCACCGGACCAGCGCTTCCAGGAGGGACTCGATGTCCTTCAGCTCCTCGGTGCCGAGCTGGTAGAGCTCCGCCCGGGTCACCTCGTGGTCAAAGTGGACCATCCGGTTCCGATAGCCGGCGATCCGGCGGAGAAGCTTGCCCTGGTCCTCGGAGAGGACGCCCTCCCTTGCGAGCCCGCTGCCGATCTCCTTGTACTCGGCGGCGACAACGGCGAACCCCTTGGCCAGAATGTGCCGCCCCAGGTCCAGGAGGGCCTCGATGCCTCTTCTCAGGTAGGACTCGGCAGAGGCGACGTTTCTGCGGTCGCTCGTAAACTCGTCGAAGGAAGCAAGGGGGAGGCCCTGGAGGGAACGAACCATCTCGCGAACCCAGGCGGCGCGTTCCGAAACCACGTTCGCTCGGATCTTTGCCGGGGTCATCGTGCACCCTCCTCCAGGATCGCGCGGA
>CAYUBQ010000092.1:0-3966 GCA_964443135.1 uncultured Desulfobacterales bacterium | reverse complement strand
CCCTTCCGCCGACGAGCGCGGCGACCTCCCCGGCCCGGCTTCCGAAGACGTACAGGTCGGCCACGCGGTGGCGCCGGCAGATGTCCTTGATCTGCTCTTCCATGATAACAGTACATCTTAAGGGAAGATCACAGAGAATTCAACCGGAGGAAAACAGGAAAGAGGGGACGTTTTTGCATAATTCGATAACTCCTCTGCTCCCACGTGGAGGTCCGACCCGGTCGGCCGGAGTTATCGAATTATGCAAAAACGTCCCCTCTTTTTTCGCGGGTGGTGTCCGAGTAGTTGCGGCGGACGTCGCCCAGGCGGGGCTCGCCGTGGGTGAGGGTCATGGGGACCCCGCGGGCCTCCAGGCGCTTCTCGGAGGAGCTCGGCCACCTCGTTCACGGTGTGCTCCCGGCTGGTGGCGATCTGGAAGGGCAGGCCCCAGGGGACGGCGGGAGGGAAGGGGGGCGGCGGCGCGGTGAAGAGGGCGGCCTTGATGAGGGCGTCCACCAGGTCCTGGATGAAGACGAAGTCGCGGGTCTGGCCGCCGTCCCCGTAGATCTCGCAGGGGGTCCCCTCGAGGGCCTGGCGGATGAACTTGGCCACCAGGCTCGACTTGTGGGAGGAGCCGGGGCCGTAGACGTTCCCGAACCGGAGGGCGATGGTCTCCAGGCCGAAGGTGCGGTGGTAGGCCGAGCAGTAGCCCTCGCCCGCGAGCTTGCTCGCGCGGTAGGGGGAGACCGGCCGGGGGGCCGGCTCCTCGTGGATGGGGGGCTCCACCTCGCCCACGGGCGCGCCCGAGGAGGCGAAGACGAACCGCTTCACCCCGTGGCGCCGGGCCGCCTCGAGCATGTTCAGGGTGCCGGCCACGTTGGCCTCCATGTCGCCGCGGGGGTCCTCCACGGAAGGGGCCACGCCCGTGTTGGCGGCGAGATGGACGATCACGTCCCTGCCGCGGGCCGCGCTCTCGCAGTCCTCGGGGTTGCGGATATCGCCCGGCGCCAGCTCCACGGGGAAGGTCTCCCCGGGCTGGAGGGGCCGGCCCTCGGCCGGGGCGGTCTCGCGGAAGGCGCAGACGCGGGCCAGGTCGCCCGGTCTCCAGGCCGTAGACCGGGCCTGCATCAGGTCGGTGATGCGCAGGTCCCACATGCGCACGGCGAACCACATGAGGTCCGTGTCCATGATCTTGGTGGTGTGGTAGAGCTTCGAGGCCTGGCGCGGGAAGAGGAACCGGTCCTTGCGGCCCTTGTGCTCGATCTCCAGCCACCCCTCCTCGATGTCGATGTCGGGCGTGCCGTACTCGCCCATGGTGCCGATGTGGATCACGTGGGCCTCGCGGCAGAAGTCCCGGAGGGCCCACACGAGGTTGTTGGTGACGAGGAGGTTGTTTTGGAGGGTCACGTTGGCGTAGTGGTGGTTGATCAGGGAGTAGGGGGCCGAGGGCTGCTCCGCGTAGTGGATCACGGTCTCCGGGAGGCCCGTGAAGGCGGGGTCCGCGCACCAGGCGTAGGGGACGCCGCCCTGGAACAGGCCGCGCATGACCGCGGGCTCGGCGAGGTCGCCCACCACCACCTTGATCTTTCCCGGCCCGTGAGCTCGTGCCAAACCTTGGCCCTCTCCTGCAGGGTGGGCACGGGGTAGAGCATGCCCACGTCCAGCTCCACGCAGGCGTTCCGCCGGAGGTAGTTGTCCACCACGGTCACGTCGTGACCGCGGTTCGAGAACCGCATGGCCGTGGGCCAGCCGAGGTAGCCGTCGCCGCCGAGGATGAGGATGTGGGACATGGTGCGCTCCTTTTTCTACTCGTGCACCTCGGGCCAGAACCGCTCCCGGGGCTGGAACTCCTCGGGCTCCTCCAGGAGGCGGCCCTTGTGCAGGAAGTCGCTCAGCTCGTCCCGGGTGAGGGACGTCTCGTTCTGGGAGTTGTAGGGCTCGGTCACCTCCTTGGAGACCACGTCCGGGTAGGCGTGGCGGGCGGAGCGGTAGACCGGCGTGAAGGCCGGGAGGATCACGAAGTAGTCCGGCAGCTCCCAGGTGCGGCGGGTCTCCTCCTGGTTCATGAGCTCCTCGTAGAGCTTCTCCCCGGCCTTGCTCCCGATGGTCCGGATCTCGATGCGCTCCGGGTCGTGCCCGAAGCGGGGGGCGAGCTCGCGGATCATCACCTCGGCCAGGTCCTGGATGCGGATCACGGGCATCTTGGTCACGAACACCTCGCCGCCCGTGGCGAGGAAGGAGGACTCGATCACCAGCCGGACCGCCTCCTCGATGGTCATGATGAACCGGGTCATGTCCGGGTCGGTGAGGGTTACCGGGCCGCCCTTGCGGATCTGCTCCCGGAAGATGGGGATGACCGAGCCCCGGGAGCCGAGCACGTTGCCGAACCGGGTGGAGGCGAACACGGTCCCCTCGCGGCGGAGCTTGCTGCTGGCCGCGGTCATGAGGCGCTCGCCCATGAGCTTGGAGGTGCCCATGACGTTGGTGGGGTTCACGGCCTTGTCCGAGCTGGTGAAGATCATCCGCTCCACGCCGTTGTCCCGGGCCGCCTGGATCACGTTCTGGACGCCGAGGATGTTGGTCTGGACCGCCTCGTAGGGGGGAGCGCTCGCAGTGGATCACGTGCTTGAAGGCCGCCGTGTGGAACACCACGTCGATCCGCTGCATCAGCCGGGCGAGCTTGCCCGCGTCGCGCACGTCCCCCAGGAAGAAGTGGGCGTGGGCGCTGCCGTCGAAGCGCTGCTCCAGGAAGAGGAGCTCGCTCTCGTTGTTGTCGCAGGCCACCAGCTCGCTCCCGACGGTGCCGCAGCCGCCCCTCACCAGTGGAAATAGGGGACGTTTTTGCATAATTCGATAACTTTCTGGATCAAGCGCTCATAAGGGCTCCCAATTCCTGAGGAAAGTTATCGAATTATGCAAAAACGTCCCCTTTCACTGCCGCAAGTCGTCTGCCGGACTGATTTTCGAATGCGCCGGGCCGTTTTGAAACTCGACTTTGAACATGGCCTCGTTTCTATGGCTCGCACACCAGCCGCAGTCCCTTGCTGTGGTACCGGCCCTGGGGGTTGCCCGCCTCCCGGTTGGCCGAGCGGCAGGTGGACGGGTTGGCGTACCAGCTCCCGCCCCGGAACACGCGGAAGGTGCCGATCTCCGGACCGGCCGGGTCGGCGACCGGCCCTTCGGGGTACTCGCCGTAGCGGTCCGCGCACCACTCCCCCACGTTGCCGTGCGTGTCGTAGAGGCCCCAGGGGTTGGGCTCGAAGCGCTTCACGGGGAGGGGCTTCTCCCGGTAGACGCCCGGGGTGCAGCCGCTCAGGGCGTAGTTGCCGTTGAAGTTGGCCTGGTGGGTCTCGAGGCAGTCCCCCACCCAGTAGGCCGTGCGGGTGCCGGCGCGGCAGGCGTACTCCCACTCCGCCTCGGTGGGCAGGCGGTAGGTGCGGCCGGAGTCCAGCTCGCTCAGCCTGCGGGCGAAGTCGTTGCACATCTCCCAGGAGACGCTTTCCACCGGGCAGTCCGGGCCGCAGTCCCGGAACCGGGAGGGGTTCTCGCCGGTCACCGCCTCCCACTGGGCCTGGGTGGTCTCGGTCTCCTGGAGGTAGAACCCATGGGGGAGGGTCACCTCGTGGAGGGTCTCGTCCAGGTCGCGAGCGGGCTCCTCCCCGGGGCTCCCCATGGTGAAGGTGCCGGCCGGGATCCAGACGAAGGTCATGCCGAAGGCGTTGGTGAAGGATGCGGGCGGGTCGCCCGCCGCGTTCGCCCGGGGGACCGCAAAGAGAAGCGCCAGCAAGGCTGCAAACAAAACCCTTCTCATCTCCGTACCTCCTTTCGGATTAGGGGACGTTCTTGCATCATTCGATCACTCCGGGTCGTGCGCTCCAAGACGGGAGCGGGGCGGGACCCCGGCGCCGGCGTCAACTTTGCTTCAAGCAGGTGAGTTATCGAATTATGCAAGAACGTCCCCTCTTTTTCAGGCCTCCCGGATGCCGT
>CAYUBQ010000091.1:0-14349 GCA_964443135.1 uncultured Desulfobacterales bacterium | reverse complement strand
GGTGTCAGGCAAGAAACCTCACCTTTTATATCATTGGTGACACGAAAAGCCCGGGCGTGGACCCGGGAACGGTGGTGGTCATCGGGGGCGGCGTGGTGGGGACGAACGCCGCCAAGATGGCCTGCGGGCTGGGCGCCAAGGTGTATCTGCTGGACACCGACCTGAACCGGCTGCGGTACCTGAGCGACGTGATGCCCAGCAACTGCTTCCCGCTCATGTCCAGCCCGCCGCTCATTCGCGAGCTGGTGACCAAGGCGGATGTCGTCGTGGGGGCCGTGCTCATTCCGGGCGCCAAGGCCCCCCCGGCTGGTGACCCGGGAGATACTAGGGACCATGAAGAAGGGATCCGTGCTGGTGGACGTGGCCATCGACCAGGGGGGCTGCTTCGAGACGTCCCGGGCGACCACCCACGCCGATCCCATCTACACCATCGACGGCGTGGTCCACTACTGCGTGGCCAACATGCCCGGCGCCGTGGCGAGAACGTCGACCCTGGCCTTGACCGACGCGACCCTTCCCTACGCCGTGGAGATCGCCGACAAGGGGTGGGAGCGGGCCATGCGGGAGAACCGGGGCATCCGCCTCGGGGCGAACGTGATCCGGGGAGAGGTGACCTGCTCCGGCGTGGGCGATGCCTTCGGCCTGGACTGCCGGCTCGTCGACGACCTGCTTTGACACCGGGCCCCCGGGGAAAACCCCTCCTTTCGATCCCCCGTCTGCTTCGGCCGGTGCCGGTGCGGCGGGGGATCCCTTTTTCGGGGCGCCCCCGGAGGCGCGAAGCGGGCCGTTCGTTCCCCTTGATTCACGTCCCCATCGGAGTTACCATGGCGGCTCGTGCCGGACGGCCCCTCCGTCCCGGAGTCAACCCATGAAGGTCTCCTTTTCCTCCAGAAAGATCCTGCTCGCCGCGGCGGGAATCGTCCTCCTGCTCGTCGCTCTCCTGGCCCTGGGAGTCGCTCACCAGCTGAGCAGCCCCGCGGACCGGGCCGGGAAGGCCGGCATGTTCGTGGTCGAGGAAGGCTGGACCCTGAAGGAGGTGGCCGCCGAGCTGGAGCAGCGGCGGATCATCACGAGCCGCTCCCTGTTCAGGCTGTGGGCGAGGGTCCAGGACGCCGGCCGGAGCATCCGGGCGGGGGAGTATCGCCTCGGTCCCCACATGACGCCCCTCCAGATCCTCGACATGCTGACCCGGGGCTCCGTGATCAGCCACCCCGTGACCATCCCGGAGGGGTACACGGCGGAGCAGATCGCCGGCACCCTGGAGCGGGAGGGCCTGGCCGTTCGTGAGGCGTTCATGGCGCTTTTCCGGGACCGGGCGTTCATGGCGTCGCACGACCTGCCCGGCCCGACCCTGGAGGGGTATCTCTACCCCGACACCTACCAGTTCGCCCGGGGGGTTTCCAGCCGGACGATCGCGGAGACCATGGTCCGCCGGTTCCGGGTGGTGATGGAACCGCTGCGGCCGAAGGTGGCCGATTCCGGCCTGAGCCTCCGGGAGGTGGTCACCCTGGCCTCCATCGTGGAGAAGGAAACCGGGCGATCGGAGGAGCGACCCCTGATCGCCTCGGTGTTCCTGAACCGACTGGAGCGAGGCATGCGCCTGGACAGCGACCCCACGGTGATCTACGGGATCGACGGGTTCGACGGAAACCTCACCCGGCGCCACCTCCGGACCCCCACGCCCTACAACACCTACCGGATGCGGGGGCTTCCCCCGGGCCCCATCGCCAACCCGGGAGAGGCGGCGATTCGGGCGGTGCTCGAGCCGGCCGAGTCGGACTACCTCTACTTCGTGTCGCGAAACGACGGTTCCCACCAGTTCTCCCGGACCCTGTCCGAGCACAACCGGGCGGTCAGGATGTATCAGAAGGGCGGACGCCGGGGACGGGGCGAAACGTCTTGACACGGTTTGCCTGTATACAGTATACAGATAACTGGCAGGGCCGTTCCGGATGTTGCATTCCGCTGTGACCGGGCGTCCTGGCACGACCCCCTCGTTCCGAACCTCATTTTTTCGTGGAGAGGAGACATGGACAGTCTCGAGGAGCTCACCGTCTTGTCCCTGGAGCAGGCCACCGTGCTCCCGTACCTGACCTATCGCCTGGCCCAGGACGGCATCCGGGTGATCCGCCTGGAGCACCCCGTGTACGGCGATCCCAACCGTCTGATCGGGGAGAACGTCCTCGGTGAGGAGCGGATGAACGCCTACTTTCTCTGCATCAACGCCGGAAAGGAGGCGCTGACCCTCAACCTGGCGGATCCCGCCGGGCAGGAGCTGTTCCACGACCTGATCCGGGAGCTGGACGTGGACGTCTTCGCCACGAACCAGCTCCCGAGAAACTACGAGAAGCTGGGCATCGGCTACGACGCCCTGCGCGCGGTCAAACCCGACATCGTCTGGCTCGGCGTGACCGGGTTCGGACCGGACAGCAACGAGGCGGCCTACGACCCCATCCTTCAGGCCCGCTCCGGCCTCATGGAGATGACCGGGGAGCCGGACGGCGACCCCCAGGTGCTCGGGATCCCGCTCCCGGACATGGGAACGAGCGAGCACTCCTACGGTCTCATCATGAAGGCGCTCTATCACCGGGCCGTGACCGGGGAGGGATCCCGCATCGACATGTCCATGTTCGAGTCGTCCGTGTCCTGGCTCACGGTCCCCATCACCCTGTCGACGCTGCTCGACCGTGAGATGACGCGGCGCGGCAACACCCACGAGTTTTTCTGCCCGGTCTCGGTCTACCCGACGAGGGACGGGTTCGTCTACCTGGCCGTGGGCAACGACCGGCAGTGGAACTCCCTCGTGGGCCTGGAAGGGTTTCGCTCCCTGGATCGTCCCGGGTACGAGAAGAACGCGGGACGGATCGCCGACGTGGAGAGCCTGAACCGGGAGATCGGCGCGATCACCAGGGAGTACGCATCCGACGCCCTGATCGAGCTGCTCAAGTCGATCACCCTGCCCGCGAGCAAGATCAAGACCATCTCGGAGGTTGTGGCGGATCCCCTGGTGGAGCGCCGGCTCATGCGCTCGACCGACCCCCGGACCGGGACCACCGTCACGCTGGCCCCGCCTCCCAACCTGACGCCCTTCGTGGCGGCCCGCAACCGGGAGCTCACCTTTCCTCCCCGGTTCGGCGAGCACAACGAAGCGATCTACGGAGGGGACCTGGGGGTCCCGGCCGAGAAGCTGGCGGGGCTGAGGGAGAAGGGGGTCATCTAGACGTTTTCATCGCACGGTCGCGAACCCATCTTGGAGGCATGCCATGGATTTTCAACTGACCAACGAACAGAAAGACATTCAGAGCGCGGCACGGGAGTTCGCGGAAAAGGAGTTCCCCGAGGTGGGCCCGGACTGCGACGCGAACAGCGAGTTTCCCGAGGCCGTGTGGCGAAAGGCCGGCGAGCTGGGGTTCGTCGGCAGCACCATCCCCGAGGAGCACGGAGGCCCGGGACTCGGGTTCCTGGACCAGGCCCTCATCCTGGAGCAGTTCTGGCGGGTGGACCCGGGCGTGTCCCAGGCCCTGATCAACTGCTCCTTCGGGAGCGAGCTCCTCTGGTGGTTCGGCACGGACGAGCAGAAGGAGAAGTACCTCCCCGTGGTGGCGGAGAGCGGGAAGAAGATGGGCATGGCCACCACCGAGCCCGAGGCGGGGAGCGACGTCAGCAACGTGAGCACCCGGGCGGAGAAGGACGGATCCGACTACGTCGTCAACGGGAACAAGGTGATGATCGGCAACGCCACCATCGCCGACTTCGTCCTGGTCCTCTGCGTGACCAACCCCGAGGCCGAGGGGCACAAGAAGTGGAGCTTCCTGATCGTGGAGACGGGCACCCCGGGCTACGACGCCACCCACGCCGAGAAGATGGGCACGCGGGCGGCGGACCTGGGGGACATCTTCTTGAGCGACTGCCGCGTTCCCGAAAGCAATCTCCTGGGCGGAAAGGAAGGCCAGGGGTTCTACCAGCTCATGCGGTTCTTCGACCACTCCCGCGCCTACGTGGCCGCCCACGGCCTGGGGCTCGCACAGGGGGCCATGGAGCAGGCCGTCAAGCACGTCAAGCAGCGCGTGGCGTTCGGCCGGCCGCTGGCGGCCTTCCAGGACGTCCAGTTCACCATCGCCGTGATGGACACCAAGATCGAAACGGCCCGGAACCTGATCTACAAGGCCTGCTGGAACCTGGACCAGGGGACGGTGAACAAGCGGCTCGTGGCCATGGCCAAGTGGTACGGCGCCCGGATCGGCGTGGAGGTGGTCGACGAGGCGCTCCAGCTTCACGGCGGCTACGGCTACCTCAAGGACTACCCCATCGAACGGTTCTACCGCGACGCCAAGGTGATCGAGATCTACGAGGGCACCAAGGCGGTGGAGAAGATGATCATCGCCCGCGAGGTGCTGGGAAGGTACTGAGCAGAGGAAAGGTTCGAGAGGAAAGAGCTAAGAAAAAGGACGAGAGTCTGGTAAGATGGCAAGGCAGGCGGAAAAAGAAGAACACGTGTTCAGGGGGCTCGAGTCCCTGCCGGAGCGGCGGTCGCTCGGGCAGGACGTCTACCTGCGGCTGAGGCAGGCCATCCTGCGGGGCGAGCTGGCCCCCGGGAGCCGGCTGGTGGAGAGCCGCCTGGCCGGCGCCCTGGGGATCAGCCGCACGCCCGTGCGGGAAGGCATCCACAAGCTGGAACGGGAGAACCTGGTCCGGCAGGGACCCTCCGGGGGCTTTTTCGTGGCCGGCCTGACGCGCGAGGACGTGCGGGAGACCTTCGGGATTCGAGCCGTGCTGGAGAGCTACGCCGCCCGTCTCGCTGCGGTGAAGCACGAGAAAAAGGACCTGGCGTCCCTGGATCGGAAGATCCGCGAGTACCAGGCCTGCATCGACCGTGGAAGCCTCGATCCGCTTCTCCGCATCAACACGGAGTTTCACGACCAGCTGTACGCCCTGAGCCGGAGCCCCCGGTTGATCAAGATGATCAACGATCTCCGGGACCAGATCTTCCGGTTCCGGCAGGTGCTGCTCAAGACCGAGGCGTGGGCGAGGATCAGCAACGAGGACCACCGGCTCATGCTCACCTTCATCAGGAAACGGGACGAGGAAGGGGTGGAGCGTCTCGTCCGCGAGCACATCCTGAGGGGGCAGGAGGTCGTGCTGAAGGATTTCGAGGGCGGCTGAGCCGATTTCTGCGAAGCGGTCAATCATCGAGAGAAAATCGGGCACAGGACATCGAAGGAGCGACGAGCCATGACGCCGGAGAGAAAAATCAGGGTATTGCTGGCCAAGCCGGGCCTGGACGGACACGATCGCGGTGCCAAGGTGGTGGCCCACGCGCTGAAGGATGCCGGGATGGAGGTGATCTACACGGGACTGCACCAGACCGTCCAGAGCATCGCCGAGCAGGCGGTCCAGGAGGACGTGGACGTCGTGGGGCTCTCCATCATGTCGGGAGCCCACGTCCCGATCTGCCGAAAGCTGATGGGGATCTTGAAGGAGAAGGGGGCCGACGACATGCTCACCGTCGTGGGCGGCGTGATCCCGAACCGGGACGTCCCGGTGCTCCAGGAGATCGGGGTTCGCGGCGTGTTTCCGGGCGGCACGCCGTTCGACGAGATCATCGGCTTCATCCGGGAGAACGCGTCCAGAAACTGAGCCCGGCTCGACCCCCGCACTGCGGGGCCGTTCCGTCCGAAACACAGCACAGGGGACAACCGGGAACCCGAGGCGGAGACGCGGGGGCCCGCTTCCGTTCCACAGCCAGAGCAAAGCGAGGTGTTCGACCATGGGCGTTGCCACGTACATCAAGGATGAAAAGGATGCCATCCGGAAGGTGATTCTCCAGTCCGGCATCGAGGTCAAGCCGGTCTACAGGCCGGAAGATCTGGAGGAGGTCGGGTTCGACTACGAGACGGATTTGGCGGATCCCGGGGAGTTTCCCTTCACCAGGAGCCTCCATCCGCAGGGATACCGGAGCCGGAACTGGACCACCCGTCAGTACACCGGATTCGGGACCCCGGAGGAGACGAACGAGCGGTTCAAGCTGATGATCTCTCACGGGCAGACGGGGCTCAACGTGGCCTTCGATCTACCCACGCAGATGGGCTACGACTCGGACGATCCCATGGCCGAGGGCGAGGTGGGCCGCGTGGGCATGGCCATCGACTCGCTCCGGGATTTCGAGATCGCCTTCGAGGACATCCAGCTCGACCGGATCGGGTCCGGCCTGACCATCAACGCCGTGGCCTCCATCATGCTCGCCATGTACCAGGCCGTGGCCGAGAAGTACGGGTACGCCAAGGAGAAGATCTCCGCCACGCCCCAGAACGACATTTTGAAGGAGATCGTGGGCCGGGGGGCCTGGATCTACCCGGTGGAGCCGGCCGTTCGCCTCATCGGCGACACCGTCGAGTACGCCATGAAGGAGCTCCCGCGCTGCAACCCCGTCTCGGTCTGCGGGTACCACATCCGGGAGTCGGGCTGCACGCCGGTCCAGGAGATCTCCTACGCGTTCGAGATCGCCTTCGCCTACATCGACGAGGTGATCGCACGGGGCTACAAGGCCGAGGAGTTCGTAGGCCGCTTCTCCTTCAACCTGAACATCTACGGAAACCTGTGGGAAACGGTGGCCAAGTTCCGGGCGGCGCGAAAGCTCTGGGCCAGGCTGCTGCGGGAGCGCTACGACGTCCAGGACAAGAAGTCGCTCTTCCTCCGGGGCATCTTCGGCGGCGGCGGTTCGGGCATGACCAAGCAGCAGCCCGAGAACAACATCATGCGGGGGGCCTACTACGCCTTGGCCGCCGCGCTTTCCGGAGCCCAGACCACGGCCCTCTGCTCCTTCGACGAGGCCTACACCATACCCACCGAGCGGGCGGCCCTCCTCAGCCTGCGGACGTTCCAGATCCTCATGGACGAGATCGGGCTCCGCGACACGGTGGACCCGCTCGCCGGCTCCTACTTCCTGGAGACCCTCACCAAGCAGATGGAGGAGAAGATCCTCGAGGAGATGGAGAAGGTGGAGCAGGTGGGCGGCATGGTCAAGGCGGTCTCCTCGGGCTACGTGCAGCGGGAGGTGGCCAGGCAGGCCTACGAGTACGAGCGAAAGCTCCAGGAGGGGCAGGTCATCAAGGTGGGGGTCAACAAGTACACCGAGGGCGTCGACATGGAGGTGGAGCTCCACGAGTACAACGAGGCGTGGGCCCAAAAGCAGGTCGAGAAGGTTCAGGCGCTTCGAAAGGACCGGGACAATCAGAAGGTGACCGATTCCCTGAAGGCCTTGGAGAAGGCGGCCCGGGGGAAGGAAAACGTCATGCCTTACCTCGTCGACTGCTGCAAGGCCTATGCGACCGTTGGAGAGATGGCCGACGTTTTCCGCGACGTTTTCGGCGAATACGTCGAGCCGAGCATCTTTTAGCGTGTTTCCATCCGGAAAGGGTCTTTTTTGCCAATCTCATCGTCGATCAGCGAGGTCCCTTGTGCGGCGTACTCCACAGTACGCCTCCGCGTCACCTCTTGATCTCCTTGATCTTGACAAAAAATCCTCCTTTCTGAATTGGAAACACAGCAGTGTCGAATATTCGTTTATGTTTTGAGAATCCGTAAGACGCCGGGTGACGGACCCCGGTTCAGGATCGAGAAAGGGGGTGAGGGGGCAAGAACAGAGCGCATGTCGAGGGGGTTGCTTTCACGTCCACCCGTCATCGAAGGAGGTCTGCACCATGAGAAGGAATATCGTTTGTCTGCTGGCTGGGGTGTTTCTGGTGTCGCTGCTCTCCGTGGGCCTTGCGCCGGCTCCGGCCGCGGCCGACTCCATCACGTTGAACTACGCCAACTTCCCTCCCGCACCCACATTCCCCTGCGTCCAGATGGAGCGGTGGGCGGATGAGGTGGAAAAGCGGACCGACGGCAAGGTCACGGTCAAGACGTTCCCGGGCGGGACCCTGCTCGGCGCCAAGAACATGATGGACGGCGTCATCGCGGGCCAGGCCGACATCGGATGCCTCTGCATGGCCTATCAGCCCGGCCGATTCACGGTCACGAACGCCACCAGCCTGCCCCTCGGGATCCCGAACGCCAGGGTGGGCAGCCTCGCCCTGTGGGACCTCTATGAGAAGTACCAGCCCGAGGCCTTCGCCAAGGTGAAGGTCCTCGCCATGTTCACCACGGCGCCGGCCAACATCATGTCCAAGATGCCCATCCGGACCCTCGAGGACATCCGGGGCGTGGATCTCAGGGCTTCCGGCGGCGCCGGGCAGATCCTCAAGGCCTGGGGCGCCAACATGGTCGGCATGCCCATGTCCGAGACCCCGGAGGCCCTGCAGAAGGGCGTCGTGGACGGTCTGTTCTCCTCCCTCGAGGTCATGAAGGATTTCAAGTTCGCGGAGCTCTGCCGCTACGCCACCATGACGCAGACGGTCATCTACCCCTTCTCCGTGGTCATGAACATGGACTCCTGGAACAAGCTTCCCGACGACGTGAAGAAGGTGTTCGACGACCTCCGGGTGGAGCAGTCCGAGTGGACCGGGACCTACATGGACAACCAGGTGCAGGAGTCCATCGACTGGTCCAAGAAGACCTACGACGTGGAGTTCATCGAGCTGGGCGCCGACGAGAAGGCCAAGTGGGACGCCAGGCTGGAGCCCATCACCGACGCCTGGATCAAGGACGCCGAGAGCAAGGGGTTTCCCGGCGGCCGGATCGTCGGGGACATCGAGGGGCTCATCGAGAAGCATTCGATGTAGGCCTGAACGGTTTGCCGTTCCGGCCGGCCGCTCGATGGGCGGTCGGCCGGAATGCCGCGCGGCGCACCCGCGGCTGTTTCGTGCGCCGGCGGGCGGCCTCGTTTGACGCATCCGGCCCCGCTCCGCCCCTGTAGGGCGGAAGGCGACGGGCCGTCCGCCGGCGCCGCGCGGGCGACGACGGACGCAGGAGGGCGCTATGACTGAGCTGGAAAAGGTCACCCTGTTCCTGAATCGTCTCCTGATCTGGATCGGAGGGGTCTTTCTCGTGGCGATGATTCTTCTCACCTGCACGAACATCTTCCTCCGCCTGGTGTGGGTGCCGGTCAAGGGCACCTTCGAGCTGATGGGGTTCTTCGGGGCCATCACCACGGCCTTCGCCCTGGGTTACACGCAGATCAAGAAAGGGCACATCTCGGTGGACATCCTCATCCTCAGCTTTTCGGATAAGACCCGACGTGTTCTGGATGCCATCAACAGCTTGATCTGCACGGTCTTCTTCGCATTCGTGACCTGGCAGATCGCCAAGTACGCCGGAATCCTGAAGGCGACCGGCGAGGTGACCGAGACGCTCCGCTTTCCCTACTACCCCTTCACCTATGCGGTGTCCGCGGGGTGCGGCGTGCTTGCACTGGTGTTCCTGACAGAGCTCGCTAAATCGATCATTCCACGGAAGGAGGGCGAACAGTGAGCCTGGCGCTTGTCGGTGTCATCGGGATCCTGGTCCTTCTTGCCGTTCTCTTCTTTCTGGGCATGCCCGTGGGGTTTGCCATGGCCATCGTGGGGTTTGCCGGGTACTGCTATGTGCTCAACTTCAAGGCGGGCCTGGGCATGCTCAGCACGGAGATGTGGACGACCTTCAGCAAATACGGGCTCACCGTGATCCCCCTGTTCATCTTCATGGGGCAGGTGGCTTTCTACTCGGGCGTGAACCGGAAGCTCTACGACGCCGCGTACAAGTGGGTCGGACAGATCAGGGGCGGCATCGCCATGGCCACGGTCATGGCCTGCGCCGCCTTCGCCGCCATCTGCGGATCCAATGCGGCCACCGCCGCCACCATGACCACGGTGGCCCTGCCCGAGATGAAGAAGTTCAAGTACGATTCCAAGCTCAGCACGGGGGCCATCGCCTGCGGGTCTACACTCGGTGTGGTCATCCCGCCGAGCGTTGCCCTCATCGTGATCGGCCTCTACACGGGGCAGTCCATCGGAAAGCTGTTCTACGGAGGAGTGGCCGCCGGGGTCCTGCTTGCCTTACTTCTCACGCTGACCGTGTACGTGGTCTGCACCTTCCGCCCGGCCTGGGGACCGGTGGGAGAGAAAACCACCTTCGGGGAGAAGCTCCGGGCGCTCCCGGGCGCGGTGGAGATGCTCGTCCTCTTCTTCCTGGTCATGCTTGGGCTCTACTTCGGATTTTTCACGCCGGCCGAGGCCGGAGCCGCCGGCTCCTTCTTCGCCCTGGTGATCAGCGTGGCCCAGAACCGTCTCAGCTGGCAGGGGTTCGTCAACTCCGTCATGGACACCTTGAGGATCTCCTGCATGGTGATCATGATCGTGGCGGGCGCCGTCATCTTCGGGAAGTTCCTGACGGTGACCCGGATTCCCTACAACATCGCCGAGTGGGTCACCTCCCTGCCGGTGCCGGATTTCCTGATCATGGCCATCATCTTCCTCATTTTCGCGATCGGGGGCGCGGTCATGGACGCCCTGGCGCTTCTCCTCATCACCATCCCCATCTTCTTCCCCGTGGCCGAGAGCATGGGGCACGATCCCATCTGGTTCGCCGTCACCATCACGGTGATCACGACCCTTGGAGCGGTCACCCCGCCGGTGGGCGCAACCACCTACGTGGTGGGGGGCATGGCCAGGGATGTGCCACTCGAGAGCGTGTTCAAGGGCGTGGCGTTCTTTCTTCCCGCCTACGTTCTTTGCGTGATCCTGCTCATGGTGTTCCCGGGCCTGGTGACGTTTCTGCCGAACCTGATGCGGTGAAAGCGGTGAGTGGTGAAGGTGAGAGGTGAGGGAAACAAAGGAAAGGGCAAAAGCATCGATTGGCTGTCCGGTGTGAGCGGGTCGGTCGAACCGGCTCTCGAGAGGGTAAAACGGAACATCGAAAGCAAAGAGGAAATCGAATCATGACAACAGCCAAGTCCTTCATGCCGACGGCGAAGACCGAGGAGGAGCTGGCACAGCAGCAGCTCGAGGGTCTGAAGTGGACGGTCCGCCACGCCTACAACGGCTCCCCCGTTTACCGGCAGAAGCTCGACGAGGTCGGGGTCGGGCCGGACGGGATCCGGTCCCTGGACGACCTCCGGAGGCTGCCGTTCACCACCTCCAGGGACCTTCAGGAGGGGTACCCGTTTCCCCTGCTCTCCGTCCCTTACGAAGACGTGGTCCGGATTCACGCCTCCTCGGGCACCACGGGCAAGCGCAAGGTTCTCTGCTACAGCCGGAAGGATGTCGAGGACTGGGCCCACTTCTTCGCCCGGTGCTACGAAATGGCCGAGCTGACCCCGGCCGACCGGGTGCAGATCGCCGTGGGTTACGGGGTCTGGACGGCGGGCGTGGGCTTCCAGCTGGGATGCGAGAGGTTCGGGGCCATGGCGGTGCCCGCGGGTCCGGGGAACATGGACATGCAGTGCGAGTTCCTGGAGGACTTCCAGAGCACCGCCATGTGCTGCACGGCCTCCATGGGGCTGCTCATGGCCGAGGAGGTCAACCGGCGCGGACTCCGGGACAAGGTCAGCCTCCGGACCATGATCTTCGGCTCCGAGCGCTCCAGCGACGCCATGCGAAAGCGGATCCGGGACCTGCTCGGCGTGGAGCAGCTGTACGACATCCCGGGGATGACCGAGCTGTACGGGCCGGGCACCGGCCTCGACTGCCGTTACCACGCCGGGATCCACTACTGGGCCGACTACTACATTCTCGAGATCCTGGATCCGGACACTCTGGAGCCGGTTCCCGAGGGCGAGGTGGGCGAGATGGTGGTCACCACGCTCGCAAAGGAGGCCGTTCCGCTGATCCGGTATCGGACCCGCGACCTGACCAAGCTCATTCCGGGCCGGTGCGAATGCGGTTCGGTGCTGCCCAGGCACGATCGCCTCCTGGGCCGATCGGACGACATGATCATCTTCCGGGCCGTGAACATCTATCCCGGCCAGGTGGACCACGTCCTGTCCGGCATTCCGGGTCTGGGAAGCGAGTACCAGATCGTCCTGGACCGCAAAGAGGACGGCAAGGACTATATGACCCTGCGCGTGGAGCGGGATCAGGGGGTGGAGGACCACCGGAACGAGGAGCTCTTGGGCCGGATCGGTCAGGAGATCAAGAAGCAGATCCTGGTCAGCTGCCAGGTGGAGCTGGTGGACTACGGTTCCCTCCCCCGTTCGGAGCGCAAGAGCAAGCGGGTGTTCGACAACAGGGAGTGACAAGACGGCTTCGCCGGACGGCGGCAAACCCGGTGAAGACGGCTCACGGCGGCCGCGGAAACATCCCGAGACAGGGTGTTCGAGAGCCTCACGGCTCCACCAAGAGGCTCTCGGCTCACGGAGGCGTTTTCATGAAAAAGTTCGACTACTACATGCCCGAAAGCCTGCAGGAGGCATACGGCCTGATGGAGAAGCAGAAGGGGCGGGCCCGTTACATCGCAGGCGGAACGGACGTGATCGTGCGTATCAAACAGAGGGCCATCGAGCCGGAGGCCCTCATTTCCCTGAGGCACATCCAGGACCTCGCCGGCGTTCACTGGAAGGGGGATCTCCGCCTCGGCGGCATGACCGTTTTTCGAGACCTGGAGCGTGACGAAAAGATCGCCCGGACCTTTCCGGCCCTGCACCAGGCCGTGTCGGTCCTGGCCAACCCCCAGGTGCGAAACGTGGCCACCCTGGGAGGGAACCTGGCCAACGCAGCACCTTCCGCGGACTGTGCGCCGCCGCTGCTGGTGCTCGGTGCGACCGCCGAGATCGAGGGCCCAGGAGGAAACCGGGAGGTACCCCTGGAGGCCTTCTTCGAGGGGCCGGGCCGGACCTGCCTGGACGGGACGGAGCTGCTCGGGGCGGTCCGGGTTCCGGGCCGGGAGAAGGGCAGCGGCACGGCGTTTCTCAAGACCGGGCGCGTGAGCCAGGACATCGCGCTGATCAACGCCGCCGCTTACGTGGTCATGGAAGGAAAGGTCTGCCGGACCTGCCGCCTGGCCGCGGGCGCCGTGGCCCCCGTTCCCCTGCGCCTCAGGAAGGCCGAGAAGGCCGTGGAGGGGCGGGAGATCAACCCGGAGCTCCTCGATGAGGTCAAGCAGGTGGTGGAGGGAGAGGTGAGCCCCATCACCGACGTGCGGACCACGGCGGAATACCGGCGGATCATGTCCGGCGTCCTGGTCAAGCGGGCCCTCATGCAGGCGGTCCGGGATGCAGGGTAGGGCTGTGTCGGTGCCGGTGAGAAGGAAAGGCCTGGAGAGAGGTTGGAGGAGCTTGGATCAAGCACCGGCACGAAGCACTAACGGAAACAGAACATGAATCCACAGCCGACCTGTGGACGAATCGAAGAACCGTTGGGAGACAACGAATGAAGAAGCTCATTTCCTTTACCCTGAACGGCTACGAGGTCTCCGCCGAGGTGGAGTCCCACCGGATGCTGCTCGATCTGCTGAGGGACACCTTCGACCTGAAGGGGACCAAGCCCGGCTGCGGGCAGGGCGAGTGCGGGGCCTGTACGGTGCTCGTGGACGGCATCAACGTGGATTCGTGCCTCTACCCGGCCTTCGAGATCGAAGGGAAGTCGGTGACCACGGTCGAAGGGTTGATCGGGGAGGGCCACGCGCTCCACCCGGTCCAGAACTCCTTCGTGGAGCACGGCGGCATCCAGTGCGGGTTCTGCTCGCCCGGAATGATCATGTCGGCCACGGCCCTCCTGGGGGAGAACCCGTCGCCGAGCGACGAGGAGATCAAGCGGGGCATCTCCGGCAACCTCTGCCGCTGTACGGGATACGTCCAGATCGTGGAGTCCATACGGGATGCGGCGGAGCGCATTCGGGAGAACGCCGGTTGATTCAACCCGCCGGGGAAGGCCCTTTCGAAAACCGGATCAGCCATCGAACGCAGAGGACCAAAATGACCACGAAATACAGTTTCATCGGGACCGACGCCGCCAGACCGGACGCCCCGGACAAGGCGGCGGGCAAGGCGGTGTACATACACGACCTGGTCAGGCCGGGCATGCTCTTCGGCAAGATCAAGTACAGCGAGCACGCACACGCCCGGATCAAGCGGATCGACACCTCCCGGGCGGAGAAGCTGCCGGGGGTCCGGGCCGTGCTCACGGGGGACAACACCCCGCAGGTGCGGTACGGCTTCATCAAGGACAACTTCGTGTTCAAGCGGGACAAGGTCCGGCAGTACCGGGACGAGGTGGCGGCGGTGGCGGCGATCGATCCGGACATCGCTGCCGAGGCCGTGGACCTGATCGAGGTGGAGTACGAGGAGCTCCCCGGTGTGTTCGATCCGGAGGAGGCCCTCCAGGAAGGCGCTCCCCTCATTCACGAGACCGACGCCCGGGGTAGACCCAGGAAGGACAACGTGGTCCCCGTGCCGTGGCGGTTCGCCGCAGGGGACGTGGAGAAGGCCAAGCAGGA
>CAYUBQ010000090.1:0-14423 GCA_964443135.1 uncultured Desulfobacterales bacterium | reverse complement strand
CCCACGTTCACGTGCGGCTTCTTCCTCTCGAATTTCTGCTTGGCCATGGTCTCCCCCTAGAGTGCAAACGTCTTGATTCCTGCTTCGCTTCCGCCGGATTCCGCCGGACGGAGGTACTGCGAGTGGAAGCTACCAGCGGTAATGGGCGAACGCCTTGTTGGCCTCGGCCATCCTGTGGGTGTCTTCCTTCTTCTTCATCGCGGATCCCCGTCCGTTGGCCGCGTCCAGCAGCTCGCCGGCCAGCTTGGCGGCCATGCTCTTCTCGCCCCGCTGCCGGGAGTAGGAGATGATCCACCGGAGGCTGAGCGCCTGGCTTCGGCCGGGCTTGACCTCGGTGGGTACCTGGTAGGTGGAGCCGCCGACCCGGCGCGACTTGACCTCGACGACGGGTTTGACGTTGTTCACCGCCTTCTTGAACAGCGCCAGGGGATCTTCCTTGGTCTTTCGCTCCATGATGTCGAAAGACTCGTAGAGGATCGCCTGGGACGTGCTCTTCTTCCCGTCGCTCATCAGGTAGTTGATGAACTTGGCGACCAGCTGGCTCTTGTACACCGGGTCCGGAATGATATCCCGTTTTTCAGCAACTCGTTTCCTGGACATGCCGTGCTCCTCTAGATGCCCTTGGGTCTCTTCGCCCCGTACTTGGATCGGCCCTGCCTGCGATCACCGACGCCCGAGGTGTCCATGGTGCCCCGGATGATGTGGTACCGGACGCCCGGAAGGTCCTTGACCCGCCCCCCGCGAATCATGACGACGGAGTGCTCCTGGAGGTTGTGACCGACGCCGGGGATGTAGGAGGTGACTTCGATGCCGTTCGTGAGACGCACCCTCGCCACCTTCCGCAGGGCGGAGTTGGGCTTCTTCGGCGTCGAGGTGTACACCCTCACACAGACGCCCCGCTTCTGGGGGCACTGCTGAAGGGCCGGTGTCTTCATCTTCTTCCGGGTCTTCTCGCGTCCCTTCCGAATGAGCTGATTGATGGTCGGCATAATCGGTTCTCCTGCTCTGGTGCTCGGCTCCCGGACGGTCCGTTTCACATCCTGCGGGGTGCCGAATTGGCGAAACCACAAAATTCTTCTTTCTACGTCTCCTCGAGCCGAATGTCAAGGGATTTGTGGGGCCCGGGGCTGAAATCCCACGTCGTCGCAAAAGGCCCGGACCTTCGAGATCCGCCCCGGGAAATGCCTCGGGTACCGGCGTTTCCCGCAGCGGGTGAGCGGTTTCCCGCCGGATCCGTCAACGCTCACGCGGCCGGAACCTCCTCCAGGACGTCGACCTCCTGCTCCCGGTACTGCCTCACGCCGGTCCCGGCCGGGATCAGACGGCCCATGATCACGTTTTCCTTCAACCCCTTCAGGTAGTCGATCTTTCCGGCGATGCTGGCATCGGAAAGCACCTTGGTGGTCTCCTGGAACGAGGCCGCGGAGATGAAGCTCTCCGTGCTCAGGGAGGCCTTGGTGATGCCGAGCAGCAGGGGCTCGGCCGTGGCCGGTTTGCCTCCCTGCTCGACGAGCTCCCGGTTGGACTCCTCGAACCGCCACTTCTCCACCTGCTCGCCGAGAAGGAATCCGGAGTCCCCGACGCCGGTGACGGTCACCTGCCGGAGCATCTGCCGGACGATCACCTCGATGTGCTTGTCGTTGATGCCCACACCCTGGAGGCGGTACACCTCCTGGACCTCGTCCACCAGATACTTGGCCAGCTCCTTGACGCCCCGGATTCGAAGGATGTCGTGGGGGTTGGCCGAGCCGTCCATCAGGGGTTCTCCGGCCCGCACGTAGTCGCCTTCGAGCACGCTCACGTGCTTGCCCTTGGGAATGAAGTAGTCCACCGCATCGCCGATCTCCGGGGTGATGGTCACCTTCCGCCGGCCCTTGGTGTACTTTCCGAAGGTTACGGTGCCGTCGATCTCGGTCAGGATGGCGTTCTCCTTGGGTTTGCGCACCTCGAAGAGCTCGGCCACCCTGGGCAGACCGCCCGTGATGTCCTTGGTCTTGGTGGTCTCGCGGGGGATCTTGGCGAGCACGGTGCCGGCCCCGACCTCCTGGTCCTCGTCGACCACGATGATCGCGCCGATGGGGAGATGGTAGCGCGCCTTCCCCTTGGCGGACCCCGGAAGCGACGCCGTCTTGCCGCCGGAGTCCTTGATGGAGACCCGGGGCCTGGCCTCGGTGTCCCGGCTCTCGATGATGACCCGGCTGATCTTGCCCGTCACGTTGTCCCGCCGCTCCTGCATGGTCACGCGGTCGATGATGTCCCCGAACTTCACGGTCCCCGGCACCTCCGTCAGGATGGGGATGGTGAACGGGTCCCACTCGGCCAGGAGCTGGTTCGGCTTGATGCTCCCCTTGTCCTCCACCTTGAGGGTGGCGCCGTAGGGAATGGGGTAGCGTTCGATCTCACGGCCTCCCTGCCCGAGCACGCTGACCTCGCCGTTGCGGTTCATGACCACGAGGTCGCCCTCGTCGTTGCGGACCACCTTCAGGTTGGTCATGCTGATCTTGCCCTTGTTCCTGGACTGGATGGTGGTCTGCTCCACGCTCTTGCTGGCGGTGCCGCCGATGTGAAAGGTCCGCATGGTGAGCTGGGTTCCCGGCTCGCCGATGGACTGGGCGGCCATGATGCCGATGGCCTCGCCGATGTTGACCTCGTGGCCGTGGGCCAGGTCGCGTCCGTAGCACTTCTTGCAGATCCCGTGGCGCGACTGGCAGGTGAGCACCGACCGAATGCGGACCTTCTCGATGCCCGCGCCCTCGATGACCTCCACCTTCCTCTCGTCGATCTCCTCGTTGGAGGGGACCAGGACCTCCCCGTTGATGGGGTCGTAGATGTCCTGCAGCGCCACCCTTCCCAGGATCCGGTCCCCGACGCGCTGGATGATCTCCCCTCCCTCCACGAGCGAGGAGACCCAGATCCCGTCCAGGGTCCCGCAGTCCTCCTCCACGATCACCGTGTCCTGGGCCACGTCCACGAGCCGCCGCGTCAGGTAGCCCGAGTTCGCGGTCTTGAGAGCCGTGTCCGCGAGCCCCTTGCGCGCGCCGTGGGTGGAGATGAAGTACTGAAGCACGGTGAGGCCTTCCCGGAAGTTGGACGTGATCGGGGTCTCGATGATCTCCCCGCTGGGCTTGGCCATGAGCCCGCGCATCCCGGCCAGCTGGCGCATCTGGTCCTTGCTCCCCCGGGAACCGGAGTCCGACATCATGTAGATGGGGTTGAAGCTCGGGACCGTCGCGCTCTCCCCGCCCTCGTTCTCCACCTCCTCGACCGCCATCTCCTTCATCATCTCCCCGGCGATCTTTTCCGTGGACTGCGCCCAGATGTCCACCACCTTGTTGTACTTCTCCCCGTCGGTGATCAACCCCCCCTGGTACTGGTCGTCGATCCTGCGGGCTTCCTTGTCGGCGCTCTGAAGGATCTCGTCCTTCCGGGACGGGATGATCATGTCGTTCATGGAGATGGAGATGCCCGAGAGGGTCGCGTACTTGTACCCGATGTCCTTCAGCCGGTCGGACAGGATGACCGTGGCCTTGATGCCCTCCCGCCGGTAGGACTCGTTGACCAGGTTACGCAGCTCCTTCTTGTTCATCACCCGGTTGACGAGGGAGAAGGGCAGGCGGCTGGGGAAGATCTCGTAGAGCAGGACCCGGCCGGCGGTGGTCTCCTCGAGCTTGCCGTCGATGCGGACCCGGATCTTGGCGTGCAGGTCGAGCTCGTCCGCGTCGTGCGCGATCCGGACCTCCTTCGGGCTCGAGAAGGCCTTGCCCTCGCCCTTCTGAAAGGGTCTGTCCCGGGTCATGTAGTAGATGCCCAGGACGATGTCCTGGCTGGGAACGATGATGGGCTCGCCGTTCGCGGGGGACAGGATGTTGTTCGTGGACATCATGAGCACCCGCGCCTCGATCTGCGCCTCGATGGAGAGCGGCACGTGCACCGCCATCTGGTCTCCGTCGAAGTCGGCGTTGAAGGCGGTGCAGACGAGGGGATGCAGCTGGATGGCCTTTCCCTCGATCAGGGTGGGCTCGAAGGCCTGCATGCCCAGCCTGTGCAGGGTCGGCGCGCGGTTCAGCAGGATGCAGTACTCCCGGACCACCTCGTCCAGGGCGTCCCAGACCTCGTAGGTCTCGCGCTCCACCATCTTCTTGGCGCTCTTGATGGTCGTGGCGAGGCCCTTCTCGTCCAGCTTGTTGTAGATGAACGGCTTGAAGAGCTCCAGGGCCATCTTCTTGGGGAGCCCGCACTGGTGAAGCCGCAGGTCCGGACCCACCACGATGACGGACCGGCCCGAGTAGTCCACGCGCTTGCCGAGCAGGTTCTGGCGGAACCGCCCCTGCTTGCCCTTGAGCATGTCGCTCAGGGACTTGAAGGGCCGCTTGTTCGCCCCGGTCACCACCTTGCCGCGGCGGCCGTTGTCGAACAGGACGTCCACGGCCTCCTGCAGCATCCGCTTCTCGTTCCGGACGATGATCTCCGGCGCGTTCAGCTCGAGGAGCCGCTTGAGGCGGTTGTTCCGGTTGATGACCCGGCGGTAGAGATCGTTGAGGTCCGAGGTGGCGAAGCGGCCGCCGTCCAGGGGAACCAGAGGGCGAAGGTCGGGCGGAAGCACGGGGACCACGTCCAGGATGGTCCACTCGGGACGGTTCTTGGACTCCCGGAAAGCCTCGATCACCTTCAGGCGCTTGGCGAGCTTCTTCCTCTTCGCGTCCGACCGCGTCTCGATCATCTCGGCTCGCAGGGTCACGGACAGATCCTCCAGGTCCAGATCGCCGAGCATCCCCTTGATGGCCTCGGCGCCGATCCCCACCTCGCACCGGTCGCCGTAGTCCTCCCGGACCCGCATGAGCTGCTCGTCCGTGAGCAGCGTCCCCCGGGTCAGGGGCGTGTCCTTGGGGTCCGTGACGATGAAGTTCTCGAAGTAGAGCACCCTCTCCAGGTCCTTCAGGGTGAGATCGACGAGGTTTCCGATCTTCGAGGGGAGGCACTTGAGGAACCAGATGTGGGCCACCGGCGCGGCGAGCTCGATGTGGCCCATGCGCTCCCTCCGCACCTTGGACTGGATCACCTCCACGCCGCACTTCTCGCAGACGATTCCCCGGTGCTTCATGCGCTTGTACTTGCCGCAGTTGCACTCGTAGTCCTTGATGGGTCCGAAGATCTTGGAGCAGAAGAGACCGTCCCGCTCCGGCTTGAAGGTCCGGTAGTTGATGGTCTCGGGTTTCTTCACCTCGCCGTAGCTCCGCTCGCGGATCTTCTCCGGTGAAGAGAGGGAGATCTTGACCGCATTGAAGCTGGACGGGTCTTTGGGCTTTGAGAAGAAGTTGTAGAGCTCTTCCAATGTGGGCTCCTTTTCCGGAGGAGGACCTTGCCGTGCAACCCCCGCCTCCGATGCTGGAACGGGTTGACCTAGGCCTCGCTGTCCTCGAAAAGCTGAACTTCGAGACCGAGACTCAGGAGCTCCTTGAGCAGAACCTTGAAGGACTCCGGCAGACCGGCCTCGAGGACGTTGTTTCCCTTGACGATGCGCTCGTACATACGCGTGCGCCCGGCCACATCGTCCGATTTGACGGTGAGGAACTCCTGGAGCGAGTAAGCGGCCCCATAGGCCTCCATGGCCCAGACCTCCATCTCTCCCAGCCGCTGGCCTCCGAACTGGGCCTTGCCTCCCAGGGGCTGCTGCGTCACGAGGGAGTAAGGGCCGATGGAGCGGGCGTGGATCTTGTTGTCCACCAGATGGTGGAGCTTCATGATGTACATGATACCCACGGTCACCTGGCGGTCGAATGCCTCGCCCGTCCTGCCGTCATAGAGCGTGGCCTGACCGGTCGCGGGCAAGCCCGCCTTCTCCAGGCACTGTTGGATCTCGTCCTTGGCCCCGTCGAAGACCGGCGAGGCCATGTGGACGCCTTCGCGCGCGAGCCGGGCATGCTCCACGAGCTCGTCGTCGCTCAGGTCCTTGAAGTGCTGGTTGAACTCGACAGGGGAAAAGGCGTCCTTCAACGTCTTTCGAACCGAGGTGACGTCCTTTTTGGCCTGGGTCTTGTGGAAGGAGTCCAGAAGCTCCCCCACCTGCCTGCCCAGGGCCTTGGAGGCCCAGCCCAGGTGGGTTTCCAGCACCTGGCCCACGTTCATGCGGGAGGGGACCCCGAGGGGGTTCAGGATGATGTCCACGGGCGTTCCGTCGTCGAAGTAGGGCATGTCCTCGATGGGAAGGATCCGGGAGAGCACGCCCTTGTTGCCGTGACGGCCCGCCATCTTGTCCCCCACGGAGAGCTTCCGCTTGATGGCCACGTAGACCTTGACCATCTTGATCACGCCCGGCGCGAGCTCGTCGCCCTGGCTGAGCATCTCGAGCTTGGCCTGGAACAGGTCCTCGATCCTGCGAATGCGCTCGAGATAGGCCTCCACCACCGACTCCATCTCCTCGATCAGATCCATGGAGGCCTTCAGGTCGGCGCCCGCCCACAGGGCCACGGGGATCCGGTCCACGTCCGCTTCGGTGATGTTCTTGCGGTTGCTCAGGACCGCCTTGTTCTTGCCCTTCTCGCGCAGATTCGTCTTCAGCCTGTTTCCGACGAGGATCTCCTTGAGCCTGGTGCGCGCGCTCCGCTCGACGATCTTGACCTGGTCCTCCTTGTCCTTCTCGAGCCGCGCGCTCTCCGCCCGCTCGATCTCCAGGGTCCTCTGATCCTTATCCACGCCCCGCCGCGCAAACACCCGGGCGTCGATCACCGTGCCCTCGGCGCCGGGGGGGACGCGGAGGGAGGTGTCCTTGACGTCCCCGGCCTTGTCCCCGAAGATGGCCCGCAGGAGCTTCTCCTCGGGAGAGAGCTGGGTCTCCCCCTTGGGTGTGATCTTTCCCACGAGGATGTCGCCCGGCCTGACCTCCGCGCCGACCTTGACGATGCCGCTCTCGTCGAGGTTCTTGAGCGCCTCTTCCCCCACGTTCGGGATGTCCCGTGTGATCTCCTCCTTGCCGAGCTTGGTGTCCCGGGACACCACCTCGAACTCCTCGATGTGGATGGACGTGTAGATGTCCTCCTTGACCACACGCTCGCTCACGATGATCGAGTCCTCGAAGTTGTAGCCGCCCCAGGACATGAAGGCCACCATGACGTTCTGCCCCAGCGCCAGCTCGCCGAGCTCCGTGGCCGGCCCGTCGGCGATGATCTCTCCGGCCTCCACGTGCTGCCCTCGATTGACGATCGGCTTCTGGGTGTAACAGGTGTTCTGGTTCGATTTCTTGTACTTGACGAGCTTGTAGATCTTCACCTCGTCTTCGCCCTCGCCGGGCTTGTGGGTGCGGACCACGATCCGCGAGGCGTCCACGTCCTCCACAATCCCGGAGGCCTTGGCCACCACGCTCACGCCCGAGTCCTTGGCCACCACGCCCTCGATGCCGGTCCCGATGAGCGGGGATCTGGCCTTGAGCAGGGGCACGGCCTGGCGCTGCATGTTGGATCCCATGAGGGCCCGGTTCGCGTCGTCGTGCTCCAGGAAGGGGATGAGGGAGGCGGAGACGCTCACGAGCTGGTCGGGAGAGACGTCCATGTACCGGACGTCCTGGTTGGGCGTCTTGCTGGCTTCCCCTTCGATCCGGACCGCGACCTCGGGATTGACGAAGTCCCCCTTCTTGTCCAGGGGGGCGTTCGCCTGTGCAATGGGATAGTCCTTTTCGTCCAGGGCGGAGAGGTAGTCGATCTCCTTTCCCACCTTGCCCTCCCCGGCCACGCGGTAGGGGGTCTCGATGAACCCGAAGTCGTTGACCCGCGCGTAGGTGCTCAGACTCACGATGAGGCCGATGTTGGGTCCTTCCGGCGTCTCGATGGGACAGATGCGGCCGTAGTGGGTGGGGTGGACGTCCCGGACCTCGAACCCGGCGCGCTCCCGCGTGAGACCGCCCGGTCCGAGGGCGCTGAGCCGCCGCTTGTGGGTCACCTCGGACAGGGGGTTGGTCTGGTCCATGAACTGGGAGAGCTGGCTGGTCCCGAAGAACTCCTTCACCACGGCGGAGACGGGCTTGGAGTTGATCAGGTCGTGGGGCATGAGGGTCTCCACCTCCTGGAGGCTCATGCGCTCCTTGATCGCCCGCTCCATCCGGACCAGGCCGATCCGGTACTGGTTCTCCAGAAGCTCGCCCACGGACCGGACCCGGCGGTTTCCGAGGTTGTCGATGTCGTCCACCACGGCCTCGGAGGTCTTCAGGCGAATCAGCTCCTGGACCGCGGCGATGATGTCGTCCTTCATGAGGACCCGGGTCCCGAGCGGCACCTCGCGGTTCAGCCGGTGGTTGAGCTTGAGGCGCCCCACCGGCGAAAGGTCGTAGGTGGACAGGGTGAAGAAGAGGCTGTTGAAGAAGTTGTTCGCCACCTCCTGGGTGGGCGGGCTGCTGGGCCGCATCTTCCGGTAGATCTCCAGGGTGGCCTCTTCGCCCGTCTCGATCTTGTCGAGGAGCATGGTGTCCCGCAGGGAGGTGCTCACGTCGGGGCCTTCCAGGACCAGGCAGCTGATCTCGGTGATCCCCTTCTCCTGTATGGTCTGCAGGAGGTCCTGAGTGAGCGGCTGGTTTCCGCTCGCCAGGACTTCGCCCGTGGAGGGATCCAGCACGTCTTCCGCGACCACCCTGCCTTCCATGTCCTCGAACCGGACCGGAACGGCGTCGATCTTGGCGGCCTCGATCTGCCGGTGAAGCCGTTTGGTGTACTTGTCCCCGGCCTTGGCCAGCACCTTCCTGGTCTTGGGCTGGACGATCTCCTTGCTGAGCCGGTGCTGGTAGAGCACGTCGAGATTCGCAGGCCGCAGGCACTCCGTCTTGCCGATCCGGACGGTCTCGGTGTCGTAGAACTCCCGCAGGAGATCCTCCGTGGAGTACCCCAGGGCCTTGAGAAACGTGGTGGCCGGGAACTTCCTTCTGCGATCGATCCGGACGTAGAGCAGGTCCTTCGGGTCGAACTCGAAATCCAGCCAGGAGCCCCGGAGCGGGATCACCCTGGCGGAGTAGAGAAGCTTCCCGCTGGAGTGGGACTTCCCCTTGTCGTGGTCGAAAAACACGCCGGGCGACCGGTGCAGCTGGCTGACGATCACCCGCTCCGTCCCGTTGATGATGAAGGTGCCCCGGTCCGTCATCATGGGGAGCGTGCCGAAGTAGATCTCCTGCTCCTTGATGTCCCGGATGCTCTTGGTACCGTCCTCTGCATCCGTGTCGAAGACCAGGAGGCGGACGGTCAGCTTGAGAGGGGCCTCGAAGGTCATTCCCTTGGCCAGGCACTCCTCTTCGCTGTACTTGGTATCCTCGAAAGAGTAGCGGACGAACTCGAGCGAAGAGGTCCCGCTGAAGTCCTGGATCGGGAAGACGCTTCGAAAAGCCCCCTGCAAGCCGACCTCCATCCGGCCTTCCGGAAGGGCATCCTTCTGCAGGAACCGCTCGTAGGAGTCCTTCTGCATCTCGATCAGATTCGGGATTCCGATGATCTTCTGGATCTTCCCGAAATTCCTTCTCACATGGCGGCTGTAGCCATCATTCGCCTTCATCTGATCTCCTCATGCCTTCCTGGACCGGACTGTTCGAATCGCAATGACGATCTTCCAATGCAAGTCCTTTATCGTGAAAACACCCTCGACGGGCCGGGCGCAGGGCGGCATTTTATATGCCGCCGCAAGGTTGGCGAAAAGCACGGCGGGGTGCAAAACCCCCGCCCTACGAAAACACCCGGATTTCATCAGCGGGGGTGACCGGACTCCGGTCATGGACGTTTATCGTGAAAACACCCCTCGATGGACCGGGCGCAGGGCGGCATTTTATACGCCGCCGCAAGGTTGGCGAAAAGCACGGCGGGGTGCAAAACCCCCGCCCTGCCAAAACACTGATGCTCATCCGCGGGGTGACCGGAAGCCGGACGCCGGTCATGGACGTTCGGCCGGCAAAACGGACCCTCTGAACTGGAAACGCGGCCATGCCCGACGCTCGTTTGCCGGCGGGCACTACTTGACCTCGACGGTGGCCCCGGCTTCCTCGAGCTGCTTCTGGATGTCCTCGGCCTCCTCCTTGTTCACGCCTTCCTTCACCGCTCCGGGAACGCCGTCCACCAGGGCCTTCGCTTCCTTCAGGCCCAGGCCGGTGATGGCCCTGACCACCTTGATGACCTGGATCTTCTTGTCGCCCACACCCGTCAGAACGACGTCGAACTCGGTCTTCTCGGCTTCCGCTTCCTCGGCGGGACCGGCACCGCCGGGCGCGGCCACCGCCACCGGCGCCGCAGCGCTCACGCCGAACTTGTCCTCCAGCTCCTTCACGAGCTCCGAGAGCTCGAGCACGGTCATATTGGAAATGAACTCAATCACGTCGTCTTTGGAAATGTTGTCTGCCATTGGTTTGATTGACCTCCGTCACTCCTTGATGTGTATGGTCTGCACAAAGCCCTTCACCGGCCGGTTTCAGGCCTCGGCGTTCTTCTTGTCTTCCACGGCCTTGAGCACGTTCAGGAACTGGACGGCCACGCCGTTCAGCACCCTCACGAAGGAGCCGGGCACGGCCTGCATTGCGGCCAGGACCTGGGCCAGCAGCTCCTCGCGCCCGGGCAGCTTGGCCAGGCGCCGGATCGCCTCGGAGTCCATGAGCTTGCCCGACATCTGGCCGGCCTTGATCTCGAGCTTCTTGTTGTCCTTCTCGGTGTCGACCAGGACCTTGGCGGGCGCCACCACGTCGTCATAGGTGATGGCGATGGCGCAGGGCCCGCTGAAGTGCTCCATCATCACGCCCGTGTCCGTTTCCCGGCTCGCCAGGACCAGCAGTCGGTTCTTGACCACATGGAACTCGGACCCGGCATCGCGCAGCTCCTTCCGAAGACGGGTCATGGCCAGGACGTCGAGCCCCTTGTAGTCCACGAGATAGGTCGCCTGAGCGCGTCCCAGCCGCTCCTTCACATCGGCCACGAAGGCCTCTTTCTTTTCTCTTTCCAAAAAACAATCACCCCCTCTCTGGATTGGCATCAAGACAGCGCCAGAGCCAGGGGTGCCCCCCGGGAGTATTCACGTTGATTGTCGTGGTCTCGGTAGGCTTAAGGTTCCGCCCGGAACGATCCGCTTTCCGCTCCGGAGTGGAAACCCGCCCCTGCCCGGAGGCCGTTGCCGGCCGGGCGGGAACAAGCATTTAAGCCGAAAAGGCACCCACTGTCTTTGACCGCTTTCACGCCCCGGTACTGCGATGTTCCGGAGTTCCGGGGCGAATTTCCCAAATGATGATCAAGTCCCAAAAAGCCCGAACCCTCGAGATCCGCCCCCGGATGTTCCACAGGCTGTATCGCCCCCAGCGGCGCGTGAGCGGGTTTTGCGAATGCGTCAAATATGATCAAGCCCCAAATAAGCCCGAACCCTCGAGATCCGCCCCCGGATGTTCCACTGGCTGTATCGTCCCCAGCGGCGCGTGAGCGGGTTTTTGCGAATGCGTCAAATACGACCGGCCGGTCCCGCACTCACCGCCCTCTTTCCGGATCGTCCCGGAAGGGGCCTGAACGCCGGACCAGCACCGTTCGAGTTCGCAAGGTGTGGACGGCTTCGCAGACATCGGCGATTACGGAGCGGACAGCTCCTTCATGGTCGCCGGATCGACTTTGATGCCCGGACCCATGGTCGTGGAGATGGCGATCCCCCGGAGATAGGTTCCTTTGCTCGCAGGAGGTTTCAGTCGCAGGATGGTGTCCATGAATGCGGCGATGTTCTGTACCAGTCCGTCCATGCCGAAGGAGACCTTTCCCATGGGAGCGTGGACGATGCCGGCCTTCTCGACACGAAAGTCGATCTTGCCCGCCTTGACCTCTTTCACGGCCCTGGCGACGTCGAAGGTGACCGTTCCCAGCTTGGCATTGGGCATCAGGCCCCGCGGACCCAGGACCCGGCCGAGCTTGCCCACCGCGCCCATCATGTCGGGCGTGGCGATCGCCTTGTCGAACTCCAGCCAGCCGTTCTGGATCTTTTCCACGTAGTCGTCGGAGCCCACGTAGTCGGCGCCCGCCTCAGAGGCCTCCTTCTCCTTCTCGCCCTTGGCGAAGACCAGGACCCGGACCTCTTTTCCGACCCCGTTGGGCAGCACCACGGTCCCTCGAACCATCTGGTCCGCATGCCGCGGATCGACACCCAGCCTGACGGCGATGTCCACGGTTTCGTCGAACTTGCCGTAGGTGCTGTCCAGCGCCGCCTCCACGGCCTCCTTGAAGCCGTACCTCTTGCCCCTGACCACCTTGGCCGCTGCTTCCCTGTATTTTTTTCCTCTTGCAACCATGACCGCTGATCCCCTCGAATCGTCCCGTCTCCATCCGGGAACGCTCTGTCGACCCGTTCCGCGCCGACCCCTCATTCCGGATTGGAAACCAACAACTGCCGGACTGTTATTCTGGATGGACCCCATTCATCGGGAGTCCAGCATGTATTTTTCCCCTACACCCCTGCGCCGTCAATCCGTGACGGTGAGGCCCATGCTCCTGGCCGTCCCTGCGATGATCCGGGCCGCATGCTCCACATCGTAGGCGTTCAGATCCTCGAACTTCCGCTTCGCGATCTCCTCCACCTGGGATCGACTCACCTGACCCACCTTTTCCTTGTTGGGCTCGCCCGAGCCCTTGGCGATCTTGGCCGCCTGCTTGAGCAGCACGGCGGCGGGCGGCGTCTTGGTGATGAACGAAAAGGACCGGTCCGCGTAGATGGTGATCACCACGGGAATGACCGTTCCCGCCTGATCCTGGGTCTTCGCATTGAACGCCTTGCAGAACTCGGCGATGTTGACGCCGTGCTGGCCCAGCGCCGGCCCGATGGGGGGGGACGGGTTCGCCTGTGCGCCCTTGACCTGCAGTTTCACGTTGGCAATGATTTTCTTGGCCATGACCTACCCTCTCGGCTCCTCTCGGTTCCGCTCCCCGCCCGATTCGCCGGGGCCGGATTTCCTGTTTGACAATTCCGCAAAGCCCCGCTCCATCACTTCTCGAACCCGGCCTTCGCGAGCCTCCTGCTTCCGCAGGGCGATCAGATCTTGTTCACCTGGATGAAGTCGAGCTCCACCGGCGTGGCCCGGCCGAAGATGGTGATGAGCACCCTGACCTTCTCCTTGTCCGGCTTCACCTCCGAAACGGTCCCCTGGAAATTGCTGAACGGTCCGTCCACCACCCGCACCTCGTCCCCCTCTTCGAAGGTGAACTTGGGCTTCGGCTTGGTGATTCCCTCCTCCATCTGCCGGATGATTCGTTCCGCCTCCTGGTCGGGGATGGGGGTCGGCTTCTGCCCGCCGCCGCCCACGAACCCGGTCACCTTGGCCGTGTTGTTCACGGTGTGCCAGGTGTCCTCGTTCAGGACCATCTGAACCAGGATGTAGCCGGGGTAGAACTTTCTCGAGGAGGTCTTCTTCTGCCCCCCCTTGAGCTCCACCACCTGCTCGGTGGGAACGACGACCTTGCCGAACCAGCGCTCCTGCCGGAGGTTTCGGATCCTTTCCTCCAGGTTCAGCTTCACCTTGTGCTCGAACCCCGAGTAGGTGTGCACCACATACCACTTCAGATCCGGATCGGTCTCGGCATCGTTTGCGGTGTTTCCGCTGTTTTCTCCGTTCTCTGTATACTCTTCCATACATGCATCCGAGGCCGCTTGGACCCGTTCACCCGCGAGCGGGCTCTGTCCCGGCGGGGACGAAACCGGGGTTTACCCCACGACGGCTTTGATGATCTTGATCAGGCCGAAATCGATCACACCCAGGTAGAGCGCTGCAATCAGGACCAGAAAAATGACCATCGCCGTCGAAGCAAGGAGCTCCTTCCGAGTGGGCCACTTCACTTTCTTGAGCTCGACGCGCGACTCCCTCAAAAACGTGGTCGCCATGGAGACGTAGGACCCGATGGACCTCTTTTCCTCTTTCTTCTTCTCGGATCGCTTGTCGGCGTCGCGCTTGGGAGTCGGCGGAACGGGAACCCGTTTCGGCTCGCTTTTGGGCGCCTCCTGCGGCTCCTCGGCCGCAGGCGCCGCTGCCCCCGAGCCGGCTGCCTGCGTCCCGGCATCCCCCTGGGACCGCTTTCTGCCGCTCCGTTTCTTCTTTTTCTTGCTCGTCGGCTTCTTCATGTCTCGGTTCAGCCACCCTGGGAAAAACACCGAAACCCGGTGCCTTCAAACAAAGGTTGACGGATTCACAAAACCCCGTTCACCCGCCGCTGGAATCGGAATCGCAGCAATGCCCAAAGCTCGTTTGTGGATGGGCACGGGCTGCCGGCTTTACGCGGCCCCACAAACATTGACGGATTCGCAACAGCCCGCTCATCCGCCGCTGGGTACGCTATGACCTATTGAAATCCCAGGGGCGGATCTCGAGGCTTCGGGCTTTTTACAACGCCGTCAAGATTGGCAGGCCAGGAGGGATTCGAACCCCCAACACCCGGATTTGGAGTCCGGTGCTC
>CAYUBQ010000089.1:0-15138 GCA_964443135.1 uncultured Desulfobacterales bacterium | reverse complement strand
GAGAGAATTCACATCGAGCAGTCGTTCGTCGGGTACGTCTTGTCCAGCTGCGCCATGTGACCGCCGATCGCCGGGCCCTTCTCCACCAGAACCACCCGGTACCCCGCACCGGCCAGGTCCAGCGACGCCTGGATGCCGCTCACGCCGCCCCCGACCACCATCACGTCCGCAAACTCGCCCTCTTCACCCTGCTGCTTGCGCAGCTGCCTGATCCTCTCCTGAAGTCCCTGTTCCACCTGGAAGCTCCTCAATGGTTTGTTTTGCCGGGCGTCTTCACCGGCTTCGCCTCTGTGGGTGCCTTTCCCGTTCAATCTGTTTCGACTCACCGGCTCGGTGCCCGTCCGGAAGCGAGATGTTTTGTCCAAGATCAAGGCATGCGAACATTTTGACCGCAGGAATAGTAAAGACTATTTCGAGGATCAAAATGGGAGCATAACGCAGAGATTGGGCAAAACAGCCGCTTCCCGGGCGGGCACTACAACGCTTCGTAGACGATCTCCGTAATGTCTCTGATCTCGATATCCTCCACCACGTCCAGGGTCAGCTTGCTGTCCTCGAAGTTCGAGATGCAGTAGGGGCACGCCGTCGCCAGCACCTCCGCACCCACCTCCATCGCCTGGTCCACCCGAAGGTCGCAGAACCGCTCCCCCTTGGGCGTCTCCATCCAGATCCGCCCTCCGCCCCCGCCGCAGCAGAGGCTCTCCGCACGGGACTCCGAAAGCTCCACCAGCTCCAGCCCCGGCACGGCGTTCAGCACCTCCCGCGGCGCCTCGTACACCCCGTTGTGCCGACCCAGGTAGCAAGGGTCGTGATAGGTCACCCGCTTCCCGTACGATCCCTTCAGCTCCAGCGCACCCGACTCCAGCAGCTCCAGCAGCAGCTCCGTCACGTGCACCACCTCGAACTCAACCATGAACTCCGGGTACTCGTTCCGGAACGTGTGCAGGCAGTGCGGTGACGACACCAGAATCCTCTTCACCCCGTGGTCCACGAACGTCTTGATGTTCTCCCGCGCCAGACGCTTGAACAGCTCCTCGTCCCCGGTCTTCCGGATGCTCTCCCCGCAGCAGTTCTCCTGCGAGCCCAGGATCCCGAACTCCACTCCCGCCGCCTGGAGCACCCCCGCCGTCGCCCGCGCCACCTTCTTCAGCCTCGGGTCGTAGCAGAGATAGCAGCCCGGGAAGTACAGATACTCCATCCCCTCCGCGAACGCCTCCACCCCCAGCCCCTCGGCCCAGTCCGCCCGCTTCTTCCGCTCCTCGCTCAGCGGGTTCCCCTCCCCCACCAGGCTCCCGCTGATGGTCCGCACCGGCTGAACCGACTGCGGAAACACCCCGTACTCCGTCGCGATCCTCCGGAGCGCCACCCCGCTCTCGATCTGGCGCACGTCCCGCGGGCACTGCTGAGGGCACTTGCCGCAGGTCGTGCACAGCCACATCTCCTCGCTCTCGATGTCCGTCATCCCGAAGGTCGCCTGCCGTACGATCCGGCGCATGCTGAACTCCCGAACCCGGTTCCACGGGCAGACCGCGTCGCACAGACCGCACTGGAAGCACCGCTTGAACAGGTCCCCCCCGCTCTGCTTGACGACGTCGACAATCTCCTTGTAGTCCGCTACGTTCTCCACGGCTCTCCCCGTCCCCTTCCTTGCCTCAGCCCCGCTTCGACTCGCTCATCCGCGCCAGGGTGTCCACGATCTTCTCCAGACCGTACTGGTCCGCCAGGGCCTCCAGACCGATCTCCAGCTTCTCCTGCTCCAGCTCCTCCTCCACCTCCTCCTCCCGCTCCTCGTACGTCAGGGCGTCCGCCAGGCACCACAGGACGCACATGGGCTCGTCCTCCTCCTCGCACATGTCGCACTTGAGGGGGAGGCCCGAGTCGGGCTCCTTGAACAGGTCCCTCGACGGGCAGGCCGCCCGGCAGAAGGCGCACTCCTCGTACTCCTTGCCGTCGATCACGTACTTGTCCCGACCCATGCACTCGGCCTGGGCGTACTCCCCCGCAAACACAGGCACGTAGATGTCCTTGAGCGGATCGCGAAGGATTCGGATGCGGGACCTCGCCGGGTTGTTGCTGCTGTACTTGGGCGTCGCGTGGACGAGGGAACAGATGATCTCACAACCACGGCATCCGTTGCAGCTGTCAGCATTCACCTTGATCGTCTTGATTGTCTTCTTGACCTTGCCCATCCTTCAATATCCCCCTCTTGATGAGTTCTTCCGCCACGTAGTCCAGGTCCAGCTCATGCAACCGTTCCTTCGTGGGAATCCCGTCGTGGTTCCATCCTTTGAACTTGTAATACGTCGTGATGAGCTTCTCCTCGAGCTCGGGAAACCGATGCTTCCAGTGGTCTTCGGGCGGCTTCTCGTCCATTCGGCTCATGCCCTTCAGGTTGTTGTAGGCCCGGTGCAGGTTCCGGTTCCGATTGACGATCTTCTTCAGACCGGCCTCGTCGAGGTCCATCCCGGTGGCGGCGGAGATCAGCTTCGGGTAGTTGTGGATGTGGTAGGGGGGCTTGAGGCAGAAGGACCCCATGCCGGCGCAGAGGCAGAGAGCGTCGTCGATGTTGTGGAGCATCTCCATCCAGTCCACGATCTCCGAGGCGATCTCCGGGGTGGGGAAGTAGGGGTTCGATTTTTCCCCACGGGGCTCCCAGTCCAGCAGGTACTGCTTCCACTTCTCGTCCGGAAGCTGGGGCCAGTCCTTGACGAACTCCTCCCGCTGCTCTTTCGTGGGGAAGGGGGCCTGGGGCCAGTTCCCTTCGATCTGGGTGATGCTGATCTTCTCGTTGGTGGAGTACATGAGAAAGTAGAGGGGATCCAGCATGGAGAGCTTCAGGGGCAGCTGCTCGTGCTTCTTGATGGTATTGTGCGCATACTCCTCCGCGCCGTTCCCGATGGTCCGGGCCGCATAGTAGGTGCCGTCCGCCAGGACGTCCCCGATGCCTTCCCGGCGGGCCACTCTGTCGAGCAACCAGTAGAAGCGTCCCTCGTTGTCCGATGGGCACCCCTCGAAGTCCTTGTCCGTCAGGATCCCCGCCTCGTAGAGCTCCACGGCGAAGGCCAGGATCTGCGGGGTGGAGAAGGAGTCCACCCCGTACTCCGTAGCCCGGTAGAGGATCTTCCAGGCGAAGTCCAGGTTGTCCACGTAGGCCGCCATGGCGTAGGTCAGCTTGCCGAAGCACTTGGCCATGTACGGCGGCGTGTCCTGATAGCAGATCAGCGCCCCGCAGTGCTGCGGGCAGTTGAAGCAGCTGATGAGCCGCTGGATCCCCTCCCGCTGGGTGCTCGACCAGCTCTCCTCGATCTCCTTGGTCCAGAACCCCTTCCTCCGCATCCTGGCGTTCCCCCAGGCAAAGTTTTCCGTGTGCCACTTCTCGTCGGTGTGGAGCATCTCCTGGGGGGAGCCGATCCCGGAGAGGATGGTCATGACGTCGGGAATGGGGTTCTCGTTCCGGAAGTTGATGTACTCCCTCACCTCCATCATGTGCTCCAGAAACTCCGCCCCGCGGGCCAGGTTGACGTCCCTGGTTCCCCGGACCGCCACCGCCTTGAGCTTCTTGTCCCCCATCACCGCACCGCCGCCCAGCCGGCTGGCACTGGAACGTCCCTGCTCGATGGAGGCGGTGAAGACCCGGTTCTCCCCGGCGAGGCCGATGGCCGCCACCTGGGCTCGCGGCTCCTTCAGCTCCTGCTTGATGAGCTCCTGCGTCTCGAGTGCGCCTTTTCCCTGGAGGTGGGATGCGTCCCGGAGCTCCACCTTGTCGTTGTGGATCCAGAGGTACACCCACTCGGGGGACTTGTTGCGGAAGACCACCTTGTCGTAACCGGCATACTTCAGCTCGGCCGACCAGAACCCCCCCATCATGGGATAGGCCAGGAGCTCGTTCTGGGGCGACATGAAGGTCACCACGGTGCGGTTGGCGCTGAAGGCCGGCGTGCCGTTGAAGAGCCCCGTGCTGAAGATCAGGAGGTTCCCCGGGTCAAAGGGTTTCGTCTCCGGTGGAACCCGATCCCAGTGGAGCTTGACACTGGTGCCGAGACCCCCTAGATGGGTCTCCATCAACTTGGGGTCGGTTTCCAGCTTTTCGATGTTCCCCGTCGCCAGATCGATTTCCAGGTTGAACCCTGTCTCTGCGTACCTCATCTGCTTCCCCTTCGCGAATCAATGATGAAGTCGCAAAAAGCCCGCATCCTTGAGATCTGCCCATGGGATATCAATAGGTTATAGAGTCCCCAGCGGCGTGTGAGCAGGTTTTTGCGAACGCGTCAATCAATGACGTGTGGCCTCCCTGGCTCGATTGCCCTTGCCAGACCAAGGAGGACGCTGGACAAGCCCTTGGGCTTTATGTCAAGATTGACACAACGGATCCCCAAAAAAAATGCGCTGGTTCGTGGGAGTCCTCCGAAGCCCCTCAGGATGATCTCCTTGACCCGCTGGGCCAAACGCCCAACGTGACGCGCACGCTTACAATGTAATTATAATTCAGCTATAATGTGACCTTAGAAAATGCTCCCCGCCCTGTCAACCGAAAAATTTCACCTTGGGGGCAGCGCCGCCTCGAGTCGCTCCGGATGGCTTCTCCGGCGCACACGTTCCGGAAACGGGCCGGGCGGACCGTTCACTGCATGAGAAAAGGAGCCCGACGATGACTGAAGATCTGCGATGGGTCGGAACGCATTGCGCCCGCATGGACCACGGAGGGTGCGCATTGCTCGTGGGCGTGAAAGGCAACGAGATCGTACAGGTGAAAGGCGACCCGAAAGGCTACCTCAACCAGGGGTACACCTGCTTCAAGGGCAGGGTCTCGGCGGACCGCCTCTCCCACCCGGACCGGCTGAAGCACCCCCTCCAGCGCGCGGGAAAGCGCGGGGAAGGGAGGTGGCGGGAGATCTCCTGGGACGAGGCCCTGGACGAGACCGCGGAGCAGCTCAAACGGATTCGCGAAGCGCACGGGGCGAGGGCTGTGGGCTTCGGCGTGGGCATGCCCAAGGGGCTGGAGCACTTCGTCCTGATCCGTCTCGCCAACCTCTTCGGATCCCCCAACGTCATCGCCTCTCAGGACGTCTGCCATGCTCCCCGGGAGGTTACGGGCATGCACACCTGCGGGTTCTACCCCGTCGCCGACCTCCACAACCCGACCCGCCTGGTGCTTCTCTGGGCCAGCAACCCCCAGTACACCAACGAGGAGGGGCAGATCGGGAGCTTGCTCCAGGCACGGCTCGAGCAAGGGGCCCGGCTGATCGTGGCGGATCCGAGGCGGATCCCCCTGGCGGAAAGGGCCGACCTGTGGCTGCAGTTTCGACCGGGCACGTCCCAGGCCCTGGCCCTGGGCATGCTGCACGTGATCGTTGAGGAGTCCCTTTACAACGAGGACTTCGTCACGAACCACACGCACGGGTTCGAGGCGTTCGCCCGTCACCTGCAGGCCTACACGCCCGAAGCGGTTTCCGAGATCACCTGGGTCCCGGCCGAGCGGATTCGAGAGGCGGCGCGCATGTATGCCGAGGCACGTCCTGCAGCGCTTCAGTGGGGAAACCCCATCGAGCACGACATTCACACCTTTGACGCCACACGCTCGCTGGTCTGCCTCATGGCCATCTGCGGCAACCTCGAGGTGCCGGGCGGCAACGTCCAGTCCCACGACCCCGAGATCATGCGGCTGGGCGCGTTCGTTCGGGGCGATTTGATTCCGGACAAGCGCAAGGACATGATCAGCGCCCATCACGGCGTGATCCCCCGGCTGATGACCATCCCTCCGGCCTACTTTCGGCGGGCGGTCCTGGAGGACGACCCCTATCCCGTGAGGGGGTACTATGGCATATGCACCAACCCCCTGGTGGCCTGGGCAGACAGCCGGGCCACGTACAAGGCCTTTCAGAGCCTCGACTTCGTGGCCATGGCGGAGCTCTTCATGACCCCCACGGCCTCCATGGCGGACATCGTGTTCCCGGTGGCCCATCAGTACGAGATGAACGACATCGGGCATTACGGGATCGGGCACGGGATGATCCTCGCGCGCCCGAAGGTCGTGTCCCCCCCGGAAGGGTGCTGGCCCGACATGAAGATCATGAACGAGCTGGGAAAACGGGTTTCCCCTCCCGAGCTCTGGCACGAAGACCACGAGGCGTTCCTCGAGGACGTGCTCCGTCCCTCGGGCCTCACCTATGACGAGTTCGTCGAAAAGGGGATGCTCAAGGGCCCCGACCGCTTCAGGCTTTACGAAGAGAAGGGTTTTCGCACTCCCACGGGAAAGGTGGAGCTGATGCTCAGCACCGCCGGGAAGTTCGACCTCAAGCCCTTCCCGGAGTTCGCCGGGTTTCCGGAAGAGGAAGACCCACACTACCCGCTCCTTCTCATCAGCGCCAAGAGCCCCTACTACCTCCTCTCGTCCTACCGCTGGGTCGTGCGGCTTCGGGAGAAGTCTCCCCATCCCACCGTCGAGATCCATCCGGAGACGGCGGCCCGGTACGGAATCCTCGATGGAGAGGATGTGGTTCTCGAGACCCGGTACGGGAGCGTCCTGCAGCGAGCTCACGTCACCGACATCGTGCATCCCCGGGTGGTCAGCGCCGCTCTGGGGTGGTGGTTTCCCGAGGCCGACCCCGGGGAGCAGTACGATTGGAAAAGATCCAACTTCAACATGCTGACCTCCATGGGAAGGCTGGGCAAAGAGTTCGGCACCCCGAACCTGAAAAACCTTCCCTGTCGCATTCGAAAAGCCTCCTGAAGAAGGAACCTCTCCTGATTTCCTTGACATCGTGAGGGAGCACCTTTATCAAGGCGTTATGTCAAAAATGACACATGCTTGATACTTTCCTTGCGAACGGGTTCAGCGAAGAGAACCGGCGTGCGGACAACCGCTTTATGCAGGGCGCCCTGGACCGTTGGGACCCGGCCGGTGGCGCCCTGGCGCTCCAGGAGAGCTTTGTGACCGTGCGCAAGGCGTAAAGCGACGCTGCGCTCGTTTTCCGGACAGGAAGGAGGTCTGGATTCGAGCCTTTGGACCGTTTCGAAAAACAGGACAACAGAAGAAAGGAGGGACTGCAATGGCGGATGCATTTCGAATGCTCATCGGAGGTGAGTGGGTGGATGCCGAAAGCGGCGAGACCATGGACGTCCTCAACCCGGCGGACGGAAGCCTGGTGGGGACCGCCCCAAGGTGCGGTGCCGCAGACGTGGACAAGGCCGTGCTCGCCGCTGCGGCCGCTTCTGCGGAGTGGGCTTCAAAGCCCATGTCCGAGCGCGCCAAGATTCTTCTCAAGGCCTCCCAGCTCATCATGCAGCGGCAGGAGGAACTGGCGAAGCTCGAAACCATGGAGCAGGGCTCCCCGCTTCGTAAGACCATGAACTTCGACGTTCCTCTCTGTGCCGAGCAGCTGGAGTACTTCGCCGGGGTCGCCCGGGGGCTCACGGGAGAGACCCTGCCCGTCGGGCCCTGGTGCATGTCGGCGACCGTGCGGGAGCCCCTGGGTGTGGTCGGCCTGATCACGCCTTGGAACTTCCCTGCCCTGATGGTGGTATGGAAGCTGGGAGCTGCCCTGGTGACGGGAAACGCCTGCGTGGTGAAACCCACCTCCATTGCACCCCTGACGACTCTCAAGCTGGGAGAGATCCTGATGGAGGCCGGAGTGACTCCGGGAGCGCTCAACGTGATCACCGGCCCCGGAGACACGGCGGGGGAGGCCCTGGTGACCCACCCTCAGGTGGACAAGATCGGCTTCACCGGGGACACCGCCACAGGGAAGCGGATTATGAAGCTGGCCAGTGACCGGGCGACTCAGGTGGGCCTCGAGCTGGGCGGGAAGAACGCATTCCTGGTCATGCCCGACGCGGACCTGGAGTCCGCCGTACAGGGTGCGGTCTGGGCGGCCTTTTTCAACTCCGGGCAGGTCTGCGCGGCGGCGAGCCGGTTCTACGTCCATGAGGACATGTACGAGGCATTTTCGGAGGGATTTGTGAAGGCAGCTGCATCCCTTCGCTACGGAGACCCCATGGACATGGCCACCGTGATGGGACCTGTGGCATACGAAGCCCACCGCGACAAGATCGAGGAGTACATCGAGAGCGCCAAACAGGAGGGCGCAACACTCCTCCTGGGCGGGGAGCGTCCCAAGGAAACCGCACTGGACAAGGGCTACTACGTGGCCCCGACGATCTTCGGGGAGTGCCACAACGGGATGCGCTTCATGAGGGAGGAGATCTTCGGGCCGGTGGTGGGGCTCTGCCGCTACAGCGACACCGAAGAGGCGGTCCAAATGGTGAACGACACACCATACGGTTTGTCCGCCTCGGTCTGGACCAAGGACGTGCGGCAGGGTCTGGTCCTTGCGGGTCGCATCAAGGCCGGCACCGTCTGGATCAACGAGCACTTGATCATCTTCTGCGAAACGCCGTGGGGCGGCTGCAAGGAGTCCGGATGGGGCAAGGACCTGTCCACCATGGTGCTCGACGAGTACACGCACACCAAGCACATCTACATCGATCTGACCGGGGCGCCTGAAAAGCCCTGGTACGGCCTGTTGAAGTAGACCGCATGTGTCGACCGGGGTGGATCTCCAGTCCGCCCCGGTCCCCTTCCAGGAAAGCTCCCGGGGGCATCAGCTGTTCCGAGCCTTCCCCGGTGTGGGTTCGAACGCCGACTCGAACAGCCTGTCCGCCTCATGGACAACCCCGCGGTGAAGCTCGTCGAACTGCTGAATCAGGGCCTCTGCAAACGACGTGAGACGGGACCCCCCGCCGGCGGCACCCCCGATATTCCGGACGAGCAAGGACCGGCCCAATCGTTCCTCGGTGGCCTTGATGCGCCCCCAGACACCGCGGTAGCTCATGCCGAGTTCTTTGGCCGCCGCGTGGATCGAGCCTCTTCGTTGGATGGCCTGAAGGATCTTCACGCGCCCCAGGCCGAATACAACGCTGCCGGAGTCGTCTTCGATCCATACTTTGGAGCGAATGCAATAGGTTTTGGCCGTATCTGACATGAGCGAAATGTAACACGCGGCCCTGCGGCGGGCAAGGAGGATCACAGGCCGTGAAGTAACGGTGGTGCTTGGGCGAGACCGTTGTGTCATTGTTGACATATCGTTTGCACTGGTGTACACCACGATGGATTCGCGAGGGGCTTCCGGCCCGCGTCGTATCTCCGGTAGACGCAGGTGACCATCCATTGACAGGAGACGGCCTATGAAAGAGCATACGTTCACCTTGAACGGACGCACGGTTTCCTTCGAGCCGGGACAGACCATCCTCGAGGCTTCGGAGGGTGCAGGGGTGCGCATTCCGACATTGTGCCATCTCAAAGGGACCACTCCCACAGGGGACTGCCGCATCTGCCTCGTTGAGGTGGTGGGCGCCGGATCCCTGCTTGCCTCTTGCGCGACACCCGTCTCCGACGGGATGGACGTTCGAACCGATTCGTCCAGGGTGGTTCGTGCCCGTAAGCTCAACATCGAACTCCTGCTGGCCTCCGGCAACCACAACTGCCTCGCCATGGAACTGAGCCCGGACCGGTGGACGGACTTCCAGCTCCTCGGTGCTGAGAAGCAGCCCACGGATGACCGCTGTCCGGCCTGGGGGGACTGCAGGCTTCAGGATCTGGCCATCGAGTACGGGGTGCGAACGGACCGGTTCGAGCCCCGCAAAAACCATCCGTCCACCGAAACCGTGAATCCCCTGATCGTTCGTGATTTCTCCAGGTGTATTCTCTGCGGGCGCTGTGTGAAGGCCTGCAACGAGGTTCAGGTGAATCTCGCGATCAGCCACGGGTATCGGGGTGCAGACGCGAAAATCGTAACGTCCGGGGATCGCCCCCTGTCGGATTCGGACTGCGTCTTCTGCGGAGAGTGCGTTCAGGCCTGTCCCGTGGGAGCCCTGGTCGAGAAGAAATCCCTGAACCGTTGGCGTCCCTGGGCCGTCGAGAAGGTTCGGACCACCTGCCCTTACTGCGGCGTGGGATGCCAGATCTGGCTTCACGTTCGGGAAGGCGAAATCGTCAAAGCCACCGGCGTCGACGGGGCCGAGCCCAACCGGGGGCGCCTCTGCGTCAAGGGGCGGTTCGGGTTCGACTTCATCCACTCGAAAGAACGGCTCACGATGCCTCTCATTCGCGAAAACGGGCGCCTGCGGGAGGCCGCCTGGGACGAAGCCCTCGACCTGGTGGCCGGAACCTTCCGCGACATCATCTCGGCGCACGGTCCCGATGCAGTGGCCGGAGTCAGCTGTGCCCGGAGCATCAACGAGGACTCCTACCAGATGCAGAAGCTCTTCCGCGCCGTCTTCAAGACGAACAACATCGATCACTGCGCACGCACCTGACATGCTCCCACCGTCGCCGGTCTGGCGGCAGCTTTCGGATCGGGTGCCATGACGAACTCCTTCAACGAGTTTTCCATGGCCCGGATGTTCATGGTGATCGGTTCCAACATGTCCGAGGCCCACCCCGTGGCCGCGTCTTTCGTGAAGAACGCTGTCCAAAGGGGCGCTCAGCTCATCGTGGTGGATCCGAGGAGGCACCCGCTGGTACAGCATGCAGCGATGCACGTACCGATTCGTGTGGGAAGCGACATCGCGTTCTTGAACGGACTCATGCACGTCCTCATTCGGGAGGAGCTCTACGATTCGGCCTTTGTGTCCTCGTGCACCGTGGGATTCGAGGAGCTCCGCCAAAAGGTGGCGGAATACCCCCCGGATCGCGCCGCTCACATCTGCGGGATTCCCGATGGAATGATCGTCGACGTGGCCAGACGCATCGCCTCGGTCAGGCCCATGATGCTCTGCTACACCCTCGGCATCACCGAGCACACTTGCGGGCGCAACAACGTGCTCGCCGTGGCCGACCTCCAGATGCTTCTTGGAAACATGGGGGTGGAATGCGGGGGGGTCAACCCCCTTCGCGGGCAGAACAACGTGCAGGGAGCCTGCGACATGGGAGCCCTCCCGAACGTATTCCACGGCTATCAGGCCGTGACCGATCCTTCACACCGGGCCAAGTTCGAAAAGGCTTGGGGCGTGGAAAACCTCCCTGACCAGGTTGGGCTCATGATCCCCCAGATGATGGAAGGCCTGAAAGGTGGAACCGTAAAGGGCTTCTACGTCTTCGGGGAGAACCTGGCCAACACGGAGCCCGACATCCGCAAGGTGGAGGAGGAGCTGGCCTCGGCGCAGTTCCTGGTCTGCCAGGACATCTTTCAGAACGAGACCACGAAATTCGCTCACGTGATCCTCCCCGCGGCCGCCTGGAGCGAGAACGACGGGACTTTCACCAACAGCGAACGGCGGGTCAACCGTGTTCGCACGGTGTGCGATCCACCGGGGCAGGCCAAACCCAACTGGTGGATATTCAAGCAAATCGCTGCCCGCCTCGGCCACGCGTGGGCATCCGAAAGCGCTTGCGGGATCTGGGACCGGGAAATCGCAGCGCTCGCCCCTCAGTTCGGCGGCATCACCTACGACCGACTGGCGGGGGACGGCCTCCAGTGGCCTTGCCCGGACGCTGCTCATCCCGGCACCTGCTTCCTGCATCAGGACGGGCAGTTCACCTGCGGACTCGGGGTGTTCCATCCTGTGGACTGGACTCCGCCCGCAGAGGTCCCTTCGGAGGCGTACCCCCTGGTCCTCAGCACCGGCCGGCGACTGCCCCACTATCACACGAGAACCCAGACAGGACGCTGCGAGGGGCTCAACGACATCCTCGGCGAGGAAACGGCCGACATTTCCCGGGAGGACGCAGACCTTCTGAACATCCGTCACGGAGACAGGGTCCGAGTGGTCTCCCGCAGGGGCCAGGTGGAGGTGAAGGCCAACATCACGCCCCAAGTGCCCAAAGGCCTGGTCTGGATGGCGTTTCACTTTCGAGAGGGTTGCGCCAACTGGCTCACCAATCCCGTCTACGACCCGGTCACCCTGACCGCTGAGTACAAAGCCTGTGCCGTGCGATTGGAACGGGTCTGATCGGTCCCCACAAGCGAGTCTTGACCATCCGCTCTAGGAGCGAGGAGGGCATGGTCATGACCGATCACGAGCACGCCAATGCCTCTTGCTTCAGCGATCCCGAGCGCGGCCTTCCATATGGAGTCCTGGGTCAGGGCGTCGAGAACAACCACCCATGCTTTCGACCCCAGCGGAAGACCAGGCCCTCAACCACCAGCATGCCAGCACCTCACCCTACCGCCTCTATGTGGGATCAGCTCAGGTAGCCTCAGACGGATTGAGGAATGAGCGCAACCTCCCGGCCTCGAAGCCGTTTCGTATTTCAGATAAGGAAACAAAAAACGCTGCAACGGCGATTGGCACAAAAGCATTCACAATCCCAAATAGAATAGCTCCACTGGTTTTTGCCAGCATCAGCAGCTCAAAGGGGATGGGGGCAAGCAATATGGCGTCTGCCTCGATGCCCGTGATTTTTACGAAAACATCCTCGAGGGACGGCCGCGCCCTTCTTGCTTCGGAGACCTCGGCCTCGTGTTCCTCCACAAAGCGGATCAAGGGCCCTACGTGGATCGGATGGCCGGCTTCCACTCGGATGATGTCGTTTCCAGCGCTCGCAAAGGAGAGGTCTGGAAAGGTTTCAGCGAGGTTGTTCTGAATACCGGCAGGAATGTTTCCGCATGCGATCTGAACGACGTGCTTCTCTCGGATCGGCTGGACCAGATCCTCCACCGTATCGATCCGTACGACCCTGCCTGATACGATGAAGGCGATGCGGTCGCAAAGCCTCTCCGCCTCCTCGATGTAATGGGTGGTCAGAAATACGGTGGTCCCGGACCGGTTCAGGTCGGCGACGAGCTGACGCAGCTGCCGGGCGCTGGCCACATCGATGCCCGTGGTGGGCTCGTCCAGGAACAGGATTCGGGGCTTGTGAATGATCCCGGCGGCAATGGTGAGCTTGCGCTTCATTCCCTTGGAGTAACCGCTGAACTTGCGGTCCGCCGCTTCGGCCAAATCGAATGCGGCCAGGAGCTCACGGGCCCTGGCCTGTCTCTCGGCCTTCCCCATCCCATAGAGGGATGCGCAGAAACAGAGATTTCCGAAGCCGGTGAGCTCGGGATACAGATTGCTCTCGTCCGGGACCACGCCGACAAGGTGTTGGGCCGCCCTCGGTCTCTCCGTACAGTCGATACCGCCGATGCGAATCGATCCCGAATCCGGGCGCGCCAGGCCGGTGAGCATGTTGATGGTGGTCGTCTTACCCGCACCGTTGGGCCCGAGAAAGCCGAACAGCTCGCCCTTTTGGACGCTGAAGGAAATCCCAAATCGTTTTGTCAACCACGCACCGTCTTTTGATGCCCATAAAACCCGGCATCCCGCTTTTGTGCTTGCATGTCGAAGGGTTTTGAGCGGTACGAATCAACGGTCACCCGAATCCGCCGTGAAAATCATCGCCCCATTGTTCGCTCCGAAATCTCTCCCCAGCCCCCATCATTTGCGCTCCGCGACACGCCATAAACCAGATAATCACCTGATAATATTATAGTATTTAGTTGGATCGGCTCTTCGAAGATGGGGCGTGCCGAAAATACACTTGACTTCACGGTATCGAGCGTGTATTCACGAAATAAATTTAGGTGTTCCTAATTCATTAAGGCCCTCCTTTTACGCTTTGGGAAGGCTTGGGCACAAGGCTTTCGGTGAACCGCCCGGGAAAGGAGGAAACCATGGATCAACCCACCCGACAGACACAGAGCCTGGGGCACCCTCAGGGCCCCATCCCTTGTTCGTCTGCGGAACCTCGAGAACAACGAAGATTCTGGGAGATCGATTCCCATTTCAAATGCCCGGTGGTTGGGGTGTGCCTTTCCTTGGCCGAGCAGAAGCGGCTCCTGAAAAAGTCCGGGATCTCTCTGAAGGGAAAGACCCCCTTCATGATCCACGAGCTGTTCGTGGCCGGCTCGGACCGCGAAAACCGCCTGAAACAGAAGGACCAGGAGGTGGAGGCCCTTCGCCGGCAGTCCAAGGAGAAAACGACGGTCGGCGTGAAAGGCCTCGGGGACCGGGTCCGCAGGATCGAGGAGCAGATGGAGGAAGGCAAGAAGGCTGACCTCCTCGGTGAATGGGCGGACCGGATCCACCTGAGCGGCGCCGTGGAGGTGGAAGCCGGATACGAGGACATGGACTTCGCGGATCCCGCCCTGGACGACATGGACGCAAGCGACATCAGTCTTGCCACTGTGGAGCTGGGGGTCGATGTGGACATCGCCAAGCACGTCCAGGGACACGTGGTCCTGCTCTGGGAGGAGGACGACACCGAACCCGTGGACGTGGATGAGGGGTTCATCATCCTGGACGGCGAGGACGTGCTCCCCCTCTACCTCAACGCCGGCAAGATGTACGTCCCCTTCGGGTACTACGAGAGCCACTTCGTGAGCGACCCCCTGACCCTGGAGATCGGGGAGACCAACGAGACCGCGGTCAAGGCGGGGTTCGTCAACGAATGGGTGGACCTCTGCGCGGCCGTGTACAACGGGGACGTGAACGAGCTGGGGGACGGGGACGACCACATCGACGGCTTTGCGGGAGGCGCCGTCTTCACCCTGCCCGAGGGGCTCGTCCCGGACCTCGGGCTCATGGGGGGTGCCTCCTACCTCTCCAACATCGCGGAGAGCGACGGATTGGAAGGCGAGACCCCAGGCGTGCTCCAAACCGACGTGGGGGGCTTCGGCGCCTTCCTGAGCGTGTCCTACCTGGACAGGGTGTTTTTCGAAGCCGAGTACGTCACGGCCCTGGATGCCTTCGAGGCGGAGGAGCTCTCCTTCGACAACGGCCGCCGGATCGAACCTCGCGCCTGGAACCTGGAGGCCGCCTTTGCCCCGGTGGACAGGCTCGAGCTGGGCGTGCGGTATGAGGGCAGCGACGACATGAACGACTTCCTGCCCGAGAAGCAGTACGGCGCCGTGGCCAGCTACGAGCTCTTCGAGAGCACCACCCTGTCCCTGGAGTACCTCCGCGGGACGTTCGAGAACGACGACGAACGGGACCTGATCACCACCCAGTTCGCCATCGAGTTCTGATGTCCTTTTGAAAGGGTGCTTTGTCGCCACGGTTCCCTGCGGCCCTTCGGGGCCGCAGGGAAGAGCGAGAGGAGGAACCATCCATGACCCTGGACCAACTGAAACCGGGCAACACGGCCCGGATCAAACGCCT
>CAYUBQ010000088.1:0-15230 GCA_964443135.1 uncultured Desulfobacterales bacterium | reverse complement strand
GGGCGTAACCGCCTGCAATGACCAGGCCGGGAGCTGAGGGAGCGGAGGAAGGCCCCGCCCTCCGGAGCCCCTGGGGAAAGGCGCCGGCCGCGCAGTTTCGGGCGGCGCCGTCGGTGACCTGAAGAGGCAATGGAGCCTTTACGGCTCGACGGAAGCCCCCGTGGACAGCGAAAAGGAGAGATGATTCACATGGAAGACAACGGGAAACCAAGCGACGACTGCCGGCCCCTTCTGAGCTTCGACCGGACCGGCGGTCCGGTGGACCGGGCCATCGACGAGCTCCTCGCGGTGGCGGGCGACGTGCAGCACCCGGAGATTGTGCGGGAGATGATCGTGGCCGCGCTCAAGGCCGGTGTGGAGGGCGAGAGCCGGGCCGACCTCAAGCTCATGAACATGTCGCTCAAGGAGATGCGCTACACCACCAAGGTGTTCGCCCCCTACCGGTCGGTCCGCAAGGTCACCGTGTTCGGATCGGCCCGCAACGAGGCCGAGGAGCCGGTCTACTGCATGGCCCGGAGGCTGGGGGAGCTCCTGGCCCGGGAGGGGGCGATGGTGATCACGGGCGGCGGACCCGGCATCATGCAGGCCGCCCACGAGGGGGCCGGTCCGGACCACGCCTTCGGGGTCAACATCCGGCTGCCCTTCGAGCAGAAGCCCAACCCCGTGCTGGAGGGCCTGCCGCGGAGCATCAACTACAAGTACTTCTTCAACCGGAAGGTCGCCTTCGTCAAGGAGGCGGACGCGGTGGTCCTGTTCCCGGGCGGGTTCGGCACCCTGGACGAGGCCATGGAGATCCTGACCCTGGTCCAGACGGGAAAACGGGCCCCCCTCCCGATCGTCCTCCTCGACGTGCCCGGGGGGACTTACTGGAGCCGGTGGGAGTCGCTCGTGCGCGAGGAGCTCCTGGGAAGGGGGGCGGTCAGCCCCTCGGACTTCTCCCTGTTTCGCCGAACGGAGACCCCGGAGGAGGCGGTGGCCCGCATCGACCGGTTCTACCGGCGCTACCACAGCCTGCGCTACGTGGGGCCCCGCCTGGTGATCCGCATGACCGGCGTTCCGGACCCGTTCCCCGCCGAGGCCCTCCGCTCCGAGTTCTCGGACCTCCTGGTCCCCGGCGGCGAGCTGGCCCTGTCCGGCCCCCTTCCGGTGGAGCGGGACGAGCCGGAGCTCCTTTCCCTTCCCCGCCTGATGGTGGACTTCGACCGGAAGGAGTTCGGCCGGCTGGTGGAGCTCATCGACCGGATCAACGACCTGTGAGCCGCGCCCGGCCGGCCAGGAAGTGATCGAACACCTCCCGGGTGGTCTTGCAGGGGCGGTACCCGAACCGCTCCTTGAGACGGGTGTTGTCGAGGACCGGACGGTAGCGGAGAAAGTCGACCTGCTCGGGACCGTACGGGGTGCGGCCCAGGGCCTTGAGGAGCCGGAGCGCCCCCCGGACCAGGGGAACGGGCAGGGCCAGGTAAGGCTTTCCCATGATGCGGGCCATCTCGGCCAGGGTCAGGGTCCCGTCCCCGGCCAGGTTGTAGATCCCCTCGGCCCGGTCCTCCCGGATCCCCTGGACCAGGGCGCCCACCACGTCCCGGTCCCAGACCAGCACGAAGGGCGTGGCGGCGCCGCGGAGCCCCACCACCCGTTTCGCGTCCAGGAGGTCCGTGATCTGGTTCCTCGTGGACTCCCCCAGGATGGTGCAGACCCGGAAGACCAGCTGGGACAGCTCGGGGTGCCGCTCCCGGTAGCGGGCGAGCATCTCCTCCACCTGCCGCTTGTGGTCCGAGTAGGCGAACTCGGGGTTCCCCCGCAGCGGCTGGTCCTCGGTCAGCCAGGCGGGGTTGTCCGCGTGGTAGCCGTAGGCCGCGCCCGAGGAGGTGTAGAGGATCTTGCGGACGCCCGCTTGAAGGCAGGCGTCGAGCAGGTTGCGGGTGCCCTCCACCTCCACGCTGTGGAGGAAGGCCCGGTCGGGCCGGGGCCCGGGGTTCACCACCGCGGCCAGGTGGACCACCGTTTCCGCACCGGCCCGGGCCAGGATCCCGGGGAGGGCCGGGTCCCGGACGTCGGCCTCCACGTAGGTGACGTTCCCGAGGCGCTCGGTCTCGGGAGGGAGCCGGATGTCCGCGGCCGTGATGTTTTCCAGATCCCCCGGCTCCCGGGAGAGGGCCCGGACCAGCAGGCGGCCGATGTAGCCGCCCGCCCCGGTGACGAGGACGCACCGGGCCATCAGGTCGCCTCCCCGGGGATGCGGCGGCTCCAGACGCCGGCCACCGCAAGCCCGGCCACGATGTGCCACACCCCCCACCAGGCCGCGATGATGGCCATGCCGCCCAGGCCCTCGAAGAAGTTGAACACCAGGATCAGGGCGAGGGCCGAGTTCTGGATGCCCACCTCGATGGTGACGGCCCGCGCGTCGCGGTCCGGGAGGCGGAAGAGCCGGGCCGCGCCGTAGCCCAGGCCCAGGGCCATGGCGTTCTGGAGGAAGACCCCGAGCATCACCAGCCCGATCACCGCGAGGAAGATCTCCCAGTTCTTCTTCAGGGCCAGCACCACCACCGCAAAGAAGATGAGCACGGACAGGATCTTGAAGGGCTTTCGCACCCGCTCCACCAGACCGGGAAACAGGCGGGAGACGGTCAGCCCCAGGGCCAGGGGGATCCCCAGGATCAGCACGATGGTGGTGAGGACGTCCAGCGGGCTCAGCGCGACCGAGCGGAGGATCGGCTCGGTGGCCGGGTTGAGGCTCCCCCAGACCGCCAGGTTCAGCGGGGTCATGAGGATGGCGGCGGCCGTGGAGACCCCGGTCATGGATACGCTGATGGCGGCGTTCCCCCGGGCCAGGTAGGTGACGATGTTGGAGAGGTTCCCGCCCGGGCAGGACCCCACGAGGATCATGCCCAGGGCCATGGAGGGGACCGGGTCGATGACCAGGGTGAGCAGGAAGCTGAAGAAGGGGAGCAGGAGGAACTGGGCCCCGAGCCCGATGGCCGGGGCCTTGGGGGACCGTGCGATGCGCTTGAAGTCCTCCGCCTTCAGGTCCAGGGACATGCCGAACATCATGAGCCCGATGACCGCGTTGATCAGGACGAGGTCCTGGGGTTGGAAGTTCAGGCGGACGGCGTCGACGGCGGCTGGATCCATGTGTCCTCCCCTCCGGGCGGTTCAAACGACCGTTAGGACCCCGGTTCCTGGTGCATGTTCTTGAAGTGGATCAGGCCCGGCGCCAGCATGTGCTTGACCGGGTCCACCTCCACGTGGATCACCGCGCAGGTGCCCGCCTCCAGGCAGCGCTCCAGGGCGGGGCGGAGCTCGGAGGGGTCGGACACCCGCTCCCCGTGGGCCCCCATGGAGCGGGCCAGCTCGTCCCACCGGATCTCGCCCAGCTCCGTGTTGTAGGTCTCCTCCGGGTCGAGCGGCCGGCCCTTGAGCTTGAGGTTCCAGAGCGACTTGTAGAACTTGAGGGCGAAGCTCTGGGTCACCTTCACCATGCCCCACTGGCGGTCCGCCACCACCAGGTAGACGGGGCCGAACCCGTTCCGGACGGCCGTCTCGATCTCCTGGGGGTGGAAGCCCATGGCGCCGTCCCCGATGATGCAGTAGACCTGCTTGCCCGGGCGGGCCGCGCAGGCCCCCAGGGCCTGGCCCACGCCCGCGCCCAGGTGCCCCATGTGGTTCGTGGTGAGGAGGGTGCCGGGGACCCGCACCCGGTGATAGAAGTTGGCCCAGACCGCCGCGTTGCCCCCGTCGAAGACCGCGACGGCGTCGTCGTCGAACACGTCCCGGCAGATGTTGGCCACGTGGGCCGTGATCATGGGGACGGCCGTGTCCTCGAGCTTCTTGTCCAGCTCGGCGCGGTCCGAGGTGACCGCCTCGGCCAGGGACGCGACCTGGTTTCGCCGCTCCTCGAGGGGCATGCGTTCCCTTCGGGTCTCCAGGGCCGCGACGACCCGCTCCAGGAACACCTTGACGTCGCCGATGACCCCCAGGTCCACGGGCCGGGTGCGGCCGACGGCCGCCTCGTCCACGTCCACCTGGATGAGCTGCTGCTTGTCGGGCGGGGCCCAGTAGGGGGGCTTGCCCCACCAGTCGGTCTCGCCCAGCCTGGAACCCAGGCAGAGGACCAGGTCGGCCTCGTTCCGGGCCTTGTTCACCGCGTCGATGTGGACCATGGTCATGGACTGGGGAAGGTTCTCCGGGTAGACCCCGCGGGCGGCCCACGAGGTGGTCACCGGGGCGTGGAGGAGGTCGGCCAGGCGTTCCAGGGCCTGGTGGGCGCCGGTGTGAAGCACCCCGCTCCCGGCGTGGAGGAGGGGGAGCCGGGCCCTGGCCAGCATGTCCGCGGCCCGCTCCACGTCCGCGGGCGCCGGCTCGATGGGGGTGGTCCTGCGGTAGCGGTTCGGTTCCAGGACGGGGCCGGCAGGGCCCTCGCCGTTCACGATGTTTTCGGCCACGTCCAGGTGCACCAGGCCCGGGCGGCCCTCGAAGCAGGCCCGGAAGGCCTTTTGCGCGATCTCGGAGAGGCGATCGAAGGAGGGGACGGAGCAGGAGAACTTGGCCATGTTCCGGATCACCCCCACCTGGTCGAACACCTGGTAGCCGCCGCCCCGGTCGGGGTAGGCGATGGGGGTTCGCCGGTGGCTGGTGAGGAGCAGGACCCGGTTGCCCTCCACCTCCTCCACGCAGGCCCCGGAGAGCACGTTGGCCACCCCCGGCCCGCTGGAGGCGATGCAGACGCCGAGCTTTCCCGTCAGGCGGGCGAAGGCCCCGGCCATGTGCGCCGCCGTGGACTCGTGCCTGGGCGTGACCAGCCGCATGCCCCGGTCCACGGCGTGCTTCACCAGCTGGGTGTAGGTGCCGTCCACGATGCCGAAGAGCGTGCGCACGCCCTCCTTCTCGAGCATCCGGGCCAGGAGCTCCCCGCCCGTCGTCTTTCCGCTCATTGCGTTCTCCTCTCGATCCGGCCCGGCCCGTCCGGGCCGGGGCGCAGAAGCTGGTGAATCATGCCGATGGTCTGCCGGAGGGGGGCCTTGGTCGCCTGCTCGCTCAGGTCGCCTTCCAGCTCGAGGTACTCCCGGAGCCGGATCTGGAAGTGGCGGGAGACCAGGGAGACCAGCACCAGGACGTAGAGGCTGTTGATGAAGAGCGCCCCCAGGCGGGGGTCCAGATCCACGCGCACGCGACCCGCCTGCTGCTCGCGCCGGATGAGGTGCTTGAGGTGATCCGCGGTCGGCTTCTCCACGTCCCGCGACAACCGGTCGGCGAACTGCTCCATGCCCGCCGCCGACACGCTGAGATACAGGGTGACGTACTCGGGGTGCTCCCGGGCGAACCGCGCGCCCCGGCGGAAGATGTGATCCACCTGGCGGTAGATGTCCCAGGAGGGGTCCAGGGCACCGTAGACCGCCTGCCTGGAGCGCTCGAGCCCGTCCCGGCAGACGTGGACGTAGAGCTCCTCCTTGTTGTCGAAGTAGTTGTAGATGGAGCCCTTGGCCACGCCGGCGCGCCGCGCCAGCTCGGCCATGTCCGCGTTGCTGAAGCCGCGCTCGGCAAAGAGACGCGCGGCCTCCTCGAGGATGCGCTCGCGCTTCTCGGGCGCGATCTGTTCGAAGGCGGCCTTGGGCATGACCCATACTGACTGACCGGACAGTCAGTTGTCAAGGGGAACAACATGAACTGAAGTTCAGTTTTTGCTTGACAAAACATGAACCCTGGTTCATGTTGTGGTCATCCATCAATCACCACGAGGAGGACGACATGGAGGAGACCATGGCTGTTTCAGAGCGGATTTCGGGGCACGTCTGCCCCTGGTGGCTGGCCTACACCTTCGACAACCCCGTCCGGCGCCTGGTCCACCCCCCCGGGAAGATCCTGGGGGACTACGTGCGGGAGGGCATGACCGTGGTGGACGTGGGCGCGGGGTTCGGGCACTTTTCCATCGGCATGGCCCGGCTGGTGGGGGACGCCGGAAAGGTCGTGGCCGCGGACCTCCAGGAGAAGATGCTGGAGAAGACCCTGTCCCGGGCCCGCCGGGCCGGGGTGGACCACCGGATCGTGCCGCACCGTTGCCGCCGGGACGCATTGGGGCTCGAGCTGGACGTGGACTTCGCCCTGGCCTGCAACGTGCTCCACGAGATGCCTGAGCTGCCCGGGCTCTTTGCCGAGCTGCGGGACCGTCTCGGGCCGGGGGGCTGCTTCTTCGTCATGGAGCCGGCCGGGCACGTGGGGAGCAGGGCCTTCGAGCGGGAGGTCGGCCTGGCCCTGGAGACCGGCTTCCGGGAGCTGGCCCGGCCCCGGGTGTTCCGCGAGCGCTGCGCGGTCCTGGGCTCAACCGCGGCTCCGGTGGCGCCGTGACCCGGGCCCGCGGCGAGTACGAGCCCAAACAGAAACGGGGCCGGGAGAAGAAGGACCGCATCCTGGACAGGGCGCTGGATCTCTTTTCGGAAAAGGGCTACCACGGTACCAACACCAAGGAGATCGCCGCCGCCGCGGGCGTGGCCACCGGGACCCTCTACCGCTACTTCCGTGACAAGAAGGCCGTGTTCATGGCGGTCTGGGTGCGGCTGGAGACAGAGATGCGCGAGCGCATCTTCGGCTTCGGGCGGCGCCTGGCCGGGGAGGGCGGCGATCCGGCGGCGCTCCTCGAGACGTTCATCGGTTTCTCCATGGAGGCGCATCGCGCGCACCGGGGCTTTCACCGCGAGGTCCTGGTTCTCCAGCTGCTGGACCCGGAGGCGGCCGCCTTCAACCGCGAGCGGGAGCAGCGGATCCTCGACGAGCTGAAGGATTTTCTCCAGGGGCTGCACGGGATGTTCCGGGTGGGCGATCTGGAGGCCGCGGCCGAGCTGGTCTACCTGGCGGTGGAGGAGACGGCCCATCGAGCGGTCATCCACGAGTCCGGCGTCGGGGAGGAGCGGCTGGTCGCCGAGCTCACCGACATGCTCGCCCGTTATCTCCTCCTGCCCCATTTCGCCCTTGTCAAGGATCGTGCCGATCCACTATAAGCAGAAGAAAGACCCTGCATCCGCAAACCTACCGGGAGGCCTGTTCCATGTCCGAAGCCGCCGTCCACTATCGCCGGGAAGACCAGACGGGCATCATCACCTTCAATCGGCCGGAGCGGCTGAACGCCATCAACACCGCCTTGCTGAGGGCGTTCATGGCGTGCCTCGACGAGGCCCGCTCGGACGGGGAGGCCCGCGTGATCATTCTGACCGGCGAGGGAAGGGCCTTCTGTGCGGGCGAAGATCTGAAGGAGACCGGGGAGGGGAAGGACCTGGATACATGGACGGAGGAGGTGGACCGCCTCCAGGAGATCCAGCGCCTGGTCCTGAGGCTGGGAAAGCCCCTCATCGCGGCCGTTCCGGGCTACGCCCTGGGCGGGGGATGCGAGTTCGCCATGAGCTGCGACATCCGGATCGCCGCCGAGGACGCCGTGTTCGGCTTCCCCGAGACCAGCGTGGGTCTGACGGTGACCACCGCAGGGACCAAACTGCTGACCCAGCTGGTGGGGCTGGGCAAGGCCAAGGAGCTCGTCTTCACCGGCGCGTTCGTGGACGCGGAGACCGCCGAGCGGATCGGGCTCGTCAACAAGGTGGTCCCCGGCGAGCGCCTCGTGGAGGAGGCCCTGGCCATGGCCCGAACCATCGAGGAGCGGTCCCCCCTGGCCCTCAGGCTCTCCAGGATCGCCATCGACCAGGGACTGGACGCCACCTTCGACCAAACCCTGGAGCTGGAGGCGAGCCACCTGATGATCTGCATCCAGTCGCGGAACCAGGTGGACTACGTCCGGCGCAAGCTGGAGAAGATGGGCAAGGGCTAGGCCCCGGCGGGAGGACCATGCGGGACCGTTCCATGTTCAACGCGGAGATGGAGGCCGTCGCCCCGGCGGAGCAGGGTCGAATGGAGCGGGAGAGGCTCCCCCGGCAGCTGGAGCACGTCTTCGCCCGCAGTGGCATGATCCGCGACAAGCTCGCCGCCGCGGGCCTGGACCCGGATCCCAGCCGGTTCGGAGACCCGGACCGGCTCGCCGATCTCCCCTTCACCACCAAGACCGATCTCCGCGCCTCCCAGGAGCGGGACCCCCCCTTCGGGGACTTCCTCGCCGTTTCTCCCGAGGACGTGCAGCGCGTGCACCGGACCTCGGGTACGACGGGTCGGTTCGTGTACACCGCGCTCACCCGAAACGACCTCGACTCCACCCACGACTGCGGGGCTCGGGCCTTCTGGTCGGCCGGGCTCAGGCCCCGTCACCGGGTGGTCCACTGCCTCAACTACTGCCTCTGGATGGGCGGGTACACGGACCACGCCAACCTGGAGACCACCGGCGCCACGGTTTTCCCTTACGGCGTGGGAAACTCCCGGCAGCTGGTCCGGGTCATCCGGGAGGCGGGCATCGACGCCATCTCCTCGACGCCGTCCTACCCGAACGTGCTGGAGTCCGTGGTGCGGGAGGAGCTGGGCATCGAGCCCCCCGACCTGGGGCTGCGGCTCGGTCTGTTCGGGGGCGAGCCGGGCCTCGACGACCCCAACGTGCGGCGGCGAATCGAGACCACATGGGGCATGACCGTCCGAAACGCCAACTACGGCGTTTCGGACGTCCTCTGCAACTTCGCCGCCCAGTGCGCCGACAACCCCGACCTCCACTTCCTGGGGCAGGGGGTGCTGCTGGCCCAGCTGATCGATCCCGGGGACGAGGGCCCGGTTTCCCTGGTGGAGGGGGCCGTGGGCGAGATGGTGTTGACCCACCTCCGGAAGGAGGCCCAGCCCCTGGTCCGCTACCGGACGTCGGACATCCTCGAGATCACCGGGACCGGCCCCTGCCGATGCGGCCGCACCGGCTTCCGGTTCCGGGTCGTCGGGCGTTCGGACGACATGCTGCACGTCCGGGGCATCAACGTCTTTCCGGGCGGCGTCGCCCGGGTGCTGGAGACCCTGGTGCCGGAGGTGACGGGCGAGTTCCAGATCGTGGTCCAACATCCCTCCCCCTACAGCCACCTGGACGTCACCGTGGAGCACGGCCCGCACGCCGGCCCGGAGGAGAAGGCGGGCCTCGCGGGCAGGGTGGAGGCCCGCGTCAAGGAGGCGCTGGGGATCACCGTCCGTGTGGATCTGGTCCCCCCCGGCGCCATTCCCCGCACGGACACGGGCAAGGTGAGGCGCGTGCTCAGAACCTACTGATCTTCGGATCCGGGGAGCGGAAGAACGGCATGGGATGGAAGATCACACCGGGGATCGAGGAGATCCTGACCCGGGGCGGCAGCGGCGGGGGAATCGACCGGGACCAGGCCGGGGTCCTGATGCGGGTCCCCCTCCGGTCCCGGGAAACCTACGCCCTCATGGAGACGGCGAACCGCCTCTCCCGGGAGCGATTCGGAAACAAGGGGGAGAACCACTTCCACATCGGGGTGAACGTGGAGCCGTGCCCGTTCGACTGCCGGTTCTGCTCGCTGACCGCCGAGGCCGGCATCTTCACGGAGAAGATACAGTTCTCCGAGGCCGAGATCCTGGCGTGGGCCCGGGAGGCGGAGGCGGCCGGGGCCGACGGGCTGAACGTCATGACCACGGGCACCTTCTCCTTCGAACGCCTTCTGGAGATCGGCCGGCTGCTGGGGAGGGAGGTGTCCACCCCCCTGGTGGCCAACACGCGGGACGTGACCCACAAGGAGGCGGAGAAGCTCCTGGAGGCCGGGTTCGTCGGGGCCTACCACGCGGTCCGGCTGGGGGAGGGCCGCGACACGCCGTTCCGGGTGAAACGCCGCATTCGAACCATCCGGGTGCTCGGGGACGTGGGGCTTCTCTGGATGAACTGCGTCGAGCCGGTGGGGCCGGAGCACGGGATCGACGAGATCCTCGACCGCATGTTCCTGGCTCGTGAGCACGGGGCCGTGTACAGCGGGATCATGCGGCGGATCAACTTCCCCGGCTCTCCCATGACGCGCTTCGGCATGATCACGGAGCTGGAGATGGCCCGCATGGTCGCCGTGAGCCGCCTCGTCATGGGGGAGGTCTGCCGGGCCCACTGCACCCACGAGCCTCACGCCGCATCGCTCCTGGCCGGGGCCAACCTCTTTTTCCCGGAGGTGGGGGCCAGCCCGCGGGACGGGGAGGCGGACACGGGAAAGGGACGGGGCCGCGGGATTCGGGACTGCCGCCGGCTCCACCGGGAGATGGACTGGGACCCGGATCGGCCGTCCAACGTCCTGGGGGACCGGGCCTCGGAGCCCGGGCGGCGGGCGGCGGAGACGGAGAGGTGAGGTCCTCTCTGCTCCCGTGGGTGATCCCGGCCGCGGCCCTGCTGGCCTGGATCCTGGCCGGCCGGCTGGGCTGGATCCCGGCCTACCTCTTTCCGCCTCCCGAGGACGTGGCGCGGGCCGCCTATCGGTACGTCTTCGGCAGCCCGGGCGAGGCGCCCTACGCCGGTCGGTTCCTCCAGGACGCCCGGGCCAGCCTCCTTCGAGTAGCGTTCGGGTTCTCCCTGGCCGTGGCCCTCGGCATCCCCCTCGGCATCCTCTCCGGGCGGCTGGCGTCGGTCCAGAGCCTCCTGGGCGCCACGGTCAACGGCCTCCGGGCGGTCCCCGGGATCAGCTGGCTGCCGCTGGCCATGGTCTGGTTCGGGATCGGCATGGGGGCCACGGTCTTCCTGGTGGCCCTGGCCGCCTTTTTCCCCGTCTACCTGAACGCGGCGGCCGGGGCCCGGCAGGTCGACCCCCTCCTGCTCCAGGCCGGGGCCATGATGGGGGTTCGCCGGTTCCGCGGAACCTTCGCCATTCTCCTGCCCGCGGCCATGCCCCACATCGTGACGGGCCTGAGGCTCGGCCTGGGGCTCTCCTGGGCCTACCTGGTCCTGGGCGAGCTCACCGGGGTCCCGGACGGCCTGGGCGCCGTGATCATGGACGCACGCATGCTGGGCCGGATCGACATCATCGTGGTGGGCATGATCCTGATTGCGGTGATGGGCCGCGGCAGCGACCTCCTGCTCACCTCCTCCCTGCGCCTCTGCTTCAAGAGCGCCCGGAGGCTGTCGTGAGGGCGCCGCTGGAGACGTTGTGACCTGTTGGAACGGCAAGGGCGGCTCTCTTGCCTCGAGGCCTTTTTCGACGGCGTCAGGAATGGGGTCCCCTTTTCGGGGGGCCGGGAGGGAGAGACCATGGAGGAGTACGTCAAGGTGGCCACGCTGGACAACGAGATCGAGGCCCTGCTGCTCGAATCGGTGCTCGAGGAGCGAGGGGCCCCCTACATCCTTCGCAGCTACCACGACACCGCGTACGACGGGTTGTTCCAGGCCCAGAAGGGGTGGGGCGTGGTGACCGCCCCGCAGGAGTGGCGGGAGGAGATCCTCGAGATCATCGACGATCTTCGCAAGGACCAAGACACGGGAGAGGAGGGGACCCCGGAATGACCGGTGCCCTCCGGCCCGGCTTCGCAAAAATCCGCTCACCCGCCGCGGGAAACGCTGGTACCCATGGATATTCCCAGGGCGGATCTCGAGGCTGAGGGCTTTTTGCGACGCCATCGCCATTCAACGGATGCCCGCTTTTCTCCCCGCAAGGGCCTGCTTCAGGTTCTGCTCCTGAACCTCGTGAACCGCGACGCCGGCGTCCGAGAAGACGTATCCCGGACCCCGGTGCTTGATCCCGCTCCTGAGCAGGACCTCGTCCACGTTCCATCCCACCAGCCACTCGGCCACGCAGATGCCCTTCGCCTTTTCGACCCGGGTGCAGGGGTTCTCCTCGATCTCCTCGGACTCCACATACCGGTCGGCCAGGCGAAGGACCACCAGGGCGAAGTAGGGGGCCTCGCCGAAGTGCTCGCTGAGGTCCCCCGAGCGGTTCGCCAGAGGCGCGGCGATGCGGGTGTGGGTCCGGCGTTGGGGTTCGTAGTGCAGGGAGATGCGCTCCACCCGGGGAACGCGTTCGCGAACCCGCCGCTCGATCTGCTCGCCGACCTGCTGGGCCTTCTGGAGATCGTCGGTGCGGAGGGTTACGGCGGCCTGCAGAAACCGGAAGCGCCCGGCGTTGCGCCCCACCAGGGAGCGAACCTCGGCCACCATGGGCTCATTCTCGATGATCTCCTGAACGTCCAGGAGGGTCCGGGGGGCGACGGAGGCGTCCAGGAGCACCCGCATGCCGTCCGACAGGAGCTCCCAGCCCGCGTGAGCGATGAAGATCAGGACCAGGACCGCGGCCGCCTGGTCCAGGGTGATGCCGAAGAGCTCGACATGAACGCCCGCGTAGCCCAGGGTCACGGAGGCGAGCACCAGCGACGAGGAGAGCGCGTCCACCTGGCGGTGACGCCCCTCGGCCGTGAGGGTGGGGGACCCGGTCCGCCGCCCTGCGCGGAGGGCGTACCGGCCGAAGGCCAGGGTGGCGGCCGTTCCCAGGGCCATGAACAGCACCACGGCGAGGGAGATGTCGGGCGTCCCGGCCTGGGGTGTGAACGCCTTACGGGCGATCTCGTACCCCGCCAGGAAGATGAACAGGGCCACGATCACCGAGATGAGGTTCTCGATCTTGTAAAGGCCCAGGGGGAAGGAGGGGGTCTTGCGGGTGGAGAGCCTCAGGCCGGCGTAGAGCGCCACCGACGCGATGCAGTCCGTGCCGGAGTCGATGGCGCTGGCGGTCACGGCGAGGCTTTCCGAGGTCACCGCAAGCACGCCCTTCACGGCGGCCAGGGCCAGGTTCAGAAGGAATGCGAGCAGGGCGACGCGATGGATTCGCCGCGTCTCCTCGTCCGGCTCCGGGGGGTGGGGGTCCCCTTCCGTTTGCAGGGCGCCTTCAGGCGTTTCGTTCGACAAGCCGTCCTCCTTGCCGCAAGGCCCGCCGCGGATTCAGATCATGCCCAGGAGGATGACGGACACGATTCCCGCCGGCAGGGAGAAGATAGTCTGATGGCTGCCTCCCGCACAGGAGGTGGGAATGATCTCGTCCGTGGGGATGTAGATCATCAGACCCGCCCTGGCGCTCACGATGGCGATGAAGAGGACGTGTCGCCGCGGACGGTCCCGCTGTGAGGTCGGGAAGCGCACCCGTCGATCACTCTAAGGCACAACGCCTTCCGAGGTCCAGGGAAAACCAGGCGCCGGACCGATCCGTCCGGTTGACCCTTCCGGCGGGGTCGCATACACTGGGTCCGGCGCAAGCAGGTGGAGAGACCCCCGGAGCGCCTCGTTCTTCGAAGGGAAAGGAAACCATGCCCGAGGGAGCCGAATGATCTTTGACCGAACGGGGCGCGTGTCCGACGGGTTCTACATGCTCGGCTCCACCGCCGTCCCGGTTTACCTCCTGGACGGGCCGTCGCCGGTGATCTTCGACGCCGGGCTCACCTGCCTGGGCGAGGTCTACGTGAAGGCGATCCGGGAGGTCCTGGGCGACCGGTCGCCCGCCCTTCTTTGCCTCACCCACGTGCACTTCGACCACTGCGGCGCGGCCTCCCGGCTCAAACGCGCGTTCCCGGGCATGAAGATCGCCGGGTCGGAACGCTCGAGGGAGATCCTCGAGCGGCCCAATGCGGTCCGGCTCATCGGGGAGCTGAACCGGAACGCCGCGGACGCCGTTCACGGCATCGATCCGGCCCTCCTGACGGACGAGCCGTTTCAGCCCTGCGCCATCGACCGGGTGATCGAGCCGAACGGCACGCTCCCCCTGGGCCCGGACCTGCGCCTGCGAGCCCTCCACACCCCCGGCCACACCTGGGACTTCCTGAGCTTCCACATGCCGGAGCGGTCCATCCTCGTGGCATCGGAGGCCGTGGGCGTGCTGCACCCGAACGACTACCTGGTGTGCGAGTGCCTGGTGGACTTCGAGGCCTACCTGACGTCCCTCCGCCGGCTGGCCCGGCTGGGTGCGGAGATCCTCTGCCAGGCCCACCACTACGTCTTCACCGGCCCCGACGTGGAGGCCTTCTTTCGACGCTCCACGCGGATGACGCTGGAGTTCCAGGCCCTGGTGGAGCGCACCTGGGAGGAGACCGGGGAGAATCTTCCCGAGACCCTGAAGCGCGTCAAGGCCCTGGAGTACGATTCCATGCCCCCGCCCCGACAGCCCGAAGCCGCCTACCGCCTGAACCTCGAGGCCCGCATCCGCTCCGTTCTGGGCATGACCAATGGGGTCAGGTCTTGAATTTTGATGAAGTCGAAAAGAAAGTCGTTCGCCTTGAGATCTGCCCTCGGAATATCGATAGGTGCTAGCGTTCCCAGCGGCGCGTGAGCGGGTTTTTTTGCGAATGCGTCAAGTTTGCCTCTTTCCCAGGGATGGCCGCGCGAGGAATGCTCGACCTCAGAAGTAGCAGGTGGCCCAGACAAACAGCCGCTCGGGGGCGGGGGTCAGCAGATGGGTCCCCGGCAGGGGGAACCCGTCGAACTCGGTGCCGTTCCCGCCGTAGGGAATGCCCGCGCCCACGGTGACCTGGAGGTTCCGCGTCGCGTCCCACACCGCCCGGGGCTGGATCAGCCCCGACGGCTCGTTCAGGCGGTGGATCACGGTCAGGAGCACGTTCAGGAGCGGGTGGGCCTCCAGGCGGACGTGACCGGCCAGATAGGTGCGCCCCAGGGTGAAGATCTCCCCGCGCGCCACCCGGTCCATGAGCCCCCGGTTGCCGAAGGCCGCTTCCGGCTCGCTCTCCCCGATGCCGGAGTAGTAGAGCTCCAGGAATCCGTAGACGTTTCGATCCCACCAGGTCCAGGAGGTGTCGACATTGGCCGCCAGGGAGAGGAAGCCGTCCTGCCCGCCGGTCTCTTCCAGGAAGGTCCAGGTGGCGTCCAGCCGCCACGCCGCGCTTCCCGCGTAGCCCGTGGCGCCCAGCCCGATCACCTCCTCCCCGTAGTGGAGCGCCCCCAGGACGTCGATCTCCAGGGTGCCCCGTGCCAGATGGACCTTGGCGGCCAGGGAGCTTCGATCCCACGAGAGCTCCCCGTCGACCGGGGATCGCCTCGGCACGTAGAGGATCTGGACCTCGCCGGCCCCGGGAAAGGGCGTCCGGACGGAGATCATGTCGTCCCCGATCTTGTACTCCCGCTCGATGTCCGAGGGTGCGAAGGGGTTGACGAGGTCCATGGGATTGAAGAGCAGCCCGTTGCCCCAGGTGACGGCCTGGCGCCCCGCCCGGATCGAGGCCCGCCCCGGCGTCCAGGCCAGGAACAGCCGGTCGAGCCGGTGGGTGACCCGGTAGCGCTCCCTGGCCCGAAACGTGCGGGTGAGGTCCAGGAACCGCCGGTCGTCCTCGATGCCGGAGGTCAGGTAGTCCCT
>CAYUBQ010000087.1:0-15244 GCA_964443135.1 uncultured Desulfobacterales bacterium | reverse complement strand
GGCTCGGTCGGCCCATGGAAGAACGCGGCCCTTTTCTTCAATCTCGGCGTCGGGCGATGACCTGGCGCATCGACTACATCCTGGTCATCCCGAGTTTCCATACCCGGCCTGATTTTGCACCCCCCGCGTCGAACAAAGAGCATCAGAGATCGGACGACGGGCACCAGGGCCGGACCGCGCAGCGCTCGTGGTCCGGTTTCCTCGCCTTGCACACCTCCCTACCGTGGTAGATCAGGAGGTCGGAGAACCGGCGCCACCGATCCCGGGGGAGGAGCGGCTCGATCTCCTTCTCGATCTTGTCGGGGTTCTCGTTCTCGGCGAGGCCCAGCCGGAGCGCCAGCCGTTTGACATGGGTGTCCACGACCACGCCCGGTACCCCGAAGGCCGCCCCCAGCACGCAGTTGGCCGTCTTTCGGCCCACGCCGGGAAGCTTGATCAGGGCCTCCATGGTGTCCGGGACCTCGCCGCCGTACATCTCCAGGAGGCCCCGGCTGCAGTTCCGGATGGACCTGGCCTTGTTGCGGAAGAAACCGGTCGGCCGGATGTCCTCCTGGAGCTCCTCCTCGGGGACGCGCAGGAAGTCCGCCGGCCCCTTGTACTTGCGGAAGAGCGCGGGCGTCACCTGGTTGACCTGCTTGTCTGTGCACTGGGCGGAGAGGATGGTGGCGACCAGCAGCTGGAACGCGTTTTCGTAGTGAAGCGCGGTCTTGGCACGCGTGTACAGGGGGTCCAGCGTGTCGTAGACGATCCGGGCGCGCTCTTTCCTCTTCTCCAGGCTGTCCATGCGGCAATCCCCCGTGAATGGTCCGTTCCGTGCAGCGCGGTCCCCCGCGCTGGTCCGGACGTCGCAGCTTGCGGCAGCAGGCCGAAAAAATCAACCTCCTTTTGGAGTGAGTCAAGGTTTTGACAGGAATCGGCACCTCACCCCTCCGCGGGCCCCCGCCGGCGACGCCGACGAATCGCTCTTCTCGACAACCGCTCGATTTCCCGCCACAACTCATCCCGCCCCCGGTTAGGCACGATTTCTGCTATCCCTTACTGCGACAGCCCCCCAAGACACGAACAGCCTGACGACCCATGGAAGACCGCGGGACGGTATGAACGATCTGCTCCAGCACGCAGAGCTCCGGGAACGCTTGTTCGCCCTTGAAAAGTCCTTCACGGACCACAGGCGTCTCGAGGCCGTGTTGAGCCGTTCTTCAGGGCGGAAGGAAGCCATCCTGGACGGCCTGAAGGAGCCGGTTTCCTATCACGACAGCGCCTTCCGCGTGGTGTGGTTGAACCTCGCCGCGTCGCGCTTCCTGGGCAGGTCAAGAGAGAGGCTGATCGGTATGCACTGCTACCAGGCGTGGGAGGGGCGGTCGACACCGTGCGACCACTGCCCCCTCGAGCGGGGGGAGGACATGGATCAAATCGGGCCGAGCAGTAGGGTCGGCGGCAGATGCTGGAGCAGGAGCGGCTTCCACGTCAGGAGCGCGTCCGGCGCGACCCTGGGCGTCGTGGAAGTCGCCGGGGACGTCACCCGGCTGGAATCCACCGGGGAGGCCCTTCGCAGGGAGCGCGAGGTCCTCGACACGCTGATCCGGGAGTCGCCCGCCTTCATTGCGGGCATCGACGGGGACGGGCGGGTGAGCACCGTGAGCCGGTCCATGCTGGACGCGCTGGGATACGCGGAGGAGCAGGTTTCGGGACGGGACTACCTCTCCTGCTTCGTGTCCGAGTCGGACCGCGAGACCGCGGCCGCCATGCTCGAGGAGATCAGGCGCAGAAACCGCCCGGCCCGGAGCGAGAGCCGGATCGTTGCTTCCGACGGCCGGAGATTCCTCGTTCAGTGGCACGGCGTTCCCGTGAGGGGGCGGGACGGGTCCGCGGACCTCGTCTTCCTCACGGGCATCAACGTGACCGAGACCAGGCGCCTCGAGTCCCAGCTCATGAGGGCCCAGAAGCTGGAGGCCGTCGGCACGCTCGCCGGGGGTATCGCGCACGATTTCAACAATCTCCTCCAGGCGATCAGCGGGTTTACGGACCTCCTCCTGCTCCGGAAGGCGGAGGGGGATTCCGACTACCACGAGCTGCGGGAGATTCAACGGGCCACCCGTTCCGCGTCCGAGCTCACGCAGCGGCTGTTGACGTTCAGCCGGAAGGTGAAGCGGGACATGGGGCCGGTGGACGTCAACACGCAACTCCTCGACATTCACCGGATTCTCAAGCGGACCATCCCCAGGATGATCTCCCTGGAGCTGGACCTGGAGGAGGGCGTGGACGTCGTGAACGCCGACCCCACCCAGGTCGAACAGATCCTCATGAACCTGGCGCTGAACGCCCGGGACGCCATGGGCGAAGGCGGTGTTCTCAGGATGGAGACCCGCAACGTGCGGCTGGACCGTGCATCCTGCGATCGTCACGTCGGGGCCGATCCGGGCCGCTACGTTCGGGTGCGGGTCTCCGACAGCGGCCAGGGGATCGATCCGGCGGTCCGGGAGCACATCTTCGAACCGTTCTTCACCACCAAGGGGCCCGGCAAGGGGAGCGGGCTGGGTCTCGCCATGGTCTACGGCATCATGAAAAACCATCGCGGCTTTGTCACCTGTCGAAGCGAACCGGGTCGAGGCACCGCCTTCGACCTGTTTTTCCCGGCGGGCCGGGAATCCTCCTCGCGGGAGGAGGCGCCCGCACCCGGGAAGCTGCTCGGCGGCGACGAACGGATCCTGCTGGTGGACGACGATCGAAACGTGCGCGAGCTCGGAGAGGAGATCCTGACGAAGTTCGGATACGAGGTCCTGACGGCCGAGGACGGCGAGCAGGCCCTGGCGCTGTACGAGAAGGAGGCCGGGCGGATCGACCTGGTCATCCTGGACCTGATCATGCCGGGAATGGGCGGGATGAAATGCATCGAGAACCTCATGGAGTTCGACCACCACGCCAGGGTGCTCGTGTCCAGCGGGTACAGCGGTTCCGGGGAGGAGCCCCTGTTGAACGGCCTTTCCTGCGGGTTCATCCGGAAGCCTTACGACATCGCCTCCATGCTGCACACGATTCGGGAGGTCCTGAATGAGAGGGCATGAAGGCACGAGAAGGCGTCCTTTTGCATTCAAGAGGGAGCGCGATTCGTCCGAAGAGGAGACATGGAGGCAGGAATCAGCAGATCACCATACCTGCAGGGGATGTTCAAGGCGGAAACCGAACGGCCACGGCCCGGTTTGACTTGCGGGGATGAACAGGTTTGGAAACAACAAAAAGGAGGATGGGAAAATGGCAGCATTTGCAGAAGATGTCCGAGAAAACACGGAGCTCAAGGCTGACCGTGAGGGGAAGTACCTGACCTTTACGCTGGCCGAGGAGGAGTACGGCATCGGCATCCTGAAGATCAAGGAGATCATCGGGATGATGCCGATCACCCCCGTGCCCCAGACGCCGGAGTTCGTCAAGGGGGTGATCAACCTGCGTGGCAAGGTGATTCCCGTCGTCGACCTCCGCCTGCGGTTCGGCATGGAAGAGATCGGCTACACCGAGAGGACCTGCATCATCGTGGTGGAGATCTCCGGGGACACGGGCACCGTGCAGACCGGCATCGTGGTGGACTCGGTGTCCGAGGTGATGAACATCAAAGGGGGGGACATCGAGGACTCCCCGTCGTTCGGCAGCAACCTGGACACCGACTACATCCTGGGCATGGCCAAGATGGAAGGGGGCGTCAAGATCCTCCTGGACATCGACAAGGTGCTGAGCGCCGACGAGATCGCGGAGCTCAGGAAGGCTTCCTAGGATCGCGGCCTGATCCAAGGGGAGACGAAGCGCTCGAGTCTGCCCGGTGGGGACACCGATGTCCCGGAGGCAGGGAAAGAGGTCTTCCCGGACCTCGAGAGGAGAACGCCGTCTCCTTCCCTGTTCTCTCCACGAGAGCGCCCCATCCGGCCCCCGGAGCGAGCTCCGGGGGCCTTCTCTTGCCGTCTCGTCTCCCCCACCCGGGCGGTTCCGGTCCGGTGCGGGACACCGAACCAGGTTCCCATTGAAATGACGCGGCATTCCGAATACCATCTCGGGATGGAGACGAGAGGCATCGGGACGGCTCACGAACAGCGGAGGCAGGGGGTTCCGAATCGTCGTCTGCATCGCTGCGCCCGGAGGAAGGCCGGACGGGTCCGGGTTCTCCCCGCCTGTGTCCTGCTGGTTTCGGCCCTGGTCCTCCCGGCCCCCCGAATCGCCGTGGCGGACGCGGACCGGACCCCCCCGCCTGCGGCAGAAGAGAAGGAGAATGTCATGGCGGAAACGGAACAGCTGACCCGTGAGGAAGGCGAACGGCTCATCGGACTGGCCCGAAAGACCATCGAGGCGAGGTTGCACGGGGAACCGCCCCCGTCGGAGGAGGAGGTTCCGGAAACGCTCCGGCGCAGGGGTGGAACCTTCGTGACCCTGACCGTGAACGGGAGCCTGAGAGGGTGCATCGGCCACATCGTGGCACAGGAGCCCATTTTCGAAGGCGTTCGGGAGAATGCCGTGAACGCCGCGTTCTGCGACCCCCGGTTTCGGCCCCTCACCCCGGAGGAGTTGGAGCAGGTCCGGGTGGAGGTTTCCGTGCTCACGGACCCGAAGCCCCTGCCCTACGACGGGCCCGAGGATCTGCTGGAGAAGCTGCGCGTGGGCGTGGACGGACTGATCATTCGCAAGGGGCCCTGCCAGTCGACGTTCCTTCCCCAGGTCTGGGAGCAGCTGCCGGGCAAGGAGGAGTTCCTGACACACCTCTGCCTGAAAGCGGGGCTCGAGGGAGACGCCTGGAGAAAGGAGCCGCTGGAGGTGTTCACCTACCAGGTACAGGCCTTCGAGGAGTAGGCGGACGCGGCCGTTTGAACGGGTACGAATGCGATTCCTTCGTTCTCTCATCCTGGTGTCGGTGATCGGGACGGGAGTCTCCACGGTCCCCGTCCAGCTTCTCACGGTCCGGGAATTCCTGTCCCAGTTTCACGGAAACGAGATCACCATTGCACTCGTCCTGTTCAGCTGGCTGCTGCTGACGGGGCTCGGCAGCCTGGCGGCCAAGCTCCATCGGCGCCCCGGCCCCGTGTTCTACGGGGTGCTGTGCGTGATCCTGGGGCTCTGGCCCCTGGTTCAGCTGCTGGCCATCCGCTGGGGCCGGGAGGCGGCCTTCCTCCCCGGCAGCGACCCCGGGTTCTATGCGGTTTTTCTGTTCGTGCTGGTCACCACGGCGCCCTACTGTCTCATGGCGGGCTTCATCCTGCCCTGCGCGCTGGACGTCCTCCGGGACCAGCCTCGTCCCTTGACCGCGGGCGGGTTGTACATCACCGACAGCGTCGGCGACATCGCCGGGGGCGCGCTCTTCAGCTTCTTCCTCGTCTACTGGTTCAAGCCCTTCACCATCGTCGTGTTCACCTCGGCGCTGCTGATCGGACTGGGGATGGTTCTGGCGGGCCCGGCCGGCCGATGGCTCCGGATCGCGCTCGCCCTGCCGGTCTGCGCATTCCTGTACGTGGGGTTGAATGCGCAGGTCGAGCTCGAAACCCTCGAGCCCGGTTTCGGCGAGATCGTCCGCTACGAGGAGTCGCCCTACGGGCGGATCGTGATCACCCGGGATTCGGGTGCGTACACCTTGTGGGAGAACGGCATGCCCCTCAGGTCCGGGGCGGACGTGGCCCATGTCGAGGAGAAGGTGCACTACCCCCTGAGCCAGATTCGGGAGGTGGGACGGGTCCTCCTGGTGTCCGGCGGGATGGGGGGAACGCTCCAGGAGGTGCGCAAGCACAACCCGGAGCATGTGGACTACGTGGAGCTGGATCCGAACCTGACACGCAACGCGCGGGAGCTGGGACTCCTGGAAACCGATCCCGGGCTGTCCGTCAAGAACACCGACGGGCGGCGATACATCCGTACGACGGACGCCCGCTACGACGCCGTGATCCTGGACCTGCCCGATCCGGACACCTTCCAGCTCAACCGGTTCTTCACGGAGGAGTTCTTTGCGCTGACCGAGCAACGGCTGACCCGGGGCGGGATCCTCTGCTTCAGCCTGGCGTACTACCCGAACCACCTGACCGATCTCATGCGCAGGAAGCTCTCCTCCATCTACCGCACGGCCCGCCTCCACTTCAGCGAAATCCTCGTCATCCCCGGGAACCGGGCCTTTTTCCTCTGCAGGAACGGCCCCCTGTCCAGGGATATCCCGGCGCTGCTCGAGGCGAAATCCGTTGAAACCCTGTATGTTTCGGGTTACTATGATGGAAACGCAACACCGGACCGGTTCGCCATGCTCGAGCGCGCCGTCGATGAGAACGAGCACCCGAACTCCGACTTCCAGCCCCGGGTCATCAATCTCGTCTTCCAGGAGTGGTTCCTCCGGCACGAAACCTCCCCGCGGCCCTTTCTCGCGGGGCTGGCGGCCTTCACCCTGATCTATCTCCTGTTTGCGCGGCGCGAGGAGTTCGTGCTGTTCACCACGGGCTTCGCCACCATGGGGGCCGAGATGCTCGTCCTGTTCTCGTTCCAGGTCCTTCACGGGTACGTTTACCTGAAGATCGGGGCCATTGTGACGGCGTTTCTCGCCGGTCTGCTGCCGGGCTCCCTGCTGGGGACCCTCCGCCAGGAAAAGAGCCGCGGGAGACTTCTCGCGGCGGATTTGTTCCTGGCGCTCCTTCTCGCGGGGTTCTGGGTCTGGGTCCGGTTTTTCGGGGGGACCGTCCATGCCTTCTGGTTCCTCGCGTACGGGTTCGTGTTCTCCTTCTTCTGCGGGTTCCAGTTCCCCGCGGCGGCCGCGTCGATCGGCGAGGACAAGGGGCCGGCGGCGGGCTGCCTGGCGGCCGATCTGACCGGCGCGGCGGTGGGCACCCTGGTGGTGGGCGCCATGCTGATTCCTCTCCTGGGCATTCAGACGGCCGCGGTCCTGTTGATCCTCGTGAAGGTGTCCAGCAACGTGGCGCTGCTCTTCCCCGGGCGCGGCCGGACCTGAGGCCCGCGCGCTCCCGCCCGCGCCTCGGCTCTTGGATCGTGCGGCGGCCCGGCGAATCGAACATCACGATCGCCGCGGCCGCTCGCGGCGGCACACGGAGGTAGCTCAAACGAATGAGCACGGGATTCACGAAATGAAACGACGAGAAACGGCAAACGACAAAGGCCTCACCCGGAAAGCGTTCCTGAAGACGCTGGCGTTCGGGGTGCCCGGGGTCCTCTGGTGCGGGAGCGGCGCCCTCGCGGGCGGCCGGAGCCCGTGCGAGGGCACCGTGGCGGGACGCGTGTTCAAAGGGGACGCGCCGAAGGAGCCCTGGAAATGGTCCATCGAGGCCTTCGACTACGCCTCGGACGGCCGGACCGTCCGGTGCGGCGTCTGCCCCAACCACTGCGAGCTGGAGCCCGGGGACCGGAGCGTCTGCCGGTCCCGCGTGAACATCGGAGGCAAGCTCTACTCCCTGGCTTACGGGAACCCGTGCGCCGTGCACCTGGACCCCATCGAGAAGAAGCCCCTGAACCAGTTCCTTCCGGGGTCCCGGGTCCTCTCCATCGCCACCACGGGCTGCAACCTGCGCTGCCTGAACTGCCAGAACTGGGACATCTCCCAGAGGCGGCCGGAGGACGTGCGGCACGGCGAGTTGTTTCCCGACGAGGTGGTGCGGGAGGCGCGAAGAAAGGGGGCGCTGTCCGTCGCCTACACCTACTCCGAGGCGGTCACCTTCTACGAGTACATGTACGACACCGCCGTCGCGGCCCGGGAGGCGGGCATCCGCAACGTGCTCGTCTCCAACGGCTACATCAACCGGGATCCGCTGGTGCGCCTCGCGCGCGTCCTGGACGGGGCCAACATCAACCTGAAGTCTTTCGAGGACCGGATCTACCGCTGCCTGAACGGGGGGCGGCTCGAACCGGTGCTTCGAACCCTCAAGACCCTCCACGAGGAGGGCGTCTGGCTGGAGATCACCACCCTGGCGGTCCCCACCTACGTGGACGATCCGGAGATGATCCGCCGGATGTGCGGATGGATCCTGAGGGAACTCGGACCCGACTGCCCGCTTCACTTCTCCCGGTTCCACCCCGACTACCGGCTGACCCGCCTGCCGCCGACCCCGGTGGCGACCCTGGAGCGGTTCCGCGGGATCGCGCTGAGCGAGGGCATCCGTTACGTCTACGTGGGGAACGTGCCCGGGCACGAGGGCGGCCACACCTACTGCCACGGGTGCGGCCGCCTGCTCGTCGAGCGGAGGGGGTATCTCGTGGGGACGGACGGGATCCGGGACGGCCGGTGCGCCTCCTGCGGCGCACAGGTACCCGGCCGGTGGGCGGGAGGCTGAAGGGATCGGCGTTGTTGACAAAGCCCGGATCATCCTTTACCTTCTAACTGCCCGCGTCAAAAGGAAAACCAATGCGCGGGCCCCAGGCCTGAACCCGAAGGGGAGACCCGAAACGAGACCATGAAGTCGAGCCGCTACGAGAGACTGCTCACCGACCTGATCGGCTCCAGGACCCGGTTTTTTCTGCTGACGGTGGCCTTGTTTCTCGTCTACGTGGTCGGGTTCGTCGGGTTCGACCACCTGGTGGTGAACGAGCAGCGGTACGTCCTGTTCGCATTCGGCCTGGTGGTCTCCAGCCTGGTCTTCTCGTGGCTGCTCGGCGGAAAGGCCGCTTTCGTCTATGTCACCTTCTTCAACCTGTTCTTCACCTTCGTCTACGCCAAACCGCTGTTCGACAAGGGGACCCTGTACGGCTCCCTCTTCCTGAGCCGGTCCTTCATCATCATCTCCGTGAGCTTCGTGGTCCTCATGCTGATCATGGTGGTGGTGGAGTCGCCCGCCGACCGGGTGCGGAAGCGGCTCGCCCGGGAGACCAAGGAGGAGAAGGAGAAGACGAGGCTCCTGGAGTTCCTGGTGACCGAACGGAAGATCACCCAGGACGTGGTGGCCCAGTCCAACTTCGCCAAGGACGAGCTCCTGGTGCTGCAAGGCGCCTGGCGGTCCCAGATCCACAACATCGTCAACGACCTCCCGGAGAGCAAGGAGAACGACCTGTACCGCCGGATCATCGAGCCGTTTCAGGAGGCGATTCTAAAGCACCTCAAGGGGTTGGAGCAAAAGCTCACCTTCGAGCCCATGCCCATGGAGGTGCGGAGGCTGAGCCGGGCGGTCGAGGAGGAGATCACCGGGGACCTGGCTTCCCTGCGGGACCGCTACGAGCTCGACCTCCGGCTCTCCGGCCTGAACGGCTTTCCGGGGCGTCGCGTGCAGTGCGACCCGCACAAGCTGGTGGAGATCCTGAGGAACCTGGTCAAGAACGCGCAGAAGGCGATCGAGCTGAGGCAGATCGAGATGATGAGGGAGGATTTCGACGCCTACCGCGCCTTCCGCCCCTATCTCTCCATCGTGCTGAGCGGGGAGGGCGGGGTGCTGAGGCTGGAGGTGACGGACAACGGCGGCGGGGTCAAGGAGGAGTTCCTGGACAAGGTGTTCAAGGAGCCGATCCCGTCGTCCAAGAAGGACGGCTACGGGCTGGGCACCACCTTCGTCAAGTTTTTCGCCGAACGCATGGGGTTCGACGTCCGCGGCAGCAACGTGGTGACCGAGCACGGCAAAGGCTTTCGAGTGACCCTGGAGATGCCCGTGGAGGAGGAGACGGCCCACCCGGAACCGGAATTCATCCAAGGAGCTTGAGAAGATCATGCCGGAAGGCTATTTTGTCGTCCTGGCCGACGACGAAGAGAAGGTCCACCAGACGATACGGCTCTACCTGGAGAAAAACGAGGTCCTGGAGGAGCTCAGGTCGTTCTACACGCCGCTGGATCTCCTGGAGTACCTCAAGACCGCCGACGATCCGGTGGACGTGATCCTGCTGGACATTCACTTCAAGGACTCGGGGCTCTCCGGTCTCGACGCGATCCCCTTCATCCGGGAGGAGGCGCCCTACGTGCCCATCATCCTGCTCACGGGGATGGACTCGGAGGCCATTCGGGAGGCGGAGGGCTTCGCCAACACCTACTTCATTCCCAAGCCCGTCTCCAGCGGGCAGCTCATCAAGATGATCGACTTCTACGTCGGCAAGGGCGAGCACGAGGCGCGGGAGATCAACGAGCTGGAGAAGCGGATCCAGGAGCACCTGGAGTACCAGACCCTCCTCGAGGAAGAGGTCAGGCGCGTGGAGGAGGATCGGGACAAGGTCCGGGACCGCCTGGAGGGCACGGACGGCGGGAAGGCCTTCGAGAGCCTGAGGGGGATCATCGACAACATCCTCAAGAACTCGGAGATGACCGACTATGCCATCGAGGATCTGGAGAGCATCTACTACAAGCAGTACGACATCTTCACCCACCTGGTGAACGAGCTGGTCCAGTTCGACCGGGACACCATGACCTCCCCCGGCACGAACATCCACAAGTACCAGGGCGTGGAGGACGTTTACTCGGTCCGGCTCTCCCGCAAGGCCCGCCTCTTCGTGTACAAGGGGCCCAACACGCCCAGGAAGCGGATCCTTCGCGTGGACCTGAGCCACGACAAGCGGGCCATCGAGAACTGGTTGAAGACCCATCACAAGCATTACGCGGACCCGAAGCCCGGGCGGGGAGTCCGAAAGACCTGAGCGTTCCCCTCCTTGGGGCCCGAGCCCCCCGGAGCGCCGTTTTGCCGTTGAAAGGCTGGTACCACCGCGATGTACAAGAACTTTTTCGGTTTCAAGGAAAGACCCTTCCAGCTGGTGCCCAACCCGGCCTACCTCTACCTGAGCCGCGGCCACGAGGAGGCCCTCGCCCACCTCACCTATGCCATCAGCCAGGGGGACGGGTTCGTCGAGATCACCGGAGAGGTCGGCACGGGCAAGACCACCCTCTGCAGGGCCTTCCTGGAGAACCTGGGACCGGAGGACACCGAGGCGGCCTTCATCTTCAACCCGAAGCTGGACGCCCTCCACCTGCTGAAGGCGGTCAACGACGAGTTCGGCATCGATTCGAGCGCCGACAGCATCAAGGAGCTGATCGACACCCTGAACGAGTTCCTCCTTCGAAAGAAGGCCGAGGGTTGCAAGGTCCTCCTGCTCATCGACGAGGCCCAGAACCTGAGCAAGGACGTGCTGGAGCAGCTCCGCCTTCTGTCCAACCTGGAGACCACCACCAGCAAGCTGCTCCAGATCATCCTGGTGGGGCAGCCCGAGCTCGGGGAGATGCTCGACTCCCACGAGCTGAGACAGCTCGGCCAGCGGATCACCCTGAGCTGCCACCTGAGCCCCCTGTCGTTCCGCGAGACCCGCGAGTACATCCTCCACCGGCTTCGCGTGGCCTCACGCAAGGAGGTGGTCCAGTTCACCCCTGCAGCCATGCGCGCGGTGTACCGCTACAGCGGCGGCATCCCCCGTCTGATCAACATCGCGTGCGACCGGGCGCTGCTCACGGCCTTCAGCCTGAACCGCCGGAAGGTGACCGCCGGGATCGCACGGTCCGCCGTGCGGGAGCTGGCCGACCGGCGATCCATCCAGCGGATGAACCTCGGCCGGCGCTGGCGGCCCCTGCTGGCCGCCGCCCTGCTCCTGGTGGCGTTCGCGGCCGCCGGGATCTACTTCCGCGGGGACGGCGGGACGCCCGAGGGCCTGCGGGCGTCGACCCCCGAGGCCCCTCCGGCCGCGGACCCGGGAAAGGACCCGACCCCGCTCCCGGAGGCCGAAAAGACCCCCGAGCCGCCGCCCCTTCCCGTGGAGGCGGCCGTCCCCGACAAGGAACCGGCGCGGGCCGAGGCCGCAAAGGCGGCTGTGGTGGAGATACCCGCCGTCGAGGCGCGGCCCTCGGAACGGGCCGAGACTCCGGAGGAGCTGGATCGTCACCTCGCCGGGGTGGACGCCATGACCTCCCGCAGGTCGGCCCTCCGAGCCGTGCTCGCGCTCTGGTCGAAGAACCCCGTCCTGAGCCCCTACCTGGACGACATGGAGCAGAACGGGGATGCCTTCGAGTTTGCAGCGAAGCAGAACGAGCTGGTCGCCCACCGCGTGCGGGCGGACCTGCACCTTCTGGAGAAGCTGAACGTCCCCGCCGTCCTGCGGATGTCCGTTCCCGGCTCCGTGGTCCCCAGGTACGTGACCCTGAGCGACATCCACGGTGACGAGGTGACCCTGAGGGGGGGAGCCGAAGCGGAGGGGATCGTCCGTACCCGAACCGACGTCCTCTACTCCCGCTGGACCGGGGAGGCCTACCTCTTCTGGAAGAACTTCCTGAACTGTGAAGGGACGATCCCGATTCAGGCCGACCGGGAGTCCGTGATCACGTTGAAGATGCTGCTCCAGGACATCGGGTTCGAGAACATCCAGGTCACGCCTTACTACGACGAACCCGTGCGGGATGCCGTGGAAGCGGTCCAGAGGCGGAACGGCATCAAGGTGGACGGCATCGTGGGTCCGGTCACGAAGATCGTCCTCTACAACGAGAAGAAGGATCTCGACATCCCGCACATCGTGAAGGAACCCCCGGAGACGTAGGGGCCTCCTGCAGGACCGGGCGCCGGTCCGCCCGGCGAATGGCGGTCCCACCCTGGAAGGAGAGGATTGCTCGTGAGTTCCATCCTGAAGGCGCTCAAGAAGGTGGAGGACGTTCAGCCCGAACCGAGGCGGACCGAGAACTGGTCCCACGCCTTCGACTCCGGGGAGGCGATTCGAAAGCAGGCCCACCGCTCCCGCACCGTCCGAACGGGTCTGGCGGCCTTGTGCGCGGCCCTTGTGCTGGGCGTGGGAGGATGGTGGGTCTACGTGCAGGGTTCGAAACCCGGAGGAGGGCCCGGGCAGCCCGGAGGAAAGGCCGTGACCGGGAACGGGACGGGCGGGACCGCGGCTCCGGGAACACCCGCCGGGATCGCGCCGGCGGCCTCCAAGCCGGCTCCCGCCCGGGCGGCCCAAGCGGATCCCCCGGCAAAGGCCTCGCCGCCGGCGGGGCCGGCCGCCGCCGTTCCGGCCGCTCGGAAGACCCCGGTTCCCGCGAAGGCCGAGCCCGTTCCGCCTCCCCGGCCGGCGGCCGTTCCCCGGACCGCGCGTGCCGTCCCGACCGCACCGGCGGCTTCGGGTGAACAGGAGACGACGGAACGCCTCGACACGAGCGGGTTCAGGCTGGAGGCCATCGTCTGGTCCAGTGACCCCGAAGGCCGCTTTGCCGTGATCAACGGAAGCATCCTCCGCCAGGGCGGAACCATGGACGGCGCGACCGTGACGTCCATCGAGAGAAACAGCGTGAAGCTTCGATCCGGAAACAAGGCCGGGGAGATCCGGTTCGACCGGAACTGATCCGTGCCTTCGTTTCGTCCCCCGCCTGCGGTCCGCTCGTGCGCAGTTCGAGAGGAGCGGGTGTCAATGGCGTTGGAAACGCTCGACACGCTCGCGGGCGGCGATCCCCTCCGGGATGTGGGGCCTCGCCCGGGGGCGTGAAAGCCCCCGGGCGAGGCCGGGCTCAGGAGGTGCCTTCTTCCCGGGCCTTCTTGATGGCCATGTAGACGCGTTCCGGTGTCAGGGGGAGCTCCTGGATCTGGACCCCTACGGCGTCGGACACGGCGTTCAGGATCGCAGGGATGGTGGGCATGATCGCCCCCTCCCCCACCTCCTTGGCGCCGAAGGGGCCGTTCTGTTCGTTGCTCTCCACGATGATGGTGTCCACGTTGGGCATGTCGAGCGCCGTGGGGATCTTGTACTCCGCCAGGTTGGCGTTCAGGATGCGGCCCTTGTCGTCGAACTTGACCTCCTCGAACAGGGCCTCACCCAGACCCATGGAGAGTGATCCCTGCATCTGACCCTCCACCGAGGTCACGTTGATGGCGAAGCCGCAGTCGTGGGCGTCGGTCATGCGCTCCACCGTGACCTTGCCCGTCTCCATGTCCACGCTCACCTCCACGACCTGGGCGCTCGGTCCGTAAGCGGGCGAGGTGCCCACCGCGGCGCCCTTGAACTTCCCGCCCAGCTCGCCCGGCTTGTACTTCCCGGTCCCCACGATGGATCCCTTCTGCAGGTAGGCGACACGCGCGGCCTCCTTGAAGGTCAGAGCCTCGCCTTCCGGCGGGTTGTCCAGGAAGCCGCGGTGCTCCTTGATGTAACGGGTGCGGATCTCGGAGAAATCAGGCGTCTCGCCGCTGAACACGATGTGCCCGTCCTTCACGTCCAGCTCCTGGAAGGGGACCTTCAGGGCATCGGCCAGCACCTCGAGCACCTGCCGCTTGACGTCCTCGGCCGCCTGCTTGGTGGCGTGACCGGTCATGAGCGTCTGCCGGCTCGAGTAGGCCCCCAGGTCCACGCTGTAGTCCGTGTCGCCGGAGCTGATGCGGATGTTGTCCAGGGGAACGCCCAGGGCCTCCGCCGCGATCATGGCCATGGCCGTGTCCGATCCCTGGCCGATCTCGGCCGACCCGGTGAGCACGTGGGCGGTGCCGCCGTCGTCGCTCAGCTTGACCACCACGGTGGAGTGGGCCGTGTCCGAGCGATAGATGGGGTATCCCGCGCCCGACACGAAAAAGCCGCAGGCCATGCCCACGCCCCGTCCCTTGGGCATCCTGCCCCGCTTCTCCTTCCACCCCGACCCCTCGGCCACGGCCTCGATGCACTCCCGCATCCCGAAGCTGCTCACGTTGAGGTCGTTGCAGGTGATGTCCCCGGCGTACATGGCGTTCTTGAGACGCATCTCCAGGGGATCCATCCCCAGCTCGTCGGCGATGAGGTCGAGCTGCTGCTCCCAGGCCGCGCGGGCCGCCACACCGCCGTGGCCCCGCTGGGCCCCGCAGGCGGGCTTGTTCGTGTAGAGACGCCAGCCGTCGTACTTCATGTTGGGCAGGCGATAGGGAGCGCCGAGCAGGGAGCCGGCGTAGTAGACCGTGGCGATGCCGAAGCTGGTGTAGGCCCCGCCGTCCAGGTAGCACTCGTTGGTCAGGGCCATGAGGCTGCCGTCCTTCTTCACGCCCGTGGTCAGGGTGTGTCTGAACTGGTGGCGCGCCCGGGAGAACAGGAACACCTGCTCCCGGGAGTAGTTCATCTTGACCGGCCTCCCGGTCTTCATGGAGAGGAGGCAGGAGGCCAGCTCCATGGGGTTGGTTCCGGCCTTGGGTCCGAACCCGCCGCCCACGTAAGGTTTGACCACGCGTACCTTGCCCACGGGGACGCCCAGGACCATGGCCACGATCCGCTGGACGTAGTGCGGAACCTGGGTGGAGGTGTAGAGCGTCAGGTAGCCGTTCAGGTCGTAGTCCGCGATCACGCCGTTGGGCTCCAGGAACGCCCCGTCCTGCCGCTTGTTGAGGAAGGTGTCCGT
>CAYUBQ010000086.1:0-15344 GCA_964443135.1 uncultured Desulfobacterales bacterium | reverse complement strand
TTGACGGATTCGCAAAAACCCGCTCATCCGCCGCGGGGAACACTATAACCCGTTGATATTCCTTGGGCAGATCTCAAGGTTTAGGGCTTTTTACGACTCCATCAGGGTTTCAGTCTGGATTGAGCGGGGGGGGACCGCAACCCTGGCATCCGGGGGTTCTCCGGCGCACGGCCCGGTTATTCCCGAATGCTGTTTTCCCGGTGCTGATAGTAGGCGTCCCGAATCGCCACGTAGGGGTCCAGGGCGGAACGCTTGAGGTCCTCGTAGTCCCCGATGGTGAGGGAGGTCTCGTTGACGCGTTCGTAGGTCCTGATCGCGGCGTTGTACCCGCCTTCCGGAACGACGTAGTTCAGGGGGTTCAGGAAACCGTCGCCGACGGTCCCCAGGGTGTCCCGACCGGAGGAAGGGCCCAGGAAGGGCCAGTGGATGTAGAGGGAGGGGCCCATCCCGTAGAATCCCAGCGTCTGCCCCAGGTCCTCGTTGTACCGCTCGAGCTGCATCGCCTCGCCTCCGGCCACGTCCAGGAACCCGCCCAGGCCCACCGTGGTGTTCATGAAGAGACGCACGAACTCGTACCCGGCTTCCTCGCCCTTGCCCTGGAGCGCGCAGTTCACCATGCGCACGGGGCCGGCGAGGTTGTAGAAAAAGTTGCGCACCCCCACGCGGGCCGTCTCCGGAACCACCGTCCGGTACCCCCGGGCCGCGGGCTTCAGGAACCAGAAGTAGAGCTTGTCGTTGAACGCGTAAAAGGCGCGGTTCACGGGCTCGATCGGGTCGTTGATGGAACCGGGCGGGACGTCGTTGATTTCCGTCCCCTCCGTCTCCGCGGCCACCCGGCTCTCCGCGCGGGCTGCGAGCACGGCCCCGCTCAGCCGGGAATCCGACCGGGTCTCGGTGCGCCCATCCTCTCTTCGGGCCTCGTACTCGCTGTAAAAAGCGGCCATCTTCGCCGATGCCAGGCGGAGAGAGGGGTCCCTGCGGGAGGGCGTCGGCCCCGTCTCGCAGTCGCCGTCCACACCGCACGCCTCCCCGGAAAAAAGGGAAACCGTCGCACCCCCCTTCCCGTCGAGGGCGTCGCTTTGCAGCGGTTCCGCGGACGCCTGGGCGGCCGATGCTCCAATCCAAACCATCATGCAGATGCAGATCCCGAGTCTCCAGTCCCTCTTCATCGTCGGGACGCTCCTTTCTTCCATCTCCGGCCTCCGGATTTTTTCGACGGCATCATCGGCTTTCCCATCAGCTTTTCTGTTGCACCTTCGCCTTCAACCGCTCCAGCAGCTTTGCGTAGGAGGATTTGGCCAGGATGTCGTTGAACTGCACCCGGTAGTTCTTCACCAGGCTCACCCCTTCGATCAGGATGTCGTACACCAGCCAGCCTCCGTCCCCCCTCCGGAGCCGGTACTCCACCGGGATCTCCTGGTTCTTGCGGGTGACGATCTTGACGCGCACCTTGGCCCGCGTGCCGGAGGTTTCCTCGTCCAGGTAGATCACTTCCTCCCCGGAGTAGTCCTCCAGGCGGTCCATGTAGGTCCGTTCCACCAGGGTGCTGAACAGCCCGGTGAACTCGTCCTTCTCCTCTGCACCCAGGTTTCTCCAGTGGGTGGAGAGAGCGCTGCGGGAGACGGCCTCCCAGTCGAACCGCTCGTCCACGGCCTCGCGGATCCTGCGTCTCCGCTCCGCTCGATGCTCGCTTCCCTCGAGATCCGGATCGCTCAGGATCTCGAGGATCCGCTCGGTGGTCGTTCGAATGCCCTCCATGGCCCCACCGGCCCAAACCGGCGACATCACGCAGAACAGACCGATCAGGACCAGGCAGATCGAAATGCGCATCCAGGCGCGTGCGAACCCCATCCCCACTCCCCTCCGACGCCTAAATCTTTCCGAAAGCGAACTGTGAGATCAACTGCTCCAGGTCCACGGCCGGTTCCGTCTCCCAGATCTTCCCTCCCGGGGGGATGATCTCCTCGGCTCCGCCGGGTGTGATCTGGATGAACTTCTCGCCGATCAACCCCTTGGTCTTGATCGAGGCGATGGCGTCCTCCTGGAGCTCCAGGTCCTTCTGGATGCTGAGAACGACCTCCGCCCTGTAGTTCTCCAGGGTGATGTCCTGGACCCGCCCCACGTCCACACCGGCGATCACCACGGTGGCGCCTTTCTTCAACCCCCCCACGTCCGTGAACAGGGCGTGCAGCTCGTATCCCCCCCCGCCCAGGACCTCCATCTTGGCCAGCCGGACGCTGAGATACCCGAGGCAGAGTATTCCCGCAAGTATAAATAACCCCACGGATAGTTCAAGGTCGAATTTTCTCATCCTGCTTCCCCCTGCTCTGTCGCCCCGGCTTTCTCCTCCGGGCGCGTCTACTCAACGGAGATGGGACCTTCGATCTCCCCCTTCACGAACTGGCGGACCAGCGGGTCCTCGGAGTCGAGAATCTCGTCGGGCCGGCCCTGGGCCCGAATGCGCCCCTCGTGGAGGAACGCCACCCGGTCGACCACCTCGAACACCTTGTGGATCTCGTGGGTCACCAGGATCCCGGTGAACCCCAACTTCCGGTGGAGGTCGTCGATGAGCTTGAGAATGGCGTGACCGAAGATCGGGTCGAGCCCGGTGGTGGGCTCGTCGAAGAGCATGATCTCCGGCTCGCTGATCAGCTCCCGCGCCAGGGCGGCCCGCTTCTGCATGCCGCCGCTGATCTGGGAGGGGTACTTCTCCTCCGCTCCGCCGAGCCCCACCCGGGAGAGCTCCTCCAGGACCCGCTCCCGGATCTCCTCCTCCGGCATGCGGGTCTTCTCCCGGATGGGAAACGCCACGTTCTCGAACACGGTCATGGAGTCGAAGAGGGCCCCGCCCTGGAACAGGAAACCGAGCCGCTCCCGCAGCCTGGACAGCCGGCGCCCCCTGAGGCCGGCCATGTCCTCGCCTCCGATGAGGACGCGCCCGGAGTCCGGTCGAAGCAGCCCGGCGATGTGCTTGAGAAGCACGCTCTTCCCGTAGCCGCTCCTTCCGATCAGGGCCAGGAGCTCCCCCCGTTCCAGGACCAGGGAGACCCCCTCGAGCACCGCAAAGCCGTCGAAGGACCGATGGAGGTCTTCGATGCGGATGGTCCCGCCGGAGCCGCGGGCGCCGGACCGGGTGCTGGTCGCCTCTGGGTTCACGCCTTCTCCGAACGTCAAAACATGATGGAGGTCATGAAGTAGTCCCACACGAGAATCAGGACCGAGGAGAACACCACCGCCTGGGTGGTGGCCCGGCTGACGCCTTCCGCACCGAACCCGGTGTGGATCCCCGTGTAGTAGCCCTTGTAGCAGCAGACCCAGGCGATGATCACCCCGAAGCTCAAGGACTTGTACAGCCCCTCGACGATGTCCGAGAGGTCCACGTAGTTGGTCATCTCCCCGAAGTAGGTTCCCGACCCCACCCCCAGGAGCTTCACGCCCACCAGGTACCCACCCAGGATGCCCACCACGTCGAACACGGCGGTCAGCAGCGGGAGAGCGATCAGGGCTGCGAGCAGGTTCGGCACGATCAGGTAGCGAAAGGGGTTCAGCCCCATCAGGGTCAGCGCGTCGATCTGATCGCTGATCCGCATGATTCCGATCTCCGCCGCCACGGCGGAGCCGGCCCTTCCGGTCACCATCAGGCCGGTGATCACGGGTCCCATCTCCTTGATCAGGGACAGGGCCACCATGGGACCCAGGAACGCCTCGGAGCCGAACCGGTTCAGGGTGTAGAACCCCTGGAGGCTCAACACCATCCCGGTGAAGGCGCCCGTGAGCACGATGACCAGCAGGGACTGAAACCCGATGAAATGGATCTGTTTCGCCAGGCGGGAGAGCTTGACGGGGGGGATGAAGCAGGTGACCACGGCCTGGCCGAGGAAAAGGCCCATGAGGCCGCTCCTTCGAACCACCGTCAACCCGGAGGCACCCAGCCGTCTGATCAGGTTCGAGACGCCATTCACCGATCCGACCCCGTGTTGCGACGTGTTCCGGTTCCGTCAGGGCAGCCCGGCACGCCGCCGGCCTGCGCACCTCGCAGGCCCCTGAACAGCCTGCCGCAGGGGTCTCAGAGGTTCGTGACTGGATTACCATTCTTGGGTGCGGCTTGACAACATCAAAATGGTCCGATTTGCGGCCGTCCCGCACATGCGTGCAGGAGTCCGCCGAGCCCGTCTTCATCCCCGGCAAGGCGGAGGGCGACGTACCTGCTCCATCGTCACCCGGAGGGACGAACTTGAGCGTTTTCCGGGGGTCATGCGGCGAAGCAGGGCTCCAGCCAGTCGATGCGCATGTCGGCGGTGTCCAGGACGGCCGGGAGACCGATGGGAAGGGGCAGGTTCCGGCCCCCGTGCCCCACCGGGAGACCGGCGACCACGGGAATGCCCAGGGGAGACAGATGCTCCATCAGGAGGGAGAGGACATCGTCCTCGGAATGGTTCCCGTCGAAACCTCCCAGCAGAAAACCGGACAGCCGCGCGAAGACACCGCCCAGGGCCAGGTGGGTCAGCATGCGGTCGATGCGGTAGAGCGGCTCGCGGGTGTCCTCGAGGAGCAGGATGGCGCCCTTCAGGTCGGGCATGAAGGGCGTTCCCACCAGGTGGCTCACCAGGCTGAGGTTCCCTCCGAACACGGGGCCGGCGGCCCTCCCGTCCCGGATCACGCGGGCTCCGGGTCCGAGGTCGATCCGGGGAGGGTCCCCCGTCTCGCGGATCCAGCGGACGAGAAGCTCCAGGTCCTGAATCGTGTCGCCGTGGAGCCCTTTCACGACCGGCCCATGGAAGGAGACCAGTCCCGCAGCGGCATGGAGGCCCCACAGGAGCGCGGTCACGTCGCTGTAGCCCACCACGGCCTTGGGATGGGCCCGGACGAGGGAGAGGTCGATGCGGGGGAGAAGCCGAAGGCAGCCGTACCCGCCTCGCGCGCAGAAGACCGCCCCCACGTCGGGACGGGCGAACATGGCGTGAAGATCCTCCAGGCGGGCGTCGTCGCCCCCGGCCGTGTAGCCTCGGGCGTCGTAGAGGTGAGCGCCCTCGATCACCCGAAAACCGTAACGGGCAAGGGTTCGAAGGCCCGGCTCCAGGTCCTCCCGCGCAACCGGGCCGGCCGGGGCGATCACCCCGATCCGGTCCCCGGGCTTCAGGCTGGAGGGCTTCAGTATCACCGGTTTCTCTTGAAGATGATCATCAGGCCTTCCAGGGTCAGGAACTCCTCCACCCGCTGGATGGTTTCGGACTCGCGGGCGATGAGAGGAGCCAGTCCCCCGGTGGCGATCACCACCAGATCCTCGCCGCTCTCCTTCTTCATGCCGCGGACGATGCCGTCCACCAGTCCGGCGTAGCCGTGGACGATCCCCGCGTTCATGGCGCTGATGGTGTCCCGGGCGATGACCTGCCTGGGCCTCGCGAACAGCTCCACGCGGGGGAGCTTGGAGGCCTTCTGAAAGAGCGCCTCGCACGATATGGTGATCCCGGGTGCAATGGCCCCCCCGATGTAGGCCCCCTCCCGGGAGACGAAGTCGAAGGTGGTCGCCGTGCCGAAGTCCACGATCACCATGGCCTTGCGGTACTTCTCGTAGGCGGCCACGGCGTTCACGATCCGGTCCGCACCCACCTCGCGCGGGTTGTCGTACTGGATGGGCATGCCGGTCTTGAGGCCGGGACCCACGATCACGGGTCGCACGTCGAAGTAGCGGCGGGCGAACTCCTCCATGGTGTTGAGGAGGGGAGGCACCACGCAGGAGATGATGATGTGCCGGATGTCCCCGGCGCGAACGTCCGCGTGGTCGAAGAGGTTGGCGATGAGGATGCCCAGCTCGTCGTCCGTGATGTCCTTCTCCGTCCGCAGGCGCCAGTAGTGCAGGATGCGCTCCTGGTCCGTCACGCCGATCACGATGTTCGTGTTGCCGATGTCGATGCAGAGCAGCATGGAGGTCGTCCGCCTCACCAAGTCTCGTGTAGCCCGGTTCTCGCCGAGGTCGCCGGGAAGGAAACACAGATGCTACGCGCCGGCCGTCGAAGCCGGCTCCACGGATCCCCTTTTCACGGCGTCCACCATCCGGACCGCGTCCACCGCCATGGCCACGTTGTGGACCCGGACCACGTGGGCCCCGTTCAGCACGCCGGCCGCCGCCGCGGCCATGGTGCCCGGATCCCGGTCGTCCGCTTCCTTTCCCAGGATGTGCCCGACGAAGGCCTTGCGCGAGCAGCCGAGGACCAGCGGCCTTCCCACCACCGAGAGCCGATCGAGGTCCCGGATCAGCTGGAGGTTGTGGTCGAAGGTCTTCCCGAACCCGATGCCGGGGTCGATCAGGATCTGCTCCCGCCGGACGCCCGCCTGGACGGCCGCCCGGACGACCTCCTCCAGGAACGCCCGGATCTCCCCGATCAGGTCCTCGTAACGGGGGTCCTCCTGCATGTCCCCGGGCGTCCCCTTCATGTGCATCACGATCAGGGGCGCCCCGCTCTCCGCGGCCACCCCGGCCATGTCCGGATCGAAACGGAGGGCGCTCACGTCGTTCAGCATCCCCGCACCGGCGGCCAGGGCCGCCCGGGCCACCTCCGCCTTGGTGGTGTCGATGCTGACGGGGACGTCGACCTCCCCGGCGAGGGCCTCGATCACCGGAAGCACCCGCTCCATCTCCTCGTCCGCCGAAACGGGCTCGGAGAAGGGACGCGTGGACTCCCCTCCCACGTCGATGATGTCCGCCCCCTCCCGGGCCATGGCGAGGCCGTGTTCGATCGCCCGGTCCCGGTCGAAAAACCGGCCGCCGTCCGCGAAGGAGTCGGGGGTCACGTTCAGGACGCCCATCACGAGGGTGCGGCGGCCGAGCTCGAGCCGGCGGCTCCCGCACTGAAGGGTGTAGACCGGCCCCGCGCTCACGCCTCGGGTTCCTCCGGCGGCTCGTCGACGCCCGCGGACTTTTCGACGCCCTCCCCCGAAACGATGGCGTCCAGCTGCTTGCTGTCCAGGGTCTCGTGCTCCAGCAGGGTGCCGGCGATCCGGTGCAGCGTGTCCAGGTTGTCCCGGATCAGGTTGGAGGTCCTCTCGTAGGCCCCCGTCACGATGGAGTGGACCTCCCGGTCGATCTTCCGGGCCGTTTCCTCGCTGTAGTCCCGGTGCTGGGAGATCTCCCGGCCGAGGAAGATCTGCTCGTCCTTCTTCCCGAAGGTGAGCGGGCCCAGCTCGCTCATCCCGTACTCGCACACCATCTTTCGGGCCATCTCCGAGGCCCGCTCGATGTCGTTTCCCGCGCCGGTGGTCTGGATGCCCAGAACCAGCATCTCCGCGGCCCGTCCCCCCATGAGGATGCAGATGTTGTTCAGGAGGTAGTCCTTGGAGTAGGTGTGCTTTTCGTCCATGGGCAGCTGCTGGGTGAGGCCCAGGGCGCGGCCGCGCGGGATGATGGTGACCTTGTGGATCGGATCCGCGCCGGGGAGGAGCTTGGCCGCCAGGGCGTGTCCGCCCTCGTGGTAGGCCGTGGTCCGCTTCTCCTCGTCGCTGATGATCATGGTCTTCCTCTCGGTGCCCATCATCACCTTGTCCTTGGAGTCCTCGAAGTCGATCATCTCCACGTGTTCCTTGCCCCGCCGCGCGGCCATCAGGGCGGCCTCGTTGACCATGTTCTCCAGGTCCGCCCCGGTGAACCCCGGGGTCCCGCGGGCCAGGACGTGCATGTCCACGTTTTCCCCGATGATGGTCTTGCGGGAGTGCACCTTCAGGATCCCCTCGCGCCCCTTGATGTCCGGGACCGGCACGACCACCTGCCGGTCGAACCGGCCGGGCCGCATGAGGGCGGGGTCCAGCACGTCGGGCCGGTTGGTCGCGGAGATGAGGATGACCCCCTCGTTCGACTCGAAGCCGTCCATCTCCACCAGGAGCTGGTTGAGGGTCTGCTCCCGTTCGTCGTGCCCGCCGCCGAGACCGGCTCCCCGGTGCCTTCCCACGGCGTCGATCTCGTCGATGAAGATGATGCAGGGCGCGTTCTTCTTGCCCTGGACGAAGAGGTCCCTCACCCGGGAGGCGCCCACGCCCACGAACATCTCGACGAAGTCCGATCCGCTGATGCTGAAGAACGGCACGCCCGCCTCCCCGGCGATGGCCCGGGCCAGCAGGGTCTTTCCGGTGCCGGGGGAGCCCACGAGCAGCACACCCTTGGGGATCCGCCCCCCGAGGCGGGTGAACCGCTTGGGGTCCCGCAGGAACTCGATGATCTCCTGGAGCTCGTCCTTGGCCTCGTCGATGCCGGCCACGTCCTCGAAGGTCACCTTTTCCTGGGTCTCGGACATGAGCCGGGCCTTGCTCTTGCCGAAGGACATGGCCTTGCCCCCTCCCACCTGCATCTGGCGCATGAAGAAGATCCAGACGCCGATCAGCAGGAGCATGGGCACCCAGGAGAGAAAGACCTGGAACCAGGAGGTGTCCTCCGCCGGCTTGGCCGCGATCTGCACGCCCTTCTGCCGCAGGAGCTTGATGAGCTCCGGGTCCTTGGGGGCGTAGGTCTTGAACGGCCCCTGTGCGGACTCGCCGGTGATGTGATCACCCTGAATGGTGACCTGCACCACGTTTTCGTTCTCCACCATGCTCAGGAACTCGCTGTAGCTGATGGAGAGGCGGCCCCGTTCGGGCTGGTTGAAGATCTGGAACAGCATGACCATCATCAAGCTGATGACCAGCCACAGGGCGAGGTTCTTGTAAAAAGGGTTCAATGGAAACGATCCTTTCTGAATCGGAGATGGAGTCGCGAAACGCCGCGAACCCGGGGATCCGCCTTCATCATGTCAACAGCTCGAGACCTGTCCAGCGGCGGCCGAGCGGGTTTGCGCGAAGCCGTCGGTGGGGAACCGGCCCCGAATACAAAAGCCTAATCGTCCATTATAATCACGACGGTATCAATTTCTACAAATTTTTCCTCGTCGGGAACGTCCCGAAGGCCGAACCGCGTCTCCAATACCATTTCTGAATGGTCCTCGCAACCTCCGGACACGCCCGCCCCCCCTGCGAGGATCGAAAAGGGGTTTACACACCGGCGTTCTTCCTCTATACCGTTCCGGGAAGACGACCGCACAAGCCGTGAACAACCCGATTTCAATGGCGAAAGGTCCGTCATGCCTTTTGAGCTGAGCATCTCCCCCTCCGGGAAGCTGCTCCTCCGCCATGGGGAGACCTCGGACCAGGACCCGGGGGACGCCTGGACCCGCCGGTTCGTTCGCGCGTTCGAGGTCTGCCCGTCCGCCGGGCTCTTCTCCCTGGCGGCTCACAACCCGCATACCCCTCCGCCTCCGTCCCTCGGGTTCTGGCGGGATTTCGCCCGCCGCTACCTGACCCTGCTCTGTCGCGTCCCCGACTCCGGAAACGGCCGGCTCGACCCGATCGAGCCGCCCGGGCCCGAGGAGACGGCAACGCTCCGCCGGAGCGCCCCGCCCATGGCCGGCGGCGAGTACCTGGACGGGGGTGTGCTTGCCGGGCTCTGGGCGGAGCTCGACGCCTGGGTTCGGGGGGAGGTCGCCTCCTCGGGCCACGGTCTCGCCGGGTGGCTGGAGGAGCGAGCCCCGGGCTGGCATCGGGTCGGACGGGTCTGCTTTCACCTGGCGGAGAACAAGCGGGACCCGGAGCTCCCCTTCGCGTTCCTGGCCACGTACGCCCCGCGCCTCTCCCGGGACGGCCGCGTGCAGTACCAGCCGCTGGGAAAGGCCCTGCAGGAGTATGCGGGCTCGCGAAACCGACAGGCGCTCATCGCGTTGCTCTCCCCGGTGCACCGGGCCTCGGAGAAGAGCCCGTTCGTGAAGGGGCTCGTCGACTCGGGCGATCTCTTCCACCCCCTGGCGTGGACCCCCGGGGAGGCCTACCGCTTTCTGAAGGAAGTGCCGGTGCTCGAGGAAAGCGGCCTGCTGGTGCGCGTTCCCGACTGGTGGCGCAAGCGGGCCCGGCCCCGGGTCTCCGTGACCATCGGGGACCGGAAGCAGAGCCGGTTCGGGGCCGAGGCCATGCTGGACTTCAACGTGGGGCTCGCCCTGGACGGTCACGAGCTCACCGAGGAGGAATGGCAGCGGATCATGGCGTCCCGGGAAGGGCTCGTGCTGCTGAAGGGGCGGTGGGTGGAGGTGGACCGGGAGAAGCTCTCCCAGGCGTTGTCCTTCTGGAAGGAGCTGGAATCCAGGGCGGCCGGCGAGGGCATCTCCTTCATCGAGGGCATGCGCCTCCTCGCAGGGGCGTCCGCCGACCTGAAGGAAGAGGGCGACGACCGGGAGGAGGTGCGGGCCTGGTCCTTTGTGGATGCCGGGGCCTGGCTGTCCGAGGTCCTGGCGGGCCTGCGGGAACCGGCCCGCCTGGCCGCCGCCGGAAAGAGCCGATACTTCCAGGGGGACCTGCGGCCCTACCAGGAAACCGGACACAACTGGCTCCTTCTCCTCACCCGGCTGGGTCTCGGCGCCTGTCTGGCCGACGACATGGGGCTCGGCAAGACCGTGCAGGTCCTCTCTCTCCTTTCGAGCCTGAAGGAGGAAGAGGAGGCGCCCCCGTCCCTCCTGGTCCTTCCCGCCTCGCTCCTCGGCAACTGGAAGGCGGAGATCGAGCGGTTCGCACCCGACCTCACCGCCCGCTTCGTCCACCCCTCGGAGACCCCCAAGGCCGACATCCGGGCCATGGCCGAGGACCCGGACCGGTCCGTGTCGGGGGTCGACCTGGTGGTGACCACCTACGGGATGCTGCTGCGCCAGGAGTGGATGCGCGATGTGTGGTGGCGCCTCGCGATCCTCGACGAGGCCCAGGCCGTCAAGAACCCGTCCGCGCGGCAGACCCGCGCGGTCAAGCGGCTCCGGGCCGGCGCCCGGATCGCGCTCACCGGCACGCCCGTGGAGAACCGGCTCTCGGATCTGTGGTCCCTGTTCGACTTTCTCTGCCCCGGGCTGCTGGGCTCCGCCACCCGGTTCAAGGCGTTCGTCAAGGGCCTGGAGGAGCGGGAGCAGGACCGCTATGCCCCCTTGCGGAACCTGGTCCGGCCCTACGTCCTGCGGCGGCTCAAGACCGACAAGACCATCATCGCCGACCTGCCGGAAAAAACCGAGATGAAGGCGTTCTGCGGTCTTTCCAGGCCGCAGGCCGCACTCTACGCCGAGTCCGTTCGAGAGCTCTCCCGCGCGCTCCAAGGGCTCGACGGCATGCAACGGCGCGGCCTGGTGCTCTCCTACCTCCTGCGGTTCAAGCAGATCTGCAACCACCCCAGCCAGCTCCTGGGGGACGGCGCGTACGACCCGGCCGAGAGCGGCAAGTTCGACCGCTTGGGGGCCCTGGCCGAGGAGATCGCCTCGCGGCAGGAGAAGGTGCTCGTGTTCACCCAGTTCCGCGAGATGACCGGTCCCCTGGCCACGTTTCTGAGCGAGGTGTTCGGCCGGGAAGGCGCCGTGCTGCACGGAAGCACGCCCGTGAAAAGGCGCAGGGCCCTGATCGACGCATTCCAGCAGGAGGACGGCCCGCCCTTCTTCGTGCTCTCCCTCAAGGCCGGCGGCACCGGGCTCAATCTCACCGCCGCCTCCCACGTGATCCATTTCGATCGCTGGTGGAACCCGGCGGTGGAAAACCAGGCCACCGACCGGGCGTTCCGCATCGGCCAGCGCCGCAACGTCCTGGTGCACAAGTTCGTGTGCCGGGGAACCATCGAGGAGAAGATCGACGCGCTCGTGGAGGAAAAGGCCCGGCTGGCGGGCGACCTCCTCGAGTCCGGACCCGAGGCCATGCTGACCGAGATGAGCGATCGGGACCTCCTGAACGTCGTGACCCTGGACATCGACCGGGCGAAGATCGCCTGAGGGGTCACGCGAACCCGACCCCGAGACGGAGGGGAAGAATGAGCCGGTTCCGATGGAGCCCTTACGTGCCCGTGGCGGTCCGCCGGGCACGGGCCATGAAGAAGGTGCAGGCCATGCGCAAGAAGGGGGTCTGCGTCCAACCCATCGAGATCGAGGGCCGAAAGATCGCCCGGACCTTCTGGGGCGAGGCCTGGTGCAGGCACCTCGAGCGGTTCAGCGATTTCGAGAACCGCCTCCCCAGGGGGCGGACCTACGTCCGAAACGGCTCGGTCTGCCACCTCGAGATCCAGCGGGGCAGGATCCGGGCCATGGTCAGCGGGTCCGAGCTCTACGACGTGACCGTCCGCATCGACAAGCTTCCGTCAAAAAAGTGGCGAGACGTCAAGGGGCGCTGTGCGGGCCGCATCGGATCCCTGCTGGAGCTGCTGCAGGGCCGGCTCTCCAAAGGCGTCATGGAGGTGGTCACCGACCCCCGGACAGGCCTCTTCCCGCTGCCCGAGGAGATCGGCCTCGCCTGCTCCTGCCCGGACTGGGCCGTCATGTGCAAGCACGTGGCCGCCGTGCTCTACGGGGTGGGCGCCCGCCTGGACCAGGAGCCCGCCCTCCTCTTCCTCCTGCGGGGGGTGAACGAGGAGGAGCTGATCACCGCGGGCACCGATGCAGCCGCCACCGTGGGCGGGGCCCGGGGGACGGGCCGCATCGCCGAGGGCGATCTCTCGGAGCTCTTCGGAATCGACATGGCGGAGGAGGCGACGGAAGCCGAGGCCCCGGTGGACGAAGGACCCGCCGAGACAGGCCCGGGCGCCCGGGTCTTGAAGAACGCCCCCGCCCCCGAGAAGACCCTCGGCGAGCGCCTCGCAGCGGCCCGTCGAAGGAAAGCAGAGGCCGGAACCGGACGAGCCGCGGGAAGGCCCAGGCGGCAGACCTCGACCCGCAGACCCAACCGGGAAAAGCCCGCCGCGGACCGGACCGTCACCGGCAAGGAGGTGGCCCGCCTGCGGAAGCGGTTCGCCATGACCCAGGGTCAGTTCGCACGGCTCCTGGGGGTGAGCCCGCCCAGCGTGGGGAACTGGGAAAAGAGAAGAGGCCGGCTCAACCTGCAGGCACGGACCCGAAAAGCCTGGGAGCAGGTCCGGGCCCTCACCAAGAAGGAGGCCTGGGCCCGGATGGACGAGAAGGGCTGAGCATCACCACAACCGGTCCGCATACACCTGCGGGATGCCGGCCGCCACGATCCCCTCCGCGGTCCGGTGGATGTCGTAGGCAACGAACCGGACCTCCAACCCCCGGGTCTCCGGGTCCCAGATCACGTACTTCGCCCGGTTGTCCCCGTCCCTGGGCTGTCCCACGCTCCCGGCGTTGACGAGCCGGCGGCCCTCCCCGAGCTCGTGCAGCCCCTCTCCAGGGCGCCCCGCCTCCAGCCCCCCCTCCCCCACCTCCACCAGGAGGAGCTCGTGGGTGTGTCCCACGAAGCAGGTCTCCTCCTCCATGGCCGTCAGGGTGCGCTCCAGCTCGGCGGCATCCGCCTGAAAGAGGTAGGTGAGCACGTCGTCGGGGGGAAGGCCGTGGACGAACCGGCAGCCCTCCAGGGTGAGCGAGGCCGGCAGGGACCGGCAGCAGGAGAGAGTCGCCTCGCTCACGAGCGACTCGGTCCTCACCAGGGCCTCCCGCGCCGTGGGGTTGAACCAGCCGAGGTTCTCGGGCCGACCCAGGGCCCACTCGTGGTTTCCCATGACCGACGGGATGCCGCGCTCCCGGAGGGTCCGTACCACGGCCTCCGGCTCCGGACCGTACCCCACGTTGTCCCCCAGGGAGACGGTCCGGTCCACGTCCAGACGGTCGAGGTCGGCCAGCACCTCCCTCAGGGCCTCCAGGTTTCCGTGAATGTCCGAGAGAACGGCAATCCGCATGGTGGTCTTCCGGCGATCGAATCCGCGGAACGAATGAAACGTCCCTGTATCGACAGCCTATGGCGTTCTCCACGCCAATGCAAGGAGTGGAGCCGGATTCCCGGCAAGAAGGATTGACAGGAATGGCGGGGAAAGGTAGTCCTACCACAAGGAATCAAACAGGAGGACGGCCATGCCCACACTGCTGGTCACCGGGGGCGCGGGGTTCATCGGGACCAACTTCGTCCGCCGGGTGCTGGAGACCCGGAGCGCCTGGCGCGTGGTGAACCTGGACCTCCTCACCTACGCGGGCAACCCCGCCAACTTCGACGACCTGGCACCCGAGGCCGCCGGCCGCCACCTCCTGGTGCGCGGGGACATCCGCGACGCCCCCCTCCTCGAGCGCCTCTTCCGGGAGCACCGCCCGGACGCCGTGGTCCACTTCGCCGCGGAGTCCCACGTGGACCGCTCCATCCTGGGGCCCGAGGCCTTTGTGGAGACCAACGTGACCGGCACCTTCCGGCTGCTCCAGGCCGCCCTGGACCGCTGGAAGGAGAAAAGCCTGCCTGAGGCGTTCCGTTTCCTCCACGTCTCCACGGACGAGGTCTACGGCAGCCTGGAGCCGGCCTCCCCGGCCTTCACCGAGTCCCACCCCTACGACCCGTCCAGCCCCTACTCCGCCTCCAAGGCCGCCTCCGACCACTTCGCCCGGGCCTACTTCCGCACCTACGGCCTGCCGGTGCTGGTCACCAACTGCTCCAACAACTACGGCCCCTACCAGTTCCCGGAAAAGCTCATCCCCCTGGCCCTCTGCCGGCTCCTGGAAGGGGAGCCCGTCCCGGTCTACGGGGACGGGCAAAACGTGCGGGACTGGCTCTACGTGACCGACCATTGCGACGCGCTCCTGCGGGTGCTGGAGGCCGGGAGCCCGGGGGAGACCTACAACATCGGCGGCCGGGCGGAGCGCACCAACCTGGAGGTGGTCCGCCTCCTCGTGGACCTGGTGGACCGCCGCCTCGGCACATCCGGTCAACCGCCCGAGGACCGCATCCGCTTCGTCAAGGACCGCCCCGGGCACGACCTGCGCTACGCCATCGACTCCGCCAAGATCGAGCGGGAGTTGGACTGGCGCCCGGTCCACACCTTCGAGGAGGGCATGGAGCGCACCGTGGACTGGTACCTGTCCCACCCCGACTGGGTGCGAAGCATCCGGACGGGGGACTACCTCGAGTGGATTCGAGCGAACTACGGAGAACGAGACTCCAAATTTGATGGAGTCGTAAAAAGCCCGAATCCTTGAGATCTGCCCCTGGGATTCCAACAGGTTTTATCGTGCCCAGCGGCGCGTGAGCGGGTTTTTGCGAATGCGTCAAATTTGTACGGTAAATTTGGAGCGAGGTCATGCTCGATGTGGGAGCCTCAAAGCGGCCCTCCTGCTTCACAAGACGACCTGCCACAATGACCATGAACCAGACCGTCTAAACACCAAGGAGTGGCCCATGTCAGCAAGGCGAATTTCGATCACCCTCCCCCTTTCGTGCCTCGAGAAGCTGAATGCATGGGCCAAGAAGCAGGGCATCTCCAGGAGCCGCTTTGTCGTCCAGGCCGTTGAGCGGCAGATCCAGAAGCTCGAGGAAGAGGAAATCACCCG
>CAYUBQ010000085.1:0-15396 GCA_964443135.1 uncultured Desulfobacterales bacterium | reverse complement strand
TTCATGAAGTACGACCTGGTCAGCATTCCGGTGGTGGACGACCTGAACCGGCTCGTGGGCCGGATCACCCACGACGACATCATGGACGTCATCGAGGACGAGGCGGACGAGGACATCGCCCTCATGGGCGGCGTGATCAGGGCCGAGATCACGGAGGAGTCCCCCATGCGCATATCCCGCGCACGGCTTCCCTGGCTCGTCGCCGGCCTGTTCGGGGGCGTCCTGGCCGCCTTCGTGATCAACCAGTTCGATTCCTCCCTGGAGCGGGTCCTCGCGCTGTCCTTCTTCTTTCCGGTCATCATGGCCATGGGCGGAAACACCGGGACCCAGGCGGCCACCGTGGCGGTCCGGGGGCTCGCCACGGGCGACATCAGCATGGTGAACATCGGGAGGCGGCTCTGGCTCGAGATGAAGGTGGCGCTCTTCAATGGGATCATCTGCGGGATCCTGCTCGGGTTGATCGTGGGGACCTGGCTGTCGGACTACCTGCTGGGGGGAACCGTCGCGCTCGCCTGTCTGCTGATCATCCTGAACTCGGGCTTCATCGGTGCGGCCGTTCCGTTCGTCTTCAAGAAGATGAACGTGGACCCGGCACTGGCTACGGGGCCGTTCGTCACGACGTCCAACGACATCCTGGCCCTGTTCATTTACCTGGGGATGGTCACCCTGTTCCTTCACGTCGCGGGGTGAGAAACCCGGGAGATCGTGGGCGCGGACGGGGCGCTTCCAGCCTCGGACGGGGGGCGGAGCCCAGCCGTGCGGAAGGGAGGGACGTGATGGAGAAGACGATCCAGGCCTTCGGGCGCGCCCGCCTGAAGCAGGTTCGCAGGGCCCTCGAGGCGAACAACTTCGAGGTGTTCCTGGCGGAGGATCCGGAGGGGGCGAGGAACGTCGTCATGGAGAACATCCTGCCGGGAACCGGGGCGCAGAGCGTCTCGTGGGGAGGTTCGGGCACCTTCCTCGCCACCGGGCTCTACGAGCTGCTCCGGGACGCGGCCGACCTGGAGGTGGTGGACACCTTCGACAAGAACATCTCCAGGGTCGAGAGCCTGGAGAGGAGGAGACGGGCGCTGCTGGTGGACCTGTTCATTACGGGTACGAACGCCGTGACCGAGGCGGGACAGCTGGTCAACCTGGACATGTACGGGAATCGAACGGGAGCCGTCACCTTCGGTCCCCGGTTCGTGGCCGTCCTGGTGGGCAGGAACAAGGTGGTCCCGGACCTGGAGGCCGGCATGGCCCGCATCCGGGAGTATGCGGCGCCGGCGAACGCCATGCGGCTGGGCAAGAAGACCCCGTGCGCCGAGACCTCCCGCTGCGAGTCGTGCAAGAGCCCGGAGAGAATCTGCAACAGCTGGGCGATTACGGAGAAGTCATATCCGGCGAGGCGGATCAAGGTGGTTCTGATCAACCGGGACCTGGGCCTCTAGGCGCAGGACCGGCTGCGGTGAACCCGGAGCCGGTCACTCCTCCTTGTCTTCCAGCGCCCGCTTGAGCTTTTCGCCGAGCGCCCCCACGTCCTCACCCGACTTTTCCGGAAACGGCTTCCAGTCGGACTCGCCGGCCTCCCGGGGGAGATCCAGGGAGACCCTGCGCTCTTCGGGGTTCACGGACTCCACGATCACCCGAATGCGGTCCCCGCGTCTCATCCCCTCCACGCCCGAATCCGGAAGGTTCTCCAGCTTGGAGCGGTGGAGAAGCCCGGTGATTCCCGGGGCCAGGGAGACGAAGAGCCCGTAGCGTTCCTCCCGCTCCAGGGTGCCGTCCACCACCTGGCCGGGCTTGAACATCTCCTCGACCTGCTCCCACGGATCCCCTTCCACGTCCCGAATGCTCAAGGCGATCCGCCGGCGCTGGGTGTCGATCTGTTTGACCACGACGGAGATCTCGTCTCCGGGCTGAACCACCTCTTCGGGCTTGAGGACCCGTTTGACATGACTCATTTCGCTCAGGTGAACCAGGCCCTCCACGCCCGGAACGATCTCCACGAAGGCGCCGAAATCCGCGCAGCGGACCACCTTGCCGGTGATTCGGTCTCCCGTGCTGCAGATCTCCTCGACGCGTTCCCACGGGTCTCCCTGCATCTGCTTGAGGGAGAGTCCGATGCGGGGCCTGCGGCCCTCGCTCCCCTCCTTGATCCCGATCACACGGACGTGGACGCGATCCCCCGGCGACAGGACCTCCTCGGGTTTCCCGATGCGGGACCAGCTCAGCTCCGAGAGGTGAATCATCCCTTCCAGGCCGGGAACCAACTCGACGAACGCCCCGTAAGGCATCAGCTTGGTCACGGTGCCCTCGATCTCGGCGCCCTCGCTCAGGTTCTCGAGAAACTCCCGCCGCATCTGCTCGGTCTCCCGCTCCAGGATCTCCCGCCTGGAGACCACGATGTTCCGGCCGTTCTCCTCGAAGCGGGTGATCAGGAAGGGGTAGGTGCCTCCCACGTAGGTCGCGGGGTCCTCGATGTATCGCATGTCCATCTGGCTGATCGGGCAGAAAGCGCGCCGCTTCATGATCTCGACGTGGAACCCTCCCTTGCAGGGTGCCTTGACCCTCCCCTCGACCGGGACCTCGTTTCGGAACGCCTCTCGAAGGACCGCGGGGTCCCCGGGGCCGGAGAACGCCTTGGAGAGCTGGACCTCGTCCGCGTTCACACTGACCACGTAGAGCTCCACCTCGTCCCCCTCGCTGTAGGGAATGCTCCCGTCCTCGTCCTGGAGCTCCTCCCGTTCCACGACGCCGTCCCTTTTGGAGCCGGTATCTACGAACACGGTCTCTCGACCGATGGATATGATGCGTCCCTGGATCTTGTTGCCGACCCGCAGCTCGGTTCCGGCGGAATCGCCGCCGTAGCTCTCCAGCAGCTCGGCAAAGCTCTCGGTTCCTTCGTCCTGATTCTCTTCGTCCCGGTTTTCTTCGTCCCGGTCATCGACCATGGTTGCTCCTCCATTTACGCGGAATTCGGCACTTCTACCAGCCCCCGGCGGGATTTGCAAGTGCTGACTGAACCGAAAACGACCCGGGGTGAGCTCCGGGGAAAAGAAAGAGGCTTGTGAAGCTCGATACCGGAACAAACGGCCCCCGGCGCACCGGCCGCTTCCTGTTTCTGGAGCCGTTTTTCGGTGGCTCGCACCGGGAGATCGCCGAAGGGCTGGCCGCCGCCTCCAGGCACAGGGTCGATCTCATGACCATGAGCGCCCGGTTCTGGCGATGGCGGATGAGCGGGGCCGCTCTGCATTTCGCGCGCCGCCTTCCGGACCTTTCCCTCTACGACGGCATGGTGGTCTCGGGGCTGATGAGCCTGGCCGATCTGAAGGGGCTCGCGCCTGTTCCCTCTCCCCCCGCGGCCGTCTACTTCCACGAGACGCAGCTGACCTATCCGGTCTCCGAGGGGGAAAAACCGGACGTTGCCTCGGCCTGGACCAACGTCACCACGGCCCTGGCCGCGGACCGGGTCGTGTTCAACTCCTTCTCCCACCGGGATTCCTTCCTCGAGGCCCTGCCCGGCCTCGTGCGGCTCATGCCCGACTACCGCCCCGGCTGGGTCGTCGAGGCGATCCGGGCCCGCTCCACGGTCGTCTACCCGGGCTGCTCGTTCCCCCGGGAACCGCATGAAACGGTCTCCGGAGGTCGGGAGCCTCCCCTGATCGTCTGGAACCACCGCTGGGAGCACGACAAGGCGCCGGAGGCCTTCTTCCGGGCTCTGGACGCACTGGACGACCGGGGCCTCGATTTCCGGGTGGCACTCCTGGGGGAGCGGTACCGCCGGATCCCAGACGTCTTTGAGCAGGCCTCGAAGCGGCACGGCGACCGGATTCTCCAGTTCGGGTACGTCCCCTCGCGCGACGCCTATTTCGACTGGCTGCGCAGGGGTACCGTCGTGGTGAGCACGGCCCTCCAGGAGAACTTCGGCCTGGCGGTCGTGGAGGCCGTCCGAAGCGGATGCCTGCCCCTTCTTCCGAACCGCCTCAGCTACCCCGAGCTGGTCCCTTCATCCCATCATAGCACGTGTCTCTACCGGGATCAGGAGGATTTGGTGGAGAAGCTCTCGGCGGTCGTCTCCTCCCCGGACGGCTTCGAAGGGGACCGCAGGCGGCTCAGCGAGGCCATGGCCCGGTTTTCGTGGGAGCGCAGAATCGGGGCCTTCGATCGGGTGCTCGACGAGCTCATCCGGGAGAAGCCCGCACCCGGGAGGAGGGATGAAGCGTGAACACGGGGCAGGGCAACCGTCTTCGTGGATCCTGAGGGCTCCGGCCGGTTGTGTGGGCCTTCCCCCTTTTCGTCTCTTCCCGGCATGAGGTCGAGCATCCGGATCCCCTGGCCGGAGACCGGACCCACCGGGTCCGGGATCTTTACATTTCCTGCTTCGCGCGCGCCTCGGCCACCCGGATCATCTGGTAGAGCACGCGGTTGACCGGCACGGACACGCCGTGGGTCTCCCCCAGCTCCATGACCCGTCCGGCGAAGATCTCCACCTCGGTCTTCCTCCCGGCTTCCACGTCCTGGAGCATGGAGGTCTTGCCGTCGGGCCCCAGGGTCGAGAGGACGGACTTCCAGTTCCGGATATCCTCGCCGGAGAGCGCCACGCCGGCCCGTTCGGCCACCGCGATGACCTCTTGCATGGCCCACTCCATGAGCTCCCGCGCCTCGGGCGTGCGCTGGAACACGCCGTAAGGCGCGCGAAGCACCGCCGAGACCTGGTTGACGCCCACGTTGATCATGAACTTCCACCAGAGGGTGCGGATCATGTCGGTGGGCGTCTCCCAGGGGATGCCCGCCCGGTCGAAGAGCGCCTGAAGCCCACGGACGCGTTCGGTGACCTCCGTGTTGTCCGCCTCGCCGAACTGGATCACGCCCGGGGTGGTGTAGCTCACGCGGTTTCCTTCCCGGACGCTGTCGATCCCCAGGGCGACGGCGTAGAGGATTTTTTCCATGCCGAAGGCCTCTCCCAGCTGCTCCTCGCTGTCGATACCGTTCATGACCGAGAGGAGAACGGTGCCGGGGCCCACCCGGTTTCTCATGTCACGGAGCGCCTGTTCCAGATGGTGGTTCTTCACGGCCACGATGACCAGGTCCGAGGGGGGAGCGTCCGCCTCCGGGTGAAGCACGGGAACCGCATAGGGGTGATCGTTGACCACCAGACCCCGGGACCTGAGCCTCTCGAAGCGTTCGCCGCCGGCGACCAGGGCCGTGGACACGCCCTCCGTGTCGAAGAGCCGGGTCGCGTAGAACGCTCCCATGGCGCCGGCGCCGACGACGGCGACGTTTCGGACGGGTTCCATCATTCAGCCTCCTTGTCGGAATCGACGGCCGTACGATCATCCGGGAGAGCCCGGCGGCGGGAACCCCTCCCGTCAGGCCGGCTCCCCGTGGAGCTGCTCCAGGATCCACCGGGCGGCCTTGACCCCGGAGAGGAGCATGCCTCCGAAGATGGGTCCCATCCTCGGACCGCCGAATGTGGCGTTGGCCGCCATGCCCGCCACCAGGAGCCCGGGGAACACCTCGCGGGTGTTCTCGAGCGTGAGGCTTTCCGCGCGGTCCGACCACATGGACCTCTCTCCCTCGATGCGGCCGGTCGGTGTTCGCAGTCCGCCGGGCACCTTTTCCTGCACCACCCGGCAGACCTCGGTGGCGTGCCCGGTGGCGTCGATCACGTACCGGCTCCGCATGGTGAGCGGGTCGATGTGGAGTCCGGCCATGTCCACGGGCGCCCAGTTCAGCACGAGGCCGAGGATCCGGTCCTCCCGCATGAGCACGTCCTCGACCGTGATGCAGTTGAACACGGCAAGACCCGCTTGAACGGCTTTCGAGGTCAGGGTGGAAGCGGTTTCCACGGCGTCGCAGACGAGGTAGTGATCCTGGACCCGCCGGTGGCGAATCCCGAACTCCTCCAGGATGTGGCCGGCTGCGTCCTGGATCACGACCTCGTTGAACATCATGCCGCCGCCCCAGACGCCGCCGCCGATGCTTAGCTTTCGTTCGAAAAGGGCCACCTTTTTCCCGGCCTTGGCCAGCTCGTACCCGGCGACCAGCCCGGACGGGCCGCCGCCCACGATGGCCACGTCGGTCTCCAGGTGCGACAGCAGCTTGTCCATGTATCGCTCGATGATGGCCCGCGTGATGACAACTTCGTTCAGCTCCATGATGCTCCTCCCTTCCGGTGAAAAGGCCGCTCTCCTGCTGGGGAAAGCGGCCGGGAGGAGGCGGAAGGCCTCTTCGGGCGACCGTTTCCCTTCGCAGGCATGACCCTGATCAGGTTCCAAGGGTGTCCTCGATCGGACTCTCAGCCGACGCCTCGGGCGCGGCACCCCCAACGGCTATGGTTCTTGCGTGCTCCGCATGCGAAGCAGAAAGGATCATAGGGGGATCGGTGCACCTTGTCAATTCGTTCTTTTCTCACTCCAGGGACACTCAGCTCATCTCATTGGTCCGTGTAATCGGGGGGTAATCGGGGGGACACCATACTTATTTCATGATGACAACCGTTGTCGTGCGTGATTCTTTCGAAATATGTATGGTGTCCCCCCGAATTACCCCACCCTATCGAATTCGTTAAAATTTCTTGCCTGTTTGACACGAATGTGCAAAATGAGCGAAAGGATCGCCCGGAGATCGGCGCCCGGACGCCATGCCGAGGGGGAACGCGTTGCCCAAGAATGTCCTCATCGTAGACGACGAAAAGGAGATGCTCCTGGTTCTTCGAAAGGCGCTGGAGCCGTATCGGGAGGTCTTTTCCGTCCTCATCGCATCCGACGGCGAAGAGGCCCTGGCCGCCTTGAAGGAGCATGAGGTCCACCTCGTGGTGACGGACCTGATCATGCCCAGGATGGACGGTTTCAGCCTGCTGGTGCACATCCGATCGGACCATCCCCAGATCCCCGTGATCATCATGACGGCCCACAGCCGTCCCGTCATGGAGCGCATGGCCTGGAAGATCGGTGTGGCCGAGTACATCGAAAAGCCGTTCGAGATCAAGGACCTCGAGCAGAAGATCGTGGCCAACCTGGGGGAGGGGGATCGCGAAAAGGAGACCGGCCTCCGGGGGATGAAGGCCAGCCTGTTTCTTCAGCTGGTCGAGCTGGAGCACAAGACGTGCGAGGTCCGGCTCCTGGAGAACCCGACCGGCAGGGAAGGGTCCCTCTTCTTCAGGGACGGCATGTTGGTGGACGCCCGGCTCGAGGGCCGGCCTCCCGAGGAGGCCGCCAGGGAAATGGCGGGCTGGAGCGACGTGGAGATCCTCATTCGCAAGAACGGCTCCACGGCCGGTCAGAGGATTTCCCTCCGCCTCCAGGATATCCTGGAGGCGGTCTGAACCGGTCAGCACGCGGGGCCGGAGGGACGGCCCCCACCCGACGAAGCTCGCCGGAGGTCAGGCGCGTCCCGCGTGAACCGGTAGAGCAGGGCGCTCGCCGCCACGGCTGCGAAGCAGATCACGAAGACCAGTCGAATCAGCCCGCACTCCCCGGCCCCACCGTTTTCCAGCCCTGAGATGATCTCGCCCAGACCGTGAACGAACAGTCCGGCCCCCGCCATGGTGAACACGTTGATCCCGGTCATGGCGGTCCCGGACATGGCCGGCGGCATGAGCTCGCGGATGTGGGCGAAGCTGATCTGATTGAAGCCGTTGAAGAAGCCGTTGAAGAACAGGAGCGTGCCGAGGAGAAGAGGCGCGGCGTGGACCGGCCACCGGCTCAGGACGAGGATGGCGGCCGCGGAGCAGGCCATGGCCAGGGAAACGGCGTTCCTCCTGGAGCGCAGAAGCCGATCGGAGATCAGGCCGCCCGCAGGGGCTCCCAGGATGAACCCGACGCTGAGCATGAGCAGGATGTTTCCGGCTCGAACCTGGGAAAACCCCAGGCAGGACATCAGGAAAGGTCCCGCCCACAGGGCCTGTATGGATGCGAACGCCCCGTAGCGAAGAAAGATGCTCCACGAGATGGCCCAGTAGTTCGGGTTCCGGAACAGGATCCTCAGGGCGCGGGAAGGACCGGGCTCGGGAGGGGCGGCGACGGCCCCGGAGTCCACGGCCCGGCCCGGTCCTGCGGGCGGGGCCTCCCGCACCAGGAGAGCCAGGGCCAGCACGAGGAGCCCGTGAAGGGCCGCCAGACACTGGAAGGCGCTGCGCCACCCCAGGGTCTGCGAAAGAAACACCAGCGGGCTGGTCGCCCCGAGCGTGCCGAGGGTCCCCAGGGAGACCAGGAGCCCGGACAGCGTGGCGAATCGGCGCAGATCGAACCAGTGGGTGAACAGCTTGAGCGATCCCATGAGATTCGCCGCCATGCCGACGCCGATCAGGGTCCGGGCGAGCACCGCGGTCCACAACCCGCCCGAAACGGAAAACAGGAGGGCGCCGAGCATGCCGGTCAGGTTCAGAAGAACCATGCTCCGCTTGGCCCCCGCCCGGTCCAGGAGCAGTCCCAGGGGGATCTGAACCAGGGCGAAGGCGTAGAAGAAGGCCCCGCCCACCAGGCCGAGCCCTCCGGGGTCGAGATGGAGGTCGCGCCCGAGGTCCTCGGCGATGACCGCCGCCGACATCCTGTAGAACATGCTCATGACGAAGAGCGCTGCGCACACCCCGAAGAGGACCCATTTCTCCCGGCCGGTCTCCCCGGCGCTACGCATCCTGGATTCCGTACCGCGAGATCAGGCGGGAGAGGTAGGTGCGCTGGATCCCGAGGATCTTGGATGCCTGGGCCCGGTTTCCCCCCGTCCGGCGCAGGTTCGCGACGATGAGCTGTTTCTTGAACCGGTCCACGGCCTCCTTGAGGGGAATGCCGGCGGCCGGGAGCGCCGGCTCGTGCCGCGGTGAACCGATGGGCAGGTCCTCCGGGAGGACCTCCTTGTCGTTCCCCATGACCACGGCCCGCTCCACCGCGTTGCGGAGCTCGCGTACGTTTCCCGGCCACTCGTACTGGAGCATCTGGTCCATGGCGGCCTGGGAGATGGTCATGTCGTGGAGCCCGCGTTCCCGCTTGAACAGGTCGAGGTAGTGCCGGGCGATGAGCGGGATGTCCTCCCGGCGCTCGCGAAGCGGGGGGACCCGGATCCGGACGACATCGAGCCGGTAGAACAGGTCCTCCCGGAAGTTCCCGTCGGTCACGTCCCGGTCGATGTCCCGGTTGGTCGCCGAGATGATGCGGATGTCCACCGAGATGGGCACATTCCCCCCGACCCGGTAGAAGATCCCTTCCTGGAGGACGCGGAGCAGCTTGGCCTGCATCCCGGGAGACATCTCTCCGATCTCGTCGAGAAACAGGGATCCGCCGTCGGCCGCCTCGATCTTTCCCGCCTTCCGATCCACCGCCCCGGTGAACGCACCCTTCTCGTATCCGAAAAGCTCCGCCTCCATGAGACTCTCGGGCAGCGCCGCGCAGTTCAGGGTGACCATGGCCCGGTTCTTCCTCGGCCCGGCACTGTGGATGAGGCGGGCGAGGAGCTCCTTCCCGGTTCCGCTTTCCCCCAGGATCAGCGTGCTCGTCTTGGAGTTGGCCACCTTGAACGCGTCGGAGATGACCTTCTGAAGGCTCGGGCTCTCTCCGACGATGGCGTATCTTCCCTGGAGCTCCTCCCGCAGGTCGCGGTTCTCCCGCTCCACGTTCTGGATCTTCTTGGCGTTCCTGATGGCCATGGAGGCCAGCCCCGCGAAGGCCGTGAGGGTCTTCATGTCCTCGTCCAGGATGGAGCCGCCGTCCTCCTTGTCGATGATCTCCACCACCCCGATGATCTCATCGTCCACCTTCATGGGGACGCAGGCAATGGATTTTGTCTCGAACCCAATGGATTCACTGATCTTTTTGTACCACCGGTCGTCCTTCCGCACGTCCGGGATCAGCAGGGGCTCGCCTGTGAGGGCCACGTGCCCGGCGATTCCCTGGCCCAGGTTGACCTCGAACTTGCGCACCTCCTCCGATTTCTCCCCGGTCGCCACCTTGAAGTGGAGCTTCCGGGTCTTGTGGTCGAGAAGGAGAAGGGAGCTGGCCTTGGCGTGCATCATCGTCGTGGCCGTGTTGATGATCAGCTCCAGGAGGTGATCGAGGTCCAGGACGGAGGAGACCCAGGTGGTGATCTCCCTCAGACGGTCGATGGTGAAGTTGGGCTCTTCGGCGGTACTGTTCATGTTGACCTCCGGGATGCGGCGTTCGGTCTTCCCGGGCCGGGTCCGGCCGAGGATTTCCAGCCGGCGCGCTGCCCGCCTCCGTTTCCGGCGCGGTCGCGGATGTGCCGGAAATGCGTCGTCTCAAAGGATGGGAATGGTCGTTCGGGCGGCATTCTAGCAGGGCGTCGCCGAGTTGTATACTTTTTTATATTCGGCCCGTCGATGCCGGGACCCCGCCGGCGCCCCTTCGTGCCGACATGGCCGAGATCGGCCGAGCACCGTCGAATCTTGAGCACATTCGTACAGGCCTGACCCGGATGGGAGGGGGCGGCGGGGTCCGGGCCGGAGAGGCTCCCGGGTGCCGGATGGCCGGGGATGTGCAGAAAAGAGCATGTCTGTATACAAATGAATACGTCACGGAACACCCTGTTTTCCGGAAGCGTCGGTGCTTCACCCAAAAAGGAACGACATATCAGCCGGTTGATTTTTGTTCCCGTGTCGCCCTTCGTCGGCACGTCTTTTGCTGTCCAAAGGTGGCGAAAAGGTGCTGGAGAGGTCGGGCGGGGACGTGGGGCACGCCCGCAGGAACGGACTCCAAGAACTGCCAGGGAGGCGGCGATGAGCGATCGACAGCATCTCAAATGCCTCGTGACGGAGGCCAAGGTATACCGGGAGCAGGGGCTCCTGGCACAGTCCCGCGAGAAGTACCTCGAGGCCCTGGAGGCCGTCGGCGAGGAGGAAGAGAGCGACCGGGCACGGGAGACCCTCAGAACCGCCTTGCGCAAGGCCGTCGAAAATGTCGAACAGGAGATCGAGAGCGTGGAGACGGGCGACTCCGCACCCCAGCTCTCTCGCGAGATGAAGGGCCTGATCCGGAAGCTGTTTTCCTTTTCCGGGGACCGCTCCATCGCGGACTACAAGGGTGCGGTCGCCCTGGCCCGGTTCGGCCAGTACGGCGAGGCCCTCGAGGAGTTCAACCGGCTCCTGGACCGGGGAACCATGGCGGCCGTGGCGGCCAAGAACATCCTCACCTGCCATCTGGCCTTCGCCTCCCCGGACGTGGCGATTTCCCAGTACGAGCGGTGGACGAGCGGAACGCAGCTCAGAAGGGAGGAGCTGGAGGACATCCGGCTGTTTCTGGAGAAGATCCTCGAGGAGGAAGGGGTGAACACCCGGCTGCCCCGGTTCGACGAGCTCCTGCGGGGGCGCGAGACCTTCGGCTGCGAAGAGGAGGACGAGCTCCCGGTCACCGGCGTGACCATTCCCCAGGGGATGGGAGCGTCACGGGAAAACCCGCTCGAGTTCGACGTCTTTCTCCACCTGGGCCGGATCGTGTCCATCCACGTCCCCCCGCACCGCAAGGAAATCCTGGGAGAGTTCCAGCTCGGTTCCAGAATCAACGGGATGAAGCTGTTCAGCTTCATGGCGGTCTTCGAAGGGAACGGGATCGTCATTGGAAAGAAACGAATCGAGAGCGGGCCCCGCGAGGGTCATTACGCCCTGGATATCCATGTGGAGGCGGTATGAACGGAGACTGGAGAGCGCTGGCTGAGAAGAGAGACACCCCCGACTGGGTCAGCCCGGGCCGGCAGGTCACGGGGGGTGCGAAAATGGAGTGCAAACCGTCACTGGCCGGCGGGCTGGGTTTCATCAGCCTGGCCGAGATCATCCAGATTCTCGGGGGGAACGGAAGCACGGGGTCCCTGAAGATCACCTCGCGATACAGCCCGACTCCGGGGTACATCTACTTCCTGGACGGGGATCCGGTGCACTCGACCTGTAACGGTTCGCGCGGCCTGCAGGCGATCTACAACCTGTTCGGCTGGTCGGAGGGAGAGTTCGAGTTCCGGGACGGACGGGTCCACGTGAGCCGGACCGTTCGCGGAAACCGGATGCAGATCGTGCTGGACGCGCTCCGCATGCTGGACGAGGGAAGAATCGATCGGATCGGTCCTTCGAGAAGCGATCCGTCCGACGGCTTCGGGTACGGGAACGTTCGCAGCATTCCCGTGGTCAAGGGGCCGCTTCCCGACTACATGTACATCGTCCAGGAGGAGCGCTTTCCGGACGGGGCCCAGATCGTCCAGGAAGGGACCTATGGAAACTGGATCTGGGTGGTCCTTGAAGGCAGGGTGGACATCACCAAGGAGACGGAGCAGGGCCCCATCCCCATTGCCCGGCTCGGGGAGGGATGCTTCATCGGGACCCTGCTTTCCCTGCTCCACGGCGTCAACCGGAGAACAGCCACGGCCACGGCGGTCGGGGACGTCCACCTCGGTCTGCTGGACACCCTTCGCCTCTCCGGGGAGTACGCTTCCCTCTCGAACCTGTTCAAAGGCGTGCTGCTGAGCCTGACCAGCCGGTTGTTCAAAATCACGGACCGTACCGTCGGGCTGCTCATGAGCCAGGCGGTGACGGGCCTGCTGAACGAGTCCGACACCACCCTCATGGACCGGCGTATGCTCGAGACCGGGGTGTACACCATCCGCGGGGGGCAGACCTGGGTGGTGAGCCGGGCACAACGGGGCTACCTTCCCCTCTGCACCCTCAGCGAGCGGGACGTGTTCGGCCGGGTTCCGTTCCTGGACATCGGTCACGAACCCCACTCGGCCTCGGTGGCATCCCAGGAAAACCTGGAGATCGAAGAGCTCGACGGCGACGCCCTGAACCGGGAGTACGAAAGGCTTTCGGAGACCTTCAAGAGCCTGATCCACAACGTGGGGAGCTGCATCGCCGAGACCACCCGCATCGCCTGCCGCTCCTGATCGGGCGTTCCGTTCCACCCCCGTTCCACCTCCGAGCAAGAAGACGACGACAGCCTTCGAGGCTGTCGTCAAGCTCCCTTCCGGGCCCGCGCCGTCCGCGCCCGCCTCCGGCGGCGCGGACGCTTTGCTTGAACCCGGTCCCGCCATGTGATAGTCCTGCTGCTCGACCCAAACCGGCCGGATTCGGCTCCGCGGCCGTTTCGGCGTCCGCCGTCCCCCTCGACCCGTTGCGGGACAGGGGGGCGGGGCGGTTTCCCGGAGCCGGAAACGACGAAGACGGGAGACGGCCATGAGGGACATCGAATCCGATCCGAGATGCGAGGACTGCCTGAGGGGGCTCGCGGGAAACGCGGTCCGTCTCGCACTGGGAGCGGAAGGGGCGCCCCGCGCGGCAAAGATGGAGAAACGGGTCCTGGACCTCCTCGACCGCGGCCTGGCGCTCGGGCAGGCTTCGCCGGTGATCGCCAACCGCATGCTCCGCGAGATCACGAGGATCTCCGGGACCCGCGACCCCTACGCAGCGTTCAAGGAGCAGGAGCTCGAGCGGGCCCGTTCCGTGTTCTCGGCCGTGGCGTCGGACGTTCGCCCGGGTGATCTCCGATCCTGCCTCTCCCTGGCGGTGCTGGGCAACACGCTGGACTTCTTTCGCGACCCCGGAGAGGTGCTGGAGGAGATCCCGGGCCTGCTCCGGGCGGGCCTTCGATTCGATCGAGACGACATCGATCTCCTGGAACGGTTCCTGGCGGAGCGGCCGAGGCACATCCTCTACCTCACGGACAACAGCGGTGAGGTGTACTTCGACCTCCCCCTCTACGAGGCCCTTTCCGTTCGAACCGAACGCTGCACCCTGGTCGTCAAAGGAGGGCCTTCCCTGAACGACCTGACGAGAGAGGAGCTTCGGCTGAGCGGCCTGGACGGCCGGTTTTCCGACGTGGCGGACACGGGTACCGAGGGGGCCGGGGTCGACTGGGAGCGGGTCTCCCGTTCCTTCCGCACCCTCGTGCAGGAGGCGGACCTGGTCCTCTGCAAGGGCATGGCCAACTTCGAGACCGTTTACCCGGAACCCCTGCCGGCGGCGAGCTTCTACCTCTTCCGGGTCAAGTGCGAACCCATCCGGGACATGGCCGGGGTCCCGGTGGGCGGTTTCGCCGCTCTCTGGAAAAGGGCCTCCCGGCAGCACGCCGGCGGAGGACGCGAGGAGACGACGTGAGCGGAATCAAGGCGTTGATCCAGGAGGGCCCGGTGCACTCCAGGCTCGTGGAGGTGAGGACGTACCCCGCGGGCGACGGAAAGCTCGTGGTCGAGGGTCGCCTGCGGGACGAGCGCTTCGTCCCGGGCTACCACTGGAACCGGGAGGCGTTCACCCCCGGGGTGATCCACAACCTGGTGGTCCGGTTCCTCGTCGGGGAGGTCCCCCCGGTGATCCTGGACGCCGAGGCCGAGATGCTCGACGTGCCGAACGAAGGCTGTCCCGACACCCTGGACTCCATCGAGACCATGAAGGGCCTCTCCATCGCCTCCGGCTACGGGGAGGAGGTGCGGAAGCGCATGGGGGGCGTCAAGGGCTGCGCCCATCTCACGCAGCTGGTCATGATCATGGGAACGGCGGCCCTTCACGGGGCCTGGATCGCCGGGTCCCGCGAACCCAGGCCCGTGCCGGCAACGCCCGAGGCGTTCGCCGGGCTGTCCCGGCTCGTGAACAGCTGCCGGCTGTGGCGGAAGGACGGGCCGATCCTGGCGGAGCTGCGAGAGGAGATGCGGCGGATCGCGGGCAAGGGTCCGGAGGCGGGAGAGTGAGTTGCGCGTTGCGCTGATCGGCATGGCCGGCATCGGAAAGTCCACCTGGGCCGCCCGCCTCGAGCGGAAGGGATTTCTCAGGCTGGAATGCGATCGCATGATCGCGGAGCGGCTCTCCCGCGAGCTGGCCGGGGCCGGAGACCTGATCGCGGCCCTGGGCTCGTGGATGGGCCTCCCCTGGGAGCCCGGGTACGAGGAGCGGGCCGCGCGGTATCACCGGCTGGAGGAGGCCGTCGTGAAGGAGATCCTCGGATCGCTGGCAGAGGGGCGGGGGGACGGTGACGTGGTGGTGGACACGGCCGGGAGCGTGATCTACCTCGCCGACGGGGTGCTTTCCGAGCTGGCGGAGCGCAGCATGGTCGTTCACCTGGCCGCTCCGCCGGAGGTCCGCAAGCGGCTGCTCGAGGAGTACCTGGTGCGCCCCGGGCCGGTGCTCTGGCACGGGATGTTCCTTCCGGAGCCCGGCGAGGCCCTGGAGGACGCCGTCGCCCGGTGCTACGAGCGGTTGCTGGACGACCGCGAACGGCGCTACACCCGGTGGGCCCGCGTCTCCCTCCCCTACGACGTCCACCGGAAAGGGCTCGCAGACGCCCCTTCCTTCCTGGACCGACTGCGGAAAATGGGGTCAGGTCTTGACTTTTGACTTTTTTGATTCGCAGCCTGTCCCGGCTTTGGAGGTCGGGGCCTTCCGGAGCGGACATTGCGGGAGGCCTTCGTCATTGCGGCGGTTACGCCCGGGGG
>CAYUBQ010000084.1:3836-16038 GCA_964443135.1 uncultured Desulfobacterales bacterium | reverse complement strand
GACCGGGCTCTCCTACCCTATCGCCCGGCACGTCGAGGGGTATTTTCACGGTAAAAATACCGGGGGGAGCTGGCGGGAATGCTATATGTGAAATGAGTATGGTGTCCCCGAATTACTCCCCGAATTACCATAGAGGACCATCTTAGAGCCGCAGCAGGAAAAACGTCAAAATTCAAGACCTGACCCTATTTGTTCCCGATGTGGATGGACATGAATGCCCTGTACGAACAGCTGGTGCGCGACTGCCCGGAGGTGGACCCGGCCTTCGTGCGGGAGTACGTCTCCCGCCTGCCCGGGGCCTACTTCAAGCGGTTCGGCGGCCCGGACCCGGCGCGGCACCTCCGGACCCTTCATCGGCTGGGACCGGACCACCCCGTGGAGGCGGCCGTCCGGAAGGGCCGGGACGGCACGGTGCAGGTGACGGTCTTCGCCTTCGACACCATGGCGGTGTTCTCGCTCGTCACGGGGATCCTCTCCGGCATGGGCTTCGACATCGTCTCCGGGGAGGTCTATACCTACCGCCGCGAGGAAGGACCTGCGGAAGGCCGACCTTCCGGCAGGAGGCGGATCGTCGATCAGTTCACGGGGACCGTGGACACCCGGCTTTCCTTCCGGGTCTGGAGGGAGGAGCTCGTCGCCCGCCTCGAGACCGTGATCCGGCTCCTGGAGCAAGGAGGGGAGGAGGCATCGCGGGCGGCGAGACGGACCGTCAGCGAGATGGTGGTCCAGCGGCTCTCCCGGATCCACCGGGACGCCGCACCCCCGCTGCCGCCGGTCCGGGTCTCCCTGGAGACCCTGGAGGAGGGGACGCGCCTCCGCATCGTCTCCGAGGACACGCCCGCCTTTCTCCACGCCCTGAGCCAGGCCCTCTCCCTCCACCGGGTCTCCATCGAGCAGGTGACGATCCGGACCATCTCGAACCGGGTGGAGGACGTCCTCGTCCTGGTGGACGGCTCGGGGCGGCCCATCGAGGACCCGAAGGCCCTGGACCGGATCCGGCTCTCCGTGCTCCTCACCAAGCAGTTCGCCTACGTCCTCCCGGACGCGCCGGACCCGCTCACCGCGCTCGAGCGGTTCACCTCGCTCCTGGACGACATCCTGGGGCTGCCCGGCCCGGAGGGGTGGCTCGACATGCTCGCGGACCCCCATGCCCTGCGCGGCCTGGCGCGGCTCCTGGGCGCGAGCGACTTCCTCTGGGAGGACTTCATCCGGGGGCAGTACGAAACGCTCCTGCCCATGCTGCGGCCCGTGCTGGGGAGGCGCCGGTTCAGCGAGCCGGGGGAGACTCTCGAGCAGCGGCTGGAGGCGTCCCTGGAAGGCGCCGGAAACGTCGAGGACGCCGGGCATCGGCTCAACGCCTTCAAGGACCGGGAGATCTTCCGGATCGACCTCGATCACATCCTGAACCCGGAGGTGGACTTCCGGGGCCTGGCCCGCCGTCTCACCCGGTTGGCCGAGGCGGTGGTCCGCGCCGCCGTCCGGCTCGCCCGCGACGAGCTGGTGCGCCGCTTCGGGCGGCCTCTCTCCGTGGCCGGGATCGAGTCGCCCTTCGCCGTCCTCGGCCTGGGAAAGCTCGGGGGAGCCGCGCTGGGGTACGCGTCGGACATCGAGATCCTCTGCGTGTACGAGGACAGCGGCTGGACCGGGGGAGACCGGAGCATCTCCAACGCGGACTTCTTCGCGCGGCTGGTCAAGGAGCTGATGCGCCTGATCGAGGCCAAGCGGGAGGGGATCTTTCACGTGGACGCTCGGCTCCGGCCCTACGGCACGGCCGGTCCGCTGGCCTGCAGCCTGGAGACCTTCTGCCGCTACTACGGTCCGGGCGGTGGGGCCCACGCGGCGGAGCGACTCGCCCTGGTGCGCATGCGGACCGTGGCCGGGGACGCCGCCCTGGGAGCCCGGCTGGAGCGGCTCAGAGACGAGATGGTCTACGACCCCAGGACCATCGACCTGGAGCAGCTTCGCCGGCTGCGGGAGCGGCAGTTCCTGGACAAGGCGGGCCGGGGCGGTCCGAACGCCAAGTTCAGCCCGGGGGGGCTGGTGGACCTGGAGTACGGCATCCAGATCCTCCAGGTGGCCTGGGGGCGGGTGAACGCCCGGCTGGCCACACCGCTGCTCCACGAGGCCGTGGACGGGCTCGCCGAGGCCGGCGCGCTGTCGGACGGGGAGGCCCGCGGGGTCCAGGGGGCCTACGACTTTCTCCGGAGGCTGATCAACGGGCTGCGCATGCTGCGGGGGTCGGCCAGGGACCTGGTCCTGCCGGGACCGGGCTCGGAAGAGTACGGCCACCTGGCCAGGAGAATGGGCTACCGGCCGGGCGGCGCCCTGAGCCCCTCCCGGCAGCTCCACCTGGACTTCGAGACCCACACGGCCGTGGTGCGCGCCTTCGTGGAGCGGCACTTCGGCCGGGACGCGCTCCCCGGGCCGGCGGTGGGGACCCCGGCCGACCTGGTGCTCTCCGAAGGGCTCTCCCCGGAGCTGAGGGACCGCATCCTCGCATGCGCCGGGTTCCGCAACCCGGAGCGGGCCCTCGTGAACGTACAGGCTCTGGCGGGCATGGCGCACTCCAGGGAGACCTTTGCTCGCCTCGCGGTCCTGGCCTTCGACATGCTCTGCCGCGGGCCGGACCCGGACATGGCGCTCAACAACTGGGAGCGCTACCTCCACGCCCTGTCCAGCCCGGAGCTGCACTACCAGGTCTCCCTGTCCCAGCCCATGCGATTGGAGATCCTCCTGGGCCTGCTGGCCGGGAGCCAGTTCCTGGCCGACACCCTGGTCCGGTCCCCCGGGTTCCTGGACTGGGTGATGATCCCGGAGATCCTCCACGGGACCCGGAGGCGGGAGGACGTGGAGGAGGAGCTCCGGCAGAGGGACCCGGGCGATCGCACGGCCTGGATGAACCGGCTGCGACGGATCCGAAGGAGAGAGCTGCTCCGCATCGGCACACGGGACATCTGCCTGAACGTCCCCGTGGACGAGGTCATGGGCGAGCTCTCGGCGGTGGCCGAGGCCTTCGTGCAGTCGGCCCTGGAGGGCGCCTGGGAACGGCTGGCGGGCGCGGAGGGTGGACGCGACGGGCTCGACCCGGAAGGGTTCTGCATCCTGGCCATGGGGAAGCTCGGCGGCGGCGAGCTCAACTACAGCTCGGACATCGACCTCCTGGCGGTGTGCGAGCCGGGAGGACGCGGCGGCAAGGAGACGGCCGCCCGGGTCATGGAGGGCGTGCGGGCCGACCTCATGAACCACTCGGAGGAGGGTCACGCATACCGCGTGGATCTCCGCCTCCGCCCCTTCGGACGGGCCGGCGACCTGGTGCCGACGGTCCAGGGGCTCCTGGACTACTACCGGACCGGGGCCTCGCTCTGGGAGATCCAGGCGGCCATCAGGATGCGCCCCGTGGCCGGGAACCTCCGCCTGGGGCACCGCGTGGTGGAGGCCCTTCACGCGGTCCTCCTGGCCCCGAGGAGCCCGGACCGCGTCGTGCGCTCGGTGCGAGGCCTGCGGGCCGAGGCCGAGCGCGTCCACGCCGGGCGGTCCGGCGGCCTGGACGTCAAGAACGGCGCGGGCGGGATCCGCGACGTGGAGTTCCTGGTACAGGCCCTCCAGCTGATCCACGCGCCCGGCGCGCCTCACCTCCTCGAGGGAAACACCCTGCGGGCCGTCGGGGCCCTGGAGGAGCGCGGGGTGATCCTCCGGGGGCAGGCCGAGACCCTGCGGGAGGACTACCGGTTCCTGCGACGGGTGGAGCACGCCCTCCAGCTCCTGGAGGACCGGCAGACCCACGTGGTGCCGACCGATCCCGACGCCCTCGGCGCCCTGGCGGGGCGCGTGAACCACGCCGGCCGGGAGGCCGTGGGGGCCTTTGTCGAGGAGCTGGAGGAACGCCTGACCCGGGTCCGGCGAACGGTGAGCGACCTGCTGGGTCCCGAGTGACGAGCCCTCGAAGCCACAAAAATGTCCCCGCTCACCCGGTGAATGTGACAATTCCGTAGGTTTGGCCGCCGGGCCGGACCGGTTGATTTTCCCCGGAGCCCGTGCCATTGTAGGGCGTCGAGCCACGGCGCCGGTGGCATTCGTTTTGCTTGGTCAAGGGGAGGTGCCTGCATCAAAAAACAGGGGACGTACTTGCATAATTCGATAACTCTCTCAGGGAACCTGTCAGCGCACTTCGACACCTCTTGAATCGGGAGCAGTCCACTCTCCCCAAGAGTTATCGAATTATGCAAGTACGTCCCCTAAGGAGGAGTAGAATGGAATCGCTGGAAGGCACGGAAGAGCAACCCACGCAGTGTCGAACGATCGAGGACGTCCGCCGGGTGGTCCGCGACCACCGGGTGAGCTTCATCCAGTTCTGGTTCACGGACGTCCTGGGTGTGCTCAAGAGCTTCGCCATCACGCCCTCCGAGCTGGAGGAGGGACTGACCGAGGGGATGGGCTTCGACGGCTCGTCCATCGAGGGGTTCGCACGCATTCAAGAGAGCGACATGATCGCCAAGCCCGATCCGTCGACCTTCAAGATGGTCCCCTGGCGGGACCGGGACCGGCCCGTGGCCCGCATGTTCTGCGACGTGCTGAACCCGGACGGCTCCCCCTACGAGGGGGACCCCCGCTACGTGTTCAAGCGGCTCCTGGCGAAGACGGCGGAGAAGGGGTACACCTTTTACGTGGGGCCGGAGCTCGAGTACTTCTACTTCAAGGACGACCACGAGACCGAGATCGTCGACCGGGGGGGGTACTTCGACTCCCGGGTGAGGGACCTGGGGAGCGACCTGAGGCGGCAGACCATCTTCGCGCTCCAGTCCATGGGCGTGGACGTGGAGTACAGCCACCACGAGGTGGCCCCGAGCCAGCACGAGATCGACCTGCGCTACGACGAAGGTCTTCGCATGGCCGACAAGACCATGACCTACCGGATCATCGTCAAGGAGATCGCCCGGCAGCACGGCTTGTACGCCACCTTCATGCCCAAGCCCATCTTCGGGGAGAACGGCAGCGGCATGCACGTGCACCAGTCCCTGTTCCAGGGGGACCGGAACGCCTTCTACGACCCGTCCGACCCGTTTCTCCTCTCGGAGCTGGCCCGGCACTACATCGCCGGCGTCATGCGCCACGCACCGGAGATCACCGCCGTCACCAACCAGTGGGTGAACTCCTACAAGCGGCTGGTCCCGGGCTACGAGGCCCCGGTCTACGTCTCCTGGGCCCGGCGCAACCGATCGGCCATGATCCGGGTGCCCATGTACAAGCCGGGCAAGGAGAAGGCGACCCGCATGGAGTTCCGCTCCCCGGACCCGGCCTGCAACCCCTACCTGGCCTTCGCCGTCATGCTGGGCGCCGGTCTGGAGGGCATCGAGAAGAAGTACGATCTCCCCGCTCCCGTCGAGGAGGACATCTTCGAGATGAACCCTTCGGATCGTCGCGCCAACGGGATCACCGACCTGCCGGGAAACCTCTACGCCGCCATCCTGGTGACGGAGCAGAGCGAGCTGGTTCGCAAGGTGCTGGGGGACCACATCTTCAACAAGTTCATCGAGAACAAGAAGATCGAGTGGGACATGTACCGCACCCACGTGAGCCGGTTCGAGATCGACAGGTACCTTCCCATTCTGTGACGGCCCCGCAGGCACCCGCTCAGCCGCTCCGCCCCCCTCGGCCGTGACGAACGGTCCCCCGGGGGGGGCGGCCGGTCCCGCCGCAGGGGACCGCAGGTTGATCTCCATCGTCGAGGGAGACCGATGAAAGACGACACCATGGCGACCATCGGCCAGAGCCTGTTCGGCTTCCAGTCCGCGCTCGTCCAGTCGGGTTCGAGCCTCGAGGACTACCTGAACCGCTACTACCGGGAGAAGTGGATGGGGGACGCGCTCTACGCGGCCCTCGCCCTCCGGACCACCTTCGTCACGGCCCTGCACGAGTTCCTGGCCGGGGAGGGGCTGTTCAACCTGGAGCGGGTCCAGCTGAGCCCGGTCACCGACCCCCTGGCGCACGACGTGGAGTACGTCCCCAGCATCCACTACAAGGGGCAGCTCTACGTGATGACCCACAGCATGATCTACTCCAAGCTCATGGCCTGCTTCAACCCGCGGGTCCGGGGGATCTTCGTGGAGTCCCCGAACGTGCGCCTGGAGATCGAGAGCCCGGACCGCGGGCAGCGGGGCCGGTACCTGATCGACTTCAGCCAGATGGACATCGAGCTCAGGAGAAACCGGGGCGTCGACCTGAGGTCCTACCTGGGCGAGCCGGACCGTGTCCGGGAGATCCTGCGGGAGGACATGGAGCGGGCCCTGGACTTCTTCGAGCGGCTCACCGTGCACGCCGTGACCCGGATGGCCGAGCGCAACGAGGAGGAGTTGAAGGCGCTCGGCGTCGTCCTGGAGGTGCCGGAGCGACCCTTTCCCCGCTTCCGGCAGGACGTGGCCCGGAAGATGTACGGCCGGGGCGCCGAGGAGAGGCTGGGCGAGGAGACGGACGCGCCCTTCTTCTGGATCACGGGGCTCCTGAGGGAGAACTACGACCTGGTCTACCCCTACCTCCGGCCGGAGGGGAAGGTCGCCTTGAGCGCCCTCACCTCGGAGATGATCTACAACTACGACATCTGCGCCAAGAGCATCCGGCGGGACACGGGGAAGCAGTCCCCGGCCCTGGAGATCCTGTCCGGGGGCATCCGGGAGTGGATCTACGAGGCCATCGTGGAGCGCCTCCTGGACAACGGGGTCATCCCGGCAAGGCCGGTGATCTTCGAGGGCAACATCAAGAACATCGACGAGATCGGCGGGTACGGTCCGTTCCTCCTCATGGCGTCCCAGAAGGACCGGGAGGGCCGACGCCTGTTCCCCGAGACCTTCGGCGGGGGCATCGGGGTCGAGCGGACGCTCTACGCCGTGACCCGCGGTCCGGTGCTGGAGAAGATCGACGACATCACCTGCTTCGGGAAGAACCCGGACAGTCACCAGCTGTACATGTTCTAGGAAGTTTCCATCCAGAAAGGGTCTTTTTTGCCAATCTCATCGTCGATCAGCGAGGTTCCTTGTGCGGCGTACTCCAGTACGCCTCCGGGTCGCCTCTTGATCTCCTTGATCTTGACAAAAAATCCTCCCTGCTGAATTGGAAACGCAGCCATGCCCGACGTTCGTTTATGGATGGGCACTAGGAAGGACTGCGATGTTCGAAACGCGCGACCTGCAGGCCGTCATGGGGCGACCCTCGGGCCGGGGACTGTACGACCCGGCGAACGAGCACGACAGCTGCGGGGTGGGGTTCGTGGTGAACGTGGACGGGACCCGCAGCCACGAGGTGATCGAGAAGGGCATCGAGGCGCTCGTCAACCTGCAGCACCGGGGCGCCGTCGGCGGCGACCTGATGACCGGGGACGGGGCCGGGATCCTCTTTCAGGTCCCGGACGCGTTCGTGAGGTCCGAGTGCGGGCGCCTCGACATCGACCTGCCCGAGCCGGGCGGCTACGGTCTGGGCATGCTCTTCCTGCCCCGGGACGCGGCCCTCCTCCGGGAGTGCGAGCGGATCGTGGAGCGGTGCACCTCCACGGACGGCCTGGCCTTTCTCGGGTGGAGGGAGGTGCCCGTGGACGACGGGGCCATCGCCGGGCAGGCCAGGAACCGGCAGCCGGTGATCCGGCAGTGCTTCATCGGCGGCAGGGGTCGAAAGGGGGCCGCGCTCGAGCGGCGGCTCCACGCGCTCCGGAGGGAGATCGAGAAGATGGCCGCCGAGGCGGTGGGGATGCGGGACCGCTTCTACATCCCCAGCCTCTCCTGCCGCACCGTGGTCTACAAGGGGCTCTTCACCGCCAGCCAGATCAGGCGCTACTACCTGGACCTGGCCGACCGCCGGATCGCCAGCGCCATGGCCGTGGTCCACCAGAGGTACAGCACGAACACCTTCCCCTCCTGGGAGCTGGCCCAGCCGTTCCGATACCTGGCGCACAACGGCGAGATCAACACCCTCCGGGGGAACCTGAACCTCATCCGGTCCCGCGAGCCCATGCTGAAAAGCGACCTGCTGGGGGAGGACCTCCACCGGATGCTCCCGGTCATCGACGAGCGCGGGAGCGACTCGGCCTGCCTGGACAACGCCTTGGAGCTGCTCCACAGCGCGGGCCGCACGCTCCCCCACGCCATGCTCATGCTGGTGCCCGAGGCGTGGGGGGTCAAGTACCCCCTGGGTCCCGACCAGCGCGGCTTCTTCGAGTACCACGCCGGTCTCATGGAGCCCTGGGACGGCCCCGCCGCCCTGGCCTTCACGGACGGGACCCGGGTGGGCGCCATGCTGGACCGCAACGGCCTCCGTCCGGCCCGCTACACCGTCACCAAGCAGGGCTTCATGGCCTTCGCCTCGGAGGCGGGCGTCCTGGAGTTCGACCCGGCGGACGTGGCCGAGAAGGGGGCGCTCCGGCCCGGGCAGATGATCTTGGTGGACACGGAAAAGAAGCGGGTGCTCAAGAACGGGGAGATCAAGACCCTGTGCGCCCGCAGGCAGCCCTACCGGCGCTGGGTGGAGGAGAACCGGATCAGCCTGCGCGGGTTCTACGGGAGCGTCTCCTCCTTCACGCCGGACTTCGAGGGGCTCCTGTTCCGCCAGAAGCTGTTCGGCTACACCCGCGAGGACCTGCAGATGATCATCGAGCCCATGGCCTCCAGCGGGTACGAGCCCGTGGGCGCCATGGGGGCGGACACGCCCCTGGCGGTCTTCTCGGACCGGAACCCGCTCCTCTACGGCTACTTCAAGCAGCTGTTCGCCCAGGTGACCAACCCGGCCATCGACCCGGTCCGCGAGGAGCTGGTCATGTCGCTCATGACCTTCATCGGGAACCCGGGCAACATCCTCACCGAGCTGCCCGGGCACAGCCGGCTGATCAAGCTGGTCCACCCGATCCTCTCCAACGAGGATCTGGTGCGCCTGCGGAACCTGGACGTGGCGGGGTTCCGGTCCCGGGTCGTTCCCATGGGGTTTCCGGCGGGCGGGTCGGGCAGCAGGCTGGCCGCGGCCGTGGAGGCGCTCTGCGACGGGTGCGAGCAGGCCCTGGCCGAGGGCGACTCCCTCCTCGTCCTGAGCGACCGGGACCTTCCGGAGGGGACCGCCCCCATCCCCGCGCTCCTGGCCGTCTCCGCGGTGAACCAGCACCTCGCCCGGAAGGGCCGGCGCACCTCCGCGGGGCTGATCGTGGAGACCGGCGAGGCCCGCGAGGTGATGCACATGGCCCTCCTCCTGGGCTACGGCGCCACGGCCGTGAACCCCTACCTGGCCTTCGACACGGTGGCGGCCATGGACCTGCGCCGGGAGCTCAGCCGGAACCCGAGCGTGGGCGTGGCCCTGGAGAACTACATCCAGGCGCTGGGCAAGGGGCTCCTCAAGATCATGAGCAAGATGGGGATCTCCACCCTCAGGAGCTACCGGAGCGCCCAGGTGTTCGAGGCGGTGGGCCTCAACCGCTCCCTGGTGGACCGGTTCTTCCCGGGGACGGCCTCGCGGGTGGGCGGCATCGGCCTGGAGGAGATCGCCCGGGAGGCCAACGCCCGGTACGAGGCGGCCTGGGACCGGTCGCCGGGCGCGCCCGCCGTCCTGCCGAGCGGCGGGCAGTACCGGCTGCGCAAGGACGGGGAGCGGCATTTGTGGACGCCGGAGTCCATCACGGCGCTCCAGCGGGCCGTCAGGACCGGGGACGCCGAGGCGTACCGTTCCTACGCGGCCCTCATCAACGATCAGTCCGAGCGGCTCTTCACCTTGAGGGGGATGTTCCGCTTCCGGGAGCGGACCCCCGTTCCCCTGGACGAGGTGGAGCCGGTCCCGGAGATCGTGAAGCGGTTCGTGGTGAGCGCCATGTCCTTCGGATCCATCAGCCGGGAGGCCCACGAGGCCGTAGCCGTGGCCATGAACCGGCTGGGGGGGAAGAGCAACTGCGGGGAGGGCGGCGAGGACCCGGCCCGGTACAAGCCCTTGGCGAACGGCGACAGCAAGTGCAGCGCGGTCAAGCAGGTGGCGAGCGGCCGGTTCGGCGTGACCGCCGAGTACCTGGTGAGCGGGCGGGAGATCCAGATCAAGGTCGCCCAGGGGGCCAAGCCGGGCGAGGGCGGGCAGCTTCCGGGGCACAAGGTGAACGAGGAGATCGCGCGGGTCCGGTACTCCACCCCGGGGGTGACCCTGATCTCCCCGCCGCCCCACCACGACATCTACTCCATCGAGGATCTGGCCCAGCTGATCTACGACCTGAAGAACGTGAACCCGGACGCCAGGATCTCGGTGAAGCTCGTCTCGGAGTCCGGGGTGGGCACGGTCGCGGCGGGCGTGGCCAAGGCCCACGCCGACATGGTCCTCATCAGCGGCTACGACGGGGGCACGGGGGCCTCCCCCCTCTCCTCCATCCAGCACGCGGGCGTCCCCTGGGAGCTGGGTCTGGCCGAGACCCAGCAGACCCTGGTCCTGAACCAGCTGCGCAGCCGGATCCGGGTGCAGACCGACGGCCAGATGAAGACGGGCCGGGACGTGGTGGTGGCGGCGCTCCTGGGGGCGGAGGAGTACGGGTTCGCCACGGCCGTGCTGGTGGCGCTGGGCTGCGTCATGATGCGCAAGTGCAACGCCAACACCTGCCCCGTGGGCATCGCCACCCAGGACCCGGACCTCAGGAAGCGGTTCGCCGGCGAGCCCGAGCACGTGGAGCGGTTCTTCAACATGCTGGCCGGGGAGGTGCGGGAGCGGATGGCGGCCCTGGGGTTCCGGAGGCTGGACGACCTCATCGGACGGGCGGACCTGCTGGAGACGGACCGGGCGGTCGGCTACTGGAAGACCCGGGGCCTGGACTTCTCCGGCATCCTCTGCCTGCCCGAGGATCTGGTGGGGCCGGAGCAGTCCCTGCCGCTGGTCCGCCGCTGCGTCGAGGCCCAGGACCACGGCATCTCGGACGTCCTGGACCGGGAGCTCATCGAGCTCGCCCGCGAGGCCCTCGAGTCCGGGAAGCCCGTGGAGACCGAGCGGTCCATCCGCAACGTGAACCGCACCACGGGAGCCATGCTCTCCGGCGAGATCGCCAAGCGGTACGGCTTCCAGGGGCTGCCGGACGACACCGTCACCTGCCGGTTTCGAGGGGCGGCCGGCCAGAGCTTCGGCGCGTTCGGGGCCCACGGGCTCACCCTGATCCTGGAGGGCGAGGCCAACGACTACGTGGGGAAGGGCCTCTCCGGCGGCCGGATCGTCCTGAAACCCTACCCCGGGGTCACCTTCGACCCCGCCGAGAACATCATCGCGGGGAACGTCATCCTCTACGGGGCCACGGCCGGAAGCGTCTACATCAACGGCAGGGCGGGCGAGCGGTTCGCCATCCGCAACAGCGGGGCCTGGGCCGTGGTGGAGGGCGTGGGGGACCACGGCTGCGAGTACATGACCGGGGGCCGGGTGGTGGTCCTGGGCGAGACGGGGATCAACTTCGCCGCCGGCATGAGCGGGGGGATCGCCTACGTGTACGACCCGGAGAGGCGGTTCGACGGGCGGTGCAACCTGGACATGGTGGATTTGGAGCTGGTCACGGAGCCCCGGGACGTGGAGGAGCTCCGGGGGATGATTCAAAGGCACCGGGAGCTGACCGGGAGCGCGCGGGCCGGAGAGATCCTCGAGTGCTGGGAGGCCTGCCTGACGTTCTTCGTCAAGGTGTTCCCCATGGAGTACCGGAGGGTCCTCGGGAAGATGAGCAAGGAGGACGAGGCGACCGAGCGGGAGGAAGTGGAGCACAAGTAGGGGCGGGGAGCGACATGGAGAAGAGGGAACGAGGGTTTTTCGACATCGCGCGGGTGGATCCCGGGTACCGTCCCGTGGAGGAGCGGCTGCGGGACTTCCGGGCCGTGGAACGCCAGCTGGGGCACGAGCAGATCCACGAGCAGACCGCCCGGTGCATGGGCTGCGGCACGCCCTTCTGCCACGCCTACGGCTGCCCGCTCGCCAACCTGATCCCCGAGTTCAACGACGCGGCCTTTCGGGGGCACTGGGAGTACGCCCTCGGGATCCTCCTCTCCACGAACCCGTTTCCCGAGTTCACCGGCCGCGTCTGCCCCGCCCCGTGCGAGGCGGCCTGCGTGGCGGGCCTGGACGGGGAGCCCGTGACCATCCGGCAGGTGGAGCAGACCGTCGCCGAGGTCGGGTTCGAGCGGGGCGCCGTCGCCCCCTCGCCGCCGTCCGCCCGGACCGGCGCGCGGGTCGCCGT
>CAYUBQ010000084.1:0-3736 GCA_964443135.1 uncultured Desulfobacterales bacterium | reverse complement strand
GGGGCGCCGTCGCCCCCTCGCCGCCGTCCGCCCGGACCGGCGCGCGGGTCGCCGTGGTGGGCTCGGGGCCGGCGGGACTGGCCGCGGCCGATCTCCTGAACCGGCACGGGCACGAGGTGGTGGTCTACGAGAGCGCTCCGCGCGCGGGAGGCATCCTCCGGTACGGCATCCCGGACTTCAAGCTGGAGAAGTGGGTGGTGGACCGCCGGGTCCGGCTCATGGAGGAGGAGGGGGTGGCCTTCGAGCTGAACGTGACCGTGGGGGAGGACATCTCCCACCGCTACCTCCAGCGGAAGTTCGACGCGGTCTGCCTGGCCTGCGGCGCCCGGGAGCCCCGCGACCTGGCCGTGCCCGGCCGGGACCTCCGGGGCGTCCGGTTCGCCATGGACTATTTGACCGCGCAGAACCGCCGCCTGGCGGGCGACCCCGTGGACGCAGACGGCGAGCTGGACGCCCGGGGAAAGCGCGTGGTGGTGATCGGCGGCGGGGACACCGGCTCCGACTGCCTGGGCACGGCCCTCCGCCAGGGGGCGGTCCGGGTGGTGCAGCTGGAGCTCCTGCCGCGCCCGCCCGAGAAGCGGGACCCGGCCACGCCCTGGCCCGCGTGGCCCCGCATGCTCAGGCCGACCCACGCGCACAAGGAGGGCGGGGAGCTCCTCTGGTCCGTCATGACCGCCGGGTTCCTGGGCCGGGACGGCGTGCTGACCGGGCTTCGCGGGGTGGAGGTGGCGTGGACGGCGGAGGAGGGAGGCTCTCCGGTCCCCAGGCCGGTACCGGGAACCGAGTTCGAGATCGAGGCCGACCTGGCGCTCCTGGCCATGGGGTTCACGGGACCGCGCAAGTCGCCCCTGGTGGAAGGCCTGGGCCTGGAGCTGGACGAGCGGGGCAACATCCGGACCTTCGGCGGAGGGAGGACCTCGGTGGAGGGCGTGTTCTCCGCCGGGGACATGTCCACGGGACCGTCGCTCGTGGTCCGGGCCATGGCGGAGGGGCGGGAGGCCGCGCGGGGGATCATGGCCCGCCTCAGCTCTACTGAAAAATCGAATCAAGGATAATTTGAGCTAATTGAACTCAATGGAAAAACGTTTGCAAAACCGCGTCGGATGGGGTAGGACCGCTGCATCATGATCGCCGTCGTGGACTACAAGGCAGGAAACCTGCGAAGCGTGGAGCGCGCCTTGAACCGGCTGGGGGTGCCGTGTGCCGTCACCGCGGACCCCGATGCGATCCGCTCGGCGGACCGGGTGGTCTTCCCGGGGGTCGGGGCGGCCGGTTCGGCCGTAAAGGACCTGAAGGCCTCGGGGATGGACCGGGTGCTCCGTGAGGTGGTCGATCGAGGAAGCCCGTTCCTGGGGATCTGCCTCGGCGCCCAGATCATCCTGGAGCGGAGCGAGGAGAACGACGCCGCCTGCCTGGGGCTTCTCCCCGGAACCGTGTCCCGGTTCCCCTCGCCGCTCCTCGGCTCAGGGGGGGAACGTCTGAAGGTCCCCCACATGGGATGGAACGGGCTTCGCCGGAGGAGGATCCACCCGCTTCTCGAGGACGTGCGGGAGACGGACGAGTTCTACTTCGTCCACGGCTACTACCCCCGACCCGCGGCGGAGGATCACGTGATCGCGACCACGGAGCACGGCACGGAGTTCCCCTCGGTCATCGGCACCGGGAACCTCGCGGCCATGCAGTTCCACCCGGAGAAGAGCGGGGAGCCCGGGCTGAGGATCCTGGAGCGATTCGCCCGCTGGGACGGCCGCCATGCTGAGTAAACGGATCATCCCCTGCCTGGACGTGCGGGACGGGAAGACCACCAAGGGGATCCGGTTCCAGGAGAACGTGGACATCGGCGACCCCGTGGAGATGGCCCGGTTCTACTACGAGCAGGGCGCGGACGAGATCGTCTTCTACGACATCACCGCCTCCAGCGACCGGCGGGACATCATGATCGACGTGGTGGACCGGGTGGCGCGGGAGATCTTCATCCCCTTCTCCGTGGGCGGGGGGATCCGGACGCTGGGGGACATGCGGCGGGTCCTCCTGGCCGGAGCGGAGAAGGTGAGCGTGAACAGCGCCGCCATCCGCGATCCGTCCATCATCCGCGAGGGGGCGCGGGCCTTCGGCAGCCAGTGCATCGTCCTGGGCATGGACGTGAAGCGGGTCCAGCCGACCGAGTCGATCCCCTCGGGTTACGAGATGGTGATCAACGGGGGAAGGACGGACACCGGAAAGGACGCCCTCGCCTGGGCCCTGGAGGCCGAGGCGCTGGGCGCGGGCGAGATCTGCCTCAACTCCATCGACGCGGACGGGACCCGGGAAGGGTACGAGCTGCAGCTGACCGCCCTCGTCTCCGGCCGGGTGGGGATCCCGGTGATCGCCTCGGGCGGGGCCGGCCGGATCGACCACCTGTTCGACGCCCTGACCGAGGGGCGGGCGGACGCGGCCCTGGTGGCCTCCATCGTGCACTACGGCACCCACGCCATCGGCGAGATCAAGGAGCGGCTGCACGAGCTCGGGGTGAAGGTCCGGCGGACCTGGGACTGACAACTTTTTTGGAGAGCAATCCCGTTCCCGTGCAGGGGAACGGTCTCGGAGCCCGATCCATGAAGGCACTGCTGGCACTCGAGGACGGCACGGTTTTTCGCGGCCGATCGTTCACCGGCCCCGCGGAGTCCACCGGGGAGGTCGTGTTCAACACGAGCATGTCCGGCTACCAGGAGATCCTCACGGACCCCTCCTACTGCGGGCAGATGGTGACCATGACCTACCCCCTGATCGGGAACTACGGGGTGAACGCCGAGGACGTGGAGTCGTCGCGCGTCCAGGTCCGGGCCCTGCTGGTGAAGGAGTGCCAGGAGGCCCCGAGCAACTGGCGGAGCGAGAGGAGCCTGGCCGACTACCTCCGGGAGGCGGGCGTGCCGGGCATCGAGGGGATCGACACGCGTGCCCTCACCCGGCGGATCCGGGAGGCGGGGGCCATGCGGGCGGCGCTCTCCACCGAGGATCCGGATCCCGCCTCCCTGGTGGAGAAGGCCCGGCGCTCCCCGGGCATGGAGGGGCTGGACCTGGTCCGGGAGGTGACCTGCGCCGGGCCGGCCCTCTGGCAGGGCGGCCGGGCCGTCCCCGTCGAAGGCGGGCTCGAAACGTTCCAGTGGCCCGAGACCGGCGGCCGGTGGCGGGTGGTGGCCGTGGACTACGGGATCAAGTCGAACATCCTCCGCTCCCTGGAGATGCGGGGCTGCACGGTCCTGGTGCTGCCGGCGGACGTCCCCGGCGAGGCGATCGACCGGCTGGAGCCGGATGGTCTCTTCCTGAGCAACGGCCCCGGGGACCCGGCCGCGGTCACCTACGCCGTGGAGATGCTCCGGGGGCAGCTCGGAAAACGCCCCACCTTCGGCATCTGCCTGGGGCACCAGCTGCTCGGGCTCGCCCTGGGGGGGACGACCTTCAAGCTCAAGTTCGGGCACCGCGGGGGCAACCAGCCGGTCAAGGACCTCACCACGGGCAGGGTGGAGATCACCAGCCAGAACCACGGCTTCTGCGTGGACATGAACTCCATCCGGGACCCGGACGTGGAGCTCACCCACGTCAACCTGAACGACAACACCCTGGAGGGGCTCCGGCACCGGAGGATCCCGCTCTTCTCGGTCCAGTACCACCCGGAGGCCGCTCCCGGCCCCCACGACGCCGGCTACCTGTTCGACCGGTTCGTGGCCATGATGGAAAAAGACTAGGGGACGTTCTT
>CAYUBQ010000083.1:0-16876 GCA_964443135.1 uncultured Desulfobacterales bacterium | reverse complement strand
GGGTCTCCTCCATCCCCGTGGCCTTCGGCGAGAAGCTCGTCATGCGGATCATGGATCCGGACATCCTGTTCCAGGACCTGGAGTATCTCGGGTTCGGCGGCATGGACCTGATGCGCTACCAGAACTGCGTGAACATGCCCCACGGGATCATTCTGGTGTGCGGCCCCACCGGGAGCGGCAAGTCCACGACCCTCTACTCCACCCTGCGGACGCTCTCCTCCCCCGAGATCAACATCACCACGGTGGAGGACCCCATCGAGATGGTTCACCAGGAGTTCAATCAGATCGCGGTGCAGCCGGTGATCGGGATCACCTTCGCATCCATCCTCCGCAACATCCTGCGCCAGGACCCGGACATCATCATGATCGGCGAGCTGCGGGACCTGGAGACCGCCCAGAACGCCATCCAGGCGGCCCTGACCGGGCATCTGGTCCTGTCCACGCTCCACACCAACGACGCCCCCTCCTCCATCACCCGGCTCCTGGACCTGGGGGTCCCCGCCTTCCTGCTCCAGGCCACCCTGGTGGGCATCCTGGCCCAGCGGCTGGTGCGGGACATCTGCCCCTTCTGCAAGGAGTCCTTCGAGATCGACGCGGAGGAGCTCGCCACCCAGGGGCTGGACCTGGGGAAGAAAGGGACCCTCACGCTCCAGCGGGGCCAGGGGTGTATCAAGTGCCGCGGGACGGGGTACCGGGGCCGGAAGGGGGTGTTCGAGGTCCTCCCGGTCTCGGAGACCATCAAGCGGCACGTCCAGCCGGAGTGCGACATCGAGGTCCTGCGGGAGACGGCGCGGAAGGAGGGGATGGTCACGCTCCGGGAGAACGCCGTACGAAAGCTGCTCGAGGGCCACACCACCTACCAGGAGGTTCTGAGGGTGACCTGGGAGCAGATGTGAAGCGATGCTCGAGCACCTCGCCATCCGCAACTTCGCCATCATCAGCGGGCTCGAGATCCGCCTGAGGCCCGGGCTGAACATCCTCTCCGGGGAGACCGGGGCGGGAAAATCCATCATCGTCAATGCGGTCAACCTGATCCTCGGCGGCCGGGCCTCGGCCGACCTGATCCGGACCGGCACCGACGAGGCCCGGGTGGAGGCCCTGTTCACCCTGCCCGAGGGGTCCCCGCTGGGCGACGTCCTGGCCGAGCTCGACATCCCTTTCGACGGGGAGGTCCTCATCGGCCGCACCATCTCGCGGGAAGGGCGCAACGCGGTCCGCATCAACGGCGGCCTGGCCACCCTCCAGATGCTCTCCCGCATCACCCCATACCTGATCAGCGTCTCCGGGCAGCATGAGCACCAGCGGCTGCTCCGTCCCGAGAACCACCTCCTGCTGCTGGACGAATTCGGCGGGCTGGTGCCGGACCGGCTGGTCCTGGCCGAACGCTTCGACGCCTACACCCGGACCCGGAACCGCCTGAAGGGGCTGGATGGGGAGATCCGCGGGATGGAGGAGCGACGGGACCTGGCCCGGTTCCAGATGGAGGAGATCGGCTCGGCCCGGGTCGAGCCGGGCGAGGACGAGCGCCTCGAGGAGGAGCGGACGCGGCTCCGGCACGCCGAGGAGATCCGGAGCGCCGTGGGGGCCGCCTACCAGGGGATCTACGAGCGGGACGGGGCCGTGATCTCCGAGGTGGCCCGGTTCGAGCAGGAGCTGGAGCGGGCCGCCCGCCTGGACCGCCGGATCGAGCCGGCCCGGCAGGCCCTCGTCTCGGTGCGGGCCGAGCTGGAGGAGGCGGCGCTCCAGCTGCGGGACCTGCGGAACCGTCTCCCCATGGACCCGAACCGCCTGGAGGAGGTGGAGGAGCGGGTGCAGCTCCTGAACCGCCTCAAACGGAAGTACGGCCCGACCCTGGAGGAGGTCCTCCGCACCGGCGAGGGGCTCGCGCGCCAGATGGACGACCTGGAGGAGAAGCGACAGGCGCGGGAGCGGCTTCGAGCCGAGGCGCACACCGCGGCGGACGACCTGCTCTCGCAGGCCTTCGCCCTGTCGGAGCGTCGGCGGGCGGCGGCCGTGCGGTTGAGTGAGGCCGTGGAGCAGGAGCTGTCGGTCCTGGCCATGGCGGGAACGCGCTTCGAGGTTCGCTTCGAGGAGGGGGAAGCCGCCGGATCGGACCCGCAGGAGGCCCTCGAGCGGCTGGGGCCGGAAGGGATCGACCGGGTCGAGTTCCTCCTCTCCCCCAACGTGGGGGAGGCGATCCGGCCGCTGGCGCGAATCGCCTCGGGCGGGGAGCTCAGCCGCATCATGCTGGCGTTGAAGACCATCCTGGCGGGAAACGCGTCGGTGGAGACCGTGGTGTTCGACGAGGTGGACTCGGGGATCGGCGGAGGGACCGCCGAGACGGTGGGGGAGAAGCTCAGGCTCCTGGCGCGGTATCACCAGATCCTATGCATCACCCACCTCCCGCAGATCGCCAGCAAGGGGGCGGTGCACTTCCGGGTCAGCAAAGGCGTCCAGGATCAGCGCACCGAGGCGTCCATCGCCGAGCTGGACCCGGAGGACCGCGTCCGGGAGATCGCCCGCCTCCTCGGTGGAAAGCAGATCTCACGGAAGGCCATCGACCACGCCCGCGAGATGCTGGAGGAGGCGCCGTCCGGTCTCACTGCTTCTCCCGGATCACCTGGCCGGCCCGAAAGCGCTCCCCGCTGACGGGGACCGCGGAGGAGTAGCGGTCCATCACCTTGACCGTCCGGATCTCGCCCACCTTGGGACCCAGCAGGTAGAGGGACCGGCCGCTCACCGAGCGGATGGACTCCCCCCGGCCGTACACCTCGAACACGTTTCCCTCGCTCAGCCCCACGTCGCTGCCCGCGTTGATCATGATCCTCTCCGGCGCGGCCGAGAGCACGCGGCCCGCCCAGGCCTTTTCCTCCAAACTCTCGGCGATGATCTCGGCCTGCTCCTCGAGGATGTCGGCCGTCGCCTCCCGGACGGCGTTCTCCGGCAAGGCCCGGATCAGCTCCGTCTCGTTTCGGGGCTCTCTGTCCTTGACGAACAGGGCGTCCTCGTCCTCCTTCTCCTCCGGAACGGACAGCCGCCTGGCCTCGATGTGGGTCAGGAACAGGGTGCCGTTGGTGATGTCCAGGGCGTTCACCACCAGGGAGACCTCCACCTGGAGGTTCTTCCGCGAAAAGGGCCAGACCGGAATCTGGTTCACGGGCCAGAGGCCCGCGCCGTGGTCGATCAGCTCGTAACGGTTGAGGACGCAGGTGACCAGGACGTTCATGCCCATCTCCTCGGCCTTCTGGGCCAGGTCCGGGTCGATGACGATCCCGAACTTGGGCGAACGGACCTGGATCCCGCTCGGCAGGGGGTCCTCACTCCGGTAGACCACCAGGTTCCGGTCCCGCTCCAGCAAGGAGATCAGCCGTCCGGTCATCTCCTCCACGGTCTCCTCGGACACGCCCTGTTGATCCAGGATCGGGAGGACCAGGACGCGTTTCTTCAGGTCGGTGCTCTCCCCGCCGGGGGTCACCTTCTGCACCAGCTTCTTGGTGGTGCCGCAGCCCGCGGCCGCCAGCACGGCCGCGGCCAGCGCCAGCAGCGCCAGGCGGCGAATCGTTCGTATTTGCATGGGATGGTTCCTTATTCTTTCATGTCAAGGGTCTCGAGTCGTCTTTGAAGCCGGGCGGTGGCGCGGTCTTCGCCATAAACCATCCTTCGATGGATTTCGATGGCCTCGATCCTTTCGAGGGGCTCTCTGGAATGCCAGTACGCCCGATCGCTGCTCTCGCCTTCCTCCAGGTCGACCGTCGTGAGGATTCCTTTGTTCAAACGCGGGAGCGCTTCCACCTCGCTCCTTTCATACCGTGAAAATGCCCCGCGGTGGGCCGGGCGCAGGGCGGCATTTCACATGCCGCCGCAAGGTCGGCGACAAGCACGGCGGGGTGTGAAACCCCGCCCTACGAAAACACACGGTTTTCATCAGCGGGGGTGACCGGACTCCCGTCATGTACGTTTGAATTCGACGAGTCTCGAGCGGCCCCGGTCGCAGGTCCGGTCTAGAACGTCACGTCGAAGGAGTCGAACTCGCCGGTCCAGGCCTCCTGGTCCTCCCGGACCCGGTCCACCCGCGCGGCCGACGGCCCTCGGCGGCACCAGTCCGCAAGCTGCCGGACCCGGTCCTCGGGGCCCTCGGCCACGACCTCCACGTTGCCGTCCCGCTGGTTGCGCACCCAGCCGGTCACGCCGAGGGTCTGGGCCTGACGTCGGGTGGAGTCGCGGAAGAACACGCCCTGGACGCGCCCTTCGATGATCAGGTGCAGTCGGATGTTGTCCATGAGCCTCGCTCCTCGTTCCGATTCCCGGCACGGGCTCGCGTGCCGGTGTCTCCGGTGTCCGAAATGGTCTTCAGGTCAGGCCGCCGGTCCCACCATCTCCAGGAAATCGGGCTCCGAGAGCACAGCCACGCCCAAGTCCCGGGCGCGGGAGAGCTTCCCCCCCGGGGATGCGCCCGCCACCAGGTAGTCCGTCTGCCGGCTGACCGATGAGGCGACGCGCCCCCCCAGCCGCTCGATCCGTTCCTGGGCCTCGGCCCTCGACAGGGCCTCGAGCGCGCCGGTGAGCACGAAGGTCCGGCCGGCCAGCGAGGCCGCCCCGGGCTCCCCCCCGGCCTGCGGCCCCTCGAGGACGACGTGCTCCAGAAGCCGGTCCACGTGGCGGCTGCGGGTCTCGTCCGCGAAAAAGGAGACCACGCTCTCCGCAATCTGCGGGCCGATCTCCGGGACCTCGCGGAGGGCTTCCTCGGTGGCCGCCCGGATCCGGTCCATGCGTCCGAACCGCCGCGCCAGCACCCGGGCCACGTGCTCCCCCACGTGTCGGATGCCCAGGGCGTAGACGAACCGGTCCAGGGTCGTGCGCTTGCTGCCCTCGATGGCGCGGAGGAGATTCCCGGCGGACTTTTCGGCTATCTTATCCAATTTCAAAAGTTTTTCAAGGTCTAGTGTGTAGAGGTCGGCGGGCTCCCGCACCAGGTCGCGATCGATGAGCTGATCCACGATCTTGGCACCGAGGCCGTCCACGTCCATGGCGCCCCGGGAGACGAAGTGCCGGATCACGGCCCTCACCTGGGCCGGGCAGTTCTTGTTCGGGCAGCGCACCACCGCCTCGCCCGGCCTTCGGGCCACGGGCGACCCGCAAACCGGACATTCCGCGGGCATGGTGAAGGTCGTTTCCGATCCGGTCCGCCTGGACTCCACCACCTTGACCACCTCCGGGATCACGTCCCCGGCCCGCTGCACCACCACCGTGTCCCCCTCGCGGACGTCCTTCTTCTCGATCTCCTCCTCGTTGTGGAGCGTCGCCCGGCGGACCGTCACCCCGGCCACCTCCACGGGATCGAGGTGCGCCACCGGCGTCAGGGCCCCGGTCCGGCCCACCTGGACCTCGATCTTCCGGACGCGGGTGGTCTCCTGCGTGGGTTTGAACTTCCACGCCAGGGCCCACCGGGGGCTGCGGGAGACCGCGCCCAGCCGCTCCTGGAGGGCGAGCGCGTTCACCTTGATCACCGCCCCGTCGATCTCGTAGGGGAACTCCCCGCGGCGCTCCTCCAGCTCCCGGCAGTAGGCGATCACCTCGTCCGGGCCGCCGCAGAGGCGGATGTGGGGCCGGTTCACGCGGAACCCCCACGCCTGGACGGCCATCATCGTCTCCCAGTGGGTGTCGAAGGCATGCCCCTGAAGTGTCCCGACGCCGTAGCAGAACATGCGCAGCTTGCGCTTGACCGTGACCCGGTGATCCAGCTGGCGGAGCGACCCCGCGGCCGCGTTCCTGGGGTTGGCGAAGGGCGGGAGCCCCTTGTCGAGCCGCTCCCGGTTCAGCCGCTCGAAATCCTCGAGCTCCATGTAGGCCTCCCCGCGGACCTCGAGGAGCTCCGGGGAGGGGAGCCCGGTGCTCAGCTCGAGCACGGAGATGGGCAGGTCCAGCAGGGTCTTGAGGTTCCGGGTGATGTTCTCCCCCACGTACCCGTTACCCCGCGTCGACGCCACGGTGAGCCGGCCCGACTCGTACACCGCCTCCACGGCCAGGCCGTCGATCTTGGGCTCCACGGCGTACTCCACCGGGGACTCCTCCTTCAGGAGCCTTCGGACCCGGGCGTCGAACTCGTACACCTCCCGGTCGGAGAAGGCGTTCTGGAGGCTGAGCATGGGCACGCGGTGCTCGACCGGGCTGAATGCGGCCTGCGGCTCCGCCCCCACCCGCTGGGTGGGGGAGTCCGGGGTGATCAGGTGCGGGTGGGCGCGCTCGAGATCCTGGAGCCGCTTGAACAGGCGATCGTACTCCGCGTCCGGGATCTCTTGCTCGTCCTGGACGTAGTAAAGACGATTGTGGCGCTCGATCTGCCTGCGAAGCTCGTTGAGCTCCCTCAAGACCTCGTCCGTGGCGTCCATGCCTCTCCCCCGAAACCCTGCTTCTCGTCGATCCCGGCTCTTCGGGCAACGCCCGGGGTCCGGGCCTCCCCCACCGGGTGGTCATCCCGCCTCCGGCCCCGACACGGCCTCCTGGAGCAGCGCCGCCACCGTCCTGTCCGCCTCCCGCAGCCGGTCGCCGGAGAAGCCGTGGCGCCACGTCAGGTCGAACAGCTCGTCCGACACGGTGAGGAGCGCCGCCAGGCGCACCCCCCGAAAGGCTGCCACGGTCAAGAGGGCGGAGATCTCCATGTCCACGGCCAGCAGTCCTGCGTCCCTCAGGGCGCGCACCTTGTCCCGCGTCTCCCGGTACGGGGCGTCCGTGCTCCAGATCCGCCCGGTGCGGGCGGTCAGCCCGCGCCGCGCCGCCGCATCGGCCAGCCTGCGGCGGAGGTCCGGGTCGGCCTCCGGGTCATCGCCCTCCAGCGGGTAGTGCTTCGAGGTCCCCTCCTCCGAGAGGGCGCCGGACGGCATCACCAGGTCCCCGATACGGAGGTCCGGCTGGAGCGATCCGCACCATCCCGTGACCAAGACGCGGCGGGCGCCCAGGGCGATCATCTTCTCGAGCCCCAGCACGGCCTGGGGAGCGCCCAGGAAGGGTCCGGCCAGGGTCACCTGCGGTCGCCCGGCCTCCCCCACCTGGAACACCCGTCCCGGCACCATCCCGGTCACGGGGACGGAGCGTCCCCCCAGCCGCTTCACGAGGCGGTCCAGGATGGGTCCGGTCATGCCCAGGATCAGGTCCGGTGCGACCTCCGGGTCGCGTCCTCCCCGGGTCGGTCGGATCAGGACCTCGTCCGCATCCTGGATGCCGGAACTGTCGTTCACGTCCCACCTGCGTGTCAAGGAGGTGCGGTGAGGGAAACGCGCCCCTTGCGCGGCTGCTCGGGTCGGGCCTCCCGGGGCAGGACCGCGCATCGTCAGGGGGCCATCTTAAAGGAGCCAAAGGTCCATGGCAACGGGAAAAACCGGGCCGAAAAAGGGATGGCATTCGATTCGTTCTATGGTAACATGGAACACCTTTCCGTTTCCCCGGAAACGGCCGAATTTCGAGCTCTCCGGGGAAAAGGGATCGGTGTGTCCACTCAATTTTCTTGACAGAATAGACACATAATGATAAAGGTATTCGTTTCGAACTTGCTCCTGGGGCGGGAAAGGGGTTGTTTTCGGCCTCGCAAAAACCCGCTCCGCCGACGCTGGGAACGATGGAGGCCACAAGAAACACCAGGGGCAGATCAGGGGCCTCCCAGGCAGTAAGAGACTCCATTTATGTTTGTCGGCCTCGCAGAAACCGCTCCGCCGACGCTGGGAACTTTGGAGGCACGAGAAGCCGCAGGGGCAGATCACAGGCCTCGTTGACTTCATGAGACGCACGTAATGTTTGAAAGCCTGACCGAAAAACTCAACCGGACCTTCAAGAACCTCCGGGGCCGCGGGCGGCTGACCGAGGGCAACATCCAGGACGCCATGAAGGAGGTGCGCCTGGCCCTGCTCGAGGCGGACGTCAACTACAAGGTGGTGAAGGGCCTGGTGGAGGACATCCGCGCGCGGGCCGTCGGCCAGGAGGTGCTCGAGAGCCTCACGCCCGGCCAGCAGGTCATCAAGATCGTCAACGAGGAGCTGGTCCGGCTGATGGGGGAGACCGGGCACGAGCTCAACCTGACCGGCCGCCCCCCGTTCGTCATCATGCTGGTGGGGCTGCAGGGGTCGGGCAAGACCACGACCGCCGCCAAGCTGGCCCGCCACCTGCGGAGCAAGGGGCGGAACCCCTACCTGGTGCCCGCGGACGTGTACCGCCCCGCGGCCATCGACCAGCTCGAGACGCTCGGGGCCCGGATCGACGTCCCGGTGCACCCGTCGACGCCGGACCGGAAGCCGGAGGACCTCTGCAAGGAGGCCATGGCGCAGTCCGGGGCCGACATCCTGATCCTGGACACGGCCGGCCGGCTGCACGTGGACACCGCCCTCATGGAGGAGCTGGCCCGGATCAAGGAGAACGTCTCCCCCACGGAGATCCTGCTCGTGGCGGACGCCATGACCGGTCAGGACGCCGTGAGCGTGGCCGAGAGCTTTGACGAGCTCCTGGACCTCGACGGCGTCATCCTCACCAAGACCGAGGGAGACGCCCGAGGCGGCGCGGCCCTCTCCATCCGGGCCGTGACGGGAAAGCCGGTCAAGTTCATCGGGGTCGGCGAGAAACTGGACGCGCTCGAGCCTTTCCACCCGGACCGCATGGCCTCCCGGATCCTGGGCATGGGGGACATGCTCTCCCTGATCGAGAAGGCCCAGACCCAGTTCGACGAGAAGGAGGCCCGGAAGCTCCAGGAGAGGATCCAGAAGCGCGAGTTCGACCTCGAGGACTTCCGCAACCAGCTGGGCCAGGTCAAGAAGCTCGGCTCCATGGAGCAGATCCTGGGCATGCTGCCCGGGATGGGCCAGCTCAAGCAGCTCAAGAAGATGAAACCGGACGAGAAGGAGCTGGTCCGCGTGGAGGCGATCATCAACTCCATGACCCGCGAGGAGCGGAGAAACCACAAGATCATCAACGGGAGCCGGCGGAAGCGCATCGCCCGGGGAAGCGGCACCAAGGTGCAGGACGTGAACCGGCTCCTGAAGAATTTCGTCCAGTCCAAGAAAATGATGGAACGGCTGACCCGCAAGGGGGGAGGCCAGGGCATGCCCGCGTTGTTTCAATAGTCGCCGCTCGAGCGGAAAGAGGAGGACAGAAGAAAACCCATGGCAGTGAAAATCAGATTGGCTCGAATGGGAGCGAAGAAGAAGCCCTTCTACCGGCTGGTCGCCGCGGACTCGGAGTCGCCGCGCGACGGCAGGTTCCTGGAGATCCTGGGCCATTACGACCCGATGAAGGACCCGGCCGAGGTCACCATTCACACGGACAAGGTCAACCGCTGGCTGGAAAAGGGCGTTCAGATCACCGAGGCGGCCAAATCCCTGCTGGTCAAGGAAGGCCTGCTCAAAACGCCTCCGGCCGCCGGCTAGCATCGAGAAGGAACCCGGGAACGGTCGCGTACCGGGCGGGGAGTGCGCCCGCCGAATGCAGGATGAGGGCTCGAGGCGAACGGCAGACCGCGCCGAAGGCGTTTGGAAGTGCGCCGACAGAGGGATTCCCACACGGATGATCCGCCCAGTGTGGATCCATCCGCCTCCGGCGGGACACCGAATGGGGCCATTTCTGGACGGAAACTGGAATCGGACCGGGGAACGAACCCTGCATGGAGGTGACGGTGATGAAGGAGCTGGTGAGCTACATCGCGAAGGCGCTGGTAGACAAGCCCGAAGAGGTAACGGTCACGGAAATCGAAGGGGAACAGACCTCCGTCATCGAGCTCAAGGTGGCCAAGGAGGACCTCGGGAAGGTCATCGGCAAGCAGGGGCGCACGGCCAGGGCCATGCGAACCATCCTGAGTGCCGCGTCGACCAAGATCCACAAGAGGTCGGTCCTGGAAATCATCGAGTAACCTTGGATGAGGCCCGTTCTCCAGAACTGCTGCTCATGGGAAGGGTCGCCAGGCCGCACGGGCTGGACGGAACCCTGAGCATCCGCTCCTACGCGGAGTCGGAGGCCTCCTTTGTCCGGGCCGGCCGCGTCGTGCTGGTGACGGAGGGCGGGGAGCGCCGGGAGTACCCGGTGGCTGCGGCCAGGCCCCACAAGAAGGCGGTGCTCCTCGACCTGGACGGGGTGGACTCGCTGGAGGAGGCGGAACGGCTTCGAGGGGCGGAGGTCCACATCCGGCGCGACGCCCTGGAGCGTGCCGAGGACGACGGGTACTACTGGTTCGAGCTGGTCGGCCTCGAGGTGTTCCTGGACGACGGGCGGCACATCGGCACCCTGGACCGGATCCTGCCCACGGGCGGCAACGACGTCTACGTGGTGCGGTCCGGGAAGCGGGAAATTCTGATCCCGGCCACCCGCGAGGTGGTCGAGGAGATCGACCTGGAGCGAAAGCGCATCACCGTTTCCGAGATGGAGGGGTTGCTGGACTTGAATGAGGTTTGACGTCCTCACGCTGTTTCCCTCCCTGTTCGTCCCCTTCCTGGAGCAGGGAATCGTGGGCCGTTCCATCGCCCGGGGGCTGCTGGACGTCGGGCTGACGGACATACGGGACCACGCCCGGGGCGCCCACCGCGTGACGGACGACCGGCCTTACGGCGGCGGGAGCGGCATGGTCATGAAGGCCGGCCCCATTGTCCGGGCCCTCCGGGAGCTGGAGCCCGTGGAAGGCACGGAGCGAATCGCGATCCTCTCTCCCCAGGGCCGGCTCCTGGACCAGGATCTGGCCTGGGAGCTCTCGACGCTCGACCGGCTGGTCCTGATCTGCGGCCGCTACGAGGGGGTCGACGAGCGGGTCCGGGAGGGCTACGCGGACCTGGAGATCTCCATCGGGGATTTCGTGTTGAGCGGGGGCGAGGTGGCCGCCATGGCGGTCATCGACGCGGTCGGGCGGCTGGTTCCGGGCGTGCTGGGCTGCGAGGACTCCAACCGGGAGGACTCGTTCGAGGACGGGCTCCTGGAGCATCCCCACTACACGCGGCCGCCGGTCTTCGAGGAGCGGAGCGTGCCGGAGGTCCTGCTCTCGGGGGACCACGAAAAGATCCGGCAGTGGCGGCGCACCGAGGCCCTGAAGCGAACCCGGGAGCGCAGGCCCGACCTCCTGGAGCGGGCGCGCCTGACCGAGGAGGACCGGAGGATCCTGAAAGACTGACGCATTCGCAAAAACCCGCTCACGCGCCGCTGGGGACGATATGACCTGTTGAAATCTCCTGGGCAGATCTCGAGGATTCGGGCTTTCTGCGACTCCATCAAAGATTCAGAGGGATGGTGAGCTTCCAACGTCTGTACCTCGGCCTGGTTCACTACCCGGTCTACAACAAGAACGGAGACACCATCGCCTCCGCGATCACGATCCTGGACCTGCACGATCTGGCCAGGCTCTGCCGGACCTACGGGCTGAAGCGGTTCTTCGCGATCACCCCCCTCACCGACCAGCAGGAGCTGGCACGGCGGGTGATCCGGCACTGGACCGAGGGCTACGGAGCGCGGTACAACCGGGACCGAAAAGAGGCCGTCGAGCAGATCGCCGTGGTCCCGGACATCGACGCGGCCGCCGAGGCCGTCCGGATCGCGGAGGGCGAGGCGCCGCGGCTGGTCGCAACGGACGCAGCCCCCGGAGGCGGGACGCTGGGTTTTGGGGAGGCACGGGAGACCCTGGGCAGGGATCGGCCCGTGATGCTCCTCCTGGGCACGGCCTGGGGCCTTCACCGGGAGGTGCTGGGCCGGGCGGATCACGTGCTCGAGCCCATTCGAGGCACGGGCCGTTACAACCACCTCTCGGTTCGAACGGCCGGTGCGATCATCCTGGATCGGCTGATTTCCGGGGCACCCCACCCCGGAGCGACATCGTAGAAGGAAGAGGAGAGCGGATTCATGAACGTCTTGGAAACATTGGAAAACGAGCAGATGCGGCTGGACATCCCCGCATTCAAGGCCGGGGACACCATCCGCGTCCACGCCCGCATCAAGGAAGGCGAAAAGGAGCGGATCCAGGTCTTTCAGGGGTTCGTCCTGCGAAAGCGCAAGGGAAAGACCGGGGCCACCTTCACGGTGCGCAAGGTCTCCTACGGCATCGGCGTCGAGCGCATTTTTCCCCTTCACTCCCCCTCCATCGACAAGATCGAGGTCGTCTCGAGGGGCAAGGTGCGCCGGGGAAGAATCTACTACATGCGGAAGCTGAGGGGGAAAGCGGCCCGGATCAAGGAAAAGAGGACCTAGGACCGCCGCGTTTCGGGATTGAACCGCTCCGGCCAAAACCTGACGCTGTTTCCCGGCGAGCCCCGCTCCGTCGAAGGCCCCCTCGTGTTCGAGGCCGCGGCGAGGAAGGCGGGATACGCAGCCGTCGCCGGGGTGGACGAGGCCGGTCGGGGCCCCCTGGCCGGGCCGGTGGTCGCTGCGGCGGTCATCCTCCCGGAAGACGCCGTCCTGGACGGGGTACAGGATTCCAAGCAAATGACGGAGAAGGCCCGGTTGGAGGCCTTCTCCGTCATTCATGAGAGGGCGTTCGCCGTGGGCGTGGGGGTGATTCCCCCGGCCTACATCGACGAGCACAACATCCTGAACGCCTCCCTGGAGGCCATGAGGCGGGCGGTCTCCTTTCTCGATCCCCGGCCGGACTTCCTTCTCGTGGACGGCATCTGCCCCGTCCCGATGCGGACCCCCCAGCGATGCCTGAAGCAGGGGGACAGTCGCAGCCTCTCGATCTCCGCCGCCTCGGTGATCGCCAAGGTGTACCGGGACCGGATCATGTGCTCCCTCGACGGGCGCTTTCCCCAGTACGGATTCTCGAGCCACAAGGGCTACGGGACCTCGGCCCACCTGGAAGCCCTGCGCCGCCACGGCCCTTGCCCCATCCACCGGAGGTCGTTCCGCGGGGTGCCGGCTCCGGTGGACGTCCTGCCCTTCTGAAGCTGGCGCCCGATGCGGCATCGGCCCGCGGCCTTTCCTGGGAAGGACCGCCCCGTAAAGGCGGCGGATTGGAACACGGGTCCGCGCGGAAAGGAGTACACCGGGTGACGCACCGGCGGCTGGCCCTGGGAAAGGCCGGAGAAGACCTGGCGGTCGGACGCCTCGAGCAGCTGGGTTACCGCATCCTGGAGCGGAACTACCGCTGCCCGCTCGGGGAGATCGACCTGGTGGCGGAGGACGCCGGCCGCCTGGTGTTCGTGGAGATCAAGACCCGGCGGGGAGGCACCACGGGCGAGGCCAAGGCGGCCGTGGACCTTCGCAAGCAGAGGCAGATCACCAAGGTCGCGCGGCACTACCTGAAACACCGGGGGCCCTCGGGGAGCCGGGCCCGGTTCGACGTGGTCGCCGTGAGCCTGGACCGCGGGCGGGAGCGGGTGGAGCTGGTGCAAAACGCATTCGAGGCGGCCTCCTGAGAACGGTCCCGGGGAACGACGGATGTCCGGAGCGCGAAAGGAAACCCGAAAGACCCCGGCGGGCGGGGTGCTCCACGTGGTGGCCACCCCCATCGGGAACCTGGAGGACATGACCCTCCGCGCGCTGAGGGTCCTCGGGGAGGCCGACCTGATTGCGGCGGAGGGGGTGGAGCACACCCGCCGGTTGTGTCGCCGCTACGAGATCGGCACCCGGCTGACCTCCTACAACCAGAACAACCGCGGGCGCAAGGAACCGGCCCTCCTGGAGAAGCTTCACGCCGGGTGGAAGGTGGCCCTGGTCACGAACGCCGGCACCCCGGGCATCTCGGACCCGGGCACGCTGCTGATCCGCCGCGCGCTCGACGAGCGGATCCGGGTGGAGGCCGTCCCGGGGCCCTGCGCAGCCGTGGCCGCCCTCTCCGCGTCCGGGCTCCGCTCGGACGGGTTCCTCTTCGCCGGCTTTCTCTCGAACCGTTCCGGCCGGAGGCGCAGGGAGATCGAGCCGCTCGCATCGGAGCCGAGGACACTGGTCTTTTACGAGGCGCCCCATCGGATCCGGGCCATGCTCGAGGACCTTCGGGACGTCCTCGGCGACCGGGAGGCGGCGCTCGCGCGCGAGATGACCAAGGTCCACGAGGAGATCCTCCGGGGGACCCTGGGCGAGCTGGCGGAACGGGCGGAAGGGGATCGGGCCCGCGGCGAGTTCACGGTGATGGTGGAGGGCGCCTCCCCGGGAGCGGCGGAAGAGATCCCCGAGGCGGAAATCCGAGGGCGGATCGAGGAGCTCCTCTCCCGGGGGGACTTGAGCCTGCGGGACGTGGCGGAAAAACTCTCCCTTGAACGGGGGCTCGGTTACAGGCATATTTACAAGATCTGCCTCGATGTACAGGCTTCCCTGAAGGCCCGCTAGAAAGGGCGTCTTCCCCGCGCCACGGACCTGCTTCGGAGGGCGGCTGGAAACGGGGGACGCCGGGAAAACCTCGACCGGGACGGAGACCCATGGAGCTGACGAGGACGCTTCGGATCACCAACGACCTGGGACTCCACGCCCGGGCTGCGGCCAAGATCGTGGAGCTGGCGGGACGATTCGACGCCCGGCTCTACATCGCAAAGGACGGAAGCGAGGTGGAGGGCGGAAGCATCCTGTCGATCCTGACCCTGGCCTGCCCGAAGGGCACCGAGGTGACGGTGCGGACCGACGGTAAGGATGCCGAGGCGCTCCTGGAGGCACTCTGCCGGCTGTTTGAAGAGAAGTTCGACGAAGAGGCATGAACGCCATGCATGAAAAAACCCTCACGGGAATCCCGGTCTCGTCCGGAATCGTCCTCGGCAAGGCCCGGGTGATCGACCGTTCCCGTGTGAAGATCCTCTACCAGTACCTGATCGGCGACCGCCAGGTGAACCTCGAGGTGGAGCGCTTCAAGGAGGCCCTGGCTGCGGCCAAGGCGCACATCGCCACCCTCAGGGACCGCATGCCCGAGCCGCTCAAGGCCCACGGCTTCATCCTGGACACCCACCTGATGATTCTCGACGACAGCATGCTCAGCGAGGCCACGGCCCGCACCATCCTGGAGGAGAAGATCAACGCCGAGTGGGCCCTCAAGAAGTCCGTGCACGACATCCGCCGGCTCTTCGAGCAGATCGAGGACGATTACATCCGGGAGCGGATCAACGACGTGGAGAACGTGGCCCAGCGGGTGCTCAGGAACCTGGCGGGAAAGGAGGCCCCCAGCCTCTCGGAGATCGACGAACGGGTCATCGTCGTGGCCCGCGACCTCTCGCCCATGGACACGAGCGAGATGAACATCGCCAAGGTGATGGGGTTCATCACCGACGTGGGAGGCCGGACCTCCCACACCGCCATCATGGCCCAGGCCCTCAAGATCCCCTCGGTGGTGGGACTGGAGTCCGCCACCCAGGTGATCCCGGACGGCACCCTGATCATCGTGGACGGGAACACCGGACAGGTCATCGTCAACCCGGACGACGAGACCATCATCGTCTACCAGGAGAAGCAACTCGAGCACGAGAAGCGCGAGTCGAGCATCCTCCGGCAGAGCCACCTGCCCGCGGAGACCACGGACGGACGCCGCCTCACCGTCCTGGCGAACATCGAGTTCCTGGAGGAGGTGGCCGTGGCCCGGGACCACGGCGCCGAGGGCATCGGCCTCTACCGGACCGAGTTCCTCTTCCTCCGAAGCCGGGAGCTTCCCACCGAGCAGGAGATGTTCGAGGACTACCGGGAGGTGGTCGAGATCTTCTCGCCCATGCCCGTGACCATCCGCACCCTGGACCTGGGCGGAGACAAGTTCTCCTCCTTCCTCCCGCTGGGCAAGGAGATGAACCCGGCCCTGGGCCTGCGCGCCATCCGGTTCTGTCTCAAGGAGGTCAGGATCTTCCGAAGCCAGCTCCGGGCCATCCTGAAGGCGAGCGCCTTCGGGCACGTGCGGCTCATGTTCCCCATGATCTCCGGGGTGCAGGAGGTCCTGGACGCCAAGGCGGTCCTGGAGGAGGTCAAGGCGGAGCTCGACAGCCAGGGGGAGAGCTACGACCCCTACCTCCGCGTAGGCATCATGATCGAGGTCCCCTCCGCCGTGGCGGTGGCCGACGTCCTGGCCCGGCACGTGGACTTCTTCAGCATCGGAACGAACGACCTCATCCAGTACGCGCTGGCCATCGACCGGGTCAACGAGCATGTGGCCTTCATGTACCAGCCCTTCCACCCCGCCATCCTCCGGATGATCCGCCAGGCGGTGGAGGCGGCCCGGACCGCGGGCATCGAGGTGGCTCTCTGCGGGGAGATGGCGGGCGATCCCCTGTGCGCCCCCATTTTGGTGGGCCTCGGCATCCGTGAGCTCAGCATGAACGCCGGGAGCATTCCCGCCGTCAAGAACGCCATCCGGACCCTCTCGGCCGCAGAGGCCGAGGCCACCCTCACCGCCGTGCTCCAGATGAACACCTCCCAGGAGATCCGGGACTACGTCCTCGACAACAGCCACAATCCCGAACCGGCGATCGCCCGAACCGCGGTCCACTGATCGCCCGAACGGAACGAGCCATGAGCAAGCGCGTCGTCTGCCAGAACCGCAAGGCCTCCCACGAGTACTTCCTCGACGAAGTCTTCGAGGCCGGCCTGATCCTCCTCGGCCCCGAGGTCAAGTCCCTCCGGGACGGCCGCGCCAACCTCGTGGACGCCTACGTGAAGATCCGGAAGGGCGAGGCCTGGCTCTACAACATGCACATCTCCCCCTACCCCTTCGCCCGGCACGTGGAGCTGGAACCCACCCGGCCCCGGAAGCTCCTCCTGAACAAGCGAGAGCTCAAGCGCCTTCTGGGCAAGACCCAGGAGAAGGGCTACGCCCTGATCCCCCTCAAGGTCTACTTCTCGGGGAACTGGGCCAAGGTGGAGATCGCCCTGGCCCGCGGAAAGCGGAAGGTGGACAAGCGCCGGAGCCTCAAGGAAAAAGAGATGAAACGGGAGATGGACCAGGCCCGAAAGAAACGGGAGCATTGAC
>CAYUBQ010000082.1:0-16911 GCA_964443135.1 uncultured Desulfobacterales bacterium | reverse complement strand
ACCGCCGTTCGGCAGGCGGCGACGATCACGGCTTCTCTCATGGCGTTTCCTCCTTACAGTCCCTTCGACTGATTTTTATCCTCGTCCCTCGGCCCTTGCCCCCGGGCCCCGGGTTCTTGCTTTCTTTTGGTTTTCGGGGTGCAGGTGTTTTTCACTGTCACCTCTCACCGTCACCTCTCACCCTCTTCCGCCCTTCCTCACCCCTCACCGACACCGTCACTAGTTCCTGAGCGGCTTCCCCGTCTGCAGCATGTGCTGAATCCGCATCTGGGTCTTGGGATCGCCGCAGAGGCTCAGGAAGGCCTCGCGCTCGAGATCGAGGAGGTACTGCTCGCTCACCCTGGTGTCCGGCAGGACCTCGCCGCCGCAGAGCACCCAGCCCACCTTGGTGGAGACGGTGACGTCGTGGTCCGTGATGAACCCGGACTCGTGCATGGTCCAGAGGCCCAGCTTGATCATGGCCAAGGTGTTCTCCCCGGCCACCCGGATCTCGTCCTTGACCATGGGCGGCCGGTAGCCCTCCATGTTCATGGCGATCACGGTCTTCTTGGCGTCGGCGATCTGGAAGTCCCGGTTCACGGTCATCTTGTCCGTGGGCCGCAGGTAGCCGATCTTGATCGCCTCGGGGCCGGAGGTGGCCACCTTGGCCATGGCGATGGTCTCGAAGGCGCGGGCGATGTAGGGCATGAGCTCGATCTGCTTGGGGTAGAGCCCGCCGCGCGGCACCTCGAAGAGGTGCTCGGTGTTCCTGAGGTAGAGCTCCTTGGTGCCGCCGCCGGCCGGGATCAGGCCCACGCCCACCTCCACGAGCCCCATGTAGGTCTCGGCGGCGAAGCGCACCCGGTCCGAGGCCAGGCAGATCTCGCAGCCGCCGCCCAGGGCCATGCCGGCCGGGGCCGCCACCACGGGCTTGTCCAGGTACTTGAGCTTCATGAAGGCGTCCTGGAAGGTCTTGATCATCCAGTCCAGGTCGTCCCACTCCTCCTCCTGCGCGGTGAAGAGCACCATGGGGAGGTTGGCGCCGGCCGAGAAGTTGGTGCCGTGGTTGGCGATGACCAGGCCGTCGAAATCCTTGCCGACGATGTCCGCCGACTTGTAGACCATGCTGACGATGTCGTCGCCCATGGCGTTCATCTTGGTGTGGAACTCGAGGCAGGCGACCCCGTCGCCCAGATCCACCAGGGTGGCGCCCTTGTTGCCGGCCACGGTCATGTCCCGGTCCTTGAGGGCCGGGAGGTAGATCACGCCGGGCTTGACCGGCACCTCCTCGTAGGAGTTGCTCGCCGGGTCGTAGTAGAGGGACCTGCCGTTCTCCATCTTGTAGAAGGCGTCGTTCCCCTGCGCCAGCATCTCCGCCACCCAGCCCGGGATCTCGTAGCCCGCGGCCTTCATCTTCTCCACGCTCTCGGCCACGCCCAGAGCGTCCCAGGCCTCGAAGGGGCCGAGCTTCCAAGCGAAGCCCCACTTCATGGCGTTGTCCACGTTCACGATGTCGTCGGCGATCTCGGGGATGCGGTTGGCCGAGTAGATCAGGGTCTCGGCCGTCTGGCGGAAGGTGAACTCGCCGGCCTTGTCGTCCGCGTAGAAGAGGGCCTTGATCTTGCCGCCCGTGCCGGAGACGTTCTGGGCCGCCTCGAGGGAGGCGAACTTGACCTTCTCCTGGGGCGTGTACTCGAAGCTCTCGGGGTCGATGGAGAGGATGACCCGCTTGCCCTTCTCGTCCTTGCTCTTCTTGTAGAAGCCCCGCCCGGTCTTCTCGCCCAGGAGCTTCTGCTCGAGCATCTTCTGCAGGAGCTCGGGCGGCTGGAAGGTCTCGCGCTTCTCGTCGTCGGGGGCGCCCTCGTAGACGTTCTCGGCCACGTGGAGGAGCGTGTCCAGGCCCACCAGGTCGGCGGTCCGGAAGGAGGCGCTCTTGGGGTGGCCGATCACCGGGCCGGTCAGCTTGTCCACGGCCTCGACGGAGAGCCCCATCTCCAGCATGGCCCGGATCCCGTAGAGCATGCTGAAGGTGCCGATCCGGTTGGCGATGAAGTTGGGGGTGTCCTTGGCCCAGACCACGCCCTTGCCCACCACGCGCTCGCAGGTCTCCGCCAGGGTGTCCAGCACCTCGGGCAGGGTGTCCTCGCAGCCCACGATCTCCAGGAGCTTCATGTAGCGCGGGGGGTTGAAGAAGTGGGTGATGGCGAAATGGTTGCGGAAGGTCTCGGACCGCCCCTCGCTCATGGCCGCGGCCGAGATCCCCGACGTGTTGGACGTGATGATGGTGCCGGGCTCCAGCACGGACTCGAGCTTCTCGAACACCTGCTGCTTGATGTCCAGCCGCTCCACCACCACCTCGATGATCCAGTCCACCTCGCGGAGGCGCTCCAGGTCGTCCTCCAGGTTCCCGACCTCCACCCGCTTGGCGTACTCGGAGATGTAGAAGGACGCCGGCCGGCTCTTGAGAGCGGTCTCCAACCCCTGCCGGGCGAGCTTGTTGCGGAACGCCTTGCTCTCTTCGGTGAGCCCCTTCTTCCGGTCCTCGTCGGTCAGCTCCCGCGGAACGATGTCCAGGAGCAGGGTCTCGATGCCCACGTTCGCCAGCTGTGCGGCGATGGTCGCTCCCATGACACCGGCCCCGACGACCCCGGCCCGTTTGATCTTGCTGCTCATAAGGAGACCTCCTCTCGTCGATCGATGATCCTTCGTCTTCCCGGTCCTCATTTTTCATTCGGCTGAAATTCCTACCGAATGGGCTGAATGAGCATTCATTCATCCCAAAAGTAGCACACCCCCATTCCCCAAGTCAACCCTTTTTCAGGGGACGTACTTGCATAATTCGATAACTCGCTCGAGGATCGAGCGGACTGATCCATGAACAACGTTTTGCGTCGCCTCCGCCCGGGCCTTGTGGGAGTGGAATGGGAGTTATCGAATTATGCAAGAACGTCCCCTCTTTTTCACAGCACGGCGGAGCCGCCGTCCACGGTCACCACCTCGCCCGTGATGTAGTCCGCCCAGGACGAGCAGAGGAACAGCACCGCCCCCACCACGTCCCCGGTCTCCGCGATGCGCCCCATGGGAATGGAGGCCGTGATCTGCTCGAGCAGAGCCTCGTTGCCCCAGAACGGCTCGCTGAACCCGGTGCGGACCATCCCCGGCGCCACGGCGTTCACGCGGATCCCGTCCGTGGCCAGCTCCGCCGCCAGCACCCGGGTGTACATCTCGAGGGCCGCCTTGGCCACGCAGTAGACCCCCATGCCCCGGGTGGCCTTCCGCGCGGCCACGGACGAGATGTTCACGATGCGCCCGCCGGCCTGCTCCTTCATCAGGGGCACGGCCCGGCCGGAGCCCAGGAAGGCGCTCTTGAGGTTGCCCTCCAGGATCTTGTCCCAGAGCCCCTCCTCCACCTCGGCCGTCGACGGCGTGGGCAGGTTCATGCCCACGTTGTTCACCAGGATGTCCAGCCGGCCGAAGGTCTCCCGGACCGCGGTGAACAGAGCGTCCACCTGGTCCGCCTTTCCCATGTGAGCCGGGTGTGCGAGCACCTGAAGGCCCTTGCCCTTGAGCTCCTGCACGGCCCGGTCCAGGTTCTCCTGCTTGCGGCCGCAAACGGCCACGTGCGCCCCCTGCGCCGCGAACGCCTCGGCCAGGGCCAGCCCCAGCCCGCGGCTGCCTCCCGTGACCAGGGCGGTCTTTCCGGTGAAGTCGATCTGGCTCGCTTCCATGGTGGCTCCTTTTCATCGCGAGTCGCCTGGATGTTCCCCGGCGGGTGCGTGGGATGCTCGGTTCGGGCTTTCGCGCCACTCTATCATGAAAGGGCCCGGCCCCAAAGGGGGAAACCGGGTTTTCCCTTGAACCCGGTGCCCGACCTTGTCTATGCTTCTCCCTATGGCGGGGGAGTTCCTGCCGCACCCACAACCGTACGAGCCTTCAGATCCCCCGCGGGCTCGTCCCCCGGAGGAACCTTCATGCGATTCCTGATCATCGGAGCGGACGCCGCCGGCATGAGCGCTGCGAGCCGGGCTCGTCGAAACCGGAAGGATTTGGAGATCGTGGTGCTGGAGCAGACGCGGGACGTCTCCTACAGTGCCTGCGGCATGCCCTACAACCTGGCCGAGCCCGAGCGGGAGATGGACGACCTCGTGGTGCGCGAGGCCTCGGTCTTCCGGGAGAAGCAGGGCATCGACCTCCGCCTGGGGCACCGGGCCGAGGCGATCAACCGCACCGCCAAGGCGGTGCGCGGCACCAAGGCCGACGGAAAGGACTTCGAGCTGGCCTACGACAAGCTCCTGATCGCCACCGGCGCCCGGCCCGTGATCCTGGACGTTCCCGGCGCGGACCTCCCCGGCGTGACCGGCCTCAAGTCCCTGGAGGACGGCCGCAGGATCAAGCAGCACCTGGCCGGGAACGACGTCCGCCAGGCGGTCATCGTGGGCATGGGCTACATCGGGATGGAGATGGCCGAGGCCTTTTTCGAGCGCGGCGTGCGGGTGGACATGGTCAAGCCCAGGCAGCAGCTCCTGCCCTGGATGCCCGACGACCTCTCCGACGTGGTCCAGAAGGAGCTGGAGACCCACCTGGTCCGGGTCCACACGGGCGAGGCGCTCCAGGCCGTCGAGCGGAGCGGGAAGCGGCTCTCGGTCACCTGCACCAACCTCCGCCTGGAGACCGACCTGGTGCTCTTCGCCGCCGGGGTCCGCCCCAACAGCGAGCTGGCCGCCGAGGCGGGCCTGGACCTGGGCCCGGACGACGCCGTCGCCGTGGACCGGGCCTGCCGCACCTCCGACCCCGACATCTACGCCACCGGCGACTGCGCCGACGCCTTTCACGTGGTCACCGGCGAGCGCACCTGGGTGCCCCTGGCGCTCCGGGCCAACCGGGGCGGCCGGGCCGTGGCCGACCACGTCACGGGCCGCGAGGTCTCCCTGGACGGGGTGGTCGGGACGGCCGTGTTCAAGGTGTTCGACCTCCAGGTGGCGCGGACCGGGCTCTCCATGGACGAGGCCGGGAAGGCCGGGTTCGACCCGGTCGAGGCGGTCATCTTCGCCCGGAGCCGGGCTCACCGTCACCCCGGGGCCTCTCAGATCGGGGTGCAGATGGTCGGGGACCGCGGCTCGGGCCGGCTTCTGGGGGTCCAGATGGTGGGACGGGAGGGCGTGGCCCACCGCATCGACGCGCCCGCCGTGGCGCTCCACGCCCGCATGACCGTGGAGCAGTTCCACGAGTGCGACCTGGCCTATGCCCCGCCCTTCGGCGCCACCTGGGACCCCATGCACATCGCCGCCCAGCAGCTCATGAAGAAGCTCTAAAAATAGGGGACGTTTTTGCATAATTCGATAACTCGGTCACGCAGGGGGGCCTCGGAATCGTTGGACGGTTCAAGCTTCGCCCGCGCTTTCGGGATCCGAGCAGAGTTATCGAATTATGCAAAAACGTCCCCTAGGATCTTGGCGTCCACGCCGGAGAGGGGGAAGCGGTCCAGGTCCTCGAGCCGGGTCCAGGCCCAGGCGTCGCAGGTGCGGGCCTCGGGGCTTCCGCCCGCCCAGGTGCAGGCGAACGCCCGAAGGGTCAGCCGGAAGTGCGTGTAGGTGTGGTTCACCGAGGCCGCAACCGCCCCCTCCGCCTTCACCTCCAGCCCCACCTCGTCCGCAACCAGCCCCTCCAGCGCCCGGCCCGGCTCCTCGCCCTCCGCGAGCTCCCCGCCGGGGAGCTTCCAGAGCCCGCCCAGGAGCCCACGGTCGGGCCGCTTGACCAGCAGCACCCGCCCCTGCCCGTCCCGGATCACGGCCGCGGCCGCGTTCCGGTGCGGAACGGGTGCTCGCTTCTTCTTCACGGGGAGGGCCTCCGGGTCCCCCTGCCTCGCAGCCTCGCACGCCCGCACCAGCGGGCAGATCAGGCAGCGGGGCCCCCTCGGCGTGCAGATCCCGGAGCCCAGGTCCATGAGGGCCTGGTTGAACGCCCCGGGCCGATCCTCGGGCACCAGGTCCGCGGCCCGCGCCTCCACCGCCCGGAGCGTGGACGCGCGGTCGAGGGGATCCCGGATGGCGTAGAGCCGGCAGACCACCCGGCGCACGTTCCCGTCCACCGCCGCCACGGGCAGGCCGAAGGCGAGGCTCAGGACCGCCCCGGCCGTGTACGGGCCGACCCCCGGGAGGGCCAGCAAGGCCTTCCGGTCCCGCGGGACCCGCCCCCCGTGATTCCGGACGATCGTTTGCGCGGCCCGGTGGAGGTTCCGGGCCCGGGAGTAGTAGCCCAGGTTCTCCCAGGCCTTGAGCACCTCCTGGAGGTCCGCCCCGGCCAGGGCGCGGACGTCCGGGAACCGGGCCATGAACCGCTCGAAGTAGGGCCCGGCCGTCTCCACCCGCGTCTGCTGGAGGATGATCTCCGACACCCAGACCGCATAGGGGTCCGCCCGCCCCTCCCTCCGCCAGGGCAGCTCCCGCTTGTGTTCGTCGTACCAGGCGCCCAAGAGCTTTGAGATCCGCCGTTCTCGACCTTCCATGGCCCCTCCGGTTTCCTTGACCGTGTCCGTCCTTTTACCATATACTCCGAGTCCGGTGAACCTCAGAGAGGGGAGAGAGGGGACGTTTTTGCATAATTGCATAACTCGACCGCGCCCGTTCTTTTGCGAAACCCCCGCACGGTCTCGTCAGCCTCCAAGCCCATGAGCAGCCGGACAGCAATCGAGTTATGCAATTATGCAAAAACGTCCCCTGTTTGTTTCAGGAGGGAAGATGGAGGGGGAGAGCAAGGACCGCATCCTCGAGGACCTCATCCGGTTGACCGGCGAGGTGTCCCGCGGCCAGTACGACAACGCCCGGGAGATCTTCGAGTTCACCAAGGCCGGCCTCTACCCCGGGCTCGTCTCCGAGCTGGCCGAGTCCTTCGGCATGATGCTCGTCCAGATCGAGGCCCGCGAGTACCGGCTGGAGGGGATGATCGAGGACCTCCACCGGAAGAACGTCGAGCTGGAGGAGACCCTGCGCAAGGTGGAGCTCCTGGAGAACATCAAGACCCACCTGGGCAAGTTCGTGCCCGAGTCGGTGCGGAAGATCATCGAGTCCACGCCCGACTCCCCGGACCTGGAGAAGCGCGAGGCCGACGTCTCCGTCCTCTTCCTCGACGTCGCCGGCTACACCCGCCTGAGCGAGACCGTGCCCCCGGACCGGATGAACACCCTGATCGAGACCTACTTCTCGAGCTTCCTGGACCAGATCCACCGGAACAAGGGCGACATCAACGAGACCGCCGGCGACGGCCTCATGATCATCTTCCAGGACCCGGACGAGCGGGTGCACGCCCGGAACGCCCTGGCGACCGCCCTGGCCATCCGGGAGCGGACCGGCCTCATCAACCGGGACCTGGTGGGCCGGTTCGAGCCCGTGGTGGTCAACATCGGGATCAACTCGGGCCGGGCCTCGGTGGGCTCCAGCCGGTTCGAGGGCATCACCGGGACCCGGTGGACCTACACCGCCTCCGGCCCGGTGACCAACGTGGCGGCCCGGATCGGGACCCTGGCCCGGAACGGGGAGATCCTCGTGGGCGAGGAGACCGCCCGCCGCGTGGGGAACGGTTGCGCGCTGGAGTGCATGGGCCCCCAGAACCTCAAGAACGTGAAGGTGCCCATCGAGGTGTTCCGGGTCGAAGAAAAGGAAGAGGTGAGAGGTGAGGAAAAGCCCGAAGAAGAAGGGGAAAGAGAAAAGAGGTAAGAGGAAAGGAAAAGCGACGTGAATCAGCGAGCGCGGAGCAAGGCCGTTTCCATGACCCTCCCGGCGGACACGGGGTTCCTGTCCCTGGCCACGACCTTCGTGGAGAAGGCCGGCACGGCCCTGGGACTCGGCCGGACCGAGGCCCTGGCCCTGACCCTGGCCACGGAGGAGCTCTTCAGCTACCTCTGCGGCCTGGCCGCCCCGGACCAGGAGGTGCAGATCCACTGCACCGGCGGCGGCTACTACGTGCGGGCCGACTTCGACTTCCCGGTGGAGGACTTCAACATGCAGGCCTTCAACCTGACCGCCACGGTCTCCTTCGACGACGAGGCCAGCCTCATGGAGATGGGCCTCCTCATCGCGGCCCGCTCCGTGGACCGGTTCCAGGTGGCCGAGGGGGGCGAGGGCGTCCAGCTCACCCTGGTCAAGGAGAAGAGCTACCCCGAGGCCGAGGGGGACGGCCTCCCGTCCGTCCCGCCCCTCGAGACCTTCTCCGTCCGCCCGCCCGCCGTCGAGGAGCTCAAGCTCCTGGTCCGGCTCGTGGCCGACCGCTACCCGGCCCACCTCATGCCCCCGGCCTTCCGGTACCCCGGCAAGGTGGTGGACATGGTGGAGAGCGGCGACTACCGGGCCGCGGCGGCCTTCGGTCCCGGGGGCGAGATCGGCGGCGGCATCCTCTGGCACTGGACGGGCGCCAAGACCGTGGAGTGCTTCGGCCCCTATCTCTTCGACCAGCCCCCCGGAAGCCCCATGGCCGCGGAGCTCCTCGAGGCCTGCCTGGGCGCCATCGCCCGCACCCACGCGGTGGGGCTCGTCAGCCGGCTCCCCACCGAGCACCTCCCCGCCGACTGGTTCGAGCCCCTGGGCACGATCACCGTCCCCAGGGAGGACGACCTGCCCCCCCTCGCCCTGGAGGCCCGGTTCCGCCAGATGCAGGAGGACCCGGGCTCCACGGCCTGGTGCCACCCGGACCTGGAACCCTTCCTCCGGGACGAGTACCGGCGGCTGGTGCTGCCCCGGGACCTCCGCCCGGTGACCGACCTGGGGGAGAGCAAGCCGGCCGGGTCGGTCCTGTCGGCCGAGGTGGACCGGGCCCGGGGCGTGGTCACCCTCCGCCCGATCCGGACCGGCCGGGACGCCGGGGAGAACCTGGCCAACCACCTGCGGCTGTTCGAACGGGAGCCGGGGACCGGCCTCTTCTTCGAGATGGACACGGCCCTGCCCTGGCAGGCCGACTTCACGCCCGCCCTCCTGGCCCACGGGTTCGCGCCCCGCATGGTGCTCCCCTACGCGGGCACCGGCGACCTGGTGCTCTTCCAGCTGGCCTCGGAGGCCCCATGACCCTGCCCGCCCTGGACAGGCTCGTCCCGGAGCACATCAAGCGCTTCGAGGCCTACATCCCGAGCAAGCCGGACGACGAGCTCCGGAAGCTCTACGGCTGCCCGCGACTCCACCGCCTCAACAACAACGAGAACCCCCTGGGCCCGCCCCCGGCCGCCCGGGCCGTCATCGAGCGGTTCCCCCCGCCCCGCGCCTCCATCTACCCGAGCGGCGACGCCTTCCACCTGCGTCGCCGCCTGGCCGAGACCTTCGATCTCGACCCGGACCGGTTCCTGGTGGGGAACGGCGCCAACGAGGTGATCTCCTTCGTGATCAAGGCCTTCTGCCGCGAGGGCGACAACATCGTCACCGCGGACAAGACCTTCGCCGTGTACGAGTGGGTGGCCGAGTTCTCGGGCTTCGAGGCCCGCCTCGTCCCCCTGATCCACCTCGGTTTCGACGACGACGGCCTGCTCCGGCAGGTGGACGAGCGCACCAAGATCCTGTTCCTCTGCAACCCCAACAACCCCACGGGCACCTACTGGAACGAGGCCCGGCTCCGCCGCTTCCTGGACCGGGTGGCGGGCCGCCGGATCGTGGTGGTGGACGAGGCCTACGCCGAGTTCGTGGAGCGGGACGACTACCCGGACGGCCTCCGCCTCATCCGGGACTACCCCAACCTGATCGTCTTCCGGACCTTCTCCAAGATGTACGCCCTGGCCGGCCTCCGCATCGGCTACCTGGCCGGCGACCCCGAGGTGGTGGACGTGGTCCGCCGCACCTGCGTGGTCTACTCGGTGAACGCCCTGGCCCAGGAGGCGGCCCTGGCCGCCCTGGGGGACGACGAGCACGTCGCCCGCACCCGGGAGCTGGTGCGGACGGCCAAGGCCTTCCTGGGGAGGGAGCTCGGGAGCCTGGGCCTCGAGCCGGTCTCGGGCGAGGGCAACTTCGTCATGGTCCGGCTCCCCATGAGCGACAGCCTGGCCTACCGCAAGCTCATGACCCGCGGGATCATGGTGCGCACCATGACCGGGTTCCGCTTCCCCAACTTCATCCGCGTGACCGTCGGCCCCATGGAGGCCATGGAGGCCTTCGTGGAGGCCCTGGCGGGCATCCTGCCGCAGCGGGAGTTGTGAGCGCCGAACGGCCGGGGCCCCTCCGAGCCGTCGAGGGCAACAAGGTGACTGAAAACGCCGACCGGATCCTCACCCGCGAGTTCGTCCTCCTGAACGCCGTCGTCTTCCTGGGGTTCAGCAACGTCGCCCTCTTCTTCCGGTTCTACAGCTACCTCCGGACCCTGCCCATCGACCCGGCCTGGTTCGGCTTCCTGATCGGCCTCTTCTCCGTCCTGGCCCTGGCTCTCCGGCCCCTGATCAGCCCGCTCCTCCACCCGGGGAACGCCCGGGCCTGGATGACCGCCGGGACGATGGTTTCGGCCGTCGCCCTCCTGGGCTACGCTGCGGCCCACACCCTGGTCCCCATGGTCCTGGTCCGCTCGCTCCACGGCGTGGGCTTCGTGGTCCTGGCCGCCGGGGTCATGGCCATGGTGGTGGCCTTCATCCCCCCGTCCCGCTCCGGCCAGGCCTTCGGCATCATCTCGGTGAACACGCTCCTGCCGAACGCCCTGCTCCCCCCGCTCCTGGATACCTTCACCCGGGCCCTGGGCGGCTTCGACCGGGTGCTGGCCGCCGCCGGCCTCGCCATGCTCCTGGTGCTCCCCTGCATCCTGGCCATCCGACCGCCCCCGGCGGCGGCCGGGGGCGGCGGCGCGCCCGGGTTCAGCCCGGGGGCCTTCCGGGAGAACCTCGGCCGCCGCCGGGTCCCCCTGCTCCTCGGGGTGACGCTCCTCTTCTTCACCAGCTACACCATGATCTTCTTCTTCCTCGAGGAGTTCGGCCGGCACATCGGGGTGCCCAACCCGGGGCTCTTCTACACCATCGCCACGGCCATCATGATCGGGGTGCGGGTGGCCGCGGGCGCCGCCCTCGACCGCCTGGACAAGGTCCGGCTCCTGGGGGCCGTGTTCCTGCTCATGGCCGCCGGCTACGGCGCCCTCCCCCTGGCCGGGGGCCCGGTCTTCTTCTACGCCGTGGCCTGCGTCCTGGGCCTGGCCTGGGGGGCCTCCACGCCCCTCATGAACGCCATCATCTTCGAGGCCTCCCTACCCCGGTACCGCGGCCTGAACCTCAACCTCTCCACCTGGATGATCGACGGCGGCTACGTGATCGGGCCCATCCTGGGCGGGCTGGTCCTGGCGGGCGCGGAGAAGCGCTACGGGCTCCTCTACGGGCTCTGCGCGGCCATGATCCTGGCGGCCGTCGCCGTTCTGGCGATCGCCCGCGCGGTCCGGGAGCCGGAGGAGGACGCGGAGGCATAGCGGCTTTCGCGGAACGGGCCGGAACGATCGGTGCGCGCAGGGCGGAGGGTTTTCACCGCCTCGAAGGCATTCGAGGGCGCCCGTTGAGAACGATCGGTTTGCACACGGCGGCGGTTTTCCACCGCCGCAACCCCATCCGAGGCGGCCCGTTGGGAACGAACGGTCCTCGCGGGGGCCCACCGCCGCAACGACGTTCGAGAACGCCCGTTGGGAACGAACGGTCTTCGCAGGGCGGGGTTTTACACCCCGCCGCAACCGCGTCCGCACAAGAACGGCGCCCGCCACGCGACGCCGCCGTTCCAACGGCGGCATGTAAAATGCCGCCCTACAACGGCTGGAACAGGCGCCCGGGCGAGTCGAGCCCCTTGGAACGAACAGCCCCACACCAACCGGGACCGCGAGGCTCCGGCAAGCCGAGCAACGGCAAGGGCCCGCGAGCCCGAAAAGAGGAGGAACGAACGTGGAGGAGACCCAGCCCCTCGAGGCCCTGCCCAAGGCCGAGCTCCACGTCCACCTGGAAGGGAGCCTGGAGCGGGCGGTCCTGGACCGCATCGGCGCGCGCAAGGGCCTGGCCCCCCTGGCGGAGGACCCTTACGTGTTCCAGGGGTTCGAGGGGTTCAACGCGGTCTTCCGGTTCCTCGCCCGCTACCTGGAGACCGGCGAGGAGTTCGCGGAGGCCGCCTTCGCCTTCGTGGAGCACCAGGCCCGGGACCGGATCGTCTACACCGAGGCGTTCGTCATGCCCCTCTTTCACACCTCCCGGGGCGTGGACCCCGGGGCCCTGTTCGAGGGCCTGGAGACCGGCCTTCGCCGGGGGGAAGAGTCGCACGGGGTCGAGGTCCGCCTCCTCTTCTCCATCCCCCGCATCCTGGGCCCGGATGCGGGGTTCCGCACCCTGGAGCTCCTGGAGCGCCGCCCCTGGGACCGGGTGGTGGGGATCGATCTCGCGGGCACCGAGCGGGAGGGCGACCCGGCCCCGTTTGCGCCGGTCTTCGAGCGGGCCCGCGCCATGGGCCTCCACACCGTGGCCCACGCCGGCGAGTTCACCTCGGCCGCCCACGTCCGCGAGACCCTGGACCTCCTGGGGGCGGAACGGATCGGGCACGGCATCCGGGCCCTGGACGACCCGGCCCTGGCGGCGCGCCTGGCCCGGGACCGGGTCCCCCTCGAGGTGTGCCCCAGCAGCAACCTGTGCCTCGGGGCGGCCCCCCCGGGCAGGGACCATCCCCTGTGCGGGCTCCTCCGGGCGGGGGTCCCCCTGGTGGTCAACACGGACGATCCCGCCTTCTTCCACACCACCCTCTCCCGGGAGCTCGGGATCCTCGAGGAGCGCATGGGGCTCTCCCGTCCCGAGGTCCTCTCCCTGATCGGCAACGGTTTCTCGTACGGTTTTGCATCGGGCAAGCTTTTTTCTTGAATCTTGACCCCTTCCCCGTTAACCTCTCCCCCATTCGTTTCCCTTTCAAGGATGGAGGTTGTCATGCGGCCAGGAAAATGGAGTTTGGCTTCCGGCGCGTTGCTCGCCTGCCTGACGCTCGTTGCCGCCGCAACGGCGTCGGCCGAGCCGGCCAAGCGGGTCACGCCCTTGCCGGGCATGGCCTTCGTCTACGTCCCGGCGGGGACGTTTGTCATGGGAAGCCCGGCGGACGAGAAAGGCCGGGAGGACGACGAGACCCGACACCAGGTGACCCTCTCCCGGGGGTTTTACGTGCAGGCCTCCGAGGTGACCCTGGCCCAGTGGCGCGCCTTCGTGGAGGAGACCGGCTACGAGAGCACGGCCGAAGAGACCGGGTGCATGGCCCTGAAGGACGGGGAGTGGGAGGTCCGGAAGGGCTACGACTGGCGGAACCCCGGGTTTCCGCAGGAGGCCGGCCACCCCGTGACCTGCGTCTCCTGGAAGGACGCGCAGGCCTTTGCCGACTGGGTGAGCGGGAAGGCCGAGGGCGACTTCCGGCTGCCCACCGAGGCCGAGTGGGAGTACGCCTGCCGGGCCGGCACGGACACGCGGTTCTCCTGGGGGGACAAGCCGGACTGCGAAAAGGCCAACTTCGGGAACAGCTGGACCAACGAGTGCGGCCGCGAGGAACCCCTCCGGACCGTGAAGACCGGCACCTACCCGGCCAACCCCTGGGGCCTCTACGACATGCACGGGAACGTCTGGGAGTGGACCGGCGACTGGTTCGCCCCCTACCCCGGGGAACCGGTCACCGACCCCCTGGGCCCGGACTGGGGAGAGCGAAGGGCGGTCCGGGGCGGCAGCTGGTGGAGCTACTCCCGGTACTGCCGGTCGGCCTCGCGGGTCAGGAACAGCCCGGACCAGGCCTTTCAAACCCTGGGGTTCCGGCTGGTCATGACGCCGTAGGCGCGGCGGCGCGGAAGGGCCGCCCTGCAGCGACACCAACAACCGGCCCCGGGACGGCTTCCGGCCGTCCCCTGCGGCCTGCAAGGGAACCAGAGCATGGAACTATCGAACCGGAAGGAAGGAAACGCCCGGGTCGTTTCGGTCAAGGGAAGAATGGACGCGGTGACCGCGCCGGAGTTCGAAAAGGCGGTGGAGACCATGATGTCCGAGGGGGAGACCGCCTTCGTGGTGGACCTGGCCGAGCTCGACTACATCAGCAGCGCGGGCCTCAGGAGCATCCTCGCCCTGACCAAGAAGCTCAAGACCAACGGCGGCTCGCTCCACCTCGCCGCGCTCCAGGACGCGGTCAGGGAGGTGTTCGACATCTCGGGGTTCAGCTCCATCATTCCCGTCTTCGACTCCGTGGAAGCGGCCTGCAACGCCTGACGCCATGACCCGGATCCGACGACCAGCCCGGCTCGAAAGCCTCGAGGACCTCATGGCCTTCGTCACCGACTGCGCCGAGGGACGGGGCTTCCGCCCCAGGCGCATCCAGGAGGTCCAGCTGGCCGTGGAGGAGGCCCTGGTCAACATCTTCAACTACGCCTACCCCGAAAACCGGGACGGCGAGGTCCGCATCCTCTGCGAGCCCGGCGACGAGGACCGCCTGGTGATCGAGTTCCGGGACAAGGGGATCCCTTACACCTTCGAGGACCTCGGCGACGCCGACGTCTCCTCTCCCGTGGCGGAGCGGGAGATCGGGGGCCTGGGCGTCTTCCTGATCCGGAAGATGGTGGACGACGTCCGGTTCCGAAGGGACGGGGACGAGAACATCCTCACCTTCATCCTGGAGCCCCGCGACCAGGACGCCGAACCGGCTCCGGCCCCGTCCGCTTGAATCCCATGCACCCTGCGACCGAACCCACACCCTTGCCACCGAGACCTTCCGCCGGCCCCCGCCGGCACGGCACCTGCCGCCCCGCCCCCCTCCTCGCGCCCCCGGCCGCCCTGGTCCTCCTCGCCCTGCTCCTGCTCGTCCCGTTTGCCGCCGCGGCCGACGAGACCGGGCTCCGGAAGGCATCCCTCATCCCCCACTGGGTGCCCCAGGCCCAGTTCGCCGGCTACTACGTCGCCCTGGACAAGGGCATCTACCGGAAGCACGGCATCGACCTGGAGATCCTCCCGGGCGGTCCCGACGCCCCGGCGGACGCCCTCCTCCGGGAGGGAAAGGCGGACTTCGCCACCCTCTGGCTCTCCACCACCATCCCGCTCCGGGCCGAAGGCGTGCCGGTCGTCAACCTCGCGCAGGTGATGCAGCACTCCGCCCTCATGCTGGTGGCCAAGAAGGCGAGCGGCATCATCAAACCCGAGGACATGGACGGAAAAAAGGTGGGCCTCTGGGGACCCATCTTCCAGATCCAGCCCCGCGCCTTCTTCCGGAAGTACGGCCTGGACGTGGACGTGGTGCGCCAGTCCTACTCCGTGAACCTGTTCCTCCGCGACGGCGTGGATGTGGCCTCGGCCATGTGGTACAACGAGTACCACACCATCATCAACAGCGGCCTGAACCCGGACGAGCTCACCACCTTCTTTTTCCACGAGCACGGGCTCAACTTCCCCGAGGACGGCATCTACGCCCTGGAGGAGACCCGCGAGAAGAGACCGGAGCTCTGCCGGGCTTTCGTCCGCGCCTCCATTGCGGGGTGGGACTACGCCTTCGACCACCCCGAGGAGGCATTGAACATCGTCATGCGCAACCTCCAGCAGGCCCACATCCCGGCCACCCGGGTCCACCAGCGCTGGATGCTCGAGCGCATGGAGGATTTGATCCGGCCCGAGGGGTCCCGGGTGCCCGTGGGCACCCTCCGCAGGGAGGACTACCTCCGGGTGGCCGAGGGCCTGATGGAAGACGGCATCATCGAGACCGTCCCCCCCCTTGAAACCTTTTACCGGGGCTGCACGGGTCATGTGGAAGAGTAGGGGACTGGCCTTCAAGCTCGCGCTCCTGATCACGGCGAGCATCTCGCTGATCCTCGCCGGGGTGTTCGCCTACAACTACGTCGTGTCCAAGCGGATCATCGTCCGGAACATCGAGCGGAACGCCGGCAACCTGGCCTTGTCCACGGCCAACCGCATCGACAAGGTCCTGGCCTCGGCGGAGAAGATGCCCAGGAACCTCTCCTGCTTCATGACGGCCGTCTCCTGCAGCGGGGGCGAGCTGGTCGAGCTCCTCACGGCCCTGGTGCGGGAGAACACCGAGATCTACGGCTCGGCCATCGCGTTCGCCCCCCATGAGTACAGCCGCAACATCGAGCGCTTCGCGCCTTACGTCTACAAGACCTCCGGCAAGGTGGAGTTCACCTACATCCCCTACGACTACTTCTTCTGGGACTGGTACCAGATCCCCAAGGAGCTCTCCCACCCCGTCTGGAGCGAGCCCTACTTCGACGAGGGCGCGGGCAACGTCGTCATGTCCACCTACTCGGTCCCCTTCTTCAAGAACCGCCTGGGCGAGCGGGTCTTCTCGGGCGTGGTCACCGCGGACATCTCCCTCTCCTGGCTCCAGCAGCTCGTCTCGGCCATCCAGATCGCCGAGACCGGCTACGGGTTCCTCATCTCCAAGAACGGCACCTACATCACCCACCCCTCGAACCGCCTGATCATGAACGAGACCATCTTCAGCGTGGCCGAGGCGCGCGAGGACCCGCGGCTCCGCGAGCTGGGACGATCCATGATCCACGGCGAGTCCGGCTTCGTGCCCATGACCAACGTCTACGGCCGGAAATGCTGGATGGCCTACGCCCCGCTCCCCTCCAACAGCTGGTCCCTGGGCGTGCTCTTCCCCCAGGACGAGCTCATGGCGGACATCACCCGCCTGAACCGCACCGTCCTCGTCCTGAGCCTCGGCGGGCTCCTCTTCGTCGTCCTGGTGATCGTGCTGATCGCCCGGTCCATCACCCGCCCGCTGCGCTCCCTCTCGAACGCGGCCGGGGAGATCGCCACGGGCAACCTGGACGTGGACTTGCCCGTGATCCGGGGCGGCGACGAGGTGGCGCGCCTCTCGGGCTCCTTCGCCCACATGCGGGCCTCCCTCGAGCAGTACATCCGGGACCTGACCGAGACCACCGCGGCCAAGGAGCGCATCGAGAGCGAGCTCAAGATCGCCCACGACATCCAGATGG
>CAYUBQ010000081.1:0-17908 GCA_964443135.1 uncultured Desulfobacterales bacterium | reverse complement strand
TGCGATTTGCCTCGACCGGAAAAAGTCAAAATTCAAGACCTGACCCCATTTTCATTGTTTCCCGCCGGCCTGGTTCAGGGACCAGTCGTAGCGGTAGCCCTCGATCTCCCGGAAGTCCTGGAGCCGCTCCCGGAGCCCGGGCCGGGCGTGCTCCATGAGGTGGTCGATCACCCCGGCCTCGGAGCCCCCGAAGTCGGCCTGGTACCAGTCGTAGATGGAGGAGACCACCAGTTCCCCGTCCCGGAAGAAAACCCCCCGGGGGTGGTTCACGTAGTCGCTCGCGCCCTTCTCGAGGAGGGACTCCGCATTCTCCGGGGTGAACGCCCGGGGCTGGAGGTTGGGGCAGCCCAGGGCGGCGCAGTTGACCGCGTAGTGGATGCGGGGGTCCTGCCAGATGGGTCTCAGGATGCGGTGCTCCACGTCGTTCAGGCTGACCTCCTCCCCCTCGACCCGCATGAGCTTCCTGCCCCAGGGGCCGTTGGAAAAAAAGCCCGGCGAGATGTCGATCTCCCGGATGGAGTCCACGGGGAAGTGGTCCAGGACCACCTGCACGGTGAGGGCGTTGTAGAGGTTGATCCAGAAGGGGAGCTGGGACGCGTGGGAGAGGCGGTCCACCTCCGTTCCCGAGAGGGCCTCCAGGTAGGCGTCCAGGCGGGCCCGGTTCTCCGGAGCCACGCCCCGGTAGTCCACCCGGTTGATGCCGTCCTCCCCCCGCACCAGGTAGGTCTCCAGGAAGGCGGTCCAGGGCGTGTGGTCCACGCTCAGCTGCGAGTCGGGGTCGTGGGTCTGCCACCGCTCCCAGAGGTCGGCCTCGGGCGCGGCCCACAGGAGAGCCGGGATCAAGAGGATGAAAAGCACCGGTACGACGAGTCGGTTCTTCATGTTCGGGCCTCCCCAAAGAGTTCGACAGCCCGTTCTTTCCGGGAGGAAGATGTCTCCAGGGAACGAGATCTCCGTTCACCATACCCCAAACAGGGCGGCGGTGTCGACCGGTGCACGGCTTTCTCCTTCGAAACCGGGAACATGTGGCCATAGGCCGGTAATGGTGATGGCTCGAACCGGACTGGGGCCGGTTCAGTGGTTTGACATGCCCCCTTTGCGGTTGTAAAATGGTTTCAATTCGAAACTGAAGGGGGGGCCATGGCCACCATCACCGTGAAGAACATCCCGGAGGCGCTGTACGAGCGGCTCAAACAGGCGGCCGCGTCCAGCCGGCGCTCCGTCAACAGCGAGGTCATCGTCTGCATCGAGCGGGCTGTGGCCAGCCGACGCGTTGAGGTCGACACCGTCCTGGCCGAGGCGCGGCGTTTGCGGCAGTGGACCGAGGAGCGACCGATCCGGGACGAGGCATTCGATCGGGCCAAGATCGAGGGACGGCCTTGATCGTTGTGGACACCAACGTGATCGGGTACCTGTTTCTCACGAGCGACCGGTCGGCATCGGCCGAGCGGGCTCTCCAGCGCGACCGGGGCTGGGCCGCGCCGCTCCTCTGGCGAAGTGAGCTCCGGAACGTCCTGGCCCTTTACGTGCGCAAGGCATGGATCGAGCTCGGGCAGGCCCTGCAGATCATGGAAAGCGCCGCTTCCTTGATGCGCGGCGGCGAGTATGACGTGCCTTCCGGCGAGGTGCTGCGCCTGGCTGCCGAGAGCGGGTGCACAGCCTATGACTGCGAGTTCGTCGCCCTGGCCGGCGACCTGCGCGTCCCCCTGGTGACAGTGGACCGGCAGCTCCTCGACGCCTTTCCCAGGGTGGCTGTTTCTCTCGAAGACTTCTGCCGATGATCGGGCGCTTTCTCTGAAGAACAAGGCGGCGCGCCCGGGTCAGGGGTTCGGCTGTGGAGGCATGATGGACGAGCTCATCCGCCTGTCGGCCCGGGAGGCCGTGGCGCTTCTTCGGGCCGGGGAGGTCACGCCCCTGGAGCTCCTGGAGGCGGCCGCACGCCGGATCGAGGCCGTGGACGGCCGGCTGAACGCCCTCCCCACCCTCTGCCTGGAGCGGGCCGCGGACCGGGCCCGCAGGATGTCGGCGACCCGCCCGGCCGACGCCCCGAAGACCTTCCTTTACGGCCTCCCGGTCGCCATCAAGGACCTGGAGGACGTGGCCGGGGTGCGGACCACCTACGGCTCCCCCCTCTTCTCCGACCACGTGCCCGATCGCTCCTGCGCCATGGTGGAGAACCTCGAGGCACGCGGCGCCGTGGTGATCGGGAAGTCCAACACCCCCGAGTTCGGCGCGGGCGGGCACACCTTCAACGAGGTGTTCGGCACCACCGTCAACCCCTGGGACACCCGCAGGAGCTGCGGCGGCTCGTCCGGGGGCTCGGCCGTGGCCCTGGCCTCGGGCGAGGTGTGGCTGGCCACGGGGAGCGACCTGGGCGGGAGCCTGAGGACGCCGGCGGCCTTCTGCTCGGTGGTGGGCCTGCGGCCGAGCCCCGGGAGGGTGCCCGCGGACCCGGGCCCCCTCCCGTTCGAGACCCTGCCGGTGCTCGGGCCCATGGGCCGGGACGTGCGGGACACGGCCCTCCTGCTGGACGCCCAGACGGGCTGGAGCCCGGGCGATCCCCTCTCCCTCCCCGGGCCGGCGGTCCCCTTCTCCGAGGCCCTGGAGCGGCCGCTCCTCCCCGCCCGCATCGGCTTTACCGAGGACCTGGGCGTCCTGCCCGTGGACCCGGAGATCCGGGCCGTGTTCCGCGGCGCGCTCCGCTCCTGGGAGGACCTGGGCGTCCGCCTGGAGGAGGCCTGCCCGGACTGCTCCGAGCTGTCCAGGGTCTACCTCACCCTGCGGGCCCGGTTCTTCGCCGCCCGGTTCGGGCCGATGCTGGAGGCGCACCGCGACCGGCTCAAGCCGGAGATCGTCTGGAACACGGAGAAGGGGCTCGCCCTCACCGGGGAGGAGATCGGCCGGGCCGAGCGGGGAAGGGGAGAGATCTTTCACAGGGTCATGCGCTTCTTCGAGACCCACGACCTCCTGGTCCACCCGGCCGCGGTGATCCCGCCCTTTGACCAGGCGCTGCGCTACCCCCAGGAGATCGACGGCCGGGCCATGGCGACCTACATGGACTGGCTCACGGTCACCTTCCTCTCGAGCCTCACGGCCTGCCCGTCCATCTCGATCCCCTGCGGCTTCACCCCGGGCGGCCGCCCCGTGGGGCTCATGATCACGGCTCCCCCGCGATGCGAGGACCGGCTCCTGGGGGCGGCCCTCCTCTTCGAGCAGCACCTCGGGATCCACGCCCGGGTGCCCGTGGACCCCGTCACCCCTCCCCGCTGGGAACGGAATCGGCCCGCACCGCCTGGGGCATAGGGCGGCCCCGGTTCGGGGTGATTGAATTCCTGATGGAGTCGCAAAAACCCGCTCACCCGCCGCTGAAAACGCTATAACCTATTGATATTCTGGAGGCAGATCTCCAGGTTAAGGGCTTTTTACGGCTCCATCATGTTTGTTGTTGTCGAGTTCCTCGGTCATCGCTCTGTTGATGATCTCTTTATGGTCTGAAAGGGCGCTGACCGCGATCAATTCCTTAACGGAATCCAAAAAGCTGTTGATGAATTTTGTGTACGGCACGCTGCTTGTAAAATGACCAAAATGGGTGTGCCGTTTAAGCGTCACCATGATTTTCTGATAATTGGCGGAAAGATCTACCGGACAGGGAAGGGAATCATCTTTCTTTTGAAAGATCACCGCAATGTTTCCATTCAACGGAGCAACGTTTTTTCGCAATACGGCAAATCCCGCTTTTTGACCCAGGGCGGTCAGAATTTCCGGATTGAACGTATAAATGTGCGCTTTGTGATATCGGTTCTTGGGATCTTGACCGATGTCTTCGGCGTTGGGCACCTCGACCACGAGTGTACCCTCCGGCTCGAGCATCGATCGAATGTGCCGCAACTCTGCAAGAGGATCATGCATATGCTCCAGAACATGATGAAGCGTAACCATGCTGTAAGCTCCCTTATCTTGGATATCGGCTGAGAACCCAGTTGCGACGGGGACCTCGAGAACCTCCCGGGCATATCGGGAATGGTTTTCATCCGGCTCGATGCCTCGTGCACGGTGTCCGAGCCTTCGCAGGCAATAGACGAACACCCCGTTGCCCGCCCCGATGTCCAGCAGGCGGTCTCCTTTCTCGATCAGGTCCTCGAAAAACCGGTATCTTCTTACCGCTTCCCTTGCGTGCCGGTGGACATGCTTTTTTTTGGGAAGGGTGTCTCCCTTGTACTCCCTTCGATAGCCTTTCGAATAAAAATTCTTGATGGTTTCGTCGTCCGGACGTGGATCGCTCCAGATCAAACCGCATTTTTTGCAAATCACCGTTCTGAGATATGCGCCCTTTCGATCTTTCAGGGAAAGCACGTCCACGGATGCAGCGCCGCAAAGATTGCAGGGAATGGAACCCTTCGAACCTTCGGATCGTGTTTCGTTCGGCGTCATTGTGCTTCCCCGTATCATTCGATCATTGCCGCTCGCAACTTTTGTCATATGGAGTCTCCGGTCATTTTTCCACCTCCACCCCTTGCGCCTCACGGGTCATCTTTTGTCCACGGCCCGGACGCAGTCGATGCAGGTCAGGACACTCGAGTCCACACGCAGCCGCCCCTCGGCGATCTCTTCATCGCAACGCACGTTTCAGGCGCTGCTCGAGGCGTTTTCGGAAGCAGAGTCACGCATCACAGGCTTCCCCGTGTATGTTTTTGTATCATGGGGCTTCTGCATCAACGCAACATCCTTTCTTGGGATGACACAGCTCCACTGGAACCGGCGCGCGATATAACGTATTGTGGTCTCCCGGAAAAAAACCACATGGGTCGGATCTCGACGGTAATGCCAAGCCGCGAAACGGTTGTCGTCCGTTTGAAAACAGGTCATGAGCCCCAACCATCCGCCGGGGTGCAACATCCGGTCGAAACCAGCGAACTCCTCGGCCGGCCGATGAAAGTGTTCGGCGACCTCTGTGCAGACAATGAAGTCGTAGAGATCTTCGAGCGGTTCGGGGTCGGGAAAAAAAAGCGGGTCGAACAGTTGCACATGGTGTCCTGCCTCGCGCAACATGCAGGCAAGTGCCGGCCCCGGACCACATCCATAGTCCAGTCCCTTTGCCTTCGCCGGCAGCCGTTGCAGCAACGGACCCGCAAGCCTCGAAAGGAAACGGCGGTAATCTTGATCGCCAGGATCATTTTGGTGCAGGCGATACCAGGCGTGCTCATCGTCGATCGACAACCTTTGTTCCGGATTGAGAAACGTTGCATGGCAAGCGGCGCAGCGTTTGTATCGATCCCCGTCCACACTGACAAAAAAGCCGGCCGAGAATGTGCCGCACACAATACATCGCTGGTCATCACGGTCGCAAGGAGCATGCATGGTTTTTCCCCCCGGCCGTAACCGTCCGGAATAACGAAGGCCTCTTGCCAATATCCGATCCGGGAAACCTTGCCGCCTTCAGTTCGGCCCCGGCATACAGCAAACCTCGAAGCCTTGAGATATGCCCCCGGAAGATCAATGCGTTATAGCGTTTCCCACGGCTTCCGCCTCGCCCGCGACGAGCCGATCTGTATATAATGCGTTGATAGCGAGGGTTTTCGGTTGGATTGTTGAATTCCCGCAAAGCGGCCCTATTCTAACATAAGAGAGAGAAAGGAGGGTGGGCGATCCGAAGGAAGAGGGCAGGTGCGGCGTGGGTGGGAGGACGACACCCACTTCGACGGCCTCCGGGCCATCCACACCCTCGCCGGCGAGGACATTCCCGTGAACTGCACCCTGATCTTCACGCCGGAGCAGGCGCTGCTGGCGGCCAGGGCCGGGCCGGGCATCGTCAGTCCCTTCTCGGGCCGGGTGGACGACCTTCTGCGCGAGACGAACGGCCTGTCCTTTGAGAAGACCGACTACTTTCCCGCGGCCGGCCTGGAGGAGGGCGAGGTGATCGACGACAACGGCGTCGTCTCCGGGGTGGACCCGGTCGAGCAGTGCGTGGACATCCTGTCGCAGGCCGAAAGCCCGGCTGAGGTGCTCGCGGCGAGCATCCGCAACCCCCGCCAGGCGAGGGAGGTCGCCCTGGCGGGCGCCCACATCTCCACCCTGCCGTTCGACGTCCTCCGGGAGCTGCTGGTGCACGTGAAGACGGTCGAGGGCATGGAGAAGTTCACCCGGGACGTGGTGCCCGACTACGCCGAGCTGCTCGCTTGAGCGGGAGCAGCTCCGTGACCGGAACGGTCATCCCCCGGGCCGCCGCCGCCATGACCTGCACGTTCTCGAGCTTCGCGTTGACCCTTCCTGGTTCCAGGGGAGCATGGCGGGCTCCGCGTCGTCAAAGACCCTTCCGCCGAGGTAGTCCTCGAAGAAGTCGGGCCATCCCCTCGCCGGGGTGCGGTCGTAGCTCGCGCGGGTCATGAGCTCGCGCCCCACGACCTGCCAGCTCTCGTCGGCCGGCAGGTCCACTCCGGGCACCCGCACCTTGGCCCCGAAGAGGAGGCTCAGCCCGTGAGGGGAAGAGGAGCCGTAGTTGACGGCGTCCGCCCCCCACCCGCTCGAACGCCTCGATCGTGGTCCGAGTGGCCCGCGCGGGGGTGCTCACGTACTCCGCCATGGGCGTGCCCGTGACGCACGCGGCAAACCCCGCGTACTCCAGCACCACCGGCACCCGGTCGGGCCGCTCCATCGAGACGGCTTTCGGCAACCGAGTTCTTCCGTTCCTCGAGCAGGGTCCTGGGGTCCATACGCCGAACTCCCGGGTTGGAGAAAACCCGCCGCCCGCGAAAAAGGCGCGGCGATCCTTAGCCGTATCCTCGATCGGTCACTTCCCGGTGAGGGCGGTGGGCAGCCAGAGGGCGATCTGGGGGAAGAGCATCACGAGGATGAGACACACGAGCTGTAGCCCGATAAAGGGCAGCACGCCCTTGTAGATGGTCAAGGTCTTGATCTCCGGAGGAGTGATCGCCCGCATGTAAAACAGGTTGAACCCGTAAGGCGGCGTCAGCAGTGCGCACTGCATGTTGATGAGGATCAGGACCCCGAACCAGATGGGGTCGAACCCCAGGGACTTGATGATGGGAACGAAGATGGGCATGGTCAGGAACAACAGGGCGAAATCGTCCATGAAGGTGCCCAGGACGAAGATGGAGAGCTGCATGAAGATGATCACGCCGAAGCCCCCCGCCGGGAAGTAGCCGATGAGGGAGTTCACGATCTCCGGGGCGCCCAGGGCGTTGTAGACGTTCGAGAAGACCGTGACGCACATGATGATCCATCCGATCATCCCCAGGAGCTGAAACGTGGCTCGAAGGGCCTCGTTGACGGCCTTCCAGGTGATGCGGCGCTTGAGGACGGCCACGATGAAGGCCGTGAACGCGCCCACGCCCGCCGCCTCGGTGGGCGTGGTGATGCCGCCGTAGATACCGCCCAGGACGACGAAGATGATCAGAAGGGGCAGGACCACCTTGGCGAGCGCCTGGAAGCGCTCCTCCCAGGTGGGCGCCTCCTCCTTGGGAATGGAGGGGCAGAACCCGGGCTCCACCATCGAGCGGATGCCGATGTAGAGGATGTAGAGGGTTGCAAGGAGCAGGCCGGGGATGAACGAGGCGAAGTAGAGCTTGCCCATGGAGACCCCGGAGATGCCCGCATAGACGATGGCGATGACGCTCGGCGGGATGAGAAAGCCCAGGAGGCCCCCCGAGGCGATGGAGCCGATGGCGATTCGGGGGTCGTACCCCCGCTTCAGCATGGCGGGGAGGGCCATCAGGCCCACCGTGAGGGTCCCGGCCTCGCTCGATCCGCACATGGCCGCGAGGATGGTCCCGGCGCCCACCGTGCCCATGGCCAGGCCTCCCTTGAGACGCCCCGTCCAGAGGTAGAGCGCGTGAAAGAGCTCGTCCGCGATCCCGGTGTGGCTGAGGATGTTCCCCATGAGGATGAAGAGCGGGATGGCGATGTAGACCTCGGTGCTCAAGGCGCCCTGCATGGAGGAGGCCAGGACGAAGAGGTGGGAGGGGCCCCAGAGCGAGACGGTGAAGACGATGCCGGTGATGAGGAGGGCGAAGGCGACCGGGAGACCGAGGAGGAGGAGCGTGAAGAGGCACGCGAAGAGGAGGATCGTGATCAGCCCGATGCTCATGACGCGGACTCCTCGTCCTTTCCGAGGACCGTCAGGAGGAGCTTCAGCCAGCGGGAGATCCCCTGCATGAGCAGGAGGAGCCCTCCGAGGGGCAGGCAGACCTTCACGGGCCACATGGGGGGCGCCCAGTAGGAGTTGGCGTGCTGGTCCATCTTCCAGGCGAACCAGGCGTTGTCGATCCCCTGCCAGATGACGAAGCCGAAGGCCACAACGGCCAGGGACATGGTGAAGAGCTCCACCACCGCCCGGGTCCGCGGAGCCCAGTTCCGATAGAGGATGTCCAGCCTGACGTGCGTGTCGTGGAGCAGGGCGTAGCCGCCGGCCAGCATGGCGGTGCCGGTGAAGAGCATGGTGTTCGTGTCCATGGCCCAGATGGTGGGGTTGTTGAAGACGTAGCGGAGCACCACGTCCATGACCTGGATGCACATGATCACGACGAGGGAAAAGCAGAGGACCTTTCCGACGCGATCGTTCAGGCCGTCCACGACAGCGATGATCCGTTGAACCACACCCATGTTCCTGCCGGCCCCCTGGGTTCCGGGACGGCCCGGCGCGGGGAGGAAATCCACGCCCCGGCCGCGCCAAAGCGTCCGCGAAGGACTCGTTTTACCGCGTTTTCAGAAATTCCCGAAGCATTTTCACGGCCTCGGCACTCGCCTTGCCCTTTTTCGCCTGAATGTCCCAGGTCTCCCGGGCGATCTTCTTGAGCTCGGCCTCATCCGCTTCGTCGAGCCGAACGATCTCCACGCCGGCCTCCCTGGCCGCGTCGAAGCCCATCTGGTTCTCCACGGCGATGCGGTCGTACATGTCGCGGACGTTCCCGCGCATGACCTCCTCGTAGGTCGCCTTCATCTCCGGGGTCAGCTCGTTCCACGAGTCCAGGTTGACGGTCCAGTCGAGAACCAGCGGGTCGATGATGGCCGGCAGGTTGATGTACTTGACCACCTCCTTCAGCTTCATGGTCTCGAGCTCCGCGGGCCCGAAGAGCACGCCGTCGATGGTCCCCAGCTTGAGGGCCATGTAGATCTCGCCCGGGTCGAACCAGACCGGCTTGGCCCCGAAGGCCTCGATCACGGCGGACATCAAACCCCACGACCAGATCTTCTTTCCCTTGTAGTCCTCCAGCTTGTGCACGGGGAAGTTGCTGAACAGCGCCACCGGACCCCAGGGGAGCGGGCAGCCGAAGTAGATGTTCTGCTTGGCCTCGTGCTCCCGCATCCAGTCCAGGAAGCCGTAATCGTAGTAGAAGGCCATGACGTCGTCGAGGCTGCTCCAGGAGAAGGGAAGCCCGAACGCCACGTTTCCGGCCTCGGTGCGGGCCATGGCCGGCATGTAGGCCACGTCGTAGACGCCCCTCGAGAGGGCCACGCCCATCTCCCCTTCGGGGACCAGTTGACCCAGCTGAAAGAGCGTGGTCTTGAGCTTCCCCTCCAGGGCCTTGTTGGTGGCCTCGATCATGGCCTTGGCGTGATGCCGGGTGCCGGAGTCCTCGGGCGGCATGGCGGTCTGGGCCTTCCACTTGATCTCCTCGGCCCAGCCGGTGGAGAGGCCGAGGACGAGGACCGCAAAGGTGATGCCCGCACACGTTTTCAACTGTTTCATGGTCAATCCTCCTTTTTAGGGGTTTTGGGGTGACGCCAAGGCCTTCCTGATCGCCCGCTTGACCAGGGCTTGAAGGACGTTGACCTTGTAAGCGTTGTTTCCGAGGGGGAGAGCGCCTTCCAACGCGGCCCCGGCGGCCTCGGCGGCCTCCGCCTCCCCGGGCGCCTTCCCTTCGAGCACCCGCTCGGCCTGCCGCGCGCGGAGCGGAACCGGCGCGGCGGCCCCGAGGACGATCCGGGCCGCGCGCACCGTGTCCCCCTCCATTCTAAGGGCCACGGCCGCGCTCGCAATGGGAAAGTCGATGGCGTTTCGAATGCGGAACTTCAGGTAGCTCGTCCGGAGGTCCTCTTCGGAGGGGATGAAGACCCCGGTGACCAGCTCGCCGTCCTCAAGGACGGTCGAGGAGAGGAGGCCGGCGGCGAAGAAGGCCTCCGCAGGGACGGTCCGCTTTGTCGTGACGATCCGGGCCCCGAGGGCCGTCAGCACCGGGGCGAGGTCCGAGGGGCTGACCGCCACGCAGCCGCAGTTGAAGCAGCGGTCCGCCTCGTTCGACACCTGGTCGGCGTCGAGGCCTTTGAGGTCTTCCTCGTCCCAGGTGCGTTCCCCCGCCGGCCGGGGCTCGACCTCTTGGCGGGCGGAAGGCGCCGGGGCGCTCTCCGCGAACCGGTTCAGGAGCTTGGGCGGCCGTCTCGTTCCGGGATCGGCGGTCCCCAGAAAGGCGTTGATGCCCAGGGCTGCACGGCGCCCGGCTGCGATCGCCTCGACCACGGTGGCCGGCCCGGAGACCGCGTCGCCTCCCGCAAAGACGCCCTGGATGGGCGTGGCCTGGGTGACCGGGTCCACGTGCGCTGAGGCGATCTCCGTGCCCGGCTCGTTCAGGGTGCCGTCCGGGCGCTGGCCCACGGCCAGGATCACGGCGTCGCAGGCCACGGTCCGCTGCCGGCAGGCATCGAAGCGCGGGGCGAAACGCCCCTCGCCGTCGAAGACCGAGGTGCAGGCCACGAACTCCACGCCGGCGACCCGGCCGCCTTCGGTCAGGACCCTCGAGGGGCCCAGGGAGGTCACGAGCTCCACCCCCTCCTCCAGGGCCTGGCGCACCTCCCGGTCGAGGGCGGGCATCTCCTCGCGGCACTCCAGGCAGGCCATGACCACCTCCTCGGCCCCCAGCCGCCTGGCCGTGACCGCGGCGTCCACGGCCACGTTGCCCCCGCCGATGACGAGGACCCGCTTCCCCGGGGCGGCCGTCTCTCCTTCCTGGACGGACCTCAGAAAGGCGAGCCCCGTGGTGGTGTGCTCCTCCCCTTCGAGCCCGATGGAGGGTGCGGCCCAGGCCCCGCCGGCCGCGTACACGGCGTCGTACTCGTCCAGCAGGCTCGAAGGCGGCGCACCTCCCATGTCCACCCCCAGGACGAAGGCCACCCCCGCGGCTTCCAGGAAGGCCGCCACCCGGTCCACCACCTCCTTGGGAAGCCGGAAGGCGGGGATGGCGTAGCGGAGCATGCCTCCGGCCTTTTCCATGCGGTCGAGCACGACCACCCGGTGGCCCGAACGCCGCAGGAACCAGGCGGCGGCCAGGCCCGAAGGCCCGGACCCCAGGACGGCCACCGCCTTGCCGCTCTCCTCTCCAGGGGGTGCGAGGAAGCGTTCGGGGTGGTCCAGGACGTGGTCCCCCAGGTAGCGCTCGACGCCGCGGACCGAGACGGACTCGTCGAAGCCGCCCCGGTTGCACCGCTGCTCGCAGAAGTGGGGGCAGACCCGGCCCGTGACCGCGGGCATGGGGTTGACCTCCAGGATCAGGGCCGCAGCCTCGTCCATTCGCCCTTCGCGCAGGAGCTCCAGGTAGGCGGCGATGTCCGTCTCGACGGGGCAGGCCGCCGTGCACGGGGTCTGCAGCACCCGCACGGACCCGAAGACCGAGTGGAAGCGGTTGTCCCCGGTGAGGGCGTTGCAGCGGTCCCCGCCCTTCCGGGCGCAGTGAAAGGTGTTTTGCGGGTTTCGGTAGTACCAGCAGCGCGGCTCCTGACAGAGGTTCCCCCCCAGGGTGCCCATGTTGCGGATCTGGGGGGAGGCCACGGCCTCGGCGGCCTGACAGACCGCCGGGAATCGCTCCTGGAGGACCGGGTCCCGGGCCAGGTCCCGGAGGCGGGTGGTGGCGCCGATGTGGACCCCGTCGGTCCGCTCCTCCACGCCGCTCAGCCACCCGATGGACTTCAGGTCCACCAGGGCCTCGGGCGGGACGGGGTGGATAGCGTCCTTGAGACCCCCCAGGAGGTCGGTCCCGCCGGCCAGCGGCCGGGCCCGTCCCCCGGTCCCCTCCAGGGCCTGCTGCGCCGTCTCCAGGCTGTCACCGCGAATGTAGTCGAACGGCCTCATGATGCCCCCTCCATTCCCGCCTCTCCGCGCTTCACCGCCTCCAGGGCCGCCAGGACCTTTTCCGGCTTGATGGGGGTGGAGTCCACCCGGGCTCCCGTCGCGTTGTAAACGGCATTGGCCACGGCCCGGCAGATGCAGGTGGTGACCGACTCGCCGATGCCGCAGGCCCCGTACTCGCCGGCCCCTTCCCACACCTCCATGGGCACGGCGTCCACGGGCGGGACGTCCAGCATGGTGGGGATCTGATAGTCCACCCAGTTGAAGTTGAGGGGAATGCCCGTGGCCGGGTCGTAGACGATCTCCTCGGTGAGGGCCTCGCCCAGACCCATGGCCTGGCCTCCGATCTGCTGGGCCTCGGCCCCGGCGGCGTACATGACCGTACCGCAGTCGTTGAGCTGGACGATGCGGGTGACGGTCACGAGACCGGTCTCCACGTCCACCTCCACCTCGGCAAAGGTGGCCTCGTAGGGAACGCCCGTCACCTCCAGGGGCGGCATGCGCTCCACCGTGACCAGGATGGGGAGCATGGTCTCGTTCCAGAGGAGCTCCCGGAGGGCGATCCCCGATTCGGGGGCGTCCTTGACGAACGCCCGGCCCTCCCGAATGTCCAGGGCCTCCTTGGGCTGCTCCAGCTTTGCGGCCGCCATGGCGAGGAGCTTCTCCTTCAGGAGCGCCGCCGCCTCGGGCATCAGCTCCGCGTGGAGGTAGGAGACCGAGCTGTCCGTCTGGACCATGTCCTTGTACCCGGTCTCGGTGTCGGCCTTCTCGATCCACTTGATGTTCTCGGGCGGGACCCCGATGAAGTCGAGGTGCTCGGCGCAGGCCCAGACCACACAGGAGTTGGACCCGCATCCCGTCTCCGCCATGGGGGCCTGAAGGATCACGGTCAGGTCGGGGTTGAGCCGGATCCCCAGCTGGATCATGCCCCGGGGCTCCTCCTGCCACGCCGCGTGCCAGCCGTCGTGGAGGGAAAACCCCAGGCCCCGCCTGCGGCACCCGTCGACGAGCTCGCCCTCGCCCGTGGGCCGGCGCCGGTCCCAGCCGATCCGCTCGGCCCCTTCCCGCAGGACGGCCTCCACGCTCCGGTTGGGAAGCCCCTCCCACTCGTGACCGAAGTTCCGAATGGCGAGGGCCACCGGGTCCATGCCCAGCTTCTCCGCCAGGAGCTCCACCGCCAGAAAGAGGGTCATGTTGAACTGGTTGTTGCCGATCCCCCGCTTGCAGGAGCCCGGGATCTTGTTTGTGTAGACCGCGTAGGCCTCCATGCGCATGTTGGGGATGTGGGCGAGCAGGCACTCGTCGATCTCGTAGCCGGACATGTACTTGAGCGCGGCGATGGTGTGCTCGGAGTAGGCCCCGGAATCCCCGATGCCGTGGAAGGAGCACCCCGTGATCCGCCCGTCACGCGTCGCCGACATGCGGACGGCCCACTCCGTGCCGTTCCGGGTGTCGTGGAAGTCCTCCCAGCGGGTGTGTCGGAACTTGACCGGCCTCCGGGCCCGTTTCGCGGTCAGGGCCGTGAAGATGTAGTAGATCTGATCCCCCGTGTTCCCGCGGCCGAAGCTCCCCCCGATGTAGGGGCAGATGACCCGGACCTTGTGGAGGGGGACCTCCAGCATCTGCGCGATGAACATCCGGGTCTGGTCGGCCTGGTAGAGATTGGTCCAGCAGGTCAGCTCGTCGTCCTTCCAGAGCATGAGGCAGGCCCGCGTGTCCAGGCAGCCGTGGTCCGCGTAGTGGTAGATCGAGCTCGCCTCCACGATCTCGTCGGCCTCGCGAAAGGCCTGCTCCACGTCGCCGCGGATGCGGTAGACGTCGGGGCCGCAGAAGGGCTCGGGCGGCAGGGTGTTTCCCTCCGGGTTGATCTCCGGGTGGATCACCGGCGCGCCGGGCCTCATGGCCTCCCGCGGGTCCAGGACGAAGGGCAGCACCTCCCACTCGATCTCGACGCTCCGGAGGGCCTCCTCGGCGATCTCCGCGGTCTCGGCCGCCACCACGCAGCCCACCTCGTCCCCCACCCAGTGGGCCTTTCCCCCCAGGACCTTCCGGTCCCGGTAGGTGGGGTAGTACATGGTGTCGTACCCCACCGTGTTGAAGCTGGTCCAGGCGTTGGTGGTGGGCTTGAGGGCCGCCACCTCCGGGTCGTCGTAGCGGAGCACGGCGTGCACGCCCGGCATGCGCTCGGCCGCGTCCGTGTTCATGCTGCGAATGATCGCGTGGGGGTGGGGCGAGCGCAGCACCCTGGCGTGGAGCATCCCCGGAAACCGAAGCCCCGATGCGATGTCGTCCAGGTAGTCGACCCGGCCCGCGGCCTTGGCGCGGCCCTCGATCTTCGCGCGATAACCGCCCACGTATTTCCTGGGCTTTCTGGGTTTGAACCCTCCCGCCATCAGTTCCCCTCCTTCCGGCCGATCCCTGCAGCCCGCTCCACCGCGCGGGCGATGGCCTGATAGCAGCCGCAGCGGCACAGGTTGCCCGAGAGCGCCTGGCGGATCTCGTCCCTCGGGGGTCCGGGGTTCTCCTTCAAGAGCCCGTGGGTGGCCATCACGAACCCCGGCGTGCAGTACCCGCACTGGAGCGCCGTGCCGTACCCGGGCTCGGCCTGGTCGGCAAAGGCCGCGACCACGGGGTCGTCGTCCGGGAGACCCTCCACGGTCAGCACGTCGCGGCCGTCCGCATCCACGGCGAGCTGCATGCAGGAGAGGACCGCCAGTCCGTCCACGAGCACGGTGCAGGCCCCGCAGGCCCCCTGGTCGCAGGCGACCTTCACGCCCGTGAGCCCCAAGCGCTCCCGAAGCAGGCGGCTCAAGGTCTCGGTGGGGGCGATGTCCCGGCCCACCTCGAACGCGTGCCACGCGCCGTTGATCCGGATTCGAACGTTTCGTGCTGGCTCGACCAAGGCATCCTCCTCGCGTGTCCCCGGGAACGCGCGCACAGCCCTCGGGCGGGGCGGGCGGGTCCACCGGGTGTCTGTTTCCAGGAATGCCACATGATGGCGGGTAACGCGGAGAGGGTAAATGGGAATTGATCGGGAGCAAAAAGGTAGTTCAGGCCTACCACTGAAGGCGCTTCATTTCTCTTCCAGAGACTGCAAGTAGCTGATGAGGTTGATCTTTTCTCCGGTCAGGCCCAGCTTTTTTCGAATCCGTTTTCGATGGAAGGACACGGCATTGGTGGAGATGTGAAGGAACTCGGCGATCTCCTTGGTCCGCTTGCCGTTCCGAACGAGGTCCACGATCCGGATCTCGGCCGGCGTGAGCTTCCCCCGCCAGTCCGAGAGGCGCTTGCTCAGCGGGGAGCGGATCTTCTGCAGGTTGGATCGAATGATCTCAAGGCAGGTCGTCTGCTCGTCGGTGAGGGGGGTGCCGGAAAGGTCCTGCAGGTAGGGCAGGATCAGCCGGTCGAAGGTGTTCAGCATGCCTCTCTCGATGTCGTTGATCTCCTGCTCCCGCTGCTCGACCAGGACCTGGAGGGCGGTGTTCAGCTGCGCCAGCTTGCTGGTCTTCTTCTCCAGCTCCTCCTCCTTCTGCCGGAGCATCTCCGTCACCTCGACGCGCTCCGTGATGTCGAAGATGATCCCGTTGGAGTACTGGAGAAGACCGTCCCGGTTCATCACGCTCGTGGAGATGAACTGGATCCAGCGCCACTCTTCGTGCCGGGGGTTGAAGACCCGCATGCTCTCGTCGACGCGCGTCTTCCGCGGGAGGGAGAAATGGCTGTCCAGGATGCGGGCCTGGTCCTCCGGGTGGATGTTCTCGAACCAGTGGTCGAGCGTGCCGGGGTCGTCGATGCCCATGAGCTCCCGGATGGACGGGCTCACGAAGACGATCTCCGCCCGCCTGGGGTCGCCCTCCCGGTAGGCGATGCGGTACACGGCGAAGTTGACGGCGGTCTCCATGAGGGAGCGCAAATGCTCCTCGCTCACCCGGAGCGCCCGCTGGGTCTCCCTGAGCTTGGTGAGGTCGAGCTCCACGCCGATGAGGTAACGTTCGCCGGCGATCTCCGTGGAGACCCCTTGAGCGAAGTAGGGGATCTTCACCCCGTCCTTTCGCGTGTTGTGATACTCGACCCGGAAGGAGCCCTCGCGGAACCCCCTCTGTGTCGCCTCCCGGATCTTCTCCTTGTCCTCGTCCGGCACGAGCTCCAGGCAGTCCCGGCCCAGCATCTCCTCGCGGGAGTAACCCAGCATGGTCTCGAGGTTTTCGTTCCAGCGCAGGTACCGGCCGGCCTCGTCCACCACGAAGTAGAAGCCGGGCAGGCAGGCGATGATGCTCTCGGAGATCTTCTGCTCGAACTCGAAACGCTTCCGGGTTTCAGAGAGTTCCTGCCGAATCTCTCGAAGGGAAAGCGCCGGTCCTTTGCCGTCCATGGGGTCCTCACCGATTTCGAGGGTTCTACGTCATGGGACAGGTCGATCAGTTCGAGGGGGACTTCTACGTCCGAGGGGTGTGCACGAAATCCCACGGTCTGACGGGGTCGAGCTCCTGCCCGGTGGCCTGGATGGACGGCCTGTACGAGCTGTCCGTGGAGGCCGACAAGGTGTTCACGTTCTAAAGGGCCGAGCCGGCGACGTCCAGCACGATCTTGCCCTGGAGCCCGCCCTTTTCGATGAGCTCGTGGGCCTTTCTCGCCTCGGCGAGCGGCATGCGCGAGGCGATCTCCGGTCGGATTCCGCCCTCTCGAAGCAGGTCGAACAGCTGCGTCAGGTCCTCCGTGAACCAGTCGGGGTGCTTCTTCCGCAGCGCCTCGATGGAGTAGAACGCCGTCGACCGGCCGTTGGGGAGCAGGTCCCGGACCTTGAGCCGCAGGAAGTCGAGGGGGACGCTCCCGCCCTTTCCCGTGAGGGCGTTCTGGAACCCGTAGGCCACCAGCACGCCCCCCGGCTCGAGGAGCCGGAAGGACCGCTTGAAGCTCTCGCCCCCGATCGGGTCGAAGGCGGCGTCGAAGCCCTTGCCCGCCACGGCCCGCGCACGCTCCTCCCAGTCCGGCTCCCGGTAGTCGATGGGCGCCGCACCCAGCCCGGAGACCCGCTCATGGTTGCGCCTGGAGGCGGTCCCCACCATCTCCAGGTCGAGCAGCCGGCCCAGCTGCAGGAGGGCCGTGCCGACCGCCCCGGCGGCGCCGTGCACCAGGATGCGCCGTCCCCGGGCGATCCGGGCCGTCCGGTGCAGCATCTGGTACGCGGTCACGTAGCTGAGGACCAGGCAGACGGCCTCCGCCGGGTCCAGCTCCTCGGGAACCGCCGTCAACCGGGTCTCCGGCAGGCAGATGTACTCGCTGTAGGCCCCGATGACGGTGAGGTCCGCCACCCGCTGCCCTTCCTGGAAGCGCGAGGCCCCTTCCCCCCGCTTGTCCACGACCCCCACCATGTCGTACCCCGGCGAGAAGGGCGGATGTTCCTTGACGCCCGGGTACTTGCCCCTTCGGATGATCCCGTCCGTGAAGTTGGCGCAGGAGGCCAGCACCCGGACCCGCACCTCGCCGGGTCCGGGCTCGGGCAGCTCGGGTTCCTGCCGGACCTCCAGGACCTCCGGTCCCCCGTACTCGCGAAGGATCACGCGCTGGTAGCCCAAAATGTTCCCCTCCATGGCAGGTTCGACACCGGCATTCCCCGGATGGCCCCAGCGTACCCGAGCCGGCGGGATCCCGTCAACCGCCCATCCGGCGGCCGGGGGCGATCCCCCAGCTCGCTTGCAAAGGCGGTGGCGGCGGATCCTTGAAAACCGCAGTGAGTCTGCTATAGTCGTGCGAATTCGAAAGCTGCACTCCAGTGAGAAAATGGGGTCACCCATTAAAAGGCCCCTGTCAAGGGATAAATCTCCCCCGTAG
>CAYUBQ010000080.1:0-18340 GCA_964443135.1 uncultured Desulfobacterales bacterium | reverse complement strand
GAGCCCCGCGCGAGCTCCAGGGCCTGGGAGATGTACTCCCGTTCCATGTCCTGGAGCATCTCGTCCAGCTGGATGCCCTCCCGGGTAAGGTCGGTGCTCCGCTTCCGCTCGGGCGCCGGCTGCTGGGCGTCCAGGGCCTGCTTGAAGTTGGACAGGGTCAGGCTCTCGGGCAGCACGATGTTGGAGGCCTCCAGGGCCACGCTCCGTTCCACGATGTTCTCGAGCTCCCGCACGTTTCCCGGGAAGCTGTACTGCCGGAGGATGTCCAGGGCGTAGGCGCTCATTTTTTTGACGTCCTTGTCCAGCTCCTTGGAGTATTTTTCGAGGAAGTGCTGGGCCAGGACCGGCAGGTCGCCTTCGCGCTCCCGGAGGGGGGGCATGGAGATCTGGATGACGTTCAACCGGAAGTAGAGGTCCTCGCGGAACCGCTTCTCGATCACCTCGGTCTCCAGGTCCTTGTTGGTGGCCGAGATGAAGCGCACGTCCACGCTCTTCTCCTCGGTCCCGCCCACGGCCGTGAAGGTCCGCTCCTGGATCACCCGGAGGAGCTTGACCTGGATGGTCGGGGGGAGCTCCCCGATCTCGTCGAAGAAGACGGTTCCGCCGTGGGCCGCGTCGAACAGGCCGGTCTTGTCCGCGGCCGCGCCGGTGAAGGCCCCCTTGCGGTAGCCGAAGAGCTCGCTCTCGATGAGGTTCTCCGGGATGCCCGCGCAGTTGATCACCACGAAGGGGTTGTCCTTGCGGGCGCTCCGGCGGTGGATGGCCCGGGCCACCAGCTCCTTGCCGGTGCCGCTCTCCCCGTAGACCAGGATGTTGCTGCGGGTGCGGGCCACGCGCTCCACCAGGTCGTAGACCCGCTTCATCTGGGGGCTGTCGCCCACCAGGCAGCCGAAGTGGAGGGTTTCTTTTTCCCCGGCCCCTTCTCCTTCGGGCTTTCCGGACCGCTTCGCCCGGAGGGCGTCCCGGACGATCTTCTTGAACTCCCGCACCTTGAAGGGCTTGGGGATGTAGTCGTAGGCCCCCTCCTTCATGGCCTCCACGGCGCTCTCGGCCGTGGCGAAGGCCGAGATCATGACCACCATGGTCTCCGGGTCGACGCCCTTGGCCTTCCTGAGCACCCCGATCCCGTCGATGTCCTTCATGCGGATGTCGCTCACCACCAGGTCGAACCGCTCCTCGTCCAGCCGCGAGCAGGCGTCCTCCCCGCTCATGGCCAGGGAGACGTCGTGCCCCTCCCCGGTCAGCACGATGTCGAGGAACTCGCGCATGCTCCGCTCGTCGTCAACGACGAGGATGCGATGGGCGTCTTCGCCAGGCAATACGGCCTCCGACCATGGTGAGCTCGGCCCGCCCCTTGAGGGGGGAGCCGATGAAGGGGGAGTTCTTGCTTCGGGACTGGATCTCCTTCGGCGAGAGCGTGTAGTCGGCCGCCGGGTCGATCACGGTGAGGTCGGCCGGTTCTCCTGCCTCCAGCCGTCCCCCGGCCACCCCCAGGATGCGGGCCGGGTTCGCGGTCAGCTTGGCCACGGCGTCCTCGAGGGTCAGGACGCCCTTCTCCACCAGGGCCAGGGTGAGGGGGAGCGCGGTCTCGAGCCCGATGATGCCGAAGGCGGCCTGCTCGAACTCCACGTCCTTCTCCAAGGGGCTGTGGGGCGCGTGGTCCGTGGCGATGGCATCGATCACCCCCTCTGCGAGCCCCTGGCGGATCGCCTCCACGTCCTCCGGCCGCCTCAGGGGCGGGTTCATCTTCGCCTCGGTACGGTACCCGATCACGGCCGTGTGGTCCAGGGTGAAGTAGTGCGGGGCGGTCTCCGCCGTGACGGGCAGGCCGTCCTCCTTGGCCCGGCGGATCAGGGCCACGGAGCCCTCGGTGCTCACGTGGGCGATGTGGACGGGGCAGCCGGTCAGGCGGGAGAGGCAGATGTCGCGGAACACCAGGATCTCCTCCGAGGCCGCGGGGATGCCGGGGAGCCCGATCCGCGAGGAGACCGTGCCCTCGTGCATGGCGCCGCCGGCGGAGAGGTTCCGGTCCTCGCAGTGGGAGATGACGGTGAGGCCGGAGTAGTGCGCGTACTCCAGGGCCCGTCGCATCACCTGGCTGTCGGCCACGGGCATGCCGTCGTTGGAGACACCCACGGCCCCGGCGGCCTTCAGGTCCCCGAACTCCGTGAGGCGCTCCCCCTCGAGGTTGCGGGTGGTTGCCGCCACGGGGTGGACCCGTACCTGGTTCGCCGCCTTGGCCTGCCTGAGGATGAACTCGGTCACGGAACGGCTGTCGTTCACCGGGTCCGTGTTGGGCATGCAGGCCACGGCGGTGAAGCCGCCGGCCGCGGCGGCGCGGGTTCCGGTGGCAACCGTCTCCTTGTACTCGTGCCCCGGCTCCCGAAGGTGGACGTGCATGTCGATCAGGCCGGGGGTCACCAGCATGCCCTTCGCCTCGATCACCTCGAGGCGGGAATACTCCTCTTCCCGCACCCGGCCGGAGATCTTCCGGATGCGGCCCCGCTCCACGATCACGTCCTGCTTCCGGACGGTCCCCTTCAGGGGATCGACGACCTTCCCGCCCTTAATCCATGTCGCCACGCTTGGATCCTCCGATCAGCAGGTACAGCAGGGCCATGCGAACGGCCACGCCGTTGGCCACCTGCTCGAGTATCACACTGTAGGGTCCGTCCGCCACCTCGGAGGCGATCTCCACGCCCCGGTTCATGGGGCCCGGGTGCATGATGATCACGTCCGGCTTGGCCCGTTTCAGCCGCTCCCGGTTCAGCCCGAAGTGGGTGGCGTACTCCCGGAGGCTCGGGAACTGCACCCGGCTCTGCCGCTCGAGCTGGATGCGGAGCATCATGACCACGTCCTTGTCCCGGACCGCCTCGGCGGGGTCGTGCACCACCCGGACCCCGAGGGACTCGGCCTGGTAAGGCATCATGGTGGGGGGACCGGAGACGGTCACCCGGGCGCCCATCTTCCGGAGGCCGATGATGTTGGACCGGGCCACGCGGCTGTGGGCGATGTCCCCGATGATGGCCACGTCCAGCCCCTCGATCCGCCCCTTCTTCTCCCGGATGGTGTAGAGATCCAGCAGGGCCTGGGTGGGGTGCTCGTGGATGCCGTCGCCGGCGTTGATCACGCAGGCCTCCACCTCGCGCGCCAGGAGCTGGGGCGCCCCGGAGAAGGGGTGCCGGAGCACGATCAGGTCGGGGTTCATGGCCTGGAGGTTCCGGGCCGTGTCCACCAGGGTCTCCCCCTTGACGACGCTGCTCCCCGTGGCGGAGAGGCTCATGGTGTCCGCGCTGAGCCGCTTGGCCGCCATCTCGAAGGAGGTCCGGGTCCTGGTGCTCGGCTCGTAGAAGAAGTGCACCACGCTTTTTCCCCGGAGGGTCGGGACCTTCTTGATCTCCCGGAGGGAGATCTCCCGGAGGGAGTCCGCGGTGTTCAGAACGAGCTCGATGTCCCCGGCCGCCAAATCCTCCATGCTCAGGAGGTCCTTATGCTTGAAATCGCTCACGCCGGCTCTCCGGTCAAAAAAAACCTCCTTGCCTTCGGTGAGACAAGGAGGTTTTCCCTATGGGGATGATGGTTCAGCCATTTCCATCGGGCGAATCTGTAGGGTTCGAATGTTCAGCGTTGTGGGGTCATGGTCCGGAGGTTCCGGGTATGCTCGTTTCCTTTCCGGTCATCGAGCGGCGTTCCGGTCGCAGCATGCCACTCGAGCGGCTCGAGGTCAAGGGTTGTTCGCCTCCGGAGGAACGGCGCTCTCGGCCGCGGGCTTGGTCTCGGGGGTCTCCGGGGAGGGCTTGGTCCTCTTCCTCCCCTTCTTTCCGCCTTCCTCGGGGGGGAGCAACTGGATGACGGAGACCGGAGCACCGTCCCCCTTGCGGGCCCCTTTCTTCACGATCCGCACGTAGCCTCCCTGCCGGTTCAGGTATCGGTCCTTGATCTCTCCGAACAGGCGGTGGGTCACCGGCTTCTCCCGGATGAAGGAGAGCGCCTGCCGCCTGGCGTGAAGGTCCCCGCGCTTGGCCAGGGTGATCATCTTCTCGGCCAGCGGCTTGAGCTGCTTGGCCCTCGCATGGGTGGTCTCCAGCTGCCCGTGCTTGAACAGCGAGGTGACCATGTTCCTCAGCGTGGCCCTCCGGTGGCTCGAGCTGCTACCCAGTCGTTTTCTCGCTTTCCGGTGCCTCATGGTTCCACGTCCTCATCCTCCCCCTCTTCCTGCGCCGGCGCCTGCTCCTGCCCGCCGGCCGGGGGAAAGTTGTCGAGCTTCATGCCAAGGGAGAGCCCCATCTCCGACAAGATCTCCTTGATCTCGTTCAGGGACTTCCGTCCGAAGTTCTTGGTCTTGAGCATCTCGTTCTCGGTCTTCTGGACCAGCTCGCCGATCAGGGTGATGTTGGCGTTCTTCAGGCAGTTGGCCGATCGAACGGACAGCTCCAGCTCGGAGACGGGACGAAACAGGTTCTCGTTCAGCTTGTCCTCGACCTCCTCCTCGTCCTCCTCGACCGGCTCGGGCTCCTCCTCGAAGTTGATGAGCGGCGTCATCTGCTCCTTGAGGATCTTGGCCGCAAAGGCCACGGCATCCTCGGGGGGAACGCTGCCGTCGGTCCAGACCTCCAGGGTCAGCTTGTCGTAGTCCGTGATCTGACCCACCCGGGCGTTGGAGACCACGTAGTTCACCTTCTCGATGGGAGAGAAGACCGCATCGATGGGGATGATCCCGATGTCCTGGCTCGTCCCCTTGTTCTTCTCCGCGGGGACGTAACCCTTGCCCATCCGGACCGTCATCTCCATCTCCAGGGTCCCCTCCTTGTTGAGGGTGGCGATGTGCTGGTCCGGGGTCAGGATCTCCACGGAGCCGTCGGTCTCGATGTCCTTGGCCTCGACGGCCCTCTCCCCGTTCGCGGACAGGCGAATGACCGCCTCCTCGACGTCGACGAGCTTCAGCTTGATCTCTTTCAGGTTCAGAATGATGTCGGTGACGTCTTCCAGGACGCCGGGAGCGGTGGTGAACTCGTGGGCCACCCCCTCGATCTGGACCGAAGAGATGGCTGCGCCCTGGAGGGAGGACAGCAGGATCCGTCGCAGCGAATTCCCGATGGTGATGCCGAACCCCCGCTCGAGCGGCTCGCAGACGAACTTGCCGTAGGTCTCCGTGTGGCTGTCCTCGTCGATCGCGATGGCCTTCGGCCTAATCAACTCCCGCCAGTTTCTTGCTTTTAGATCAGCCAACAATATCCCCCACTTCATTCTGAAGTCCCCGGTCACCGGATGCCCCGGGGAGAAACATCAAGAAGACCGCCATGGCATCCTACTTGGAGTACAGCTCGACGATGAGCTGCTCCTGGATCGGCATGGTCAGGTCCTCCCGGTTCGGGAAGGCCTTGAGGGTCCCCTTGAAGTTGTCCTTGTCCACTTCCAGCCAGTTCGGAACGCCCCGCCTCACCACGGTCTCCATGGCCTCGGTGATCTGGGCCGCCTTTCTGCTCGGCTCCTTGACCTCGACGACATCCCCGACCTTGACCTGGAACGAGGGGATGTTCACCCTCTTACCGTTGACACGGAAGTGGTTGTGCTTGACGAGCTGCCGCGCCTGGTTCCGGGACGCGGCAAAGCCCATCCGGTAAACCATGTTGTCCAGACGGCTCTCCAGGAGGACCAGCAGGTTGGTTCCCGTGATTCCCTTCTGCTTCTCGGCATGCTGGTAGTAGCGCCGAAACTGCTTTTCCAGAACGCCGTAGATGCGTTTGACCTTCTGCTTCTCACGGAGCTGGAGCCGGTAATCGGAGACCCTGCCCCCTCGACGCTGCCCGTGTTGCCCCGGACCGTACGGTCTCCTCTCGAAAGCGCACTTGTCCCCGAAACAGCGGTCTCCCTTGAGAAAGAGCTTCAAGTTCTCCCGCCGGCACAGCCTGCACGATGAACCGGTGTATCTCGCCAAAACTGCTTCTCCTTCGATCCTTGGAATGTGGTTGGAAGAAACCGACTAGACCCGGCGCCGCTTCGGAGGCCTGCACCCGTTGTGCGGGATGGGCGTGACGTCCCGGATCAGGGTCACCGAGAACCCGTCCATCTGGAGGGCGCGCAACGCCGCTTCGCGCCCCACGCCGGGTCCCGTGACCCGGACCTCGGCGGATTTCATCCCCTGGTCCATGGCCTGCCTCAGGGCGTCCTTGGCGGCCAGCTGGGCCGCAAAGGGGGTGCTCTTCCTGGATCCCTTGAACCCCTGTCTCCCTGCGGTGGAGGCGGCGACCACGTTGCCGTCGTTGTCCGTCACGGTGATCAGGGTGTTGTTGAACGTGGACTGGATGTGAATGATCCCCGTGGGAACATTCTTTTTTTCCTTCTTGACCTTGCTTTTCTTTCTCGTCGCCTTTGCCATGTTCACCTACCCCAGGATGTTATTTTTTCTTCCGCCCGATGGCCGATCTTCTGGGTCCTTTCCGGGTGCGCGCGTTGGTGCTCGTCCTCTGCCCGCGGACCGGCAGACCTCTTCGATGCCGGAGACCGCGATACAGCCCCAGGTCCATGAGACGCTTGATGTTCATGGACACGTCCCGTCTCAGGTCTCCCTCCACCTTGTACTTCTCGTCGATGACGCGGCGGATCCCGGTGATCTCGGATTCGGTCAGGTCGTTGGTGCTCGTGCTCCGGTCGACCCGGGCCTCGTCGAGGATGGTCTGCGCGCTGGTCCTGCCGATCCCGTAGATGTAGGTCAGCGCGATCTCGATCCTCTTGTTCTTCGGCAAGTCTACGCCTGCGATTCTGGCCAATGTTCTGCTCCCCTTCTTCGTGCGTCACTGTAGGGCACGGCGGCCCGGTTCAAGCGGGGACCCTCCACGCGGAAGGTCACCCCTGCCTCTGCTTGTGGCGCGCATTCTCGCAAATCACGCGAACGGTGCCTTTTCTGCGAATGATCTTACAGTTCTTACAGATCTTTTTTACCGAAGCCCTGACTTTCATGGTCGATTCTCCTGGGATCTCCTTCGAGGCCCTATCGCTTGCCCAATCCTCGATAGACGATCCGGCCGCGGGTCAAATCGTACGGGGAAAGCTCCACCTGGACCTTGTCCCCGGGAAGGATCTTGATGTAGTGCATGCGCATCTTTCCGGAGATGTGCGCCAGCACGCGGTGTCCGTTCTCGAGCTCCACCTTGAACATGGCGTTGGGCAGCGTCTCGAGGACGGTCCCCTGCGCCTGGATTGCGTCTTCTTTGGCCATGGCCTCACTCTTCGGGAGATATGCGCCCGGGGCGCCCGGCTCCCGCCGGCTATCGGTGCCGCCCCAGGCCGCCCTTTTTCATGAACCCCTCGTAGTGACGGGTGAGCATGTGCGATTCGATCTGATTGGCCGTGTCCATGGCCACTCCGACCACGATGAGCAGCGCCGTGCCGCCGAAGTAAAAGGGCACGTTGAACTCGTAGATCAGGATCTGGGGCAGCACACAGACGGCGGACACGTAGAGGGCCCCGCTGAACGTGAGTCTCGTCAGGACCCGGTCGATGTACTCGGCGGTGTTCTTGCCGGGACGGATCCCGGGGATGAAGCCGCCGTACTTCTTCATGTTGTCCGCCACATCCACCGGGTTGAACTGCACGGCCGTGTAAAAGTAGCAGAAAAAAATGATGAAAACAACAAAGATCAAGTTGTATACGATATGCCCCGGGGTCAGATAGTTCACAACGGTCTGCAACCAGGGCAGCTCCTCCACGCTCATGAAGTTGGCGATCGTGGCGGGAAACATGATGATCGAAGAGGCGAAAATGGGGGGAATCACGCCGGCCGTGTTGACCTTCAGAGGCAGATGCGTGCTCTGACCGCCGTACATTCGCCGCCCCACCACCCGTTTGGCATACTGGACCGGTATTCGCCGCTGCCCCCGCTCCACGAAGACGATGACCCCCACCACCGCGATCATCACGGCCACCATGATGAGCATGAAGAACGGGGTCAGCTCCCCGGTGCTCATCAGCCGGAAGGTGTTCCCCACGGCCGCGGGAAAGCCGGCCACGATACCCGAGAAGATGATCAGGGAGATCCCGTTTCCGATGCCCCGCTCCGTGATCTGCTCGCCGAGCCACATGAGGAAGGCCGTGCCGGCGGTCAGGGTGATCACGGTCATCAGGCGGAATCCCCACCCACCCATCGGGACCACCATGGCCCCGCCCGGGCTGGTCATCCGCTCCAGGCCGATGGCGATGCCGAAGCCCTGAATGACGCTGAGGACGACCGTCCCGTACCGCGTGTACTGGGTGATCTTCTTCCTTCCCTGCTCGCCCTCCTTCTTGAGCTTCTCCAGGTGGGGGACCACCACGGTCATGAGCTGCAGGATGATCGATGCGCTGATGTAGGGCATGATGCCGAGCGCCATCACGGACATCTGGCTCAGCGCCCCGCCCGAGAACATGTCGAACAGCCCGAAGAGGGTCCCCTGCCTGGCGCCGAAGAAGGCGGACAGGGCGGATCCGTCGATCCCGGGGGTCGGGATGTGGCAGCCCACGCGGTACACCGCGAGCATCATGAGCGTAAAGAAAATCCGCTTCCTGAGCTCGGGGATCTTGGATATGTTCTGGAAACCACCGATCACTGGAGTCCGCTCCTCTCCGGCTCGAACAAAAACGGGATCAGATCAGTTCCACGGCGCCGCCGGCAGCTTCCACCCTGCTCCGTGCGGACCCGCTCACCCGGTGTACCTTGACCTGCAGGGGTCGCGTGATATCGCCCTGCCCCAGAAGCTTGACCCGGTCGTTCCTGCCGATCAGCCCGGCCTGGATCAGCTCCTCCGGCCCCACGCTCGCGCCCGGCTCGAACCGCTCGAGGTCCCGAAGGTTCACGGCCTTGAACTCCACGCGGAAGGGGTTGGTGAAACCCCGCTTGGGCAGCCGCCGCTGGAGGGGCATCTGCCCTCCCTCGAACCCCGGCCTCACGCGTCCGCCGGACCGGGACTTCTGGCCCTTCTGGCCGCGACACGCCGTTTTTCCGTGACCCGAGCCGGGGCCCCGCCCGATTCTCTTTCTCGCCTTCCTGGAGCCCTTCTGCGGGGAGAGATCGTGAATCCGCATGCTGCTCTCCTTTATCGTTCCACCCGCACCATGAAGGAGACCTTTTGGATCATCCCCCGGATGGCCGCGGTGTTGTTCAGTTCGACCGTCTTGTGCATCTTCGTCAGCCCCAGCCCGGTCAGGGTCTGCCGGATCCGCCCGGGTTTTCCGATTCCGCTTCTCACCAGCGTCACTTTGATCTTCTCGTCCATGGCCTGAGCTCTTCCGCCTTCATGCGTGCCTGAGGTTCTCGTCCGGAGCCGCGCGATCTTTCCGGACCCCGCCGTCCTGACGGCTTATCTCAACTCCTCGACCGACTTTCCCCTCCGCCGTGCGATATCCTCGGGGCTCTGGAGCGACAGGAGCCCGTCCATGGCGGCCTTGACGAGGTTGTGCGGGTTGTGGGATCCGAGGCACTTGGTCAGGATGTTCTGCACCCCTGCGGCTTCCAGGACGGCGCGCACGGCGCCGCCGGCGATCACGCCGGTCCCCGGCCCGGCCGGCTTGAGGAGCACGCGGCCCGCGCCAGACCGGCCGATCACCTCGTGGGGGATCGTTCCCTCCAGGATGGGGACCTTGGTCATGTTCTTCTTGGCCCGGTCCACGCCCTTCCGGATGGCTTCGGGAACCTCGTTCGCCTTCCCGTGACCGCTGCCCACCGTCCCCTCGCCGTCGCCCACGATCACGATGGCGCCGAAGCTGAACCGCCTGCCGCCCTTCACGACCTTGGCGACCCGATTGATGTGGACCACCTTTTCGATCAGCTGGTTTTCGTCATCTTGCCTGTACAATGCGCCTCTCCCTCGAATCGATCATGATGGGTTCAATCCCGGGCGATCGGGCAAACTCGCCGGGCTCCTAGAACTCCAGGCCGTGCTCCCGCGCGGAATCGGCCAGGGTCTTCACCCGTCCGTGGTACAGGAATCCGTTCCGGTCGAACACCACCGCCTTGATCCCCTTCTCCCGGGCTTTCCTGGCGATCTGTTCTCCCACAACGGCCGCTCCGCGGCGATTTCCGCCGTCGTTCCCGATCGAGGACTGGAGATCCTTGGCGAGGGACGACACCGTCGCCAGCGTGACCGCCGATTCGTCGTCGATGAGCTGTGCGTAGATGTGCCGCGAGCTCCTGAAGACCGACAACCTGGGCCGCTCCGCCGTTCCCCGGACCTTCCTGCGGACCCGCATCTTCCGCTTGATTCTGGCTTTTTTTCTTCCTATGGCGACCATGACTCGACCCTTCCCTGCGTGCCCGGTCCGTCGAAACGGCCGGGACCGACCTTCAGCGCCTGGACGGCGCCTCTTCCCTCACGTGGGCTCTACCCCGGTTGTTCACCATCACCCGACACCGACACCGACACTACTTCGCGGACTTTCCGGCCTTCCTTCTCACCGTCTCGTCGCTGTAGCGAACACCCTTGCCCTTGTAGGGTTCCGGCTTGCGCAGCGCCCGCATCTTGGCGGCGGTCTCGCCGAGGAGCTCCTTGTCGATGCCGTTCAGGATCACCTTGCCCTTCTCCTCCCGGGCCTCGATGCCCGCCGGGAGCGGGAACGGGATCGGGTGCGAGTAGCCCAGGTGGAAGGTCACCGTCCCTTCGGAGACCTCGGCCCGGTAGCCGACACCCACGATCTCGAGCGTTCGCTCGAAGCCCCGGCTCACGCCGGTCACCATGTTGGCGATGAGCGCCCTGAAGAGCCCGTGAACGGCCTTGGCCTTCTTGGACTCCCGCCCGACCTCCACCACCACGTTGCCGTCCTCGGTACGGACGCTGACGCCCGGATCGATGGATCTCCGCAAGGTCCCTTTCGGGCCCTTCACGGTCAACTCGTTCCCCGCCAGATCGATGCTCACGTCTTCGGGTATGGGAACGGGCTGCTTGCCTATTCGTGACATCTCTATCCTCCGGTACGTCCCTTGTCTCTGTCCTCGATCCCGTTCGGCCGGAAAGCACGCTCTCCTACCAGACGGAGCAGAGGATCTCCCCGCCCACGTTCTGCGTCCTCGCCTCTCGATCGGTGAGGAGCCCCCTGGAGGTGGACAGGATGTTGATTCCGTAGCCGTTCAACACCCTCGGAATGCCGTCGCTGCCGGAGTACACCCGACACCCGGGCTTGCTCACCCGCTTCAGTCCCGTGATGACGGGCCGCCCCTCCCCGTCGTACTTGAGAACCACCCGAAGCACCTTGTGGGGGGCATCCCCGATCACCTTGTAGCTGCGGACCATGCCCTCGGCCTCGAGGACCTTCGCGATGTTCACCTTGGTCTTGGATGCCGGCATGTCCACCGTCTCGTAGGACACCGTGAGGGCGTTCCGGATTCGAGTCAACATGTCTGCAATCGGATCGGTCATTGTCATTTGGCCAACTCCTTCGTGCGCGTCATACCGCCCGGGTCCTCTACCAGCTCGACTTCATGACGCCGGGGATCTCCCCTCTCAGGGCCATGTTCCGAAAACAGATCCGGCATATCCCGAACCGTCGAAGGAACGCCCTCGACCTGCCGCAGATCGGGCACCGGTTGTAGTTGCGCGTTGAGAACTTGTGCTCCCGCTTTGCCTTGGCGATCAGGGACTTGCGTGCCACATTCTCCTCCCAGTCAGCTTCTGAAGGGCATACCCAGCTGTTTCAGTAAAAAGTGTCCTTCCTCGTCCGTCGAGCCCGTCGTCACGACGGAGATGTTCAGCCCCTTGATCTTGTCGATCCGGTCGTAGTCCACCTCGGGAAAGATGATGTGCTCCTTGATCCCGATCGAGCAGTTGGCCCGTCCGTCGAAGCTCTTGACGGAAAGCCCCTGGAAATCCCTGACGCGGGGGAGCGCGACGTTGAACAGCTTGTCCAGGAACACGTACATCCTGTTGTGGCGCAGGGTCACCATGCACCCGATGGGCATGCCCTCCCTGAGCTTGAACCCGGCGATGGATCGCTTCGCTTTGGTGATCACGGCCTTCTGTCCTGCGATCAGGGTCAGCTCCTCGACCCCCTTGTCGAGGACCTTGATGTTGAATATCGCCTCGCCGAGGCCCATGTTCAACACGACCTTTTCGACTCGAGGGACCGCCATGATGCTCTTGTAGCCGAACTGAGACACCATGGCCGGAACGACCTCATTCAAGTATTTCTCTCTTAACCGGGACAATCCAACCTCCTCGAGCCGGAGGGCACCCTCGCGTCCTCCGGGGACGTTCGCACACTCGGCTACGCGTCGATGAATTCACCGCACTTTTTGCAGACCCGGACCTTGGACCCGTCCTCGAGCTTCCGTTTCCCGACCCTGGAAGGCTCGGCGCACTTCGAACAGACGATCATCACGTTGGACAGGTCGACGGGCGCCTCCTTCTCGACGATCCCGCCCTGCGCGTTGGCGCCGCCGGGCCGGGTGTGCCGCTTCACCATGTTCACCTTCTCGATGAGCACACGGCCGCGCTCCGAATCCACGTTCAGTACCGTACCGATCTTTCCCTTTTCCTTGCCGGCACGCACGACGACTTTATCGTTCTTCTTGATCAGGGGTTGTTTCTTATGCACCGCTTTCGCTCCCTTGCCGCACCGGGGCTACAACACCTCAGGCGCCAGCGAGATGATCTTCATGAAGCGTTTGGCCCGCAGCTCTCTCGCCACGGGGCCGAAGATTCGGGTCCCGATGGGCTCGTTGTGCTGATTGATCAGGACGGCGGAGTTTTCGTCGAACTTGATGTAAGAGCCGTCGGGCCTCCGGATCTCCTTGGCCGTCCGCACCACCACGGCCTTCATCACGTCCCCCTTCTTGACCTTCGAGTTGGGGATCGCCTCCTTGACGGAGACGACGATGATGTCTCCGATGCCGGCGTACCGCCGCTTCGAGCCGCCCAGGACCTTGATGCACAGGAGGGACTTCGCTCCGGAGTTGTCCGCCACGTTCAGTCTGGTTTCCGTCTGTATCATTGTCCCTGCTCCGACTCTCGACGCTCTTCCCGAGCCCGGCGCATCTCGCTCCGATCCAGGATCTCGAGGACCTGCCATCGCTTCTGCTTGCTGATGGGCCTCGACTCGATGATGCGGACCTTGTCCCCCGTGCTGCACCGGTTCTGGGGATCGTGGGCCATGTACTTCTTGCGGCTCCGTATGTATTTCTTGTAGGTCGGGTGCTTTCTCAAACGGTTGACCAGGACCACCGCGGTCTTGTCCATCCCCGTTCCGACCACAACCCCGGTCAGCTGTTTCTTTACCCCGCGTCCTGAAGTCATGCTGTTCCCTTCCATCGACTCATCGTTCCGCACCGGAGACTCCGCATTCTCTTTCCGGTCCGGAACCTCTTGCTCCCCGGGGCTCCGCCCTCGGGGAGACACACTAAGCGGCTGCCTCTTCCAGCTCCCTGAGGACGGTCTTCACCCTGGCCAGATCCCTTTTCGCCTTGCCGAGCATGGCCGTGTTGCCCAGCTGGCCGGTGGCTTTCTGGAACCTCAGGTTGAACAGCTCCTGATACAGCTCCCGCTCCTTCTCCCTGAGCTCCTCGGCTCCCAGATCGCGCAGTTCTTTCGCCTTCACGATGATGCTCTCCTGGAAACGAATCGGGTGGCAAAGGGGAGCTTGTGACCCGCCAACCGGAAGGCCTCGGCGGCCGTGCTCTCGACGACCCCCTCGATCTCGTACAGCACCTTCCCCGGCTTGACCACAGCCACCCAGGCCTCGGGGGCGCCCTTGCCCTTACCCATTCTCGTTTCAGCGGGTTTCTTGGTGATCGGTTTGTCCGGAAAGACCCGGATCCAGATCTTCCCGCCGCGCTTGACGTGCCTCGTGATGGCCACCCGGGCGGCCTCGATCTGCCTGGCCGTCATGTGCCCGCACTCGGTGGCCTGGAGGCCGAAGTCGCCGAACTCCAGGGAGTTTCCCCGGTTCGCCTGACCCTTGGTGCGTCCCTTCTGCTGCTTTCTGTACTTGACCTTCTTCGGACTCAGCATACCCGCTCACCTAGCCCCGCTTTTCGGGGAGGATCTCCCCGTTGAATATCGTCACCTTGACCCCGATCACGCCGTACGTGGTGAAGGCCTCTGCGAACCCGTAGTCGATGTCGGCCCGCATGGTGTGCAGCGGCACCCTTCCTTTCCGGTACCACTCCCTTCGAGCCATCTCCGCTCCTCCCAGACGGCCGGCACAGGCGATCTTGATGCCCTGGGCCCCGAAGCGCAGGGCCGAGCCCACCGCCTTTTTCATGGCCCGGCGGAAAGCGATCCGTCTCACCAGCTGGAGGGCCACGTTCTCGGCGACCAGCTGCGCGTTGACCTCGGGCTTGCGCACCTCCTGGATGTCGATGAGGACCTCCCGCTTGATCCGCTTCTCCAGGGCCCGCTTGAGGTTCTCGATCTCGGAACCCTTCTTTCCGATCACCAGTCCGGGCCTGGCCGTGTGGATGCGGATGCGGACCCTTTTGGCGGCCCGTTCGATCTCGATGCGGCTCACACCGGCCTGGTACAACCGCTTTTTGAGGAACCTCCGGATATCGTGGTCCTCATGGATGAAGTCCGCGTACTCCTTGCCCGCGTACCACCTGGAGTCCCAGGTCCGATTGATGCCCAGCCGAAAACCGATGGGATGAACTTTCTGGCCCAATCCTCTACCCCCTCGCGTGGAATGTCCATGTGCCCATCCTTCCAGGGCACTGAAATCGACGATCTACTCCTCTTCCAGAACGACGGTCAGGTGGCTCGTTCTCTTGAGAATCCTCGTGGCCCTTCCCTGGGCGCGCGGGCGGAATCGTTTCAGCATCGGCCCGTCGTCCGCATACACCCGCTTGATGTAGAGGTTGTCCACATCCAGGCTCGTGTTCTGCTCCGCGTTGGCCACGGCGGACTGGATCACCTTCCTCAACAGAAAAGCGCCCTTCTGGGGCGCGAAAGCCAGCGCGTTCAGCGCCTCCTCGGCCCGTTTCCCCCTCACCTGGTCCATGACGGGCCGCACCTTCCGGGGCGATATCCTCACGAACTTTGCCACTGCCTTGACTTCCATATCGATTCCACCCTGATCGTTCCAACGGCTGTTTGAATCGTCTGCATCGCCTCGACCGGATTCTGCGGGCCGTCGACTATCTCCTGCCGCCCTTCAGCCGGCTCTTTTTGTCGCCCGCATGCCCGAAGAAGGTCCTCGTGGGAGAAAACTCCCCCAGCTTGTGGCCGACCATATCCTCGGAGACGAACACGGGAATGAACTTCTTTCCATTGTGAACCGCGAAGGTCAGGCCCACGAACTCGGGCAGAATGGTCGACCTTCGAGACCAGGTCTTGATGATCTTTCGGCTCCTCGTCTCCTGGGCGTTCAAGGCCTTTTTCAGGAGATGGTCGTCTACGAACGGCCCTTTTTTCAGTGAACGGGGCAAAGCCAGCCCTCCCTCTCGTAAAGCGTTATTTTTTCTTCCGTCTCTTCACGATCATCTTGTCGCTCGGCTTCCGCACCCGGGTCTTGTACCCCTTGGTCGGAACGCCCCAGGGCGTGACCGGGTGGCGGCCCCCGGAGGATTTCCCCTCGCCGCCGCCGTGCGGGTGATCGACCGGGTTCATGGCCACGCCGCGAACCCGCGGCCGCCGGCCCTTCCAGCGCATCCGCCCGGCCTTGCCGAGGCTCGCGTTCTCGTGCTCCAGGTTTCCCACCTGCCCGATGGTCGCACGGCATGCGAGGGCGACCATGCGAACCTCGCCGGAAGGCATGCGGAGCTGGGCGTACTTGCCCTCCTTGGCCATGAGCTGGGCGTACCCGCCGGCGCTCCGCACCATCTTGCCTCCCTGCCCCGGATTGAGCTCCACGTTGTGGACGTGGGTTCCGAGAGGGATCCCCGCGAGCGGGGCGGCATTCCCGACCTTCACCTCCACCCTCTCTCCGGAAACCACCTCGTCGCCGACCTCGAGCCCCACGGGAGCGAGAATGTAGCGCTTCTCGCCGTCCAGATAGTGAAGCAGGGCGATGTTGGCCGACCGGTTCGGATCGTACTCCACGGCCGCCACCTTCGCCGGGACGCCGTCCTTCCTCCGTTTGAAGTCGATGACCCGGTAGAGCCTGCGATGACCGCCGCCGCGGTGCCTTATGGTCATCCGGCCCAGGCTGTTGCGCCCCCCGCTCTTTCGGAGGGAGCGCACGAGGCTGCGTTCCGGCCGTTTCCGGTCCACGCCCTCGAAGGAGGGGCTGGTGTGGTGGCGCCTGCCGGGCGATGTCGGTTTGTGACTCTTCAATGCCATGTCGCACTCCAGAAAAACCCGCGTTCAAACGCCCACGGCCCGCCGAGGGCCGAGGGCGGGTTGGATGGATCAGACGCCCTGGAAGAACTCGATGTTCTCGCCGGGGGCCAGGGTGACCACCGCCTTCTTCCAGTCCGGCCGTTTCCCCACGCTCCTTCCGAGACGCCTCTTCTTGCCCTGCATGTTCATGGTCTTCACCGAGACCACCTTGGTCTTCAGCAGCTTCTCGACCGCACGGCGGATCTCGATCTTGTTGGCGTTCCGGTCCACCTTGAAGGCGATCTGGTTGTTCGCTTCCTTCTGGATGCTGCCCTTTTCCGTGATGTGGGGCTCTCGGATCACTTGGTGTATGTTCATCGGTTCCCCAAAACCTCCTGGATGGTTCCAACGGCGTTCTTCACCAGGAACAGGTGCTCGTGGTTGAGCACGTCATAGACGTTCAACCCTTCGCATCGAAGCACCTTCACGCGGGGGACGTTCCTGGCCGACTTCTCGAGCGTCTCGTTCTTCCCCATGGTGACGATCAGCGCCTTGTCCGCCTCGAAGTTCTTCATCACGTCCGCGAACGCTCTGGTCTTGATCTCGGGGAGGTCGAACCCCTCGAGCACCACCAGCCGGTCGCTCCGGAGCTTGTCGCTCAGGGCCATGCGAAGGGCCGCCTTTCGCACCTTCTTGGAGACCTTGCGCTCGTACTTGCGGGGGATCGGGCCGAACGCCACACTCCCGCCCCTGCGCGAGGGCGACGCGGCGGATCCCACCCGGGCGCGACCCGTGCCCTTCTGCCTCCAGAGCTTCGACCCGGAGGCCTTCACGTCGGATCGGCCCTTGACGGAGGCGGTGCCGCTGCGCCTCTTGAGGAGCTGGCTCACGACCACCTGGTGGAGAAGGTGGGGCTTGACCTCCACGTTGAAGACGTCTTCGTCCAGCTCCACCTGGGAGGTCTTCTCCCTTTCCATATTGTACACGTCGATCGTAGCCATAGTATCGCTCACGCCTGTTCTTTCGCGGTGTGTACCCTGCTGATCTCCACGATGGCGTCCCGGCTTCCCGGTACGGCGCCCCGGATGGCGATGACCCCCAGATCCGGCCGGACGTCCACCACCCTCAGGTTCTTGACGGTGGTCCGCTGGTTTCCCATCCGGCCGGGGAGCTTCTTGCCCTTGAACACCCGGCTCGGGGTCGCGCTGGCTCCGAGGGAGCCGGGAACCCGGTGGGACCGGCAGCCGTGGGTCTTCTTCCCTCCGGCGAAGCCGTGTCGCTTCACCACACCGGCGAAGCCCCGCCCCTTGCTCTTGGACGAAACCCGCACCCGATCGCCGATGGAGAACAGATCCGTGCCGATCTCCTGGCCCAGCTCGAAGGCGCCGGCGTCGTCGACGCGGATCTCGCGCAGGTGTCGAAAGCAGCCCTTTCCCGAGCGCTCGAACTGTCCGCGGAGCGGCTTGTTGACCCGCTCTTCCTTCTGGGGCTCGAATCCCACCTGGATGGCCTCGTACCCGTCCGTGTCCCTGGTCTTCTTCTGGATGACCACGCAGGGACCGGCCTTCACGATGGTCACCGGCGTGCTCTTCCCCTCGTCCAGAAAGTACCGGGTCATCCCCAGCTTGATTCCAAAGAGTGTGTTCACCATAGCCGTCCAGCCCCTCTTGGTCCCTGTTACAGTTTGATCTCCACATCCACGCCCGCAGCAAGGTCGAGCTTCATGAGGGCATCCACGGTCTGCTGGGTCGGCTCCAGGATGTCCAACAGCCGTTTGTGGGTCCTGATCTCGAACTGCTCCCTCGACTTCTTGTCCACATGAGGGGATCTGAGCACCGTGTACTTGTTGATCGCCGTGGGAAGAGGAATCGGTCCCGCCACCTTGGCCCCGGTCTCTCTCGCCGTCTGCACGATCTCCCCTGCGGACTGATCCAGCAGCTTGTGATCGTACGCCTTCAGCCGAATGCGAATTTTCTGATTGCCGATCATCTTGCTAATCATGGCCCGTCCTTTTCCCCGACATCCCGGGTCCGTCGCCTTCCGGGACCCGAACCCGCATCTCTCCCGCCGCTACTCGATGATTTCGGCGACGACCCCGGCGCCCACGGTGCGACCGCCCTCGC
>CAYUBQ010000079.1:0-18376 GCA_964443135.1 uncultured Desulfobacterales bacterium | reverse complement strand
AAAATCCTCCTTTGACGGATTCGCAAAAACCCGCTCACCCGCCGCTGGAAACGCTATAGCCTGTTGATATTCCAAGGGCAGATCTCAAGGCTTGGGGCCTTTTACGATACTCCACTCCTTCCTGAATTGGAAACGCAGCAATGCCCAAAGTTGAGGTCTGCCGGTCTTCGATCTACCCGGTCGCGTTCACCACGTTTCTGATGGTCCGGCGGAGCTCGTTCATGCTGTACGGCTTGACGACGGCCGCGGCGAAGCCGTGGGCCGCGAAGTCGGTCATGACCGGATCGTCGGCGTAGCCGCTGGAGACGATGGCCTTGACCTCCGGCTCGATCGCCATGAGCTCCCGAACCGCTTCCTTTCCTCCCATGCCGCCGCGAACCGTCAGGTCGAGAAGGACCACGTGAAAGGGCCTTCCTTTCTCCCTGCCTTCCCGGAACAGGGCCACGGCCTCGGCCCCCTCCCCGGCGAGGCTCACCTCCCAACCGTCTCTCTCCAGCATCTTCCCGCTGATGTCGCGGACGATCTCTTCGTCGTCCATGAACAGGACGCGGATGGTACCCCCCTTTTCCACCGCGCGGATCCGGGACGAAGCTCGGGACGAACCGACCTCCCTTGCCGGCGGGAGATAGATGTGGAGAGCCGTCCCCCGGTCCGGCTCGGACTCCGCTAACACGTATCCCTGGTGGTTTCGGACGATCGAGTGGCTGATGGCGAGGCCGAGGCCCAGACCCTTCTGTGCGCCCATTTCCTTGGTCGTGAAGTAGGGATCGAAGATCTTGTCCAGGTGCTTTTCGGGGATCCCGACGCCCTCGTCCTCGATGGTGATCCTCACCCATTCTCCCGTGTGAACGGGGTGACCGTTTCTCTCCGTGATCTGGAGGTTGTCCGCTCTGACGCGGATGTTGCCGCCATGGGGCATGGCCTCGCGGGCGTTGATCACGATGTTGTGGACGGCCTGGGACATCTGGGACTCGTCATACGCCACCGGCCACAGCCCGGGCGATACGAGGAACTCGCACTCGACGTTGGATCCCGCCAGGGCGAAGGAGAGGGCATTTTCCAGAAGGGGAAGGACCGCACCCGGCTTCCTCATGGGCTGCCCTCCCCGGGAGAAGGTGATCAGCTTCCTGGACAGGTTCTTGGCCATCACCGCTGCATGGCGGGCCCGTCCGAGCAGGGCCGCCGCCTCCCCGTTCGGGTCCAGCAGGGACTCGGCCAGCGTCGTGTACCCCATGATGGCGGTGAGCAGGTTGTTGTAGTCGTGAGCGATTCCGCCCGCGAGCACGCCGATGGACTCGAGCTTCTTGGCCCGCAGGAGCTCCTCCTCCATGCCCCGGCGATCGGAGATGTCCCGTGCGGTGAGCAGGAACCCCCGGTGAACGCCCTGCTTGATCACCGGAGCGACGATCACCTCGATGGGGATGACGGATCCGTCTCTGCGGTGGAGGTCGGCGTCCCACAGCTCCCGGTCTCGAGAGGACGGTGCGGTCTCTTTGCGGGGGAGGCCGTCCCGCGTGAACTCCACCCCGTCGAGAAACCGGTGAATGGGACTTCCCAGGATCTCCTGTTCCCGGTACCCGCCGAGGACGAGGCCGGCCCGGTTGACGTAGGAGATACGCCCGCCCTTGTCGCAGAGGACGATCATCTCTCCGGCCGTTTCAGCCAGCAGTCGGTATTTCTTTTCGCTTTTCCGGAGGAGCTCTTCGTTCTCCCGGTGCTGGACGAGTTCATCCTCCAGCTCCCGAATCCGCTCCTCCAGGGTCTCACAGGAGGGTTGGGGGGTGTGTTCCGGCATCATGGAGGGTCCTCCATATGGGGTCACGGATTCGCAACAACCCGCTCACCCGCCGCTGGGAATGCGGTCGCCTATCGACATTCCGAAGGCATATCTCGAGGCTTCCGGCTCTTGGGGGACGCCATCGTTGATTCTTTCGTCCAAGACGGGCGAGCTCCGAAAGACGACGATCCGGCGTGCATCGGCCGGTATGTCAAAGGGCTGTGCGCTCGAACGGGGCTTCAGACCGTTCCGGTCGCAGACCCGGAACTTGCCGAACCTGCGGATGGAGACCTCCTCTCCCCGCTCCAGGGCGTTCTTGATGAGCTCGATGAGCGTGTTGACCACCCGGGCGGAACGGGCCCTGCTCAGGACGCAGACGTCGGCGACGGCGTGAATCTGGTCGAGCTTGGTTCGTGTCATGAAGCTCATGCTTCCGCCGGCGATACACGGGAGGGCCGGCCGTTGAGGTGGAACGCTCGAGAGATCCGCAACAACTCGGCATAATGTTGCAGAGAACAACCGTCCTGACAAGCCTGAATTAATGGGCAAAAAATGGGTAGGTTAATTACCTATTGGATGGAGAGAAGATGAGAGCGTAAGTTGACTTTCCTGCTGTCGATGGAGAGCTTCTTGCGTATATTTTTTCGATGTGTTTCTATGGTTTTGGATGAAAGGTTCAGGATGGCGGCGATCTCTTTGGTTGTTTTCCCCTGCTTGATGAGATTGGCGATCTTGATCTCCGCGGGGGTGAAGTTCCAGAAACGGGACGAGAGGCGTTTCGAAAAGGGAGAGACGATGTCGTTGAGGTTGGATTCCAGGATCTCCAGGTACGCCTCCTGGGTCGGGTCCAGGGTGGTCTGTCTCATCCTGGCCAGGTAGGGAAGGGCGAGCTCCTTCATGTTCAGCAGGACCTTCTCCTCCATCTCCAGCCGGTTCTCGTCCCGTTTCTTCAGGAGCACCTTCAGGGCGGTGTTCACCTCCTCCAGGTTGGCCCGCTTGGCCTCGAGCTCCCGTTCCGCCCGCTCCCGCTCCCGAATCTCCATCTTCAACCGGGTGTTCGCCCCGAGCAGCTCCCGGGTACGTTGCTCCACCCGTTCTTCCAGCTCTTTGTGGGCCCGGCTCAGCGCCTTTTCGAAACGAAGCTGCTCGGTGACGTCGGTGACCACGGCAATGAAGCCGCTCAATCGCCCCTGATTGTCACGCTTGTAGCTCCAGGACACCCGCGTATCCAGGATACGGCCGTTTCGAGTTCGGCATCGAAGATCCCAGGGCACGGGCGGAGGTTGTTTCTCGGCGAGGAGCCGGGTCTCCTCGCGGAAGCGCTTCGTCTCCTTCCTCGACGGCAACAGCTCGTACAGCCGCATCCCGGTCATGCCGCCGGACGGGAACTCGAACGTCCGGTGGCATGCAGGATTGGCGAAGAGCAGGGTGAGCTCCGCATCGGTCTCCAGGATGCCGTGTGGAATGATCTCCACCAGTTTTCGATAGCGGTCCTGGCTCTCCCGAAGCCGTCGGGCCATGGCGTCGTTGTGGAGGGCGATCTCGATGGCCGCCGTGATCTGGCCGTCCTGAAAAGGCTTGAGGATGTAACCGAGCGGCTCCAGGCCTTTGGCCCTTTGAATGATGTCATGGTCCGTATAGGCGGTCAGAAAGACGAAGGGGATGCCGAGCTCCGCACGGATACGCCCGGCCGCTGCGATGCCGTCGAGCTCTCCCGGCATGACCACGTCCATGAGAATGAGATCCGGCAGAAGGGAACGGGCCATGTCCACGGCTTCCCGGCCGGAGGAGGCCATCCCCACGATATCGTAGCCCATGTGGACGAGTCGTTCCTCGAGCTGGGTGACGATGACGATTTCGTCGTCGACGAGCAGGATCCTACGCATCTCCGTTGTCCTCTCTGGTGACGGGGAACACGATCCGTACCCGCGTGCCCGGCCGGCCGTCCATGTGGAGCTTTCCCTTCAACTGATAAACCGCGAGGTTGCGAACCAGCTTGAGTCCGAGGCTGTCGGCCCTGTCGACGTCGAGGTCCTCCGGCATACCCCGGCCGTCGTCCCGAACCTCCAGTCGAATCGTAGCTCGTTCGGCCTTGGTCATGGAAATGCGCAGCTTTCCATGGTCCCGGCCTTCGAATGCATACTTGAACGCATTGGAGATGAGCTCGTTGAGGATGAGCGCGCAGGGGATGGCCTGTGTGATCGGAAGACGGAGCCCGGACATGTGGGTTCGGACGTCGATCCCCGTCTTGCCGTAGAGATTCGACAGGTGGGTGAAGAGCTCGCGGACGTGCCGCTCCATGTTCACCTCTTCGAACCGGTCATTCCGGTAGAGCTGGCTGTGGATCAGGGCCATGGTGAGGATCTTGGCGTGGGCCTCACCCAGCTGCTCGGCGGCCTCCGGGGTCCGGGCGCGGTGCCGGCTCATCTCCAGCAGGCTGGCGACGATCTGCAGGTTGTTTTTCACGCGATGATGGATTTCCCCCAGGAGGACGACCTTTTCCTCCAGGGCCCTCCGGATGTCCTTTTCCGCCCTGCGCCTCTCCTCGATCTCCTGTGTGAGCTGGAGATTGGCATCCGTGAGCTGGGCGGTCCGCTCCTCCACCACGTGCTCCAGCTGGGCCCGATGATGCTTCAGCTCCGACTCGATCTGCCTTCGCTCGCGGACCTCCCGTTCCAGCTCCAGGTTGACCTGCTCCATGGTGGCCAGCAAATCCCCCGCCTCCTCCGCAGAGGTCTCCGCCTTCCGCTTGGCGCCGACGAGCTCGGTGTCCCGCCTGTGGATCTTCTCGAGCATGTCGTTGAAGGCATCGAACAACGACCCGATGTCGTCCTGTTCGTGCCTCATCACCCGAACCGCATAATCCTTGTCCCTCGAGATCTTCTTTGCAACCTCGGCAAGCTCTGTGATGGGATCGGAGATGACGTTCCGCAGGCGCGACGACAGGAGGTAGGTGAGCAGGAAGGAGCCGAGAAGGACGCCCGCGATGGTGATCAGGCTTCGCTTCAGCATGCTCTGCATGCCCTTCAGGTCGGACATGAGGACGATTCCGCCGATCTTCCGGTCGTTCAGCAGGATCGTGCGTTGGATGATCAGCCGTTCCGCCGTGAACCGGTGGTTGTCCCGCCTCGGCGGAGGGGGCGGGGACGGAACCTCCTCGACGTCGTCCCTCAGGTAGCGGGCCAGCAGACGGTCGTCGGCCATGTAAAGCCACGCGGCCGTTACGGGAGGCTTGGCCTCCAGGGATTTCAGGGTCTCCCCTGCGTCGAGCGGCTCCGAGAACACCAGGGATGCGGAGGAGTTGTGCCCGATGACCTCGGCGAGGGCGCTCAGGTCGCGAACCATGGTCTCCCTGAAGGATCGCATCTCCACGAAGACGAAGGCGGCACAGGCCGCGGTCAGGGCCACGGTGCTGATGGCCATCATGACGATCAGGAGCTTCCGCTTGATCGAGAGGCTTCGGAAGCGCAGGGAGGAGCGCCCGGTCCGTTTGCGGCTACTTCCCGATCGGCGTTCCATGGGGAATGTCTCCAGTGATTTCAGAGAGCCTCAGGAGCCTGGAGCGGATCTCGAGTCTGGCCCGCAGGACGGCATCCAGGTTGATCCGGAAGCGCGGCGCGGGGTCGGCGCCCGCCCCGGGGGCCGGGGAGGAGGCGACCTCCCGGGGAGACAGGAACTCCACCATGCCGCCCAGCCCGGCGAACCCGGGGATGTCGCTCACGGTCAGGCAGGGCGACCCTCCGAGCCGGGCAAGGGCCTCGATCACCATATCGCTCGGAGCGCCTTCGACGAACAGCACCTGCCAGTCCGGATCCAGATCCGCGATCCGGAGGACGCGTCGAATCACGAGTGTCTTGTCCCGGATCTGTTTCCCCTCGATTTCGCCGAGGGGGTGTGGGTCTCCCTCTCCCGCCGGGTCCAGGATGCCGATCTCCAGGGTGGGTCGTTCTCGATGGACCTCGCCGGGCCAGTCCACGAACAGGAGGAAGTTGTACAGGTAGAGGCCGACGAGTTCGCTGGACGGCGTCTCGGCGGAAGGAGCCTCCTTCGGCGCTCCCAGGAGCAGGACGGCCGCAACGGCGGCGACGGCCAGGCTCCAGGGCGAAAAGAAAACGGTTTCCGGCCGTGCCCTTCGCGAAGGCCGGCGCGCAGGGCGGGGGCTTCGGAACGGGAAGGCGGAGATCGATGCTCCTGCTTTCCTGGGTATTCTCATGGGGTTGCCGGGGTGATTGGTTGAGCGCCGCGGACGAAAAACGCCTTCCAGGCGAATCGTGCCCGCATCCTCCTGTTTGAAAGCCGGATGACCGTATTACGGATCCGTGTGCCACTCCGCCAGGAAGTACCGGTCCACCTCGTCGTAGTAAGGGCGGTACGCGAGCTCCTTGCGCATGGCCGCCACGGAGTGCCCGTAGTAGAGGGGAGCCCAGAAGGCCTCCTGGGCGATCAACCGCTGCGCCCGGGACAGGAGGTCTTTGCGCCGCTCCTCGGATTCGACCCGGTCGGCTTCCTGGAGGAGCCGGGCGATTTCGGGCGTGGTCCCCTGGCACAAGGGACCCTCCCCGATAAAGTGGGGGTTCAGAATGGCGCCGGCGTCGAAGATGGAGTAACTTCCCCAAGTGATGAAGCCCAGAGGGACCTCGCCCCCCCGAAGCTTCCCGAACAGCCGGTCCCAGCGCCCGACCATCCAGTGGAGTCTGGCCCGGATCCCGACGGCCAGCAGGTCCTGCACGACGGCCTCGGCCACGGACTCGTCCCGGTAGGCATAGAAGGCCACGCTGAACCCGTCGGGGAAGCCGGCCTCCGCCAGGAGGCGACGCGCCCGGTCGGGGTCGTATGCGTAGGTTCGAATGTCCGGCTCGTAGCCGAAGTGCAGGGGCGTGGCCGCCCCGTAATTCAACTCGGCCATGTCTTGTAGAATGTCCTCTACGATGCGCTGCCGGTTGACGGCGTGGTTGACCGCCCGCCTCACCAGGCGGTGCTCGAAGTAATCCACCCCGCTGCGGCCCTTGGCATCCATGATCAGGAAGAAGTTGCGCAGAATGCCCACGCCCCGCACCCGGATATCCGGGTGGCTTCGGAGAAACTGGATCTGCTCCGGGGTGATGGACCCGCTCCGGATGACGTCCACCCCGCCGGTCAGGAGCGACTCGATGCGAATCATGACTTCCGGGATGACCCGGATCTCCAGGTTGGGGATGTGGGGTTTGCGCTTCGGCGGACCGAAGTAGTCCGGGTTGGTCTCGAACCGCACCCTGGAAGGGAGTTCCCAGGAAACGAACCGATAGGGACCGGTCCCCACGGGGCGCTTTCCGAAGGCTTCTCCCCCGACCTCCCGGTGGTACCCGGGGGGCAGGATGAAGAACACGTTGGCCAGCACCTCCAGGGCGGCGCTCGGGTGAAGGGAGGCCGGAACCCGGACGGTTCGCTCGTCCACCACCTCCACCTCTCCGAAGGTTCGAAAGAGCTTGCGGCTCAGGGCGCCCGGGGCCCGAAACACCTCCATGGAGTACCGGACCGCCTCGGCCGTCAGCGGCTCGCCGTTGTGAAATCGGATCCCCGGTCGCAGGGTGAACTCCAGGGTGCTCCCGTCCACCACCCGGTAAGACTCGGCCAGGCAGGGGACGATCTCCTTCTCGTCCGGATCCCGGTACACGAGCGTGTCCGCCCAGTGGTGACAGAGGATGAGGGCCTGCCGGGAGCTGGAACGCGTCTGGCAGAGCGAGTCGAAGCTCACCTTCATGGCCACGACCAGCGTGTCGTCTCCGGCCCCGGCGTGGGAGGCGAAGCCGAGGCAGAATGTCAGAACAAGGCTCAACCGCCGGATCGTCCGCACCATCACTCCCTCCCTTCAAGGCGGGTTTTTGCATGGCCCCTCGAGGCGCCTCCAGGTGCCCGGTTGCCCCGGGTTCGGCCTATGATCGATTCGACCGAAATAGGGGGAAACCGTTTCCTGAATAGAGCTACGGAAAACGGCCTTCATGTACAAAGAGGGCGCAGCATACCACAGCGTCGTGGGTTTGAAAACAAAACGTTTCCGTATGGATGCCACAAGCAGGAAATGGCGGGTGAGCCGGTTTTCGCGAATCGATCAGTCGTAGAAACGGGCAAGAAGCTTTTTTGTCTTCACCACGTTCATGTTCAGCCCCAGCTCCTTCCGATCGAAGCCCATGGCGATTCCGAGGATTTGCGGAAGGTAGAGCACGGGCAGGCCGTACTCGGTCTGGTAAGCCGACTCGATGCCCTTCTGGTTGCTGTCGTACATGACCGAGCAGAAGGGGCAGACCAGGGCGAGGGCATCGGCGCCGGCCGCCTTGATGTCCTCCAGCTTCTCCCTGGCAACGGCCATGGAGGTGCCTTCGTCCACGGGCAGCACCGGCCCGCCGCAGCAGCGTTTCTTGTCCTTGTAGTGGACCGGGACGGCTCCGGTCAGCGCCACCAGCTCATCCAGGGTCCTGGGGTTCTCCGGATCGTCGAATCCGTCGTAGATCTCGCTCGGCTTGAGATAGTGGCAGCCGTAGTGGGCTGCAATGCGGAGCCCGTCGAGAGGCTTCCGCACCTGCCTGGCGATCTCGTCCTTCCCGATCTCCTCGAACAGCACGCGGGCGAAATGCCGGACCCGGGTGCCGCCTTCGTACCGGAGGCCGAGACGATCCAGGTCGCGGTTCACGGACTCACGCGCGGACTCGTCGTGATCCAGGCGGTGAGCGGTCTCCGTCAGCGCCGAGGTGCAGGAGCTGCACAGGGTGCAGACGTCCAGTCCCTGCTTCTGTGCCAGGGCGAGGTTGTACGCACCGAGCAGGGTCGAGGAGTCGATGCTTGCGCTTCGGACGGGAAACCCGCAGCAGATGAAGGACTCCAGGTCCACGAAGGTCAGGCCCAGCCGTTCGGCCACCTTGCGGGAGGCGAGCTCGTAGTTTCGGGACCGGGCCGGTATGGTGCAGCCGAGAAACAGGGCGTACTTCATGAGAAACCTCGTTTCGCCTTCTCTTGTCGCGGGCATGCGGGTCGGTCCCCGCAGGTTGACGCATTCGCAAAAACCGCTCACGCGCCGCTGGACACGCGATCACCTGTTTTCATCCCAGGGGCGGATCTCGAAGCATCGGGCTCCTTACGACTCCATCGACGTCGGGCATGGCTGCGTTTCCGGTTCAGAAAGGGGGATTTTTTGTCCAGATCGACGATGAGATTGGCAAAAAAACCCTTTCTGAACTGGAAACCGACTATAGGTTCCGCCGGATTCGATTGTCAAGGCGTTGGTGACTTGCTTTTCGCGGCACCCACCGGTAGACTCCCGACGCGTCTTGCCCGCCCCCGTGCCCGTCGATGCCGCGTCGATCGGGGGAGCCGGGGATCCCTGGTCTGCGGATCGAAGAGGAGGAGATGTTGAAACGACTCAATCCGGACTACGTGCAGGCGGTCTCCCGCCAGGTCGGCGCGTGCCCCTACTTCCGCTTGATCTCCATGACGATCGAAGACCTGGGTTGGGGACGATCCCGACTCGCCGTGGAGATCCGGCAGGACCACCTCCAGCCTTTCGGCATGGTGCACGGGGGTGTGTTCTCGTCCCTGATCGATGCGGCGGCGTTCTGGGCCGTCTATCCCTGCCTCGACGAAAAGGACGGCATGACCACCGTGGAGATGAAGCTCAACTACCTCTCCCCCGCGGCCGAAGGCCGGCTCGTGGCCGAAGGGAACGCCGTCAAGGTGGGCCGCACCCTGTCCCTGGGCGAGGCCTCCGTGACGAACGGGGCGGGGCGTCTGCTGGCCCATGGTACGGCGACCCTCATGCGGATTCCCGATCTCCGGCTGAACACCACGAGTGCGCTTCCCCCCAAGTTCCTGCCTGCGGAACCCTCCTGATCCGCCGGCGTTTTCGTGAGTCGAAATGATGACGCTCCCCGGACGGGTGGTGTCCGCCGGATGACACGGCGGCTTCAGCGGCCGTGGGGCTTGGAGTCAAGGCGCCGACATTCGGGGTAAAATCAGGTCCGCCTGTTGTGGCATGCTTCCTGCTGATCCTGAGGGCGGGACGGGTTTCCCTCCAGGGGAGGGGGACGCAGGGTCGACGGCTTCGGGACAGGGAGGAAGGATGCGTTTACCAGGGTCGAGGAAAGTGCGGACGCTCCGCGCAGAGACAGACGCCGCCCGCGGTGGCGGGGGCGCCTCGAAGGAGCGGAGGCTCAGGGCCGAGCTCGCAGCGCTGAATGCGCTGTTCGAGGCCGCAGCGATGGGGGAGGAGGGCGAGGCATTCGCTCGCAGCGTCCCGGAGCTTCCGGGGAAGCGGCGACCTAGTCTCGGGAGGGATTCAACACCCGGTTGAACTCCTCGATCGCCGGTTGCCACACGCCGTGAAAGTGCTCCCAGAAGAACGCCTTGGCCAGAACGAAGCGGTTCTGGCGCGAGCCGGCGTTTTTCATCCTTCGGTTCCAGTCTTCCTGAAACGCCCGGAGCCTGGCCTTCTGGCCGTCGTCCTCGGCCGACTCGATGACCTCCTCGATCATGCGCCTTCGTTCCCGTTCAAAGGAGAAACGATCCTCCTTGAACAGCCTTGCCAGCTCTGCATGCCTTTCCAGGGCTTCCTGCTCTCGCTTTTCTTTGTCGGGTTCCCAACTCACGGTCTGTTCCATGTCTCCGGGCACGGCCGGCACCGGCTGCCGTGCCTCCGTGAACAGGCCTCCGCCGGGGATCATCGCGTGCCGTCGTGATCGACCAGCGGCCGGTACGGCCTTCTTTCCTGTTTTATACAACCCGTGGCGGTCGGTGTCAATGCATGCCGTCGATCTGGTGGGTGCAAACGGGTGAGCGGCCGGGGCCCGGCCTCGGGCGGGCCGGTTGTTTTCCCCTCCGGAAGGTGATAGGGTACGACGTCGTCCCGGGGGGACGAAACCCCGGAGACGGGCGAGGCCCGCCCCGCTCTCCCCACCCCGGAGATGCGCCTGCAGTCCCGGGCGGGCCCGGCGATCCGACCACCATTCGGGAAAGGACACGGACCCATGGACGTCAAATCCGCTGTGACCGCGCTCTCCCAGGGAGAGAAGATCAAGGCGGGCCTGATCTGGGCCTCCCAGAGCATCGAGCTCCTCCAGGGGCTGGGGCCGGTCGAGCAGACGGGCGGCATTCATGTCGTCAAGGGGCTCTGCGCCATGATCGGAAACGAGGTGGCCCTCGTTCGCACGATCACCGGAGATCCGGCCTGGGAGGAGGTCCAGCCGCTGCTGGAGCGCGCCCTGGTGATGATCGAGTCGGGGGTGCCCGGGGAATCGGTCGGACACCTGTCCGGAGCCTTGAGCAAGACCACGAACATTCTCCAGAGGAACATGACCTTTCTGAGTGAAGGCGGGATGCTGTAAACCGTTGCCGGAAACGCGTCCGACGGCGGCGGAACACGTGCGGGAGGGCGAACAGTGCGGGAAGAACGCGTGAGGCGGCTCCTGTCGGAGGTGCGGGAAGGCCGGATCCATGTGGACGAGGCCGTGGCCGCCCTTCGGGACCTTCCTTACGAGGACATCGGCTTCGCCTGCATCGACCACCATCGATCGCTGCGGCGCGGGCTCTCCGAGGTGCTTTTCGGCGAGGGAAAGCGGGTCTCGGACATCCTCGCCATCATGGAGCGGATGCTCGGCCGGGATGAGAACATCCTCGTCACCCGGCTCTCCCGGGAGAAGGCGGTGGAGGTGCACCGGGTCCACCCGGAAAGCGACTACCACGACCGGGCCCGCTGCCTGACCCTCGTGCGGAACCCGAGGGAGGACCGTGGACGCGGGACCGTCCTCGTCATCAGCGCCGGGACCTCGGACATCCCCGTGGCCGAGGAGGCCGCGGTCACCGCCGGGTTCATGGGAAATGCGGTGGAAATGCTCCACGACCTGGGGGTTGCCGGGATCCACCGGGTTCTGAGCCACCGGGAAAAGCTCACGCGGGCCGCCGTCCTCGTGGTGGCGGCGGGCATGGAGGGGGCCCTGCCGAGCGTCGTGGCCGGGCTCGTGGACAAGCCCGTGATCGCCGTTCCCACCAGTGTGGGGTACGGTGCGAGCTTCGGGGGCATCGCCGCCCTGCTGGGCATGCTCAACGCGTGCGCTGCCGGGGTGACCGTGGTGAACATCGACAACGGCTTCGGCGCCGGGTATGCCGCATCCGTGATCAACCGGGATGCGGAACGATGATCACGGATCGCCCGTCCCGCCGGACCCCGGGCGGCGGATCTCCCGGGCGAAGGCCCGGAGATCGGAGGCTCCGGCCCGCATCTTCTCGTCCCAGCAGGGGATCAACGTGTTGTTCTGAAGGAGCGGCTCCGCGAGGTCCCAGGTCGAGGCTGCGACCGCATCGGGCCACAGGTCCGTGTGCGGGATGGGCGAGTACTCGGCCAGGTGGGGAACCGCCCCTTCGCGGTCCACGGCCTCCAGCGTTCGTCTCACCGAATCGACGGACTGGCCGGGCAGCCCCATCATGACGTACACCCCGATCTCCCTCCGCGTGTAGCCGGCGTCTCGAAGACAGGCCACCGCCCGTTCGAACGCCCCTTCCCGGACCTTTCGGTCCAGGCGTCTTCTGAAACCGGAGTCCGTTGTCTCCAGCCCCAGGCGGATCGTTCGAACCCCGGCGCGGCGGAGGAGCCGCGCGGTCACCGCGGTGACCTCGCCCAGGTGCAGGGCGTTGGGTACGTGAAAGCGCAGGTCCGGGGCGCGGTCGGCCAGACCCTCGAGCAGGGGACGCGCCAGGGCCGGGCCGTTCACGAGCAGGGCGTCGTCGTAGAAGGCCACGTCGCGGATGCCCAGGGTGTCGCGCCAGTGGAGGATCTCCTCCAGAACGTCACCCGGCGGGCGCTGTTCGAAGACGGGTTGAAGAAAGGGGCCGGCGCAGTAGCGGCATCGGAAGGGGCAGCCCGTGGAGGCGGCCACGCAGACGGAGTCCGGATCCCGGAGAAGGTCGAAGGCCGGGTGGGGCGGAAAGCCTTCCGGCGCGGCCGAGGGTCGGGGAACGCCGGCCTCGTCCAGCAGGCGCACGAGCGCCTCCGGGTCCCGTCCCTCCGGACCGGCCGCCACCAGGTCCGCGCCGGAGAACCGGACGGCGTGGTCGCGGCAGAGCCGGGCGTAGATGCCCCCGAGCACGACGGGCACCCGCGGGTGCGTGCGCCGGATGATGGAGACGGCCTCCTGCACGCCGGGGTACCAGTAGGTCATGAGCGAGGTGACCAGGACGGCCGAAGGATCGGGAACGGCGGAGAGCGCCTCGGCGAAAAGCTCCGGCGTGATGCCGTACCGGCTGTAGGGACGAGGAAAACGCTCGAGAGGCACGGGGCGGGGGATTTCGGTCCTCCAGAACTTCCCGGTCCCGAAAGCCCGGCGGACCGGCGGGAGGGAACCGCCGCCCGCCCGCATGTCCGGGTGGCGGACGTCGAGGCAGTCGATCAGGTGTACCGTGTAACCCCGGCGGCGGAGCAGGCCGGCCACGGTCAGAAGCCCCAGGGGCTTGGACCAGAGATCGTAGGCCGCAAAGTCGGTGATCCAGGGGTTGACCAGAATGAGCTCGGGCGCCATGGCGGAGGACCCTCGGAGGTTGACGGCATTGGGTCCAGTCGTACACGGGAGACGGGCGGATGTAAAGGCGAAGGCCCAATTCGCTTGACAGCCGGGCATCGGATGACATAGAGGCACAGTACCATGATCTGCGCGGGCGACATTCTGGAGGTGGACCTCACCACGGGTCGATGGAAGCGAACCCCTTACCCCGAAGGGGTCTTCGAGGAGGTCCTGGCGGGGCGGGGGTACAACGCTCTCCTGCTCCGCGAACGGCTGAACCGGGATACCGATCCCCTCGGTCCGGACAACCTCCTCGTGCTCTCCTGCGGCCTCCTCACGGGGACCCCGGCGCCCGCCTCCTCGAGGGTCCATCTCGGGGCCCTGTCACCATTGACGGGCGTCCTGGGAAGCTCCAACGTGGGCGGCTCCCTGGGCCGGGCCCTCCACGCCTGCGGCCTTCAGGCGGTGGTGGTCCGGGGACGGTCCCGCCTCCCGGCCGTCCTCTCGATCACCGGCCGGGAGGTTCGGATCCAGACGGCCGTGGACCTCTGGGGCCTCGACACCCGGCAGACCGAGTCGCGGCTCCGGGCGGAGCACCCGGGCCGGAATACGGGGATTCTCGCCATCGGCCCGGCCGGGGAGAACGGGGTCGCCTTTGCCTGCGCCATGAGCGACCGGGACCACGCCGCCGGGAGGACGGGGCTCGGGGCGGTCATGGGCTCCAAGCGGTTGAAGGCGATTGTGGCCGGGGAGGGCGGTTTCTCCCGCACCCGTCCGGACGAGGCGGCCGGGAGGGCGGTGAGACGCTATGCCCGCCGGATCCGGGAGGCCCCGGAGTTCCGGTTTTTCCAGCGCCACGGGGGCGCCGGATACGTGACCTGGGCCGACGACATGGGCATCCTGGCGACCCGCAACTTCCGTCAGAACCGGTTCGAGGCGGTGGAGGGCATCGACGGCCGCAGGCTTCAGGACCGCGTTTCGTCCACCCGCGGGTGCCCCGGCTGCCCGGTCCGATGCAAGGCCGACCTGCGGTTCGGAGGCGGCGAGGACCGGGGGGAGGCCTTCAACCGGCCGGAGTTCGAGTCCATGGTCAACCTGGGCGCCAAGTGCGGACTGGGGGATTTGGAGACCGTGGTGCGGCTGGACGACCTCTGCACCCGGCTGGGCATGGACACCATCTCCACGGGCGCGGTCGTTGCGTTCGCCATGGATCTCTTCGACCGCGGGATCGTCGGCCGGGAGGAGACCCGGGGGGTCGACCTCTCCTGGGGCAACGGAGAGGCCATGGAGGCCTTGATCCGGCAGATCGCCGAGAGGCGGGGACTGGGGGCGGTCCTCGCCCTGGGTGTGCGGGAGGCCGCCCGGAAGCTGGGGCGGGAAGCGGAGCGGTACGCACCGCACGTCAAGGGGCTGGAGCTGCCCGGGTACCACCCCGGCCACATCATGGGCACGGCCCTGGGCTACATGGTCTCGGCCCGGGGAGGGGACTTCAGCAACATCTACGCCTCCCTGGAGTACAGTTGGCCCCCGGGTCGGGCCGAGGCCGAGCTGGGGTACCGCTTTTCCCCCCGCATCGACGAGATCCACGGGAAGGCCTTCCTCGTGCGGAGCGCCGTCCTGGTGAACATCGCCATGGACTGCCTCGGCCTCTGCAAGGTCCCCGCCCTGTCGCTCCTTCGGGGGTTCGACCTGGAGGCCGAGGCCGAGCTGGCGCGCAGGCTCACCGGCCTGGACATTCGGGTGGAGACCCTGATGCGCGTGGGCCGGCGGGTCGCGGACCTGGAGCGCCTCTTCAACCTGGGGCAGGGGGCCGGCACCCGGGAGGACCGGTTGCCGGAGATGTTCATGGAGCGGCCGTACGGGTCCGGCGCGAGAGCCAGAGAACGGTACGAGGCCATGCTCGAGGAGTACTACGGCCTCATGGGATGGGACGAAGAGGGCCGCCCGCCGGAGGCGGGGCGGGCTGCGCGGGGCCCGACACCCATCGAACAGGAAGCGCTCACGGCCGATGCGGCCGGAACGGAAGACGTGGTGCGGAGAAAGGAATGAGGGAGATGGAGGCCAGCTGTCCGGACGGGTTCCCCTTCATGCGTTTCCTGTCCCCGGGGGATCGGGAGCGAATACACGAGGCGGTCTGTCACATCCTGGACCGCATCGGCATGCGGGTTTTTCACGAGGAGGCCGTGGCCCTCCTCCGGAAGGCCGGGTGCCGGGTCGAGGACGGGACGCGGGTGCGGATCCCGGAGGCGGTGCTCCGGGCCGCCCTGGAGACCGTGCCCCGGTCCATTCCCGTTCACGACCGGGAAGGCCGGCCCGCCATGGACCTGGGGGGAACGCGCTCCTACTTCGGGCCGGGCTCGGACCTGCTGTACACCATGGACGGGAAGACCCTGGAGCGGCATCGGTGCCGGATCGAGGACGTGGCCCGGGCCGCCCGGGTCTGCGACGCCCTTCCCAACATCGATTTCGTCATGTCCTTCGCCCATCCCTCGGACGTGGCTCCCCACCACGCCTACCTGCGCAGCTTCAGGGCCATGGTGGAGAACAGCTCCAAGCCCGTGGTGACCACGGCCGAGGACCGGGGGGACCTGCACGAGATGTGGTCCCTGGCGGCCGAGGCCCGGGGCGGGGAGGACGCCTCGAGGCGGCGGCCCTACATCCTGCACTACGCCGAGCCCACGAGCCCGCTGAAGCACCCCTTCTCGAGCGTGGACAAGCTGTTGCTCTGCGCGGACAAGGGCATTCCTCTGGTCTACTCCCCGGCGCCCATCGCCGGATCCACCGCGCCCATGACCATGGCCGGCCACGTCGCCCAGGGGGTGGCCGAGTGCTTCTGCGGCCTGGTGATCCACCAGCTCCGGGTCCCGGGGGCGCCTTTTCTCATGGGCATGGGACCGGCCGTGCTGGACATGGCTACGGCCCAGTGCTCCTACAACGCCCCCGAGTACTATCTCTCCTACGTCTCCCTCGTGGAGATGAGCCATCACTACGGCATCCCGAACTGGGGATATGCAGGCACCAGCGACTCCCAGATCCCGGACGGGCAGGCCGCGGTCGAGGCGGGCGTCCTGACCTTCATCTCCACCATGATCGGCTCCAACCTGAATCACGACGTGGGTTACCTGGACTTCGGGCGCACCGGAAGCCTGGAGATGATCGTGATCCTGGACGAGCTCATCGACCAGGCCCGGAGGCTGAAGCGAGGCATCCCCGTGGACGAGGAGACCCTGGCCCTGGACGCGATCGCTCAGGTCTCCGAAAAGGGAAACTTCCTGGAGCACCCGCACACCCTCCGGCACTTCACCTCCACCCAGTGGAGGCCCAAGCTTCTGAACCGGCAGGGGTTCCAGGCGTGGGAGCAGAAGGGCGGCGAGAGCCTCCTGGACCGCGCAGTGGGGAGGCTGAATCGGATCCTGGAGGCCCACGAGCCGGCCTCGTTGCCTCCGGCGCTGGCGCTGGCCCTGGAGGAGAAGATTTCCCGGTTTCGGGCGGGGGAGGCCGTCTGACCACCCCCTCCGTTCGCACGGCAAAAGCGCCCCGGCCTCGAAAGACCGGGGCGCTTTTTTGTCTGCCCGGTTTTGCTCCCCTTCGATTCAGGCCGCCGCGTTCTCCCGATGGTGGATCACGGGCTCGATCCTGGAGAGCTCCTCCAGGGGAATGTGGCAGAGGATGCGGTGCCCCTTTTCCGTGGTCCGCCAGGGGGGGACCTCGGTCTCGCAGATCCTGCCGCCGTCCGGAAGCATCTCCGCGCGGCGCGGGCACCGGGTGTGAAACCGGCAGCCGGAAGGCGGGTTCAGGGCGCTGGGGACGTTCCCGCTCAACCGCAGGTCCCGCTGCACCGCCTCGGGGTCGGGAATGGGAACCGCCGAGAGCAGGGCCTCGGTGTAGGGATGATAGGGCGGCTGGTAGATGGCGTCCGCAGGCCCCACCTCCACCACCTGCCCGAGGTACATGACCGCGATGTCGTCGGAGAAGAAGCGGACCACGCTCAGGTCGTGGGCGATGAAGATCATGGAGGAGCCGAAGGTCTGCTGGATCTCCAGGAGCAGGTTGATCACGGCCGCCTGGACGGAGACGTCCAGGGCGGAGACCGGCTCGTCGCAGATGATCAGGTCCGGCCGGCTGGCCAGGGCGCGGGCGATGCCCACGCGCTGCTTCTCCCCCCCGCTGAGCTGCCGGGGAAGGCGGTCGTAGTAGGCCGCGCTGAGGCGGACGGCCCGCAGGAGCCTGATCACCTCGTCCTTGACCTGGTTCCTGGGTACGGTCTTGAACCGCTTGATGGGCCGTGAGATCTGCTTCCCCACGGGGTAGGAGGGGTTCAGGGTGGAGTCGGGGTTCTGGAACACCATCTGCATCTCCTGGATCAGCTTGGTGTCCCGGTCCGACACGGTGTCCTTGACGTCGATGCCCATGAACTGGAGATCCCCGCCGGTCACGGGCTCCAGACCGATGAGCCCCTTGACCAGGGTGGATTTGCCGCACCCGGACTCGCCCACCACCCCGAGGGTGCGGCCCTTCTGGAGACGCAGGCTCACGTCGTCCACGGCCTTGACGTATCGCTTCTCGCCGAGCCCGAAGAGGCTGGCCACGGACTGGGACTCCTGGGGGTAGTAGACCTTGAGGCCTTCGATCCCGAGGATCCTCTCGTCGGCCTCGGGCCCCTCCGCCCCGACCGGGGCCTCCCGGCGACGGCGGGAGGTGGTCCTGGCGCGGTCCTCGATCTCCGTGGCGTAGATGCAGCGGGCCACGTGCCCATCGGCGACGTCGATCAGCCTGGGCTTGGCCTTCACGCAGTCGTCCGTGGCGTAGTCGCAGCGGGGGGCGAACACGCAGGCGTCCCCGGGCCGCTTGGCCGGCGGGGGGACCCGGCCCCGAATGGGCGTCAGGATGCTCTCGAGCTTGCTCTCCCCCAGCTTGGGGACGCTCGCCAGGAGCCCCCGGGTGTACGGGTGGGAAGGCCGCTTGAAGATCTCCCGAACGGATCCGCGCTCCACCAGCTCGCCGGCGTACATGACGCACATGTGGTCGCTCACCCGGGCCACCACGCCCAGGTTGTGGGTGATGAAGATGTTGGCGGCCT
>CAYUBQ010000078.1:0-18519 GCA_964443135.1 uncultured Desulfobacterales bacterium | reverse complement strand
TGGAAGAGCGGCGACTACAAGAAGCTGAACCTGCCGTTCGAGAACAAGCTCCTGTCCCAGCCGAGGGAGATCCGGGAGCGGATGACCGAGGGCGTGGCCTCCTTCGTCTACAGCCTGATCACCGAGGTGTTCAACGCGGGCAACGCCGCGCCGCTCGCCACCGAGACCATCCTCCAGGCCGGTTCGTACGACCTGGGCCCCAAGGGAAGCCGCATCGAGGACCCCGCGGACTGGACCGAGGAGCGGATCCGGGAGAGGGGCTCGAGCATCGAACGGGACCGCGGACCGGCCGGGGATTTCGAAGACTGACGCATTCGCAAAAGCCCGCTCACGCGCCACTGGGGTCGCTATAACTTGTTGAAATCCCAGGGGCAGATCTCGAGGATTCGGGCTTTTTGAGACGCCATCAGGACTGACCGCCCATGGAGAGCCCCGACCCACAGGCCCCGGATCTCCGTGTCTGGGTGAAGGATCTGAAGGAGAACGACCGCGTCAGCGGTCTCTACCTCGTCAAGATCAAACGCCTGGGCACGACCAAAAAGGGTGCCCCCTTCCTCAGCCTCGTCCTGGCGGACCGCACGGGCGAGGTGGAGGCCAGGGTCTGGGACGACGCTGAGGCGGCGAGCCGCCGTTTCGGGGAAGGAAACGTGGTGGCGGTGGAAGGCCGCGCCGGTTCCTACCGGAACGTGGTGCAGCTCGTGCTCTCCCGCGTGGACAAGGCCGGCCCGGTCGAGGACCCGTCCCTGTTCCTGGAGTCCTCTCCCCTGGACGTCCGGGAGATGATGGGGGACCTCCGCAGGCTGCTGGGCACCATCGAGAATCCCCACCTGAAGCGGCTGGTGGAGCGGTTCCTGTCGGACCGCTCGTTTACCGAGCTGTTTCGGAAGGCCCCGGCAGCCAAGAACTTCCACCACGGCTACCTGGGCGGGCTGCTCGAGCACACCCTCTCGGTCTGTCGCCTGGCGGCGTCCATCGCCGAGCATTACCCCGACCTGGACCGCGATCTGCTGCTCTGCGGCGCCTTTCTGCACGACATCGGCAAGATCCGGGAGTACGCCTACAACACCCACGTCGACTACACGGACGAGGGCCGCCTCCTGGGGCATCTGGCCCTGGGGACGGCCATGCTGGACGAGAAGCTCGCCGGCCTCCGGCGGTTCCCCGCGGAGCTGGCCGTATTGCTCAAGCACCTCATCCTGAGCCACCACGGGGAGCTCTCCTTCGGGTCACCCAAGCGCCCCAAGTTCCTGGAGGCGTTCGCGCTCCACCTGGCCGACGATCTGGACGCCAAGATGAACGGCCTGCGCCGGTTCATGGACCGCGACCGCAGCGACGGCGCCTGGACGGAGTTCAACCGCCTCTTCGAGCGTTACTTCCTGAAGGGCTCCATCGGTGAGTGCGAGGAGAGCCGGGAGAGCCTGGCCGGTGACGAAGAGGACCGGCAGAGCACCCTGTTTGGATCCTGACCATGGACATCCTGTTTGCAGCCAATGAAACCGCATGGGGAGGCTTTATGGGCCTGATCCGTTCCGCCGTGCCGGAGCACCGGTTCCACGCGACGGGCGGATTTCACGCGGACACCCTGGCGGGGTACGACGTCCTGATCCCCACCATGACCCGGGTTACGCGGGAGCTGCTGGAGACTGCGGATCGTCTCCGGCTCGTGCAGCAGTGCGGGGCCGGGCTGGAGGGCGTGGACCTGGGCGCGGCCCGGGACCTGGGGATCGACGTGGCCAACGTGCCCACGGGGTCGTCGGGGAACGCGGCCTCCGTCGCCGAGATCGGGATCTTCCTGATGATCGGTCTGGCGCGGGACGCGCGGGGCATGGAAAAGAGCCTCGCCGCCCGGAAGATGGGTGAACCGCGGGGAATGGCCCTCACCGGCCGGACCGTGGGCATCGTGGGGCTCGGCGGCATCGGCCGGGCCCTGATCGAGCGTCTCCGCCCGTTCGGGGTGCGCCTCATCGGCGTCAAGCAAAGTGATCCCCAGGCAGCCGAGCGGGAGCTGGGCCTCGACTGGGCAGGGGGTCCGGGCGACCTGGAGGAGCTCCTGGCCCGTTCGGACTTCGTCGTGCTCAGCCTGCCCCTGGACGCGAGCACCGAGGGCCTCATGAACCGGCGGACCCTTTCCCGCATGAAGCCCGGTTCCTTTCTGATCAACCTCTCCCGGGGCGGCCTGGTGGACCGGGATGCCCTGGAGGAGAGCCTCTCCTCCGGGCGGCTGGCCGGCGCCGGTCTCGACGTGTTCTGGGAGGAACCCCCGGATCCGGGGGACCCGATCTTCTCGCAAAACCTCCTGGCCACCCCCCACGTGGCCGGATCCACGGACGTCTCCATGAACGGGATCGTGGCCGCCGTGGCCGAGAACCTCCGCCGGATCGAGGCCGGCGAAGAACCCCTGAACGTGTACAACCGCTAGGAAGGCGGAAAACGAACTCGAATGAGGGACAACTGCTTCATCGACCGGAACAACCGCGTCATCAACTACCTTCGCATCTCCCTGACGGACCGCTGCAACCTCCGCTGCGCCTACTGCATGCCCGAGGAGGGCATTCAATGCCTTCCCCACGCGGAGATCCTCACCTACGAGGAGATCCTGCGGCTGGCCCGGCTCGCCGTGGGCGGGGGGATCCGGAAGGTCCGCCTGACGGGCGGGGAGCCGCTCGTGCGCAGGGGGGTCGTGGAGTTCGTGTGCCGCCTCGGCGAGCTGGAGGGGCTGGAGGTGATCGGCCTGACCACCAACGGGGTCCTGCTGGCCGACTACGCTGAGGACCTTCGGGCCTGCGGCGTGAGCCGCATCAACGTCAGCCTGGACACCCTCCGGCCGGATCGCTACGCGCGGATCACCAGGCGGGACGCGTTTCACCGCGTCCGGGAAGGACTCCGGGCGGCGGAACGCGCGGGGTTCAAGCCCATCAAGATCAACGTGGTGGCCATGCGGGGCGTGAACGACGACGAGATTCTCGACTTCGCCCGGTTGAGCCTGGAGAAGCCCTATCACGTGCGGTTCATCGAGTTCATGCCCGTGGGTGCGGAGAACGGGTGGACGAAAGACCGGTTCATCTCCACGGACGAGATCCGCGAGCGGATCGGTCGTCTGGGGGCCCTTCGCCCTCTGCAGCATCGGCCCATGGACGGACCGGCCGAACGGTTCGTCCTGGATGGGGGCAGGGGGGAGATCGGGTTCATCGGCGCCCTGTCCCACCACTTCTGCAGCCAGTGCAACCGGCTGCGGCTGACCTCGGCGGGGACCCTCCGTGGGTGCCTCTTCTCGGACGAGGAGATCGACGTCAAGACGCCGCTTCGCTCCGGGGCCTCGGACGAGGTCCTCTCCGGCCTGATTCAGCGGGCGATCGAGACCAAACCGGCCGGGCACGGCTCCCTGCTCCAGTCGCCCCGAAAGTGCTCCCGGCCCATGTCCACCATCGGCGGGTAGCCCGGCCCCGTCGATCCGGTTCAGGGAACATCCAAGATGCGTGTCCTTGTCAACGAGGCTGCCAGAAGGGTCCGGGAAGGAATCACGGCCGGCGAGCTCCGGGACGATTTCCGGCCCGGGGCCGACCTGATCGTGGTGAACGGCTTTCCGACGGAGCCGGCGACCGTGCTCCGGGACGGGAACCGGGTGGTGCTCATCCGGCGCGGCGAGGCGCCGTCTGCGGAGGAGCTCGAGGCCCTCATGGCGGCCCGCCACACGCCCGGCGTCCACGAGCGCATGCGGTCCTCCCGGGTGGGCATCGCGGGCCTGGGCGGCCTGGGCTCGGCTGCGGCCCTGGCCCTCGCCCGCATGGGCGTGGGCGAGCTGGTCCTGGCCGACTTCGACGTGGTGGAGCCGAGCAACCTGAACCGCCAGCACTACCTCGTGGAGGACATCGGGCTCGAGAAGACCGAAGCCATGAGCCGCCGGCTCGCCTCAGTGAACCCCTGCATCCGCGTGACCGCGCACCCGCTGGTCCTGGACGAGGGGAACATCGGGCGGGTCTTCGACGGGGTGGACGTCCTCCTGGAGTGCTTCGACCGGGTCGAGGCCAAGGCCATGATCATCCGGGCCGCCGCGGAGCTCCTTCCCCACACCTTTCTGGTAGGGGCCTCGGGGGTCGCCGGGTACGGGGAGAGCAACAGCATTCGAACCATCCGCCTGGGGGACCGCGTCTACATGGTGGGGGACATGGTCTCGGCCGCCGAGCCCGGGCGGGGCCTCATGGCCCCCCGTGTGGGCATCGCCGCCCACCACCAGGCGAACCTTGCGGTGAGCCTGCTCATGCACGGGGAGGACGCGGCCCTCTGAACCCATCCGACGGGGGCCCGACGTACGAACGATGGACCCGACCCATTCAATCGTCTACGCCCCGGGGTTCAAAGGAGACCGGTAATGAACGGCTGGTACACAAGGCTGGTCCGTCCCCCGCTCTCCCCGCCGGATTGGGTGTTCGGCCCGGTCTGGTCCGTGCTCTACGCCATGATCGCCGCTTCGATTTTTCTCTACATCTGGAGGACGCGATCCGACCCGCCCTACCTCATCTATCTCCTCGTCGCCGTCCACCTGGTCTGCAACGTCGTCTGGACCTACCTGTTCTTCAGACTTCAGAGCCCGGGGCTCGCCCTCATCGACATCGTTCTCCTCGACCTGACCTTGATCGCGCTGGTCGGGGTGTTCTGGAAAGCACACCGGGTCGCGTCGATCCTCCTGTGGCCCTATCTCGCGTGGGTCCTGTTCGCCACCTACCTGAACGCCGGTTTCCATGTGTTGAATCGCCCCTGACCGTGCACACCCTCCTTTCGGACCCTGAACACGGCCCCCAGGACTGAGGCGCTCACGGTCCTTCCGGGCCGCCCCGGTCCCACCCGTTCCCGACGCTCTCCAGGTCGATCTCCCGAAAGGGCGGCGGCTTCTTCAGCGTGTACACGGCCTCCGGGATCTCCTCGTTGAAGACCATCCGCTCGTTTCGAATCACGACCCGGCCGGGCCGGTCCCCCGGGTGGTAGCTCACCGTGCCGGCCCAGCGGATTCCGTCCCGGACGTGGACGTCGTCGAAGGTCACCTCGAGCCGGCTCTCGAGAAAGGTGAGCCGCTCCGGCTCCAGGGTGGCCGGTCGGACCCGCAGAGACCAGGGGGCGCCGGGGCACGCCTCGGAGCAGACGATCCGGGGACCCTTTTCGGATCGCAAAACACCGCCGGGCGGGGGGGGAGGCGGGTAGCCCCGCAGCAGGTCCCAGAGGTGGTCCAGGTCCGGGGGGGAAGGGAGGAAACGCTCCAGGGTCCCGGGGGTGGCCGGTCCCGTGTAGAGGGTGGCGTCCGGAAAGGAGAACGCCTCAAGGCGTCCCCGGTCCACCAGGACGTGGAGCACCGGGGCGCCCCACGGGTGGGTGATCTCCACCTTGATGCGCAGGGGGTCGCGGGTCCCCACCACCAGGATGCGGGCCTCCTCGGACTCGACGATCCACTGCTTCAGGGTGACGGTCCCCAGGACGTAGAAGGTGGCCACGCGCTCCTGCTGCTCGGTGAGCCGCTCCAGGACCGTGTCGAGCCGGTCGGGGTCCAGGGGCGGCGGGGCGGGGCGAAGGGCCGCGCAGCCGGAGAGCAGGGTGAGCAGCAGAACGAGGGTAACCGGGCGGAGCGGGTCCGCCAGGAAGGCTCCGGCAGGGGCTCGCCCCCTCAATCCGTCTCCTTGTCCGATTCCAGGAGGGCCTCGGCCTCTTCGATCTTCTGCTTGATCTTCTCCAGCTCTTCGTGTCCGAGCTCCAGGGATTTCCGGTAGGCCGCCAGGGCCTCGGCGTAGCGGCCGTTCTTCATGTAGACGTCTCCCAGGTGCTCGGAGATGGTCGGGTCCTCCGGCTGGAGGGAGGAGGCCTTCTCGAGATGCTCCAGCGCCTTTTCGTAGTCGCCCTTCTGAAAGTAGACCCACCCCAGGCTGTCCGTGATGTACCCGCTGTCGGGCTTGAGCTTCATGGCCTGCTGGATCAGGTCGAGGGCTTCGTCCAGCCGGACCCCCTGCTCGGCGTAGGTGTAACCGACGTAGTTGAGGGCGTCCGCGTGGTCCGGGTCGATCTCCAGCACCCGGCGCATCTGCTCGAGGGACCGTTCCTTTTCGTCCTGCTTGTCGAGGACCACGCCGAGGCGGAAGATCAGGTCCACGTTCCTGGGGTCCTCCTTCAGGCTCTCGATGAGGACCGTCTCGGCCTCCTCCAGCTTGTCCTGTCCTTCGAGGATGGAGGCCAGCATCAGATAGAGCTCGTGCCGGTCCTCCCCTTCGCGGACCGCCTCCCGCAGGACGGCCTCGGCCTCCTCGGTCTTGTCCTGGGCGTCCAGGATGTAGGCGATGTGCATCTGGGCGTTCGCGTAGTACTCGGATCCCTTCTGGAGCTTCCGGAAATGCTCGAGGGCCCGGTCGAGGTCTCCCCGCTCCTCGTAGGCCGAGGCCAGGTAGTACCTGGACTTGTCGTCGTCGGGCCACGCCTGGACGATCAGCTTCAGCTCGTTGATGGACTCGTCCAGCTTTCCGTGGCGGAGGTAGATGAGTCCCAGGGACTGGCGGACCCGCTCCCCGGGCTTGGACCGGCCCTTGATGGCCTCCATCTGCCTTTCCGCCTCCTTCTCGCGACCGAGCTTGTAGTAGAGCTCGATCAGCCGCTCCCGGACCACCATGTTCACCGGATAGTAGTCGATGAGCCGCTCGTAGATATCCACCGCGTCCTCGAACCGGCCCTGCATCTGGTAGAGGCTGCCCAGGTCGAAGAGCGCGGGTTCCATACGTTCGTTCAGGCGGATCGCCTCCAGGTAGGACTCTTCGGAGCGCTCGGGATGTCCCTTTTCCAGGTAGACCCGTCCCCGGTAGTAGTGAGCGAGGACCAGGTTGGGGTCCTGCTCGATGATCCGGTCCAGCTGGCTCAGGGCCTGGTCGTACCGCCTCATCTTGATGAGCAGGGTGGTCAGGACGAGCCTCGCCCGTTTGTGGGACGGATCGAGCACCAGCGCCTTCTTGTAGGCCTGAACCGCCTCCTCCTCCCGCTCGAGGAGACCGGCGATCTCGGCCTCCAGCAAATGGTGCTCGACCCGGGTCGGCTCGAGCTCCACGCACCTTCGGGCGTGGGACAGAGCAGCCTCGTTCTTCCCCTGCTGCTTGAGCAGCAGGGCCATCCGCTGGAGCAGGAAGGCGGACTCCGGATCCTTCTCGATGGCCCGTTCCAGGTGGCGGCGCGCTTCCTCGTAGCGGCCGTGCGCGCTCTGCAGGGCGAAGCGGGTGAACGCCGAGTAGGCCTTTTCCTTCGGGTCGGCCTCGGTGGGAGGCGCCGGCAGGGGGGAAGGCGCGGTGAACTCGGTGAGCGGGAAGGTGGGGTACTGGTCCCGACCCTCTTTCATCCCGGCGCATCCGGCCCACGTAAAGAGAAACAGGACGGGCAGGACGCACAAGGGGGCTGTGGCACGGGTGCTGGATGCTCTGAACATGGTCGCTTTCTCTTGTTTTCCGGGCGCTGTCCCGGAGGCGCTCCCAGCCCGCCGGTCAAGGCGAACACAGCCGCCTTCCGGTCAGGCGGGGAGGATGGGGTCAGACAAGGTTCGAGAACTCCTCTTCGAAGTTGGGAATCTTCTCGCTGAGCCACGTCTTGATGCTCTTCACGATCCGTTCCTGGATCTGCCGCACGCGTTCCCGGCTGATGCCGTACTTGTCCCCCAACTGCTGGAGGGTCATGGGGTTCTCGGACAGGATGCGGTTGTCGAAGATGTCCAGCTCCTTGCCGGACAGGGTCTCCCGAAACTCGCTCAGGTTTTCGAGCAGGGTCTCCCGCCGCTCCACATCGGAGATCCGGTCGTCGATCCCCGCGGAAGGATCGGGAAGAAAGGCGCTGTACGCTTCCTTGCCCTCGTCCCCCACGGGCGCATTCAGGGAAAGCTCGGCGCCTCCCAGGCGCTGGCTCATCTCCTCGATCTCCTCCTCCTTGACGTCCAGCCGCTCGGCCAGCAGCCGCGGTGCGGGATCGAACCCCTGGGCGATGAGCTTTTCCTTTTCCTTGGCCAGGTTGAAGAAGAGCTTTCTCTGGGTCTGCGTCGTGCCGATCTTGACCAGCTTCCAGTTCTCCATGATGAACTTCAGGATGTAGGCCTTGATCCAGAAGGAGGCGTAGTAGGAGAACTTGATGCCCCGGTAGGGATCGAACTTCCGGACCGCCTGGAGCAGCCCGACGTTGCCTTCCTGGATGAGATCGAGGAGGCTCTTGGTCCAGTACCGGCTGAAGTCCATGGCGATCTTCACCACCAGTCGCAGGTTGGACGTCACCAGCCTGTATGCGGCCTGCTGGTCCTTCTTCTCCTGGAACCGGGTCGCCAGCTCCACCTCCTCCTCCCGGGTGAGGAGTCGGTAGCTCTTGATCTCCATGAGGTAGAGCTGGAGGGGGTCGTAAGGGACGAGGCCGCGATCCTCGCGTTGGACCACCGGGGCCAGATCGGGACGAAGGACCGGGAAGAGCTCTGCTTTTTCCTCCAGGCTCTCGATCCTTTCTTCGACCTGGGGCTTGTCCTCTGGTTTCTTTTTCATGATCTCTTCCTAGGCCGAATCGGCAACCTTGACACGCACGTAACGTTTCTTGCCGGCCCGCAGGAGCAAGCTTCCCCCGTTCAGCGCGTTCGCATCGATCAATCGGTCGAAGGCGTCGATCCGCTCGTCGTTCACATAGCCTCCGCCTTGGGCGATCAGCCTCCGGGCATCGCCCCGGGTCTTGCACAGGCCCGACATCTCGAAGAGGACGTAAGCGGGAAGGCCCTGTTCCATCTCTTCACGGCGGACCTCGAAGGTCGGCGCCGAGTCGGTCGGCCCCCTGCCGCCTCCCCCGAAGAGCCGGCGCGAAGCCTCCTGCGCATTCCGGGCCGCCTCATCGCCGTGGCAGATCCGCGTGGCCTCGAAGGCGAGCACCTCCTTGGCGCGCCTAAGCTCCGCGCCCCGGAGGGATGCGAGCTCGCGGATCTCGTCCATGGGGAGAAACGTGAAGAGGGCCAGGAAACGGGCCACGTCCGAGTCGTCCTGGTTGATCCAGTACTGGTAATAGTCGTAGGGCGCGGTGAGCTCGGGATCGAGCCACACGGCCCCGTCGTGGGTCTTCCCCATCTTGATGCCCGAGGCCGTCGTGATGAGCGGGAAGGTGATGCCGAAGGCGCTCCCGCCCTCCACGCGGCGAATGAGATCCGCCCCGGCCACGATGTTGCCCCACTGGTCGCTCCCCCCCATCTGGATACGGCAGTCGAAGGTCCTGTAGAGGTGCAGAAAATCGTAGGACTGGAGGAGCATGTAGTTGAACTCGATGAAGCTCAGCCCCGTCTGGAGCCGCATTCGGTAGCTCTCCGCCGAGAGCATCCGGTTCACGCTGAAGTGGCGGCCGATGTCCCTCAGGAAGTCGATGTAGTTTAGCTCGGCCAGCCAGTCCGCGTTGTTGGCCATGATTGCGCGGTCCTCGCGGAAGTCGAGGAACCGGGCGAGCTGGTCCCGGATGCATCCGGCGTTCTCGTCGATCTCTTCCCGGCTCATGATGCGGCGCATCTCCGTCTTTCCGCTGGGGTCCCCCACGAGGCCGGTTCCCCCGCCCACCAGGGCGATGGGACGGTGGCCGGCCCGCTGCATGTGGGCGAGGGCCATGATGCAGACCAGGCTGCCCAGGTGGAGACTCCTCGCGGTGGGGTCGAACCCGATGTAGCAGGTCGCAGGGTTCGAGAGCAGGGCCCGGATGGCATCCGGGTCCGTGGCCTGATCCACGAACCCCCGCTCCTCCAGTTCGTCGAACGCGGTTTTCACGGCTCACCTCGATCACTTGATTCCAGATCCCCGGGGAGCTCCACGCGAACGACCTGGCCCGGTTTCCCGAGGTCTTTCAGGGTGTGTCCGTCGAAATGCACCTCCACGCCTGCGGCGTTTCCGATCAGCAGCTCGTAGGTCTCCCCGCCCTTCCATCTGGGCCGGCTTCCCGGCTGGAAGATGAAGTCCTTGGGCTCGCCGCCGTCGATCGAGATCTGAACCCACGTCCTCTCGACGACCTCGATGGCCAGGCCCCGGTCCTCCTGGACCGCCGCTTCCTCCCGAAGCGGGGCGGGTGCGGGCTCCTCCGCCTCGGCGACGGATTCCTCCGTTTCCGGCGGGGAAGGCAGGGGCTCTTCCTGCGGACTCGGCGCGGGCCCGGGCGCCGTCTCCAGGGGGGCGGGGCTCTCCTGCTCGAGAGGCGGCCCGGAGAGCCTTGGGGGAGGCTCGGGAGGGGCGGGCGGGCTTTCGGGCCCGATCGGCTCCCGCACAGGCGGCTCCGGCGGTTCCGGATCGTCCCCGGCGGTCTCGGTGGGGACGGAAGGTGTGCCGGGCCAGTCCGGCGCCGGGTCTCCCTGCCAGAGGTAGAGGAGGACCCCGGCGAGGATGCCGAGCAGGAGAAGGAACAGGATGCGGCGTCCCCGCCCGGGAGGTTCCGGCTCCTGGAGGGGTTTGGGCTCGGCCTGCCCCGCGGGACCGCTCCGGTCGTAGAGCTCCAGAACCCGGGTGGGGTCGAGCCCGAGGGCGCGGGCGTAGGAACGGATGAACCCCCGCACGAACACCGGCGGGGGGAGCTTGTCCCAGGCCTCCTGCTCGATGGCCTCGACGAAATGCTCCCGAAGGCGGGTCAACCGGGCGACCTCCCGGATGTCGAGGCTCCGGTTGCGGCGTTCTTCACGCAGAAGAGAGCCCACCCCGGAGCTGCTGGGTTTTTCGGGTTCCGCCTTCTTCCGGGACGGTTTGGGTTTCTGTTTCGGTTCCGCCATGGATCTGCTTGTTCTCTCTCCATCGGGAACCGCAGGCCGCCGGAACCTCCGGGCCCACGGTTTCACCTTCATGGTCTGTTTTCTTTCCTCCGGGCGTGTGGTTCCGCCCGGCGCGGATCGGGTCCCCGGGGGCCTCTCAATCGTGATGGCGTCGCAAAGAGCCCCTGGGATTTCAACAGGTTATATCGTCCCCAGCGGCGGGTGAGCGGGTTTTTGCGAATCCGTCAATCGTAGAGGACCTTCGTGTAGGTCCCCTCCTTGAGCTTCTCGATCCACTCGGCGTATCTCCGGTCGATCTCCTTCCGCAGGAGGATCCGGTAGATGGCGTCCCGGGCTTTTTCGAGGGCCATGACGCCCGTCCCTCCCTTGTCGAGGACCTTGACGATCTGGACCCCGCTGGGCTTGACGATCGGGTCGCTGACACCACCCTCGGGCGTCTGCTCGATGACCTTGCGGATCTCGGGCTCGAGCTGATTGGGGTCGAACCTTCCCAGGTAGCCTCCTTCCTCCGCGCCGGGACCGTCCGAGTGCTTGCGCGCCAGCTCCGCGAAGTCCGATCCTTCGCGGAGCTCCTGGATCAGGGTTGCGGCCTTCTGCTCGAGCCCGGCGTGTTCCTCGGCGTTCCCCGGGTTCTCGCGCAGCAGGAAGATCGTCGCGATCTCCACTCCCGGCTTGCGCTGGAAACGGTCCTTGTGTTCCTCGTAGTAGGCCTCGATCTGCTCGTCCCGGATGATGATGCGGGACTTGACCTCGAAGTTGACCAGCTTGTACCGTTGGAGATCCTCTTTCACGTTCTGACGGTACTCCTCCCAGGTGAGGCCCTTCTCCCTGAGCATGGACTCGAGCTCGTTCTGGCTCCAGTGGTTGTCTCGCTTGATGCGGCCGATGGCGTCGTCCACCTCGTCGGCTTTGACGTCGATGCCGACCTCCCGGATCTTCTCCAGGGCGATCCGGTCCTCGATCAATCGATCGAGGACCATTCGCCTGGTGTCGTCGTACTGCCGTTGATTCCTCTCCCTGAGCATGCCCGGATCGATCCCGGTCATCTCCTTCATCTTCTTGTGGAGCTCGTGAAGCGTGATCACGTCGTCGTTGACCACGGCAACCAGGCGGTTGGCGGTTTCCGCGGCCGCGCCCACGGCGACCGCGGCAAGGGCCGTTCCCACCAGCCAGGCGCCGGTCAAGCGGATGAGTCGATTGCAGGTCATCTATCCAATCTCCAGTCTGTTCAGAACCTCCCGGTTTACCTCCACCGGGTATCGGGTCTTCAGGGTTTCGATCCAGTTGTGATAGAAGGTCTCCTTCTTTTCCGCCAGGAGCTCCTCCTCGATGCGTCCCATCACCTCGGGCAGGCTCATGACACCTGCGGGCCGCCGGTCCGTCACCTCCACCACGTGGTGGCCGTAGGGCGTCTTCACCGGTTTGCCCGAAAACCCCACGGGGAGCGAGAACACCGCCACGGCCAGGGTCTCCTCCAGCTCGTCCTCGCGGATCCATCGCTCCGGCATGCCCACGGCCTTTTCGAACCGTCCCGGGGCCTCTGCAATGATCGAGGCCAGATCCCCGTCCTGTTCGACGAGCCCGACGATTTCACGGGCGGTCTCGGCGTCCCGGGTCACGATCTGCCGAAACCGGACCATGGCCGGATGCCTGTAGGCGTCCCGGCGCTTTTCGTACCGCTCCTGGACCTCCCGGAAGGAGACGGGCGGGACGGCCTCCATCCCCTTTTCGATGATCTTCCGAAGCAGCAGCTGTTCCCGCAGCTGCCGCTCCCAGGCATCGAAGTCCACGTAGCGCTCGAGGAGCGTGCTCCGGAACTCCTCCTCCGAGGGGTAGTCGGATTGGATGTCCCGCAGCGCGGCCTCCAGCTCGCTCTCCTCGACCGTGATCCCTTCCTGCTCCCCGAAGGCCAGCAGGATGTAGCGTTCCACGAGCCGATCGACGAGCGGCTCGAAGACCGTCCGGATCTCCTCGGTCTTCAGCCCCATTTCCTCGCTGATCCGCTCCACGTCCCCCCGGACTGCCTCCAGGGTGATCTTCTGCTCCCCGACGCGAAGGGCGACCTGATTCTGCGCGGGATTCAGCGGATCACAGGCGGCGGTGAGGAGAAGCAGGAACAGGAGAAATGCACCCCAGGCAATGCGATTCATCATGACAGGCCCAAGAACGCCCGGATCTCAGGCTCGCCCGCCTCGGCCCCAAGGCAATGGCGGTGACCTGATTGTGCGAAATGCTGAAAAAGGTCCAAGTTTTCTACATTAACAACTGCCAGGGAAATTGCAAGCACAAACTGAGCGGGGCCTCTTGGCTCAACTCATTGAAATCAAGAGGCTTTGGGCGGGTCGAGCGGGCCGAACCCGGTCCTCCCGGCCGTCACGCAGAGGGCTCGGGGGAGAGCTTCCGGAGCAGGTCCCGGATCTCCTCCAGGGAGGCCAGGGGGCCGGGCTCGTCCGGTCGCACCTTCAGCCGGATCCCCGAGGAAAACCGGTACTTGCCGGGGTGCCGCTCCACCATCTCCACGAGAAACGCTCCGTCCACCTCCGTGTCCTGGGCGAAGGTCAGGACCAGGGCCTCCCGGGTGATCTCCAGGCGGGTGGCCCGGAGCCTCTTCATCTGGAGCCTGACCGACATGATGCGAAGGAGGTTGGAGACCTCCCGCGGGGGCGGCCCGAACCGGTCCAGGATCTCCGCGCCGAGGGACTCCAGCTCCTCCGCCTCCTTCAGGGCGGAGAGACGGCGGTAGAGGTTGAGGCGGACGTCCGGATCGAGGACGTACGTCTCGGGAAGGTAGGCCGACAGGTTCACGTGAATCTCCGGGTTGATCTCCTCCCGCCACTCCTCCCCCTTGAGCTCGGCCACCGCCTCCTCGATCAGGCGGACGTAGAGCTCGTAGCCCACCGCCGCAATGTGCCCGGACTGGCTGAACCCGAGGATGTTTCCCCCGCCCCGGATCTTGAGATCGTGAAGCGCCAGATGCAGGCCGGCCCCCAGCTGGCTGAAGTCCATGAGGGCCTTCAGCCGCTTGACCGCCTCCCGTGTCATCCTGGCCGTGTCGGAGAGCAGAAGGTAGGCGTAGGCCGTCTCGCTCGAACGGCCCACCCGGCCGCGCAGCTGGTAGATCTGGGCCAGACCGAACCGGTCCGCCTCGTGCAGGATGATCGTGTTGGCCGAGGGAATGTCCAGCCCGGACTCGATGATGGTGGTGCAGACCAGAACGTCGATCTCTTTCCTGAGGAACGCCATCATGGCGTTCTCCAGGCCGTGCTCCTTCATCTGGCCGTGGGCCGTGCCGATCCGGGCCTTGGGCAGGAGCTCCCGAAGCCGGGAGGTGACCCGCTCGATGGTCTGCACCCGGTTGTGCACGAAGAACACCTGTCCCCCCCGGTCCAGCTCGTGCTCCACGGCGTGGACGATGGTGGCCTCGTCGTAGGGCACGATGTAGGTCTGGATCGCCTGCCGATCCTCGGGGGGCGTCTCGATCACGCTCAGGTCGCGCACTCCCATGAGGGAGAGATGCAGGGTCCTGGGAATGGGTGTGGCGGCCAGGGAGAGGATGTCCACCAGCGCCCGGTACTTTTTGAGGGTCTCCTTCTGCTTCACGCCGAAGCGCTGCTCCTCGTCCACGATCAGGAGCCCCAGGTCCCGGAATCCCACGTCCTTCTGGAGCAGGCGGTGGGTTCCGATGAGTACGTCGAGCTTGCCGGAGCGGGCGCGGGCCGCGACCTCGCTCTGCTCGGTCCGGCCTTTGAATCGGCTCAGTACGCCGACCTGGACGCCGTAGGGTTCCATCCGGTGCCGGAAGGTCTCGAAGTGCTGCTCCGCCAGGACCGTGGTCGGAACCAGCATGGCGACCTGCTTCCCCTCGCTCACCACCTTGAAGGCGGCGCGAACGGCCACCTCGGTCTTCCCGAAGCCCACGTCCCCGCAGATGAGCCGGTCCATGGGCCGCTCGCTTTTCAGGTCGTCCAGCACGTCGTCGATGGCCTTGGCCTGGTCCGGCGTCTCCTCGTGCTCGAAGGTCGCCTCGAACTCCCGGAAGGTGTTGTCGGGCGGCCCGTAGGCGTGCCCCGTGCGGTAGCTCCGAAGCGCGTAGATCTCCACCAGCTGCCGGGCGATCTCCCGGACGGATTTGCGGGCCCGCTTCTTGACCACGTCCCAGGAGCGGCCGCCGAGGCGGTCCACCTTGGGGCCCTTGTCCTCCGCGCCGATGTACTTCTGGAGAATGCTGATCCGGTCGGCCGGCACGTACAACCGGTCGCCCCCCTCGTACTCCACGATGACGAAGTCGTTGGCCTTGCCGGCCACCTCCATCTTCTCCAGGCCGCCGTACCGGCCGATCCCGTGCTCCTCGTGCACGACCGGCTCCCCGACCTGGAGCTGGCTGAAGGAAGTCCAGCTCAGGCCTTCCACCCCGGACGACTTCCGGCGGGCCGCCCTCGAGCGCTTGGGCCCGAAGATCTCGTCCTCGCTCACCAGGTGGAGGGCCGCATCGGGCCAGGCGAAGCCCCTGGAGAGCGCCCCCAGGCAGAGGGTCACCCCCGGACCCGCCGGGACCTCCTGCCAGCCGTCCACGACCCCCTCCACATCGATCCCGTAGTTGCCCAGGATCTCCCGAAGTCGCCCGGCCTGCTGCTCGGTGCGGGAGACCAGGACCACCCGGGACCCGTGCTCCAGCCATCCCTCGATCCGTTCCGCCAGCGGAGCCAGGGAGACCCGGCCCTTGCCCTCCAGGTACAGCTCCAGGCTGTCCTCCACCGCGGAGGCCCCCTCCACGGGTAGGGACTCGACCTCGGTCCCGGGCCGTGCGATGCGAATCTCCGGCAGATCGATTCTGCGAGCCCCGTCCACGCGCTCCCTGAGGAGATCGGGTCCCACGAGGAGCCCCTCGATCTCGGGAAACGGCTGCTCGCGCTCCTCCGCGTCCCTGCGGTACCGCTCCGCGTCCCGGAGAAACTTTTCGCGGAACCGGGTCGCCTCCGCGTCCACCGCGTCCGGGTCCAGGCGAAGCAGGAGCCCGTTCGCGGGGAGATAGTCGAAGAGGGTGTCCAGCCGGTCGTAGAAGTGGTTGAGCCAGGCTTCCTGCCCGGCAAACCCGCCCCCCTCCTTGACCTCCGGGGGAAGCCTTCCCATGGAGCGGGCCCGTTCCACGGCCTCCTCGTTCAGGCGGATCTCGGAGGCCGGGAGCAGGACCAGCTCGCCCAGGGAGGACGTGGAGCGCTGGGAGAGGGGGTCGAAGCAGCGCATGGACTCCAGGTGATCCCCCCAGAACTCGAGTCGCACCGGCTCGCTCAGGAGCGGCGGGAAGACGTCCACGACCCCGCCGCGAACGGCGTAGTCGCCGCGCTCCTCCACCAGGGACGTCCTCAGGTACCCGCCCTCGTACAGGGTGCGGATCAGCCGGTCGCGGCCCACCTCCTCGCCCGCCACCAGGTAGTCCAGAGCGTCCACCAGGGCGGACTTGGGCATCAGACGGACGGCCGCGGCCTCGGACGAGGTGATCACCCAGGGGTTGGGAAGCTCGGTCAGGGCGTAGAGGGCCTGGATGCGTCGGGTGACCACGTCCCGGTGAGGGCTCAGGCCGGAGAGCGGGGAGATGTCGTAGACCGGAAAATCGTAGAGCCTGCGTTCGCCGGGCGGCCCCGCGGTCAGGGCCTCGGGCAGAAAGAAGGAGAGCTCCCGGTAGAGGGTCCGGGCCTCCTTGGCCGAGGGTACGACCAGGAGGCAGGGTACGCGGAGGTCCGGAAGCAGCCGGGATAGCAGGTAGCTCCGGGCGGAGCCGCTGGTCCCGGGGATCTCGAGATGCCGGATCCCCGCCTCGATTCGATCGCGGACGACCGGGATGGACGGAATGTCGTGCATGGTCCCCTGGAGGTCGCCGGACACCGGCCCCTCTCGATGCGCGTCTTCATCTGCCGGACCCGGTTTCCGTCTCTGGATTTGGAAAAACGCCTTCTACCGTGGAAAAAAGATAGTCCGGCGGAGCGTTTTTGCAAACGCTCCGCCGGCACCCGATCTCACCTGCCGGTTCCCTGGAGAGGCGGGAAGAGGATGGCAGAAACCGGGGCCCGTTGCAAGGCATGCGTTCGGTTCGTCCCGGAACTCCCTCCGGGAATCCCCCTTGACCGCCCCCAGACCGAGATGGGATAAAGGAGAGAAGGACCGGCGGAAAGGAGCCTGCCATGACGGACGATGAAAACCAGACCGGCGCACCGCAGGTGATCGCCACCATCCAGAACCAGAGCAACCCGGACCAGTCGATCGACCTGGTCTATCTCCCCGAGGAGATCGGATTCGCCACCTCCGGGATCCGAACCCATTTCGACCTTCCCGAGATCCTGATCCCGGCCCACCTGGTGACCCAGGACATCCAGCTCATCGGCGCCATCGTGTCCGCCATCCTGGAGCGCATCTCCCAGGCCGGCGAGAAGGACGGATCCTTCGAGTACGCTTCCCGGTTCACGGTCCTGGACCGGGAGTACACCTTCACCCCGCACGGTCCGTACATGAAGCTGGCCGACGAGGCCTCCACCCCGGACTGGGCCAGGGACAAGGTGGTCTGACCCTTCGAGAGGGGCCATGCCCGTTTCCGTTCTGCTGACACCCATCGGAGAGATCGGCCCGGAGCTGCCGGCGCAGGTCCGCGGCGACCTCGCCGCTGCGACCGGGGGCACGGTCACCCTCGAGAGATCCATCCCGTTGTCGCCGTCCTGGTACGACGAGGCACGGGACCAGTACCTGGGTCCGGAGCTGCTGCGGGCGCTGGATCGCGTGCAGCGTCCCGAGCAGGGCCGGGTCCTGGGGCTCGTGGATGCGGACTGCTACGCCTCCGGGCTCAACTTCGTCTTCGGGCAGGCCGCCCCCGGCCGGGGCACGGCCTTCGTGGCCCTTCCGCGCCTCCGACCCTCTTTTTACGGATCGCCCGAGGACCCCGAACGGTTCCACGTCCGCGTGCTGAAGGAGGCCGTCCACGAGCTGGGGCACACCTGGGGCCTTCCCCACTGTGGCGACCCGGGATGCGTGATGCACTTCTCGAACCGGCTGCAGGACACCGACGTCAAGGCCGCCCGGTTCTGCGCCTCCTGCAGAGGCCGCCTGAGCTTCACTCCTCCCTCAAACTGAAGGTGTAGTGGAAACCATGAAGCATTCCGCGATGAAGCGGGTCCCGGGTGTGGGAACGGGTGTGGCCGCCCCGGCCCTCTTCCTGCTTCCGGCCGGGGCCTGCGCCGGCCCTCGTTCCCACGGCGCGGGGAGAGGGGGCCGGACCGGCACCGGACCTACGAGGCCGGGCGCAGGCACTACCGTCCGGTCCGGTGGGGCGCCGGACCTTCTACCACCACCGGGGCGTTTTCTACCGAGGGGGCCCCGGGGCCGGCCAGACGGAGAGAGACATGCGCCCGCAATGCCGCCCGCGCGGACCCTATCGACGCGCTCCGGCACGAGCAGGAAAATCGCTCGGAGCCTCGCCGCTCGCGAGCCATTCTCCTCGGATGCACTGTTTTTGAGCGCGGTTGCACTGCTTTTTGTGCAACGTCGACCGGCAGGACCGGCTTCTCTCCAGCCTCCCTCCAGGCAAAGGACGTCTTCGAACACGACCCCACCGAGCGTACGGCTCGGGAAAAACCCGCAATTCCAGCAAAATATCTTGGCTTCTCTGCCTTGAGGATCGCCTTCCCGCAAACCGATCCTCCAGCCGCTCCTTCCCGGCACGATTCTTGATCCAGGAGACCCCGACCCTGTCGCCGTTCGAGCCCTGC
>CAYUBQ010000077.1:12813-19014 GCA_964443135.1 uncultured Desulfobacterales bacterium | reverse complement strand
ATGCACGCCGCCAGCGTTCATTCTGAGCCAGGATCAAACTCTCCAGTTAAATCCTGAGATCCATACGGATCTGTTCTTCAAAAAAACGGAGACCTGCTCACCAAAGTCGCTATTTAGTTTTCAAAGAGCAAGGCCTTGAATTTCGGCCCGATTCGGTTGCCGCACCCGGCGTTCCCGCCGTTGGGTTCTGCAACCTCGAAAGTCCTAAAATATACTGCCTCGAAAACAGGAAGTCAATACTTTTTTTGCTCTCGTACAAAAATTCTTCGTTCGACCTCCCACCCGAGCCGCCCGGCCGATGACCCCGCGCCCCGGAGTCAGATGAGCGGGGAATGGATGTGGGTCCCGGTCCCCGCTCGTCGGTGGTGCGCTCGTCTCGTGCCCAGCGATTAATACACTATACATCCGCCTCTCATCGATTTCAAGCGGAAAAAGAGGCTCGGACCTCGATTTGTGAAAATGGTGTGAGCCCTACTCCACCAGCTCGGAGACCGTCACGATCTCGACGGCCCTCCGCAGCCTTTCACCCTCTACTTTCAGGGCCTTCAGCGTCCCGGGGAACGGGTGGGCGATCGCGACGGCGGTCCCCCGGTGCCGCGCGATCCCCAGGAGCCGTTCCACCTGGACCCGGATGGACCGCGCGGTCGGCTCGTTGTCCAGGAAGACGCTTCTCGAAGCGGCCGGCACACCCATCCTGCGGGCCAGGGGGTAGGCCACGGAGCGGCCCGTGGTCTTGCTGTCCACGAAGAACCGGCCCTTCCTGCGCAGCTCCTCCAGCATCGCGGCCACTCCCGGCTCGTGCTCCGTGAAGGAGGAGCCCATGTGATTGTTCACGCCGCGTGCTCCGGGGACCTGATCCAGGTGCCGGACGACGAGGGCCCGGACCTCCTCCCCGCACATCCGGTTGAGCAGGGCGCCGGGGCCGGGATTCAGCTCCGGGTACCCCTTGGGCTCCATGGGAAGATGGAGCATCAGCTCTCGGCCTTTTCTCCCGGCCTCCGCAGCCACGTCCTCGGTGCGGGGCGCCATGGGAAGCACGGCCAGGGTCACCGGGATCTCCAGGGAGGCGAACGCCGCGGCCAGACCGCGGTCGTACCCCAGGTCGTCGATGATGATCGCCACCCTGGGCAGGCGCTCAGCCGGGGGCGGCTCAGTCCCCTCCGGAAGGACGAGACGGATGCGGTGCGTGTATCGATCCCCGGCCCGGACGCGGAAACCGACCTCGCCCGTGGGCTCCGGATCGCTCTGAACCGTCACCCGGGGCCCCAGCGCCTCCAGCCCGGAACGCAGCTCCGCACCGATCCGCCGGCGCTGCTCCTCGTCCCGGAGACGCACCGTGATCTCGGTGAAGTCCCAGGAATCCCCCCCCTCGACCCGATGCACCACATCCGTGAACAGGATGCGGCTTTCGTAGATGCCCCGGCGGTACAGCAGATCGTAGACGGTCCGATCGATGCGGCCGATCTCTTCCTGGACGGCCGGCAGGCGCGAATGGACCTCCTCGTAGGCCGGTTGGAGGCGGACGACGGTGCGCCGCTCCTCGTGAAAGAGGAAAAGGGCCGCGAGGGCCCCTCCCGCCAGGAAGAGGAACCCGGCGAGCCGGAGGGCGATCCTGCTCCCCCGGGGCCTCTTCCGCTCGCTCCGTTTTCTCGTGGTCTTTGTTTTCCGCGACATGGCGCAAGCCGCCGCCCCGTCTTCGCGCTCTCACCTCGCTCGGGCGGCGCCACTCAAAGAAACGGGTTCGGCCGGCTTTACCTTGCGGCCTGGATCTGGGAAAAGATGTTCCAGGTCTGGAGAAGCTGAAGCGCGTGCCTGACCTGGTTGTCCCGCTCCAAAAGTTCCTCCGCCCTCTCATCCGCTCCCTCGGCCTCGTCTCCCTCCGGCGCCTCTTCCTCCGGGTGCTCGTCGTTCTCCATGTGCCCTTTGAGATCCCTCTCCCGAAGGAAGTGGGGCCGAGGATCGGCCTCGTCCTCTTCCTGGGGCGGCACAAAGGCGAGCTCGATGTCCGGCATGATCCCCTCGAGCTGGATGGAGTTGCCGCTGGGCGTGTAGTACCTGGCCGTGGTCAGCCGAAGACCGGAGCCGTCCGACAGGGAAAGGATGGTCTGCACCGATCCTTTCCCGAAGGTCTTGGTCCCCAGGACGAGCGCCCGCTTGTTGTCCTGGAGAGCGCCGGCGACGATCTCCGAAGCACTTGCGCTGCCCTCGTTGACCAGCACGATCATCGGGTAGGACCGGGGGCGATCGCTCTTCCGGGCCGCGATCTCCATGTTCTGTGAAGGGTCCCTCCCCTTGGTGCTCACGATGAGCCCCTCGTCGAGGAACAGGTCCGACACCTTGATGGCCTGATCGAGCAGCCCGCCGGGGTTGTTTCGGAGGTCGAGAATGAGACCCTCGATCTTCTCCTGCTCCAGTGTCCTCAGGGCGGACGTCAAGTCCCGCTCCGTCTTGCTCTGGAAGTTGGAGATCCGCACATAGCCCACCTCCGGGGTGAGCTGATGGTGCCGCACGCTGCGGAGCGGGATCACGTCCCGGGTGATGCTGAAGTCGAGCGGTTTGTCGCTTCCCTCACGACGGACGGTGAGCTTGACGTCGGCCCCCTTGGGTCCCCGAATCCGCTTCACGGCGTCGGAGAGCGTCATGTCCATGGTGGGCTCGTCGTTGATCTCGATGATCTGGTCCCCCGCCTTGATGCCCGCCCGGTAAGCCGGGGTCCCCTCGATGGGTGAGACCACGGTGATGAGGTTGTCCCGGGTGGTGATCTCGATCCCCACCCCGGAGAAGCTCCCCTTGGTCTCGATCATCAGGTCCTTGTGCTCCTGCTTCGTCATGAAGGCGGAGTGAGGATCGAGGGCCTCCACCATCCCCTTGATCGCACCGTAGATCAGCTCCTGAGGGTCCTGGGGTTCCACGTAGTTCTCCTCGATCTGTCTCAGCACCTCGGCGAACACCTCGATGTTCTTGTACACCTCGTCGGTACCGGCCTTCACATCGGCACCGCTTCCCTGAAAAAACAGCAGCCCCGAGATGACGACGCAAAGCCAAAAGGCGCAGGCGGAGGCTTTTCCAAATGAACGCTTCATGGACATGCTCCTGAATGGATTGATTTTTTCGATCGCCCGTGCACCCTTCGCACCCACCCGCATTCTCACTCGAAGGCATGCCGGGAAGGTCCGAAGGGATCACCACGGACGTAAGCGGATATGCTAATCCCATCCGTCACATACGTCAATGAACATTTAACCAGGCCATGGGATCGATGGGCTCCCCGGCCTCCCTGAGCTCGAAGTAGAGACCCGGACCGGACAGGGAGCCGGATGCCCCGGCAAGCCCGATCACGTCCCCCCTGCGAACGAGGTCGCCTTTTTCCACCCTTCTTTCCGACAGGTGCGCGCAGACCGAGAAGTACCTGGAGCCGTGGGCGATGATGATGATCTGTCCGTATCCCTTCAACCAGCCCGAGTAGTCCACCCGGCCGTCGTAGACCGCCTTCACCGCGCCCCCGGATTCCCCCTGGATGAAGACGCCCTTGTGGGTCAGGACGGATCCCGTCCCGAGGGGATGGTAGTTTTCGATCACCTTTCCCTCGAAGGGCGGCTGGAGCATGCCTTTGAAATCGTCGAAATCGGAGTCCAGCCGTACGTTTCGCTCCGGCCGCCCGTCCAGGTCGTCCAGGGTTTCCTTCAGGCTCCGCGCCGCGGCCCGGAGCTCCTGGACCGCCGTTTCGTAAAACTCCTTCTCCCGATGGATCTTCATGAGCAGGAGGACCTTCTTCTCGAGCTCCTCCTTCATCAGGGCCAGCTGCTCCGACTCCTCCTGCTCCAGCCGGGTGACCACCCGAAGCTTCTCGTCCACGGCCTCCACCTGGGCCCTGTGCTCGGACAGCACACCCAGCATCCGTTGAAGCAGGAGCCGGTCCCGCTCCATGATGATCCGGAGGTAGTACATCCGTTTTCTCAGCTCGTCGAGGTCCCGCGCGGTGGCCAGCAGCTTCACGTAGCCCCTTCTCGCATACTTGTAGTAGGCCACCACCCGCCCGCCCAGCCTGGAGCGCACGTCGTCGGCCTCGATCTCCAGCCGCTCGAGCTTCTCCTGTTTGACCTCCAGCTCCGAGCGCCGGTCCTGGATCCTTTTCCGGATGGAGACCAGGAGCCCCCGTTTCTCCGCGATGCGCTTTTCGATCTCCGAGAGCTGCCCGAGCAGGTTTTTCTCCTTGACGTCGAACTTCACGTACTGCTCCCGTTCCCTGGACAGCTCCTCCTCGATCTTACGGATCTGGTCGTCCCGGGGACGGTCCGCTCTCCCGGGGGCCGCGCAGAAAATCAGTGCGCCCGCCGAGGACGCGACGAGACACGCGAAGGCTGTACGTGGTATGAAGCGTTCGAATCGCATGGCAGATCAGATCGACGCCGGGACGTCACGGGCCGGGATTGAAGAAACGGCCCAAGGCGATCATCCCCCCGGCGAGGCCCAGGATGAGGCTGAGAACCATGAGCCCGGCCGCGATTTCGGGGGGGAGGAACACCACCCGGAGAACCGGAAAACCCGACGAGTACAACGGTTTCAGGGAGATGAGACTGTGTGCGCCGTACAAGACGCCCAGGGCGGCCGTGCCGCCCGCGAGCCCCTGAAACGCACCCTCCAGGAGAAACGGGGCCTTGATAAAACGATCCGTGGCCCCCACGAGCTTGTAGATCTCCAGCTCGTCGCGCCGGGCGTAAATGGTCAGCTTGATGGTGTTCGTGGTGATGAAAAGCACGGCGAGGCAGAGCAGGCCCCCGATGATGAAGCCGCCCACCTGGATCATGGCGAGGATCCCCTCGAAACGCTCGATCCACTGCTCGCTGTACTGCACCTCCTTGACGCCCGGAAGGGACTCCAGCTCCGACCTGACGGCCTCCGGTGCCAGCTCCCGAAACTCCGCCTCCTTGAACACGAGCTCGAAGGAGGCGGGGAGAGGGTTTTCCTCGAACCCGTCCAGGAGCGACGCCTGGGCCCCGAACGCCTCTCTCAGGTCCTCCATGGCCTGCTCCTTGCCGACGAAACCGAGCAGCTCCGCGTCCGGGATGCCCTCGAGCGCCTCGCGGATCTCGCCCTTTCGCTTTTCGCCGATACCGTCCTCCAGGTAGACGGACATGGAAAGGGACTGGCCCCACTCCAGGAGCCAGCTGTTCAGGTTGATCACCAGGAGGACAAAGGCCCCGAACAGCAGGAAGGAGATGGTGATGGTCCCCATGCTGATCATGTGGATGAAGCGCTGCTCGCGGATGTTGGACAGCGCCCTCTTCGCGAAGTATAGCCAGAGGCGGGGAATCATGGCGGAGCCTCCTGTGCGGGAAGCGTCTCCTGAACGACGCACCCGTCTTTGAGCAGCACCGTTCGCTGCTCCGTGTCCCGGAGCAGCTCCCGGCTGTGGGTGGCGACCACGACCGTCGTCCCCCGGAGGTTGATCGTCCGGAAGAGGAGCATGATCTCCCGGGTGATGTCCGGGTCCAGGCTCCCCGTCGGCTCGTCCGCGAGCAGGATGATGGGCTCGTTGATGATGGCGCGGGCGATGGCGATCCTCTGCTGCTCCCCCCCCGAGAGCTCCGGCGGATAGAGGCCTTCCTTTCCGCTCAATCCCACGGCCCGAAGGATCTGACGGGTCTTCTTCCGAATGATCGAAGGACGTTCGCCGATGACCTCCAGGGCCAGGGCCACGTTCTGGAAGGCCGTCTTCCCGGGCAGGAGCTTGAAGTCCTGGAACACGAACCCGATCCTTCTCCGCATCAGGTCCAGCTTGTCCCTGCGAATCCGGCTCAGATTGATGTTGCTGATGAGGATGGACCCGTCACTGGGTCTCTGCGCGCCGTAAATCAGACGAAGGAGCGTGGTCTTGCCCGCCCCGCTCGGGCCGGTGACGAAGACGAACTCGCCTTGCCGAATCCTCAGATTGACGTCGGCAAGGGCCATGTTCTGCCCGAACTGCTTGGAAACGTTGAATAGCTGAATCATATTGATGCGTTACAAGCAGCCCCAAACCTCGAGATCTGCCCCTGTCTCTCCGTCCCCTGTAGAACGCTGCCAGCGGCGGATGAGCGGGTTTTCGCGAATCCGTCAATCATATCGGCGTTTCAAAAAGCCTGAGGGCTCGAGATCTGCCCCCCTCGCACCCACGGGCACCACCCTGCCCAGCGGCGGGTGAGCGGATTTTCGCGAATC
>CAYUBQ010000077.1:0-12713 GCA_964443135.1 uncultured Desulfobacterales bacterium | reverse complement strand
GCACCACCCTGCCCAGCGGCGGGTGAGCGGGTTTTCGCGAATCCGTCAATCATATCGGCGTTACAGACAGCCCGAAAGCTCGAGATCTGCCCCCCTCGCACCCACGGGCACCACCCTGCCCAGCGGCGGGTGAGCGGGTTTTCGGCGCCGTCCCCGCCGGCGGCGTCGGCGCTTCTTGCAAGGCGTGCGATTTTCCAGAAAGTCCGATCGGAGGATCACAGGAGGCCGATGGCCCGCTCGAGTCTCGCCCGGGCCAGATGATGGCTGTAGAGTGCGCGGTAGCGGTTCGTCCTCGCCTCCGTGAGCAGGGTCTGGGCGTCCAGCACCTCGGTGGAGGTGGCGACCTGCGCCTCGTACCGCTCCCGGCTCACCCTCAGGTTTTCCTCGGCCTGCTCGACGGCCTTGGTGGTCGTGGGAATGTTCTTTTCGGCCTCGAAGAGATCCAGGGAAGCCTGCTTGATCTCCAGGCGGATCTGGTCCTCCAGTGCAGCGCGGGTCTGGATCAGCTGCATCCGAACGCTGTCGACCTCGTGGACGGCGTTCCGGGTCTTACCCCACTCGAAAAAGGTCCAGGAAAGAACGGCCATCACCTGCCAGCGGTTCGCATCGTGGACCGGGCTTCCCTCCACGTAGGGCTCGTCCCCTTCCTGGATGTAGTCGTACTGGAGCGAGACCTCCGGATAGTAGTCGCTTCCGGCCAGACGGCGACTCTGCGCGGTCTGGTGGAGACGCACGTCCAGGGTCCTGATCTCGGGACGATTCTCCAGCGCCTTCTCCACGTGCTCGAAGAAGACCCCGGTTTCCGGGCGGAAGCTCCGGATGTCCTCGATGACCACGGGCTTGTTGATGGGACGGGCCAGGATCGTGTTGAAGGAGGCCCGGGCGAGCTGGGCCGCGTTCTCGGCCTGAATCAGATCGTGCTCGGCATTGGACAGCTCCACCTCCGCCTCGAGCAGGTCGTTGATGGGGATCATGCCCACCTTGTAGAAGCTGCGGGCGACCTTCACGTGGGACCGGAGCGACTCCACGGCCTTTTCGGCGACCTCGACGAGACGATCCGCCTCGAGGATCCGGAAGTAGGCCCGCTTGACCGCCAGGACCAGGTCGAGCTTCTCCAGCTCCAGCTCCAGCTCGGCCTCGTCGATACCCAGCTTGCCCAGCTCGTAGGTGCTCACCAGGGCGAACCCGGTGAACAGGGGCTGCGTGACGGTCATCTTCCACTGGTAGTTGTCCCGAACGGAGAGCACGTTTCCGGGAATCTCGAACATCCCCAGGTCCACCGGCTCGGTGGTCTTTCGCTCGTCCAGCCGGGTGTATCCGTACGTGGTGCTGAACTTGGGGAGGAAGTCGGCCCGGGCCTGGTTCTTGACGGCCTCGGCCTCGTTGATCCGCTCCTTGCGGACCTTCACGTTCCAGTTCCGGTCCAGAGCCGTGCGGACGCTTTCCTGCAGGGTGAACACCCTCTCGCTCCCGCCCGCCGTCTCCTCGGCCGGATGGGCCGCCGGGAGGGCGAGCATGGAGGCCAGGAGGATGCAGGCTCCCATCTTCCACTTCATGCGCCAACCCTTGTCCTCGCCTTCAGGTGAACCGGGGCCGGGCCGAAGGCATCACCCGCAGCCCCCCGGGGCGGGGAAGCACCGGGCCGGCACCTTCGCCGGCACGGCTTCCACCCCTGCGAACCCTGCATGTTCATTAGAATAAGGCCTTTCATATGTCAATCGCATTCCAGACCGCGCGGGCCTTCCTTATCCTCCTCCGTGGGGAGTTCGACGGGACCGCAGGCCTTCCCTCCGCACGCCAGGTCCCCGGGTTCCCTTCTCCCTTCCCATGGGTTCCCCTTTCCCCCCGCTGTGGACGGTTGTGCCCGAAACCGCGGTCCAGAGAAGCACGGCGCCGGGTTCCGTGTCAATGCAGACCCCGCATCGACTCCAAGACCGGGCTTCAGCCGGCGGGTGTTCCCGGTCGCGGTGGGTCCGAACAGGGGCCGACCGGGCGGAGGTCGTGAACCGAAAGGGTGCGATTCAGACCCGTTTTCCCCCCGGGGCCCTCCGATCCGGCCGGGCGATTGCATCCACCGAGCGCTTGACAACCTGTTCGCGATCCGAATATGGTTTGTGTCGGGCTGCCGGGCCGGGCGACAGGCGACAGCGGGCTCGACGGCTCATCGAGCCCGCCCACTGGGGAATCCGACGGATGAAGCTCTCGACTCGCGGCCGCTATGGAATGCGCCTGATGCTGGAGCTGGCTTCCAACTACGGCCAGGGTCCGTTGAGCATGAGCGCCATCTCCCGAAGGCAGGATATCCCTGTCAAGTACTTGGAACAGCTGATCATTCCCTTGAAGAAACAGGGCCTCATAGACAGTGTCAGGGGTCCGAAGGGCGGTCACATGCTGACCAGGTCCCCCTCGGAAATCAGTGTCTGGGAGGTGGTGAACCTCTTGGAGACCCGGGTCCTCCTGCTCGACTGCCTCAGCGACCCGGGGGTCTGCGATCACGTCGAGGAATGCCTGATCCGCCCGGTCTGGGGAAAGGCCTACGAGGCCATGAAGCGGATCTTCGAGGACACCACCCTCGAGGACATCTTGCGGCACCAACAGCATTGAGGGCTCGAACCGCCCGCCGGAGACCGGTCTCAGAGCCGCCTCCATCTCTTCGACGCCGTCCGCGACCCTCCGAACGCCCTTCTCCCGACCGAGAACGACATCCGCGGGGTGCCGGTCGCCCGCGGCCATCCGGCGAGGCCCTCTTCCCCGGAGACGGGGAGCTCCAAGGGCGTGGGACGCCCGAGCGGGTGTTTGCGAGGCCGTCGGAAAAGGAGGAGAGCGGGCGGTTCCACCCGATCCGCCTGTGACGCCGAGGAGGTCATCCCTTGAGAAGGCCCCGGACCGAACCGCACTCCCGCATCGACTTCGATCTCCGGCAGCTGGAGATCTTCTGCAAGGTCGTGGAAATGGAAAGCTTCTCGAAGGCCGCCTCGGAGGTTCACCTGGTGCAGGCCTCCGTGAGCGAGCGGGTGGCCAACCTGGAGCGGATGGTCGGCGCGCGCCTGCTGGATCGACTGGGACGTCGGGTGGTGACGACCTCGGCCGGCGAGCGGCTCTACCGGCAGGCCCTCCCGCTCCTGGACATGAAACGCTCGGTCTGCCTGGACATGGAGGATTTCCTCGGCGTCCGGCAGGGGGAGCTCAGCCTGGGCGGCAGCACGATTCCCGGGGAGTACCTCCTTCCCGCCGTGCTCGGCCGGTTCCACGAGCGGTTTCCCGCGGTGGGCGTTCGTCTCGAAATCGCAGACACGGTCCGTATTCACGAAGGGGTGCTGAGCGGGCGTTACGAGCTGGGCGTTGTCGGGTCGAGGGGGCGGGACAGCCGCCTGGTTCACGAGGTCCTGTGGGAGGACGAGCTGGTGCTGGCAGTGCGGGCCGACCACCGCTGGGCCGGGAGGAGGGAGGTCTCCATGGAGGAGCTGCTCGACGAGCCGTTCATCCTGCGGGAGGAGGGCTCCGGTACGCAGCGTGCGCTGGAGGACCACCTTCGGGAGCCCGACGGCCGGGGGCTCGACGCGCTCAGCGTGTCCGCCCGTCTCGGGACCTCCACGGCGGTCAAGGAGGGCGTGAAGGCCGGACTGGGCGCAGCCTTCCTCTCCCATCACGCCCTGTCGACGGAGCTCGCCCAGGGGATCCTCGCGGCGCTTCGTCTCGAGGGCCGGCGCATGGCGCGGAGTTTTTTCATGATCCGGGACCAGCGGCGCACCTCCTCGCCCCTGTCCCGGGCCATGGCATCGTTTCTCCGGGAAACGGCCCGGGCGAACACCGACACCAACCGCAATGCTTCCGGAGGCCTGCCATGAAGCGCGAGCCGTTCTTCGACTACCGCGGGGACTGCTGAAAGGCCTATCAAGACGTAGGCCTATGTCTTCGCATTCTACCGCCCGGCGCGGCGTTCGAGTTCATCCTCGAGACCGGCAAGCTGGAGCGAATCCGGCGGGTCGTGGCGCACAACGGCGGCGAAATCCTCGCTGAAACCCCGAGCGGGAAGGACGTGCGCCTGCGCGTCCGCAAGACCGGCTGACCGGTCCGAGGAGCCGATCGCCGCCGTGCACGCCGGGCATGCCCCGAGGGGCCGGCGACCCGCCGCCCCGGGTGCTTTCGTAGGGTGAGGGAACGGCTAGGCCTTACCCTCCTTCTTCACCTTCTCGATCATCTCCTCGACCTCTCGATAGCCGTCCTTGTAGAAGGTCTCCTCGTCCGGGTCGAGCTCCCTGAGCAGCCGCAGGAACTCGCCGGCATGCTCTTTCTCCTCGTTCGCGATGTCCAGCAGGACTTCCTTGGCCAGGGCGTCGTCCGTGCTCTCCGCGGTCTGCTGATACAGCTGAATGGCCTCGTACTCCGCAGCGATCATGAAGCGGATCGCCCGCACGAGCTCCTCCCTGGTGAGCTTCCTGTCGTTCTTGAGAAGGGTGAAGGGTGAACCGAACTCAGGCATGATTCTCTCCTTTCGTCTCCCCGAACCGGCGTCTCGAGGCGCTGCCTCCATGCATGCGGGGCCGGCGCGACGATCGCCCGATCCCTGTTCTCGTTTCACTCAGTCTGCCACAGAGCGGCGGGCGCGTAAAGGGAACGCCTACCCCGCCCCTCCGCACAGGAGCTGCCGGATGCGCTCGCTCAGGAACATGATGGACTCGATGTCGAGGTGCTCCACGATGGTCTCGTCGAAGAGCAGCTTGACGCGCGCATCATAGCCTTCATCCGGATCCTCGTCCCAAAAGAGCAGCAGCACCGGGATGCGGGGAAGCGGCCGAAAGGCCAGGGCCGCATCGGCCTCCGATCCGCGCCCCGTCACGTCCTCGCCGCCCAGTCCGAGGCCGGCCTCGACCAGCTCCCCCCGCCGGCCCCGGAACCGCTCCACGAGCGGATCCTCCACGTGGCGCTTCATCGATTTGATCTTGGATATGGTGTTGGGCAGCTCCACCAGGCCCTTCCACACTCCCGTGGGCTCGCTGGACCCGCCCTGGGCCATGTGGTTGTAGAGGAACACCTGCTCCCACCGGGTGAGCGGCTCCCCGCTCCCCTTCTCCACCCGCCCGTCCCGCACCTCCAACAGCTCCTGGAAGTAGGGGAGCTCGAGCAGGTCTCCTTCGTCGTCCTTCGCCAGGGTGCCGCCGATGCGGCCGGGCAGGTCGGCCGTTCGAACGGAGGCGGCCCGCTCCCGGGCCCAGACCAGCGCCTCGGCGGCGAGATCCTTTCGCGTCCACTTGCCCTCGGCGCGCTGTGCGTCGATCTCCTTCCGGGCACGGGCCACGGTCTCCGCGTCCAGGTGGGGGCACCGTTCCAGACGCTCCCCTTCCGAGACGACCATGCTGGCGAAGGCCAGGCAGCTGGGCCGGCCGCAGTCCCCGCAGTTGGTCTTGGGCAGCACTCGCTTGTAGACGTCCAGCACGGACAGCGCCATCGCTTCACCTCTTCGAACGCCCGTCCCGCCGCAGCGGAACCGCCCGTTCTTCGGGTCGGTGACCTCGTCTCACGCGTAACCCAGCTCGGCCAGCCGCTCCTCGTTCATCCCGAGAAAGTGGGCCACCTCGTGGACCAGGGTGATCTCGATCTCCCGCTCGATCTCCTCCAGGCTCTCGCACACCTCTTCCAGGTCCTCCTGGAACAGGACGATCACGTCCGGGTAGAGAGGAGGCTCGAACACAGTGCGCTCCGACAAGGGGACCCCCTCGTAGACGCCCAGCAGGAGGTCGTCGGGCCGCATGCCCATCTCCGCCAGGAGCTCCTGCGAGGGGCGGTCCCGCACCGAGATGGCCATGTTGTTCAGGTGGGCGCGGATCTCCTCGGGGATCCGTCGAATCGCCCGCTCCACGATCCTGTCGAACGCCTTTTTGCTCACCTTCTTCACGTCACGTCCCTTCCTCGACCACCCGCTCCGGCACCGGTTTCGCCCGGATCGGGATCAGCCCGGGGACCTCCCGGCGGTACCGGCGGTAGCCGTCTCCGAACGCGGCCTCCAGGTCCCGTTCCTCCAGGCGGGTGGCGGCGACGATCCAGGCGCTCCAGAGGAGATTCAACAGGAGACGGTCCGCGGTCACGTCAGGGCAGGACCAGAGCAGCACCAGCGTGAACAGGTAGGCCGGGTGACGGACCCACCGGTACGGCCCTCGAACGACCAGCGGCATGGGCCTTCCTTCACGGCCGGTCAGGCGGCTCAGGACCTGTCGGCCTCCCAGTGGATCGAAGGATCCGAGCGCCCGGGCCGCCCACACGAACCCGGCGGCGGCCAGGAAGTAGCCCGCCCTGAAGCCCCAGCGCCAGGGGCCTTGCGCCGAGAACAGCTCGAAGGAGGAACGCTGCCACAGGAGCAGGACGGCCATGAGGACAGCGCCGGATGCGAGCGCGAAGAACGCGCCGTAGGCCTTCTCCGGCAGGAGTCCGCCCAGGAGGCGCCGGACCGGCCTCCGGATCATCCCGCTGTGCTGAACGGAAAAGCCCAGGGCCAGCAGGCCGTCCCAGACGAGGAGCTCCACACCCGCGAGTCCCAGGTCGATCACCTCGAACGAACCGTAGAACAGGAAGGCGGCCAGGCCCAGGAGGGAGCCTCCGCCCAGAAGACCGCCCGCCGCGGCCAGTGCGAGGGCTCCAGCGGGATGGCGCTTCGAGCCGCCTGCGTGCCCTTCCCTCCGTCCCCTTTCCGCCCCGGGAACCATACCGGCTACAGAGGGAGCCTGCGGCCGATGCCCATCTCCTTCGCACGGTAGAGGATGACGGCCGTGCCCACGTCGTCGAGCGCGAGGTCCGGGTCGATGGAATCGGTCGGGTCCAGCGCCTCGATGATCTCGCGAATGGTCATGCCGAACGCTTCCACGTCCGGCTTGGACCGGTAAAAGATGTTGTCGCGTTTCAACGGGGTTCCTTTCGTTTCGGTTTCACCGACGTGTCCACCATCCTAGGCCATGATCCGCCGGCCTGCAAGGGAGGAAGGCGTCCCTCACCGCACCTCCACCCGCACCAGCTCAAAGATCATGAATCGTCCTTTCCGGTTCGTGATTGCCGCGGGTCGCCGGGGACCCGGAGGTCCCCGGGTCCGGCGACCGCATTCGCCGGCGCCTGCCCGCCCGGGTCTCCTCAGTACCACAGGCCGGGAGCCCCGGAAAAGCAATTCCTGGGCTCACCCCTTCCCCGGCGCGAGGTCCTCGTATCTATCGGAAAACCCCGGCTTCATCCGGCTTGTCATCGGAACATCCTGTTTGACTTGCATGAACCGTCCCCCCTATAAAAAAAGGGAAGGAAGGGGTTTTACCGATCGCTCCCATCGGGCCGCCTCTTCTCCCGAACCGCAACCACCCCGAGGAGGCCGCCATGAAGAAGATCGACTGCCGAGGGCTTGCCTGTCCCGCCCCGGTTCTCCAGGTCAAGGAGGCCATCGAACAGGAACGGCCCCCCGCGCTGGAGGTGGCGGTGGACAACGACGCCGCCCGCGAGAACGTCTCCCGGTTCCTGACCCACCAGGGCTACGAGGTCGCCGTGACCGAGGAGGGCGGGATCCATCGGGTCATCGCGACCCTCCAGGGAAAAGCCCCGCCCGTGCCGCCCGCCGAATCAAAGGCGCCTTCGGGGGAGCACGCCAAGATCGTGATCCTCGTGGGCTCGGACCGCATGGGCCGCGGGGACGACGAGCTGGGCGCCAAGCTCATGATCAGCTTTCTCAAGACCCTCGAGGAGATGGGGGAGGAGCTGTGGCGGCTCGTCTTCATCAACAGCGGCGTCAGGCTCACCATCGAGGGCTCCGAGGTGCTGTCGGTCCTGCAAAGGTACGAGCGGGAGGGTCTCCTGATCCTGGTCTGCGGGACCTGCCTGGACCACTTCCGCCTCCTGGATCAAAAGCGGGTGGGAGAGACCACGAACATGCTCGACATCGTGACCGCCCTTCAGCTGGCCGACAAGGTGATCACCCTGTAGCCGGCGCGTTTCCCGACACGGGCTTTCCTTCCCCATCCCCTCTTCGGAGCCCCCGGCGCGGGCATCCCTCGGGCGGGCGGACGCCCCTGGAAAGGCCCCTGCCCCCGTCGGGTCCGCTCCGATCCGGGAGGTGCCCCTTCGGGTGTGGACAAACGCGCCTGCAGCGTCTATACATCTGAACCAGGAGCACCAGCACGGTTCAGAGCCTTCTCCCGGCCGGTACCCACTACCTCTCCGGAAACGAGGCCGTGGCCGAGGGCGCCCTCGCCGCGGGCTGCCGGTACTACGCCGGATATCCCATCACGCCCTCGAGCGAGATCATGGAGCGCATGGCCGACCGGCTGGACGAGGTGGGGGGCGTGTTCGCACAGATGGAGGACGAGATCGCCTCCATCTGCTCGGTGATCGGCGCGGTCTGGGCCGGCGCCCGGGCCATGACCGCCACCTCCGGACCCGGCTTCAGCCTCATGCAGGAGGCCGTGGGATACGCCGCGCTCACCAAGACCCCCATGGTGATCGCGGACATCCAGCGGGCGGGACCGGGAACGGGGCAGGCCACGCGGGTGGGAAGCGGGGATCACATGCAGGCCCGCTGGGGCTCCCACGGCGACTACCAGGTGATCTCCTACAGCCCCTGGTCGGTCCAGGAGATGTACGATCTCACCGTCGAGGCCTTCAACCTGGCCGACCGGTTTCGGGTGCCCGTCTTTCTCATGGGCGAGGAGGCCGTGGGCCACCTCCGGGAGCAGGTGGACGTGCGGCCGGAGGTCCCGCTGGTTCACCGCGAGAAGCGCGCCGGCGCCGCGCCCTTCGGGGAAGCGGGCCCTCACGGCGTGCCGCCCATGCCCTCCTTCGGCGACGGCGAGAACCTGCTGGTCACCGGCTCCACCCACAACGCCCGGGGCTTCCGCAGGACGGACGACCCCGAGGCTCACGAACGGCTCGTCTCCCGCATCAACGAGAAGATCATCCACGCACGCAGCCGGATCGTCCGGACGGAAACCCACCACCTGGAGGACACCCGGGTGGCCGTGGTGGCTTACGGGTTCACGGCCCGGAGCGCGCTCTACGCGGTCCGGCGCCTTCGGAAAACCGGGCTCCGCGCGGGACTCCTGCGTCTCGGGACGGTGTGGCCTTTTGCGGAGCAGGAGGTCCGGGAGCTCGGACGGACGGTGGAGCGGATCCTGGTCCCCGAGATGAACCGGGGACAGGTCGCCGGCGAGGTGATCAAGGCCGCGGACTGCGAGGTGGTCCCCCTCGGCCAGACCGACGGCGAGATCATCCACCCGGATCGCATCGAGGAAGAGCTCCGGAGGCTGCTCTGATGGCCCGCGACCTGGAGGCCCACCTTCGCGCCGAGCCCCCATCCACCCCGTTCTGTCCGGGGTGCGGGCACGGCATCCTCATGAACCTGATCCTGCGTGCGATCGACGCCTCGGGCGTCCCCATGGAGGAGATGCTCTTCGTCTCCGGCATCGGATGCGCGGCCTGGATCCCCAGCCCCCACTTCCAGGCGGACACCCTGCACACGCTCCACGGCCGGGCCATCCCCTTCGCCACGGGCGCCAAGCTGTTCAACCCGGCCCTCCGCACCGTGGTGATCAGCGGCGACGGCGACCTCTCCTCCATCGGCGGAAACCACCTCATCCACGCGGCCCGCCGGAACACCGACCTGACGGTGATCTGCGCGAACAACCAGATCTACGGCATGACCGGGGGACAGGCGGCCTCCACCTCTCCCCGCGGAACGCTCACGGCGACCACCAACCGCGGCAACCCGCACCGACCCTTCGATCTGTGCAAGCTGGTCCTGGCCGCCGGCGCGGCCTCCGTGGCCCGGTACGCCGTGACCCAGCCCTTCGCGCTCATGGAAGGGATCCGCCGTGCCTTGGAGGTCGGGGGATTCAGCTTCCTGGAGGTGCTCTCCCCCTGCCCCACTCAGTTCGGCCGGAGAAACCGGTTCGATTCGCCGGCGGAGATGCTCCGCTCGCTCCTGGAGCGCTGCGTGACGACGGAGGAGGCCGCGGAGATGGACGAGGAGGAGCTGGCCGGAAAGATCGTGACCGGGGAGTTCTCGTGAAGAAGACTCGAGGGACCGAAGCGCCGGGGGTTGCATGAACGGCCGGCCGAAGGGTGACCGGGATCCCCGGTCCTGTCTGGCGTTGCCGGGACGAGCGGGTGGACGGCGATGAAGCGGGATCGACGGATCACACAGGTCCGAATCAGCGGTTTCGGAGGCCAGGGCGTGGTCCTGGCCGGCGCTCTCCTGGGTCACGCCGCGGTGCGAGACGGTCTCCGCGCCTCGGGATCCAACGCCTACGGCGCCCAGGCCCGCGGCGGCGCGGCCCGGAGCGAGGTGGTGATCTCGAGCGGGCCCATCGCGTTTCCCCACGTGCTCCGGGCCGACGTCCTGGTGGCCATGAGCCAGAGCGCCTACGACGCCTTCGTCGATCAAACCGCCCGACCCGGCGGCCTGGTCCTGTAACACGCCTCCCTGGTCGAGGAGCGGCCCCGGGAGGGCCTCCTCCAGGTCCCCGTTTCGGCCACGGAGACCGCGGTGTCGAATCTCGGCGACAAGCAGGCGGCGAACCTGGTCATGCTCGGCGCCGCCGTCGCCCGGTCGGGCGTGCTGAGCCGGGAGTCCCTGGGGGCGGCCGTCGAGGAGCAGTTGCCGGAGCGGTTCCGGGAGCTGAACCTGAAGGCCCTGTCCAGGGGGTGGGAGATGGGGACCGAAAAGAGCGAGGAAAGAGGCGAGCGCTGAGGAGAACCAACCCGTCCGTGAACGGGAGGGGCTGGAGGCGGGAGACCGTGAAGGGAGGTAGAACGCTTCATGGCGGTTGAGGGACGCATCCATCGACCGGTGGTGGACCACGCCGCCTGCACCGCCTGCGCGGTCTGCCTTCACGGCTGCCCGGCGGAGCGGATCGTGGAGATGCGCGCCGAGGCCGACAGCTTGCGGGGAAGGGTCTACCGGGGCGGAGACGGTTACGCCCTGCCCTTGGGGGGATCACCGCCGCAGGACCCGCCCTGCCGCGCCGCATGCCCCCTGGGCCAGGACGTCCCCGGTTACCTGCGCCTCCTCTCGAAGGGACGGATCCAGGAGGCGCTGGACCTCATCCTCGAGGACAATCCCCTCCCGGCGGTCTGCGGGTACGTCTGCACCCGACCCTGCGAGAAGGCCTGCACCCGGGGCAGGATTCACGGCCCGACGCCCATCCGGGCCCTCAAGGGGTTCGCCGCCCTCCGAGGCCGCAGGAAGCCGACTGCAAGGGTCGGCGGCCCGCCCGAGGTCGCCGTGATCGGGTCCGGGCCCGCTGGGCTCACCGCGGCCCACGACCTGGCTCGAGAAGGAACCCGGCCGTTGCTCCTCGAGGCCCACGACCGGCCCGGGGGGATGCTCGCCTGGGCCGTTCCCGGGTTCCGGCTGCCGCGGAAGGCACTGGAGACCGACGTTCGGGCCGTCCTGGAAACGGGCGTTCTGCTTCGGACCGGTCGCCGGTTCGGGGAGGACGTCGGCCTCGAGGACCTGCGGCGGGAAGGGATTCGCGCCCTGATCCTGGCCGCGGGCACGACCAGAGGCCTCCCCTTGGAGATCCCCGGCGAGGGCATCCCCGGCGTCCTGGACAGCCTCGCATTCCTGCGCCGGTTCAATGACGGCGACGAACGCCCTCCGGGCAGGCGCATCCTGGTGGCCGGAGGCGGAAACGCGGCCATGGACGCGGCCCGCGCCGCCCGCCGGCTCGGAAGCGAGGTCCTCGTGCTCTACCGCACGGAACGCGGAGACATGCCCGCCGACCCCCTGGAGGTGGAGGCGGCGGAGGAGGAAGGCGTGGGCTTCCGCTTTCTCACGACGCCGGTGAGGGTGACCGCGGGCGGGGACGGTCGCATGCAGGGGGTCGAGTGCGTTCGGACCGAGCTCTCCCGTGCGGAACGCGGCGCGCGACCCAGGCCGATCCCCGTGGCCGGGACCGGGCACGAGATCTCGGCCGACGCCTTGATCACCGCTCTGGGACAAGCGCCCGAGCTTTCCCCGATCCAGGAGGCGTTGGGCGGGGAGCAGGCCCTTCGCTTCCGGCCCGATGCGGAGAGCGGTGAAACGGGCCTTGCCGGAGTCTTCGCCGCCGGGGACTTTCTGCACGGTCCCAGCTCCGTGGTGGAGGCCATGGCCGGCGGCCGGCGTGCAGCGCGGGTCGTGCAGGCGTTTCTTCGAAGGGGAGGCTCCCTGTGAGCGGGACACGGCGAACGACGCCCATCCGTCCCTGCCCGCCGGCGGACGGTTCCGGTCCCGGCCCGGAAAGACCCTTCTCCATCCGGACCGAGGCCGACGCCGCGGAGGCGGCCTCACGATGCCTGGCCCTGCGCGGATGCGAGAGCTGCGACCTCTGCCGCTTGCTCTGCCCCGAGCTGTGCATCACGCGGGACCCCGAGAGCGGTCGTATCGAGATCGACGACGCGTTCTGCAAGGGCTGCGGCATCTGCGCGTTCATCTGCCCGAAGGGAGCCATCCGCATGGAGCGGGAGTGAGCGCTCACCCGGCCTTGCGGACCTCACACGCCGCACCCCGCAAAGCCCGAATCCTCGAGATCTGCCCCTGGGATTTCAACAGGTGATATCGTCCCCAGCGGCGCGTGAGCGGGTTTTTGCGAATGCGTCAATCTTCAATGAGGCCGGGAAGGGCCTCAAGCCTCGAGATCTGCCCCTGGGAATTTCAACAGGTGATATCGTCCCCAGCGGCGCGTGAGCGGGTTTTTGCGAATGCG
>CAYUBQ010000076.1:1893-19167 GCA_964443135.1 uncultured Desulfobacterales bacterium | reverse complement strand
GGGTGAGGTCCAGGAACCGCCGGTCGTCCTCGATGCCGGAGGTCAGGTAGTCCCTGCCGGACGGGAGCAGGGGAAAGCGGCGTCCGAGCTCCTGCTGCGTTTCGCGGGTGTGGCCGCCGGAGACGAGGAGCTCGTAGTGGACCTCGCCGTAGAGGGCGTCCGAGAAGAAGGTCCGGTTCGTGAGCCGTCCTTCGAAGGCAGCGTCCGCGTACGTGCCCGCGTCCACCAGTCCGTAAAGGGACCGCTCCTCCACGTCGGACAAGGCCCCCCGAAGCTTGAGGTGGCCTCCCCACCGGGCGTCCAGGGAAGCCGAGGGGGAAGGGGGGGGCGGGGAGACCCCGGGCTCCGCCGGAGCGGCGCCCGCCGTCCCGGCGAGGCCGAGAGCCAGGAGGACGAGAAGCGCGCCGATCCTCCATTGGCGTCGAGCCGGCTTCACGATCCCGTTCCCCCTTCTCTCTTCTCCTCCCCGGCCACGCCTCCGTCCCGGATGCGGACCAGCCTCTCGGCGTAGTCCATGACCATCCGGTCGTGGGTCGAGAAGACGAAGGTCACGCCCTTGGCCTCGTTCATGCCCCGCATCATGTCCATGAGCGAACGGCCGGTGGCCGAGTCCAGGTTGGCCGTGGGCTCGTCCGCCAGCACGATGCTCGGCCCGGACACCACGGCGCGGGCCACCGCGACCCGCTGCTGCTCCCCGCCGGACAGCTCGGCCGGTCGGCGGTCGTACAGCTCCTCCAGGCCGACGTCGTCCAGGATGGCCCGGGCCTTCTCCCTCCGCTCCCGCGCACCCACGCCCTGGAGGAGCATCACGTACTCCACGTTCTCCTCGGCCGAGAGCACCGGGATGAGGTTGTAGGACTGGAACACGAACCCCACCCTGTGGAGCCGCATCCCCGCCAGATCGGACTCGCTCATGGTCCCCAGGTCGCTTCCGTTCAGACGGATGCTCCCGGAGTCGGCCCGGTCCAGCCCCCCGATCAGGTTGAGCAGGGTGGTCTTTCCGGAGCCCGAGGGGCCGGCCAGGGCCATGAAGTCCCCCTGGGGAATGTCCAGGCTCACGTCGTCGAGGGCGGTGATCTGCACCTTCCCCTGCCGGTAGGTCTTGGTCACGTTCTTCAGCGAAACAATGGCTTGGGCGTCCATGGGCTCATCCTCTTCGTTCAACGGCCGCGGCCCTCGGTTTTCATCCCTTTCGAGCTTCGGTGCCGGGGTCCGCACCTGTTTTCCTCACCGTCACCCTTCACCGCTCACCTTCTCACGTGTGCGCCAGGGCCTCCACCGGCGTGAACCGCGCGGCCTTGACGGCCGGGTAGAGGCTCACCACGATCCCCAGGACGAAGACCACCACGTTGGCCATAAGGAAGTCGCCTCCCTGGAGCTGCGGGTGGACCACCCGGGGCATGCCCACATACTCCAGCCCCTCGGCCATGGCGGAGAGGTCGATCCCGCTCTCCGCCAGCAGGCTCACGCTCAGGACCCCCAAGGCGTTTCCCGCGGCCGCTCCCAGGAGCAGCAGGAAGAACGACTCCGCCAGGACCCCCTGGACGATGCCGCGGGGCCTCATGCCCAGGGCCTTGAGCAGGCCGAACTCCCGGATCCGTTCGAACACGGCCATGAGCAGGGTGTTCACGATGCCGAAGGCCATGGCGATGAAGACCACCAGGAACCAGAGAAAGATGAAGGCGTCGTAGAGCTCGATGGTCACGCGGACCAGGGGCAGCAGGTCCCTCCAGGTCTGGATCGCGAGCGGAGGCGTGGGGAGGAGGCCTTCCAGGGCCTCGGCCGTCTTCCCGGTCATCTCGTGTGAGGGGAGCAGCACGGCCGCCTCCGTGATGCCCTGCTCGAGCCCGAGCATGTCCCGGGCCGCGGCCTCGGTGATGAACACGAACTGCTTCTCCGTGGCCTCCATCTCGGCCCGGAAGATTCCCCGGATCCGGAAGGCCCGGGAGGCCACCTTGCCGGCGGCGTCCCGGGACATGAGGACGACCCGACGGTCGAGCCGGGTCTCGAACTTCTCGGCCAGGGCCTTTCCGACCAGGATGCCGTAGGGATCGTCCTGCTCCAGGTAGGTCCCTTCCTCCACCGCCCCGCCGACGAAGGAAACCCGGGCCTCCCGTTCCGGGTCGATCCCCACCAGGGTCACTCCCTGGGCGTGCCGGGCGGTGTTGGCGATGGCGTTGACACGGATCCGCCCGGCCCAGTGCGAACCCGGAGGGAGCACGGCCTCCAGGGCCTGAGCCACACGGTCGGGCCGGTCGATGCGGTTCTGGATCACCGGGTCGCTCCGAAAGTCCTGGTGGTGGATCTGGATGTGCCCGGTGAGGGTGGAGATGCCGATCTCGAGGAACTGGTCCGACACGCCCCGCATGAGCGCGCCGAGGACGATCATGCTCCAGACGCCGATCACCACCGCGGTGAGGATCACCAGGGTCCTTCGGGGGTTTCTCCAGATGTTACGCCACGCCATCAGGATCTGCATGTCTCGGTTTCCCCGTTCACGGACGGCCTACTGGATCGTCGAGATGGCCTCGACCGGCCGTAGCCTCAGGACCCTCAGGGCCGGGTAGATTACGGCAAAAGAGGTGATCAGAAGCACCACGCCCGCCCCGATCACCGTCGAGAGGAGGGAGAGCTCGGGGTACATCCGCTCGGGAAGTCCGAACTGCCGCAGGATCTCCTCGGCGCCGGAGAAGGCGATGCCGCGGGCCTCGAAGTAGAGGGTGACCGCTGCACCGAGCAGGATTCCGGCGGCGATGCCCAGCCCGGTCATCAGGCCGCACTCGGCCAGGATCATGCGCGAGATCCGCCCGGGGGTGCTTCCCAGGGCCAGAAGGACGCCGAACTCCTTCTTCCGCTCGAAGATCGCCATGAGGAAGGTGTTCAGGATGCTGAAGGCCACCACCAGGATGAGGATCACGTAGAAGATGAAGCCCACGGCCAGGTCCATCTGGATGCTCTGGACGAGCCCGGGCATGAGCTCCTTCCAGTCCAGCACGACCAGGCCCTGCCCCACGGCGTCCAGGGCGGATGACAGTCGCCTCTTGACGCCCGGCACGTCGTCCAGGTCGCTGCAGACCACCACCAGCTCGTGCACCCCGCCGCGCATGGCGTACACCTCCTGGAAGGCGGCCATGGGAATCTGGAGGGTGGAGCGGTCGAACTCGTCCTGTCCGCTCTCGAACACCCCCTTCACCCGGACCGCCGAGGCGGCGATGGAGCCGTCCCGTCCCTGGCCCAGCAGCACGATCTCGTCCCCCACGTCCACCTTCAGGCTGCGGGCCAGAAGCCGCCCGATGAGGGCCTGATACCCGTCGTCCGGGGCGAGAAAGGATCCTTTGCGCACCAGGCTCTCCAGGGTGGAGACGGCCGGCTCCCGTTCCGGGTCGATCCCCACAACGAGGGCCGCGTACGTACGATCCTCGGAGCTCACCAGGGAGAAGGCGCCGGCCCTCGGGGTGTAGGTCTTCACCCCCTTCGTCCGCGCCACGACCTCCGCCACGGCATCGGGACGTTCCACCACCTGGCCGATCCGACGCTTGTCCCGGTAGCCTTCGGCCTGGACCTGCAGGTGACCCGTGTGGATGGAGACGGCGGTGTTGATCATGGTGTCGTAGGAGCCGAACTGCCAGGAGAGCATGAAGATGAGGATCAGCGCGGCAAAGGCGACCGACGCCATGGTCAGCACGCTCCGCCTGGGGTTGCGCCACACGTTTCGCCAGGCCATCTGGGTGGTGAACGACTTCATGGGCTCCGCCTTGTCCCTCCCTCGGATCCCTGCCGTCTGATCCGCTCCGATTGCTCTCGACGGCTCATTGAAGGACGATGTTGACGATTCCCTGTTTTTCCTTTCTCACCTCTCACCGTCAACTTTCACCTATCTCTCGGGCGTCCTCAGGTTCGACAGGGTGAAGGTGCCCGGGGGGATCTCCACGTCGAAGGAGATCTCCCGGTACTCCAGGAGCGTGTACTCGCCGTCGGCGCCCGCCTTCTGCATCCTCCAGGTCGCGGGGAAGAGCTTCCCGCCCATCATCCGGATGTCACCGGCGGACATGGTCTTGACCGGCTCCATCTCCTGATCGAAGAAGGTCTCCTCGAGGAAGATGTGGTCCTCGCGAATGCGAAGCCTCTGCTTGCCCCAGACCACCGGGGCCCTGGGCTTGGGACGGGACTCGATCACCCAGACCTTCTTTCCGTCGTGAGAGCCCGTGCCCACGACCTCGTGGTCGTAGTCCTTGATCAGGCTGTCGCTCTTGGCCAGGTCGTTGTTGGAGAAGTCGGAGCCCATCCAGGACTGGCTCATCATGGACGGCGGGACCTTGATGACCCGGTTCACCTTGGGGTTGTACATCCACATCTCCTCCCCGTTCTTCAGGGTGCCGTTCCCCCGGTCCTTGGGGGGGCCGAGGATGCGGATCAGGCTTCGATCCTCGCCCTCGGTCCACGCCTTGATGGTGAAGACCCGCTCCCAGTCCGGGCGGTGCACGGTCATGTCCAGGGTGCTCCTCGAGGTGTCGCCGCGGTAGTAGTGGAAGCCGGCCTCCACGATGGCCTGGGCGTCCTCGGCACGGGCGCGGCCCGCCGGGGCGGACAGGGTCGGGAGCAGGAGCAGAAGAAGGACGGACCGAACGGCGGCATTCATGGCGTTCTCCCCTGGCCGGGCGACGCGCCGGTGCCTGCCGCCAGGCCCTGAAGCACCACGGAGAGGAACCGCTCCGTGGTGGTCTCGAGATCGAAGGTTTCGTCGAACCAGGCCTGGAGGATCAGGACGTCCTCCTCAGCAGGCGTTCGTAGGAGGCCTGGAGCCGCACGAAGGCCTCGCTCTCCCCGCCCCGGTCGGGGTGGCACTCCATGGCCAGGCTGCGGTAGCGCCGGGTGAGCTCCTTGCGGCTCATGTTGCGGAGCTCCTTCGGCTCGATCCCCAGCCTGCGGCAGGCCCTCTTTTCGGCCTCGTCGAGCCCGGGGGAGCTCCTCGGGGGCGGGGTACGGTGCTTGCGGATGAAGTCCTCCACGTACTCCCGCCACGGTGCGCTCCGTTCGTAGTCGTGGTCGAAGTAGAGAATGGCGTAGCGCGCCAGGTAGGCGTGGAGGTCGTCGGGGCGATGGTCGTCCACCCCGCGGAAGAACCGCTCGTCCCGGTTCAGGCGACAGAGGTCCTCGAGGAAGGCCTCGTCCACCCGCTCGGGGTCGAGGGCCTCGGGCCGGTTCCGGGTCAGGGGGTGCCCGAAACGGGTCTGGCAGCGGAGGGCGGTGTACAGGTAGGGCCTCACCTCCCAGGGAGGAAGCTCTTGCTCCATCTCCGCGAGGACCGCCTCGACCTCGTCGCGGCTCTTGTCGATGAGCACGTTCAGGAAGGGCCAGGGCCGGGCGTCCAGGTTGCCGATGTCCGTCCGCCCGCACCGCAGGTAGTGAAGCCGCCGCTTGTCGAAGTCGTGGAGGACCTGCTGGCGTCGGAACAGCTCGTCCCGGGAGTGGGCCTTCCAGGGCTTCCTGGAGGGGTCGACCCGCTGGAACTGCTCCACGATGCGCCGGATGCGCGGGTCGAGAAAGGGCATGAAGAGGGGTTCCAGCGCGTCGTCCGAGACGTCCGCGCCCAGGCTGCGGAGCTCCTCCTCCAGGCCCTCCCGAAGGTGGAAGCTGTTCCCGCCCGGGTATTCGATCCAGGCTCCGGGATCGGGGCCCAAATCCTTGAGCACCCGGTGACGCCACAGCTCCCCGGCGGCGTAGGATTCGCAAATCAGGTAATGATTCCGTCCCCTTCGACGGATGCGCTTGAGGTACATGAGGCCCTTTCCCCTGCTCCGGCACCGGGGGCCCAGGCCCGTTGATCCCGGAGTCGCGGCATCATGATCGCACGCATGGAGCGGGATGAAAAGGGCGAATCAGGAGGGCTGGGGGCGGCTCACCTTCTCCTCGTACACCGAAAGGAGAAAGATGGTGGCAAAGGGCTGGGTGAAGAGCCAGCCGATGAACACGGAGCCGCCCACCGCGGAGAGGCCCAGGTAGAGGACCATCACCACGAGCTGGTCCAGGGTGCTCTTGCCGGTGGACATCCGGAAGCTCTCCTTGACGGCCTCCACCACGCCCATGCCCTTGTCGGTCATGAGGGGCAGGACGTAGAGGCATCCGAAGGCGACGGCCAGGGAGATCACCAGCCCGGGGAGGACCAGCAGGGCGAACCCGATCATGATGGCGAGAAAAACCACCAGACCGAACAGGAAAAGGGGCAAAAACAGACGCATTTGGGAGAAGATGTCCTGGACCCTGGGCTCCCGGCCGGTCCGCACCATGAGGAGAATGGCCTGCATGTAGCCGGCCATGGTCACCGGGGCGAGGATGCCCAGGGAAAGAAAGCTCACCACGGCCATGGCGAGCGTCATCAGGATCAGGGGCGCGATGTAGCGAAGGGTCAGCGTCCAGGCCGTTTCGAGATGGGCTTTGAAATCCATGGGGTCTCTCCTCCTTGGCGGTGTGGTATGGAAAATAGCACAGGGCCGACCCCATGTCCACACGAAGAAGATGGTTGTTACTTACCGGTAGGTAGGTTTCTCTTGACCCGAGCTTCGGGCCTGTGCTACGGATGCCGATTCCAGAGCGAGAAGAGGTTTTCATGACCAGGGAAAGCATACAGGGCGGCGCGGGGACGGATGCGCGGGAGCGGCTCCTGAAGGCGGGAACCGAGCTGTTTGCGGAACGGGGGTACGCCGGGACGACCGTGCAGGCCGTCGTCGGGCGGGCCGGGGTGACCAAACCGGTGCTCTACTACTACTTCGAGAGCAAGGCCGGACTCTTCCGCGCCATCCTGGACCGGGCCGGCCGGATGCAGGAGGAGCTCCTGGCGGGCATCCTGGAGAGGCCGGGAACCGCCCTCGACCGGTTCCTCCTGATCTACCGGAGGATCTACGAGGGACTGGCCGAGCACCCGGAGCTGTTCCGGTTGATTCACAACCTGCTCTTCGGACCGCCCGACGGCATCCCGCCCTACGACGTGATGGCCTTTCACCGCCGGATGTTCGGGGCGGTCCGGAAGATCTACGCGGAGGGCGTGGCCGGGGGGGAAGTGATCGAGACGGAGCCCGGCGAGGTGGCCATGCTGGTGCTGGGCCTGATGGACTTCTGCTTCCACCACGACCAGGTGATCGGGGGCGTGCCGGACCCGCGCCGGCCCGAGCGGCTCCTCCGGCTGGCCTTTCGGGGTCTGGCCGCTCACACGCGCTGAACAGACGGGGGGTACACCGGCCCTCGATGGAAGGTTCCGGCGATCGAACCGTTTCACAGAGGAAAGGCTCACCCATGGGTTTCGGAGGCTCGGAAGAGAATATCATGAACAGGGTTCAGACCATGAAAAGAGGGGGCCCGGGTGTTTTGCTCGCGCTCCTCCTGGCCCTTCTGCCGGCGGCCGGGTGCGAGCAGTCCCAGGGCAATGCCCAGCCCCAGGAGGAGGCTCCCCGGGAGCGCGTCGTGCAGGTGTCCGTCGAGGCCGTGCAGCCCGGCCCCATTCGGGACGTCCTGATCCTGCCGGGGGAGACCGAGGCGTGGGAGGACGTGCGGGTCCCGTCGGACATGGTGGGCAAGGTGGAGTGGATCGGCCCCGAGGAGGGGGACAGCGTGAAAAAGGGGGCGCTCATCGCCAAGGTGGACGTCTCCTCCCTCGAGGCGGCGCTCGCCCAGGCCCAGGCCGCCTTCGACCTGGCCGACGACGTCTACCGGCGCAGGGCCGGGCTGTACGAGAAGAAGCTCATCGCCAAGGAGGAGCTGGAGCGGAGCCGCACCGAACGGAGCGTGGCCGAGGGGGACCTGAAGCGCGCCCGGGTCGAGCACCGCCGGGGGTTCACCTACGCGCCCATCGGAGGCGTGGTCAACCACCTCTTCGTGGACCAGGGGGAGTTCATCGGCCGGGGGGAGCCGCTGGCGGACATCGTCAACGTGGATCGGATCGAGGTCAACGTGGACGTGCCCGAGATGGACGTGCGGTATCTGGAGAGGGGCCAGGACGCCATGGTGCGCATCGACGCCTTCCCGGAGGGCCGGATCCCCGGAAAGGTGTCCTTCGTGGCCTACAAGGCGGACCCCGCCACCAAGACCTTCCTGGTCAAGGTGGTCATCCCGAACCCGGACCGGAGGATCCGCCCGGGCATGATCGCCCGGGCGGTCTTCCTGCGCCGGGTGATGCCGAACGCGCTCAGGGTACCGCTCTTCGCTCTGGTGGACAAGAGCGGCGAGCGGATCCTGTACGTGGTGGAGGAGGGCGTGGTGCACGCCCGGACCGTCTCCATCGGGGTGATCGAGGGCGACCGGGTGCAGATCGCCGAGGGGCTCGAGCCCGGCGATCAGGTCATCGTCAGGGGCCAGAAGGAGGTGGAGGAGGGCATGAAGGTGGAGGTCAAGTAGAATGTTCGTCAACCAGGCCGCCCTCAAGCGCCAGGTGACCGTCCTGGCCCTGCTGGTCCTCATCGTGATCGCCGGCCTCTACGCCTATGCCACGCTCCCGAGGGAGTCCTTTCCCGACATCACGATCCCCTACGTCTTCGTCACCACCGCCTACGAGGGGGTGGCGCCCCAGGACATGGAGGAGCTCGTCACCATCCCCGTCGAGCGCAAGCTCAAGGGGATCTCGGACGTGGAGGAGATCCGCTCCACCTCGGCCGAGGGGATCTCCACGGTGGCGGTCAAGTTCCTGCCGGAGGTGGACCTGGACGATGCGCTCCAGAAGGTCCGGGACAAGGTGGACCAGGCCAAGCCGGACCTGCCGGACGACATGCCGGACGACCCGGTCATCCAGGAGGTCAACTTCTCCGACCTCCCCGTGATCCGGGTGGTTCTCTCCGGGCCCTTCAGCCTGCGCCGTCTCCAGACCTTCGCCGAGGAGTTCGAGGACCGGTTCGAGTCCATCTCGGGCGTGCTGGACGCCTCCCTCAGCGGGGGTCTGGAGCGGGAGATCCACGTGGAGTTCGACCTGGACCGGGTCCGGGCTTACAACGTGCCCTTCTCCAGCCTGGTGAACGCGGTCCGGCAGAGCAACGTGAACATGCCCGGCGGGAGCATGGACATCGGCCAGGGCAAGTATCTGGTCCGGGTGCCCGAGGAGTTCAAGCACCCCTCCGAGATCTTCTCCATCGTGGCCTTCGTCCGGGACGGCAGGCCCATCTACCTGCGGGACGTGGCCACCATCAAGGACGCCCACAAGGACCCCCTCACCAGGAGCCGGATCGACGGTCGCACAAGCGTCACCCTGGGGATCCAGAAGCGGGCCGGGGAGAACATCGTCCGCGTCACGGACGAGGTGAAGAAGGCCGTCGACGAGATGCGGCCCCTCGTGCCGTCCGCCCTCCGGATCGACCTCACGGCGGACATGTCGGACGACGTCCGCCTCATGGTGGCGGACCTGGAGAACAACATCCTCTCGGGCCTCATCCTGGTCCTGGCGGTGATCTTCGTCTTCATCGGCGGCCGATCGGCCGTGTTCGTGGCCCTGGCCATCCCCTACTCCATGTTCCTCACCTTCGCGCTCCTCATGGGCATGGACGTGTCGCTCAACATGGTGGTGCTCTTCAGCCTGATCCTGGCCCTGGGCATGCTCGTCGACAACGGCATCGTGATCGTGGAGAACATCTACCGCCACATGCAGGAAGGGCAGCCCCGCATGGAGGCGGCGCTCGAGGGCACCAACGAGGTGGCGTGGCCCGTGATCACCTCCACCATGACCACCCTGGGGGCCTTCGTCCCCATGCTGTTCTGGCCGGGCATCATGGGGGAGTTCATGGGGTACCTGCCCATGACGCTGATCCTGGCCCTCACCTCGTCCCTCTTCGTGGCCCTGGTGATCAACCCGGTGCTCTCCGCCCGATACCAGACCGTCAAGACGGCCGAGCCCCGCAAGGCGAGGAAGGAGAAGGACGGCCCGAGCCGGGAGATCCTGATCAAGCGGGTTTACCTCGCGATTCTGCGCCGGTCCCTGCGCCACCGTTTCCTGGTGGTGCTCCTCTCCTTTGTCCTGCTCTTCGGTTCCATCGCCGCCTACGTGAACTGGGGCAAGGGAACGGAGTTCTTCCCCGAGACCGAGCCGAGGCGGGCCTACGTGCACATCAAGGCTCCCGAAGGGACCAATCTGGACGCCTCGGACCGGCTCGTGGCCCAGGTGGAGGAGATCGTCTCCGAGTACGAGGACATCCGCTACGTAATCTCCAACGTCGGCGCCGAGGGCGGGGACCCCTTCAGCCAGGGCGGCACCGGCACCCACATCAGCCGGGTGGTGCTGGACTTCAAGGACTTCCACGACCGGTCGCGACCCTCGTCGGGGATCATCAAGGAGCTCCGGGAGCGCATCCTCTCCACGGTCCACGGGGCGGAGATCCAGGTGGAGAAGGAGGAGGAGGGCCCGCCCACGGGCCCGCCCGTGAACCTGGAGATCTCCGGCGAGGAGATCCTCGTCCTGGGCCGGCTGGCGGCCCGGGTCCGGAAGGCCGTCAAGGAGATCCCCGGCCTGGTGGACCTCAAGGACAACTTCGTCGAGGGCAAGCCGGAGATCCGCGTCCGCGTGGACAAGGAGAAGGCCGCCCTCATGGGCCTGGACACCTACACCATCGCCTACACGGTGAAGTCCGCCATCAACGGGGCCAAGGTGGGGGTCTACCGGGAGGGCAAGGACGAGTACGACATCATCGCGAAGCTGCCCGAGAAGGACCGCCGGTCCATCGAGAGCCTGAAGCGGATCACGGTCTCCGGGGCCCGGGGGGAGCCCATCCCGCTCACCAGCCTGGCCGAGGTCTCCCTCGAAAGCGGTCTGGGGGCCATCATGCGGCTGGACCAGGAGCGGGTGGTCACGGTCTCGGGGGACACGTCGGGACGCCTCGCCAACGACGTCATCCGCGACATGGAGCGGATCCTGAGGAGCGAGATCGCCTGGCCCCGGGGCTACGAGTACACCTTCACCGGCGAGCAGGAGGAGCAGGCCAAGGCCCAGTCCTTCCTGGGCAAGGCCTTCGTGGCCACCCTCTTCCTGATCCTGCTGATCCTCCTCACCCAGTTCAACTCGCTCTTCACGCCGCTCATCATCCTGACCTCGGTGGTTCTCTCCCTGATCGGCGTGTTCACGGGGCTCCTCGTCACCGGGACGGCGTTCGGCGTGATCATGACCGGGATCGGGGTGATCAGCCTCGCGGGCGTGGTGGTGAACAACGCCATCGTGCTCATCGACTACTACCACCAGCTCATGGGGCGTGGACTCGACAGCATGGAGGCCCTCCTTCGGGCCGGGCTGGTGCGGTTCCGGCCCGTCACGCTCACGGCCATCACCACCATCCTGGGTCTTCTGCCCATGGCCACCGGCGTCAGCTTCGACTTCCGCAAGATGGGCTGGGACATCGGGGGCGAGTCCAGCCAGTGGTGGGGCCCCATGGCCGTGGCCGTGATTTTCGGGCTGGCCGTGGCCACCCTTCTCACCCTGGTGGTGGTACCGGTGCTCTGCAGCCTGGTCCACAGCCTGAATCGGAAGCTCGGGCGAACGTCCGCTTAGGGTTTCCGAGCCCCGCGGCCCCCTCTGGATTTCAATGAAGAACAGGGACCTCCTTGCAAATTGATGATTCGATGTTCAATCTGCAAGACCTTCCGAAGATCCGCAAAAACCTGCTCACCCGCTGCTGGAAACGCCATAACCTGTCGATACTCCGTAGACAGATCTCGAGGCTCAGGACTTTTGCGACCCCATCGGGATTCCGCCCGCGAAAAAGTCAAAATTCAAGGCCTGACCCCATTTGCCGTCCCGTTTGCCCGGGACCCGAAAGGTTTCGACGGAACAGGGCGGGAATTTCAGCCGGCTGAGAGGCTGGGCCGGGTCGGGGCTTGGGGCTCGGGGGCCGGCGGGTTGGGGGGTTGAGATGCGGTCGAATCGTGGATACAGTAAGCGAGGAAGCCCGCGGGCCGGGCGTCGGCCCCGGGAACCAAGGAAACCGACACAGCGGAAAAGGAGCAGGACAGTGGAATACACGAAGATTCCGGGTCTCGACCTCCAGGTGAGCCGGGTGGCCCTGGGCACCTGGGCCATCGGCGGCTGGATGTGGGGCGGGACCGACGAGATCGAGTCCGTTCAGACCATCCGCGCCGCCCTGGACCGGGGGGTGAACGTGATCGATACGGCCCCGGTCTACGGCTTCGGCACCTCCGAGGAGATTGTGGGCAAGGCCGTGAAGGAGGCCGGAAACCGGTACTCCCTGGCCCTCGCCACCAAGTGCGGCCTGGAGTGGGACTCCGCCTCCAACGCGGTCTGGCGGAACAGCGATTCGGAGCGGATTCGCAGGGAGGTGGAGGACTCCCTGAGGAGGCTCCGGACCGAGGTGATCGACATCTACCAGGTCCACTGGCCGGATCCCCTGGTGCCGTTCGAGGAGACCGCCGAGCTCATGGAGCGGCTCGAGCAGGAAGGAAAGATCCGGGTGGCCGGGGTCAGCAACTTCGCCCCGGATCAGATGGATGCGTTTCGCCGCCGCGGGGGGCTCGCCGTCTGCCAGCCGCCCTACAACATCTTCGAGCGGGACATCGAGCGGGACGTGCTTCCCTACTGCCGGGAGAACGGGATCTCCACCTTGGCCTACGGGGCCCTCTGCCGGGGTCTCCTCACCGGCAAGATGACCCCGGAGACGAGGTTTTCCGGGGACGACCTGCGAAAGGTGGACCCCAAGTTCCAGGGGCCTCGGTACGCCCGGTACCTGGAGGCGGTGTCCGGCCTCGCCCGGTTCGCACAGGAGCGCCACGGCCGCGACGTCCTGCACCTGGCCGTCCGTTTCATCCTGGACAAAGGAGCGAGCGTGGCCCTCTGGGGAGCGCGGCATCCGGACCAGATGGACCTGCTGCCGGGCGTCTTCGGCTGGACCTTGAGCGGGGAGGAGATGGAGGAGATCGACCGCATCCTCGAGGAGACCGTCCCGGAACCGGTCGGCCCCGAGTTCATGGCCCCGCCGGCGCGCGAAGGCGCTTCGTCTTAGGGACGCCCGGAGAGGGAAGGCGCGTCGCCCAGTACCCGGGTGATGGTCTCACGGAGGGCCTGGAGCGAGAACGGCTTGGGGAGAAAGGCCCGGGCGCCGGCATCGAGGATCTCCTGGGCCGGTCCCTCCACGGAGTAGCCGCTCGTGACGATCACCTCGAGGTCCGGCCGAGCCCGGATCAGCTCCGGGTAGACGCTTTTTCCGTCCATGTCGGGCAGCAGGATGTCGAGGATGGCCAGGTCGATCCGATCCGGGAGGGTGTCGGCCGTCTCCACGGCCTCCCTTCCGGTCGATGCGGTCAGGACCCGGTACCCCATCCGCTCGAGTGCCGCCCGGAACACCTCGAGCACCGCTTCCTCGTCCTCCACCACCAGGACCGTCGTCCCCTCGGTCCTGGCCGTTGTTTCCTGCGGGACCGCCTTTTTCCGTTCGACCTCCTGTGCGGGGAACCAGATGGAGATGCACGTCCCTTCTCCCGGGACGGACCGCGCGGTGATCTCGCCGCCGTGGTTCCGGACGATGCCGTAGGCCGCGGCCATGCTCAGGCCCCTTCCCTGGAGCTTGGTGGAGAAAAACGGATCGAAGATCCGCTCCAGGGTTTCCTCGTCCATGCCGGACCCGTCGTCCTTTACGGTCAACAGGACATACGCACCCGGCTCCAGGCGGCCGGGACGGTCGGTGTCGTGGTCGCCGATCCGCACGTTCCGGGCCGAGATCCGAATGGTTCCCTTGCCTTCGATGGCCTCCGAGGCGTTCTGCACCACTGCAGAGAGGAGCATCTGGACCTGGGCCGTGTCCGCTTCCACGCTCCAGAGGTCCCCGGGCAGGTCGGCGTCTATGCTGACCGAAGGGTCGATGTGGTGCGCCAGGAGGGACAGGGTGTACCGTACGAAGGTGTCCGTGGGAATCACCGTCGGGCTGTAACGTCCTCCCTGTGCGTAAGCGAGGAGCTGGCGGGTGAGGAACCCCATGTGCTCCAGGGACTCCTTCATCCCTTCGATGTACCGTGCCAGGTTCTGCCGGGTATCCGCGGCCAGATGGGCGAGATCCATACCCAGCAGGTCCAGGTTGCCCATGACGGCGGACAGGGCGTTGTTGAACCGGTGCGCCATCCCTCCGGCCAGCGTAACGACGGCCTCGGTGCGGCGCGATGTCTGGAGCCCCGCCTCTCCGCGGCCGGGCTGCTCACGAAAGGGTTCCTTCGAAGGGAGAAGGCGGTCGCTCCTGTCCGTGATGTCCCGGCAGACTCCCACCACGCGCTCCACCTCGCCCGCTTCGTTCATGACGGGCGAGTAGACGGTCTCGAAGCGCCTTGTCCTCCCGGGGAGCGGGATCTCGTGGACCGCGGAGACCCGGGTCCGCTCCTCGAAAACGCGCCGGAGGAAGGGCTCGATGGTGTCCGCCGCGGGGCCGATGATCTCCCGGTTGGTCCGTCCGATCACGTTCTCGACCTCTCGTCCCAGCAGGGAGGCGCCGGCCCGGTTGACGAAGGTGTAGCGGAGCTCCGTGTCGTAGGAGACGACCACATCGGAGAGGTGGGAAAGGAGGCTGTCCAGTTCCGATTCGCGGTCGGACTTCCCCGCAGGATGCGACGGGTTCGGGTTGGAGCCGCCGGTCCGTTTTGCGCATTGGATGATCATGGGATGTTTCCTCTCAGACTCCCGGCTTCGGCGAAGCGCTCGAACCCGGGGCGTGAAGACCCCGATTCCGGAACGGTAACTATAATCATTTTGTGCGGAAATTCAATCTCTTGATGCAGTCATCAAAGCCTTCAGCCTCCAGATCTGTCCTCACTATATCAAATAGGTTACGGCCTTTCCAGCGGCGGGGGCTCGGAGGAGCGTCAAAAGGGGTCGTTCAGGCGGAACCTTCAGCCTCGCACACGACTTGCCCGGAGCCACTTCGGTCGGTCTCTCGGTGCTCCCGGTAGTTCAGCCGCGGGAGCTGCGGCCGGAAGGAGAAGACCAGGAGAGGGGCGTCCTCCGGGGCCCGGGCGGCCCCCGATCAGATCGGGGGCGCGATGGTCACGATCACGCGCATGTCGCTGGAGGCCCGAATTCCGTGGGGCTCCGCGATCTCCGAGATGAGCACGTCCCCCGCCCGGGCCGGCAGGGTGGCGCCGTCCTCTCCCAGGAACTCGCCCTCGCCCTCCAGGACGGTGATGGAGAGCTGCCCGTCGATGTCGTGGTGATGGACGGGGAGCTCCTGGCCGGCGCGGAAATTGAAGTTGAGGATCTTGAAGTAGGGCGAGTCGTGGACCAGCAGCTTCTTCATGCCCTTGTCGCTGAAATCGTTCGCTTCGAACAGGTGGATCGTCTTCATGGGGGTCTCCTTTCGTGGAAAAGAGGTTGCTCGTGAGTGCCCCCGCGTCCGCATGCCGGGACATCCGGGGAAAAGCAAGGCGGGCGCTCTACTCGGGGCGGAACCTGCCCGGGAAGCGGCGGAGCAGGGTGGGGGGCTCGCCCGCGCGAAGCTTCTCGGCCTCGTCCATGAAGAGACCGAAGCGGTGCTTGAGCTCGTAGAACCCGTGCCACCAGGCGTAGTCCGGGGCCATCATGGCCGTCCCCATGCGGGCACGCCGGCCCTCGTGGTGCCACAGCTCGTAGAACTCCCACTCCAGGGCCTCGTCGAAGAGACGCTCCCGGGAGAGGAGACCCTCGTCGTACAGGTCGTCCATCACGGTCTTGGCGGGCAGGTAGTATTCCTGGTTGTAGTGGTCCACCACCCGGTCGTAGGTGCGGAAATGCGCGTCCACCCACCCGTTCGAGTGGCACTGGAGGCAGACCGAACGCATCTTGGCCCGCTCGGCCTTCCAGTCGGTGTGCGCTGGAAAGGGCTCGAAGTCCGAAGGCCGTATGGTGAGAGGGGCCTGGGTCTCCCAGGCCAGCCGTTCGGTGACGTCGTGGGACTGAGGGACCCCCACGGCCGCGGACATGTGGCAGGCCGCGCAGGTGGGGGCGCGGAAGTCCCGGCCCGCCTGCCACCGGCCGTCCTCGGGGCGCCAGGTCCACTGACCGGCCTCGGCGTGGTAGAGGGTCCCGTGCTTGCTCTCGTTGTAGATCTCGATCTGGGGGTGGTCCGGACCCAGGTGGCACTGGTCGCAGGCCTCGGGCTTCCGCGCCTCGACCGTGGAGAACCGGTGGCGGGTGTGGCAGCTGGAGCAGCTGCCCAGGGAGCCGTCCGGGTTCATGCGGCCCACGCCCACGTTGGGCCAGGTGCCCGGGACGGGACGTCCGTCCTCGAGGCGGACCTGGGTCCCGTGGCAGGCGTAGCACCCGCTGGTGCGCTCCAGGGCGTTGTTCATGCCGTGGTTGAGCCACGGGTCCACCGCCCACATGATCTCCCGGGTGTGGGCGTGCTTGCTCCGGGCGTACTGGGCGGCCTGGTCCGGGTGGCAGCCCGCGCAGGTCTTGGGGGTCACCACCACGCGGATGGGGGTCTCGGTGTTCTTCAGGTGGTCCTTGTGGGTGAGGGGGCTGTTCGGGAGCGTCTGGTGGCAGGTGGCGCAGTTCACCCCCACCCCGGCATGGGTGCTTCCTGCCCAGTCCGCGTGAAGACCGGGGTTCTTCTCCTTGTGGCAGCCGATGCAGCCCTGGGCGGCGACCGTCTCGGGCCGTCCCTCGGGGACGATCGCCACCGGGAAGTCCCAGCGCCAGATCGCGATGCAGGCGAGGATCAGGAACACGATCACCAGGTTGGTGTAGGCGAAGACCAGGAAGACCCGGCGGACCGGCGAGGAACGGGCCGCGCCCTCCTCCCCGGCCCCGATCTCCCCCACCCGGGGAAACGGCTCCAGGACCTCGGCCCCGTGCGGGGCGCCGTCCAGGGCCGAGCTCAGGTCGGCCCCGGCCGCGTGCTTTCCGAAGTGCCGCCCGTCCTTCCACTTGCCGCTCTCCGTGACGTCGTAGATCACGCCCCCGGCCGCCACGCAGGCGCGCTTGCCGCCCGAGCCGTCGAACCGGCTCAGGTTGGCGGCGGTGATCTCGTCCTCCTCTTCGCTCCCGGTCTCCGGACCGGCCCCGGCTTCGGCCTTCATGCGGCGGTGGATCGTGGTGACCGCCGTCAGTCCGAGCGCCGCCATGAGGAGAAAGAGGCAGATCTTGACGAAGAGCATGAGCCCGAAGGTGTTGCTGAAGAACTGCTCCCACCGGCCGATCCGGACCCAGGTGAGGTAGCCGCCCGTGACGGCCAGGACGGCCATGCAGGAGAGCCCCAGCATGCGCTCGTGCCTGGGGAGCCCGCCGGTGAGGCGGGAGGGACGCACGAAGATGTGGATGTAGAAGATGGCCCCGAAAAA
>CAYUBQ010000076.1:0-1883 GCA_964443135.1 uncultured Desulfobacterales bacterium | reverse complement strand
GGACGAAGCGGAGCACGCTGTGGAATGGTCCGTCCAGTGCCCTGGCCCGCTCGATCGCCCGGGGCGGGATGGGGTAGTTGTATCCGTTCCGGATGTAGGCGATGCCCGTGGCGTTGATGGCCCCGCCCGTGCTCTGCTCGTGGCAGAAGATGCATCCCTTCCCGGTCCGCTCGGCGTATCGCTCCTTGGCCTGTGCCGGCGGGGCGAGCAGCAGGGCGAGCAGGAGGACCGGCGCGAGCAGGCCGGCGAAGCGTTTCGCTGTGGGACGGTTCATACCACCTCCCGGGTTCCCTCTACTCTGGAGCCATTCGGGCGTCTTGTCAAGCCGCGCCGGGAGGCGACGAGGCTCAGGAGCCTTTCGGGACCACGGTCTCCATGACCGTTTCCGCCATGGCCGTGATGGTGAGGCTCGGGTTCACCCCCAGGTTCACGGGTACGTTGGACCCGTCCACCACGTAGAGTCCGGGGTGGCCGTGCACCTGACCGTCGAACCCCACCACGCCCTGCCCGGGGGTTTCGCCCATGACCGCCCCCCCGAGGATGTGGGCCGTGGTGGGCACGTCGAAGAGCACCTCGGGCCAGGCGCTCACGGCCCGCCCGTCGATGCGCTCCGCCATGCGCCGGGCGATCTCGTTGGCCAGGGGGATGTAGGAGGGAATGGCCGGCGCACCCGGCGCGAGCCGCGTGTTCATGCTGCACGCCCCCAGCCGGTACCAGCGGGGCCGGTAGTCGACCTGCATGTGGCTCTCCGTGGTCTGCATGACCAGGAGGATGGGGGTGCGCGCGCCCCAGCCCACAGGGTTGAGGTCCCGGAGGAAGTCGAGCGGGTGGCGGATCACGGTCCCCAGGTACCTCGCCGCACGGGGAACCCGGCCCCCGCCGTCGGTCAGCAGGGTGGTGACGAGGCCCATCAGGTCCGACCCCCTGGCGAAGCGCACGACCTCCACGTGGGTGTGCTCGTCCGGGTAAATGCCGCTGTTGATGGAGATGTGGTCCGAGTAGTCCGCTTCGGGGTCCCGGGCCACCGCGCCGACCAGGGCCTCGGAGTTGGTGCGGACGAAGTCCCCCAGGCGGGGGCTCAGGTTCGGCAGGAGACCCGCCCTCCGGCACCGGAGGAGCAGCTTCACCGTGCCCATGACGCCGCCCGACAGGACCACGCGGGCCGCCCGGAAGGTCCGCACCTTCCTGGAGAGGCCGGTGCTCCCCCGCGTCCCGACCTCCCATCCGTCCCCGGCGGGCCGGACCGCCGTGACCTCGGTCTCCGGGATCACCTCCGCACCCAGGGCCTCGGCCAGGTAAAGATAGTTCTTGTCCAGGGTGTTCTTTCCCCCTTCCCGGCACCCCGTCATGCAGGCCCCGCAGAAGGTGCACCCCGTGCGATCGGGTCCCCGTCCGCCGAAGTAGGGGTCGGGCACGGTCCGGCCGGGCTCCCCGAAGAACACGCCCACGTCGTTCACGTGAAAGGTGTCCTCCCCCCGGATCTCCCGGCCGATCTCCTGGAGGATCCGGTCGGCGCGGCCCACCGTCGGGCTGATGTTGGCCCCGAGCATGCGCCGGGCGGTCCGGTAGTTGGCCGCGAGCCGCTCCTTCCAGCTCCCCGGCCCCCAGCCCGGCTTGTGGAACACGTCGTCCGGCGGGACCAGGAGGTTGTTGCAGTAGTTGAGGCTTCCGCCTCCCACACCCACGCCGTGGAGCACGAAGACGTGCCGCAGCAGGGTCAGCCCCCAGATCCCGTAGAGCCCAAGCCCGGGCCTCCAGAGGCTCTTGCGCAGGTTCCAGTTGGTCGGGGGAAAGTCCTCCGGGAGGTAGCGCTTTCCCTTCTCCAGGACGGCCACACGGTAACCTTTCTCCGCCAGCCTCAGGGCGGAGACACTCCCTCCGAA
>CAYUBQ010000075.1:8068-19439 GCA_964443135.1 uncultured Desulfobacterales bacterium | reverse complement strand
GGGTGAGCGCGGGGTCCGGCGCCGGGGACGACATCCTGATCCACGCCGGACTGGTGAACGACCTGGAGGCCGAGGCCTACGCGGGCCAGGCGGGCCTGGCCGCCCTCGGGGCCCAGGTCGCGGTGATCAACGACACCAGCACGCAAGAGGCCTTCGTGGACGACGGGGCCCGCATCGAGCAGGCGGGCGGCACCCTTCGCGTCAAGGCCACCTCTGACCGGGACGCCACGGTCAAGGCCAAGGGAGGCAACATCTCGGGGACCGTTTCCGCCGGGGCCGCCGTGGCCATCGCCGACCTGGGCGGGTCCACCGTGGCCCACCTCGGGGACGTGGAGGTGGGACAGGTCGCGGGGATGTCCGTGGGCGGCATGGAGGTTACGGCCGAGGCCGACGACGCTGCCAAGGCGGAGACCCTGGCCGTCTCCGTGGGCATCCTGGCCGGGTTGAGTGGGTCCGTGGCCATCGCCGGGATCGATCCCACGGTCGGGGCGTTCATGGACGCAGGCTCCACCGTGACCGCCACGGGGGGCGTGGTCTTCCGGGCCGAGGCCCGGCCCCGGGCGACGGCCGAGGCCCTGGGCATCAGCGGCGGCGCGGTGGGCATGGGGGCCTCGGTGGCCTTGGCGACCGTGGACGCGGAGGTCCTGGCCTACGCCGGAGGCACCATCACTGCGGACAGCCTGACCGTCTCGTCTTCTCTGCTTCTGCCCGCGTCCGGAGATTCGGCCAATGCCTACGCGAGCGGCTCGGGCGGCGGGCTGGTCGGGGTGATCGCCACCTACAGCGAGGCCGAGACCACCGGGGTGGTCCGGGGCTACGTGGCGGGGGGCAGCACTCTGACCATCGCCGGGGGCACCACCGTCGAGGCGGAGACCGAGACCCGCCAGCGCTCCGAGGCCACCAGCAACGTGGGCGGCCTGATCGCGGCCGGGATCAGCATCTCCTATGCGAACTCCGACGCCACCACCGAGGCCTATCTCGGTTCCAATACGGTGCTGGACGGCCGGAGTCTGGACGTCTCGGCAACCGGCCACGACGACAACCTGGCAGACACAACGGCCGGGAGCGGGGGTGTGGCGGCCGGGGCCTCGGCCACGGCGGGCACCGACTCCACGAGCAGTACCACTGCGGAGGTCGGGAGCGGCGCGCAGATCGACCTGGTAGCCCCGGCCTACTATGCGACCAGCGACGGACAGGAGTCCGTCCAGCCCGGTCAGACCGTGGACGTGCTTTACGGGCACGAGGACGGCGGAGAGCCGGGGACGCGATACGAGTACGTGGGAGGCGCCTCCCCCTACAGCGTGGATCTCGGGCAGGAGGACTTCACCGACACGAACAAGTGGGGACTCGTCGAATACGGCTCCTTCGGCGTGTCCGCGGAGCACAAGGCGACCTTCAACAGCCGGGTCAAGACCCTGGCAGGCGGCCTGCTTGCCGGGAGCGGGGCGGAGATCCACAACGACGTGACCGCGGACACCGAGGCCTCCCTCGGGGACGGCGTTTCGGCCCAGGCCCGGGACATCGCCGTGGAGGCGATCAACCGGGCCCGCAAGGAGTGGCTCTCCACGAGCAACGTGGACGGCGTGGCGGGCGGGGCCCTGGCAGGCGGCGGAGCGGACAGCGACACCCGCATCGATTTCACCACCCGGGTCAGCGTGGGGGACAACGCGTCCCTCGAGGTCATCGGCAGCCCCACCGACGTCCAGGATCGCTTCACCCTGCGGGCCCTGAACGACATCATCGCCAAGGACAAGGTCACCTTCTCGGCCGGAGGCGCCCTCTCCGGGCTGGGGGCCTACTCCACCATCGAGACCGAGAACGACCTGGCCCAGGTGGAGATCGGATCCGGAGCCGGCCTCGAGAGCGTGGGCAACCTGGACATCTCGGCCCGGGGCCAGGGGTTCGTCTCTTCCAACGTCAATGCCGAGGCGTACGGCGCGGGCACCTACATCGGGGCTGAGGCCGTGTCGGACATCACCCCGGAGAACGAGATCCTGGTCCACGGCGGGGGATCGGTCCTCCGGGCCGACGGCGACCTGAACCTCTCCACCGGCACGAGCACGGACTTCGTGCGGGACGACTGGACCGTGATCGCCCAGACCGACACCTTTGCCGGGAGCGCCATTCCAATCGACGATGTGGACGCCCTCTCCAATCTGGTCCAGGAGAACACCATCACCGTTCAGGGGGGCGCCCTGCTGGAGACGGCCGGGGACGCAAAACTCCACGCCGAGCGCATGGGCCTGGCCACCATGATCGGCAAGGCCAAGGCGGTGAGCTGGGTGAGCTCGGTGGGGGACGCCATTGACAGCGCCCTGGGCGGCGGCGGTGAGGAGCAGTACGACGGGACGCTGCACAGCGAGGCCCACGGCGTGGTGGATGTGGACGGGACTGTGCGCACGGGCATCCAGCGCCACCGCCACCTGACGCTGAGCGGGTGGGACCGGGCCACGGGTGAGATCACGGCGTACGACGCAAGCGACGGCGTCACCTTCTCCGTGAGCCAGGAGAAGCTCAAGTCCGACCTGGAAAAGGAGCTGGAGAACGCCCAGGAGCAGCTGGCGAAATACGAGGAGAGCAACGAGACCCTCAAGGCGTTCTACGAGGAGGAGATCGAGCGGATCGAAGCGGAGATGGAGGCCGAGGGGCTGCTGGAGACCCACACGGACTCCAACGGAAACGAGGTGACCACACGGGTCGAGCAGTACGTCATGACCGTCACCGTGGACCCGATCCGGGCCCAGGCCGGTGTGGCCGACATCCGCTCCGACCAGCTCCAGGGCGACGGCGTTTTCGACGCGCCGGGCGACGCCAGCGTGACCATCCTCAACCACACGCCCGCGTTCCTCAAGATCACCGGGATCCTCATTCCGGAGAAGAACGGCGGGCTCTTCTTCAACGGCAACGAGGTGACCGCCAACGGCGCGATCAACGGCCAGAACGATGCCAATGCCGACGAGGACAACCTGGTGAACCACGGCGAGGGCGACGTGACCGCAGGGACCGCCTCCTTTGCCGCCATTCCGGACAGCGCCTCCTCGGCGGACCCCTCCATCCACGTGGAGAACGACTTCGACGTGCGGCTCGAGACCGACGTCTATCCCTGGCCGGACATCACCGTGATCGGCGAGATCGACAACCTCCAGGGCGATCTTCGCCTCCAGACCCACCCCCAGGGCAAGGGCGACATCGTGATCGAGGCCCGGGTCCGGGCCAAGAACATCAGCGTCATCGCCGGCGGGAGCGTTTTCATCGAGGGCGTGACCTCCTACACCGTGGGAGGGGAACCCTACTCCGTCTGGAGCGCCTACACGAACCAGGGCACGGAGTCGGCCACCCAGGACGACATCGATGCGATCCAGAGCCGGCCCCTGGGCGACGTGACCCTCTACGGGGACCGCATCTTCATCGAGGCCGAGTACCTGAACGTCAACGGCGTGATGCAGAGCGGAAAGCAGGACTACGAGCTGGTCCTGGACCAGGACACCGTGGATGAGATCAAGAACATCCAGGGCAAGGGCAAGGTGTTTCTGCCCGAGGCCTCCTCCGGGGAATTCCTGGTCCGTTTCGACACGGCCGAGCAGCAGCTCCTGGTGGACGAGCTCAACGTGAGCGGCGGTTTCATCGACATCACGGGCCACATTCTCAACACGGGCAAGGGCGAGATCCGGGTCCTGGGCGGGTACGGGCACATCGACATCACGAACGAGACCTCCTACGACCTGGTGGTGAACCGCCTGGACGCATCCAAGCGCGGCGCCGGCGTCCTCCTGATCAAGGACAAGGCCAAGGGAACCCCGGACAATCCCTACGTGAGCCTCTACGAGATGACCGAGGCCGGCGCGACCCTGACCACGGACGATGGCTCGAGCTCCAGCACGGTCAACCTCTCCAAGGACGGCTCCGGAGACTGGCGGTGGGACTACGACCCGGAGGACGGTTGGCGCTACGGCTTCTCCGTGGGCAAGGAGACCTACGAGCGGTGGAACAGGATCCTCTCCAGCAGCTCCTGGCTGGGCATCGACGCCCTGGCCAAGGACCCCGACGACATCTACTGGGGTGCGAGCGAGAACATCACCCAGCCCACCCTGATCGACGAGAGCGCTTACTACTTTCATGCACCCGACGTGGACGAGGCCTACACCTACGACTACAGCTCGAAAACCCTGGGCCTGGAGGGGGAGCCCTTTGCCGGCTTCTACACCAAGCAGGGGAACTACTTCTATCCGGACTTCAACCGTGACGGCGTACCGGACACCAACATGAGCTACATGGTGGACCAGGACGGCGACGGCCAGGCGGACCTGAGGGTCTTCGAGAAGGACCACTGGACCGAGAGCACCTGGTACGGCAAGAAGACCTACTACAGCTGGATGGTGCGGGAGGAGCGGCTCCAGCACACGTACACCCACACCGTCGAGGCGGACCGCCCCATCGGCGTGGAGTTCATCGGGTACGACCAGGGACAGGTGTCCATCCAGTCCACCGATTCGCTCACGGACGTGATCCTTCAAGGCCCCGTGGTCAACCCCTCGGGCGCCACCACGATCCACACCCAGGGCGCCATCGAGACGGTCGGTGCTACGGCCTACGTGGGCGGCCTGCTCGTGGACCTCGAGGCGAAGACCGGCATCGGCGCGAGGTCGCCCCTTCGGACGAACGTGACCGACGACCCCGCCGCCGGCCTCAGGGCCGTGACCGACAAGGGAAAGATCCAGATCGAGGAGGTCGTGGGCGACCTGGCCGTGGACGAGATCGCCACCAGCCTGATCGGCGGCGCGCACGCCACAGGGGCCGACGTGACGGTGACCGCCCAGGGCGGGATCTTCGCGGGGAAGGACGCGAACGGTGACTCGGTGGAGGAGGGCCTGATCCAGGGCGGCGGGATCACCCTGACCGGATCGACCGGGGGGATCGGGACGAGCGGAAGCCCCGTGGTTCTGGACTCGGGAACCCTGCTCAAGGACAGGGTGAACGTCCACGCCCAGGGGGACATCTTCCTCCGGGAGAAGAGCGGCGACCTGCGGCTCGAGGAGGCCGTGGCAACGGGCGACGTCTGGATCCAGGTGGACGACGGCGGCCTGGTGGACGCCAACCGCTCCGAGGTCCGGGACGAGCGGACCTACGACGAGCTGAAGAGCGGCCTCTGGGAGGACCTCCGGCTCACGTACAGCACCGGGGCCCAGGCAAAAATCGACGAGGCCAAGGAGACGGCGAGCAGCCTCAAGGAGCTGGAGTACCGGCAGTACTGGGACTACCGGAACCAGCAGGCCGATCCCTCGGTGTATGATTCCGACTTCGAGGTGAGCCTCTCGGCCGACGAGGACACCTACTACCGGAACGTGCTGGGCTGGGACGACGCGGACATCCAGGCCCTGGAGGAAAAGCGCACCGCCGAGTACCACGAGCTGCACGGCGACTACGGCGCGTACGGCGACACCTACGACCCGAGCTGGACCTACAGCCTCACAACGGCCGAGGAGCAGGCCGTCGAGGACGGCATCAAGGTCTGGACCGAGGAGGAGCTCCTCTACACCATCGGCGCGGGACTGCTCAAGCCGATCACGGACACCCAGGCCACCATTGAGGACGCCAACGTCATCGGCCAAAATGTGACCCTGATCACCGCCACGGGCGGCGTGGGCACGGCGGCGGGAGAGACCACGATCCTCATTCCCGATCCTTCCGCCGGGATCACCAACCTCTCGGACGAGGAGCGGGTGGCCCTGGCCTCGGCCGAGCGGGACGACGTGCTCTTCCTGGCGGCGGCGCCCCTGGAGGGGCTCGGTGTAGACTTTTCCGCAGCCGGCACCATTACCCGCAACGACGGCGGGGACTGGGCCTCAGACGGGTTCAAGAAGGGACTCCACGTCCGAGTGGACGGGAACACGACCAACGCCACGGACGACGGAGAGCTCTACAAAATCGCCTCGGTGAACGGGAGCATGATGACCCTCGAGGGTGTTTCGTTCTCTGCGGAATCCGGCCGCAGCGTGACCGCCTCCCCGGTGGTGCTGGACCCCAGGGGCGTGGCAGCCGAGGCCACGGTGGACATCAACGCCTCGGCACGCACCCTCACTCGTTCCGAGGGGAGCTGGGTTCAGGACGGCTTCACCGCCGGCATGTCCATCCTGATCGCGGGCGACGACACCGAAAACGCGAACGACGCCGAGCATTTGTACGAGATCGCGTCCGTCACGGCCGGCGCGATCACCCTCGGGCCCCTCCCGAGCGGGGCTTCGCTCACGGACGAGGACGGCGTGGAGGTCGCCGTGGACCAGTACGTGGACGTCTACGCCATCCAGATCCAGAAGCGGGAGGACATCGACCTGACCGCGTCCGGGTTGATCACCGTCGAGGCGGGCACGAACGTCTACCTGGGCTCCGAGGTGGACATCAACATCGACCAGGTGACGGCCGGGGTTCACAGCGCCGAGGACGGCAAGGTCCGGATCAAGGGGGCTCTGGGCATCTTCGATGCCTCTGCCTCGGACGCGGCCAACGTGATCAGCCACGACCTGGTGCTGGAGGCGGCCGAGACCTCCATCGGCACGGAGGCGGACCCGATCCGTACCAACCTATACACCGGGGCCGACCTCACGGCCCGGGCGAACGGGGACGTGCGGATCATTGAGATTTCCGGAAACCTGGGTGTGGGGACCGTGTACTCCAGAACGGGCGGCGTCTACCTGACGACCCTGGCCGGCTCGATTCTGGACAGCACGGACGACGACCTCAAGGACATCCAGAGCGGCGTCGTGGTGCTCACGGCCACGGGCGGCGGCATCGGAACGGCGGCCAACCCCCTGGATCTGAATGTGGTCGCCTCGGGCACCCTCACGGCCACGGCCACAGGGACCATTTCCCTCAGGGAGACGGAAGGCGACATGTACGTGGAGCGGGTCCTCTCCTCGGGCGGTGATGTGCACCTGTGGGCTCAACAGTCCATCCTGGATGCGGGGAACGAACCGGACGCGGACGTCCTGGGAAACAGCATCTCCCTCACAGCCGCCATGGACGGCGGGATCGGGGGGATCGGCGTCTCCGGCAACGACCTGGACATCAACAGCTCCTACTCCGCGACCGGCGGGTTGAGCGCCTACAGCACCGGCGCCCACATCTATCTGATCGAGGCCCAGGCGGTCGTGACCCCAGGGGACGGCGACCTCTACATCGACGAGGTGGGCACGACCGCCGTGGGAGCCGGGGATCAGCCCACCGCCTTCATCATGGCGCCGGGCCGCATCCTGAACAACCGCACCGACGGCGGGTCCAACGTGTCCTCCGGAAAAACCCGGCTCTTTGCAGGCGACGACATCGGCGAGGAGACCAAGCCGCTCCAGACGGCCGTGGGCTTTCTCGAGGGCCGGTCCACCGACGGCAGCGTCTGGATCGAGAACACCGGCGCCCTGGCCGTGGGCGGCCTCACCGAGGATGAGGGGATCACGGCCGAGGGCTCCATCCACGTGGGGGCAAGCAGCCCGGTCACCCTGAAGAAGAACCTCCGGACCTACGGCCTCAATGAAGACATCGTGGTGACGGCCAACGACGACGCCGACGATTCCCCGGGGAACGAGGACCACATCACCATCGAGAGCGGCATCGAGCTCGTGGCCGAGCAGGGCGCGGTCATCCTCCGGGCGGGCGACGACATCATCGTGGAGGAGGGGGCGCTCATCCAGGCATCTGCGGTGCTGGAGTTGGAATTTGATCCCGATGACGTCCTGCCTCCCGAAGCAAGCGCAACCATCGAGGACGTGAGCAGCGGGTTCAAGAGCGTCACCCTGAGCGGGACGCCCGGCGTGGGCGAGGACTGGACGATAGATGTGGATGGAACTCCTTACACCCACACCGTGGCCGCTGATGAGACTCTGATCGACGTCATCCGAGCCCTTTCCGAGGCCATAGAGAACGACACCGCGAGATCCGACGGGCACACCTACTCTACCCGCCTGGAGGCCACCAACCGGATCGCCATCTACCGGGAAGACGTGGTCATGCAGGTGGACTACGGTAACGCGGACCCGGACGTGGGCGGCGAGCTGGACATCCAGGGCACGGTGATCGGCACTTCAGCCCGCATCCAGGGCGACAGCGACAACGACGTCTTCCCGCTCAGCGCCGACCCATGGCACGGCGTGACCGGCCCGATCACGCTCCACGGGTTCGGCGGGAACGACCTCTACGAGATCAACCTGCGCGGTACGGGCTCAGCCCTGTTCAACGTGTACGACCAGGGCACGGACGACGGGGCGGACCGCCTCCTGATCTACGCCACGGCCCAGGAAGACTTCTTCCTGTTCCGCCCTGGCGCCATCTCGGCCGTGGAGGTGGACGCCGACCGCAAGCCGGTCCCGGGAGGGGACATCGAGCGGGTGAACTACGACGACGGCATCAACGCCGGCGTGTTCGTGTTCGGCCGGGACGGCGACGACACCTTCATCTTCGACGATACGAGCTCGCCGGTGACGGTATACGGCGACGCGGGCGAAGACGAGTTCCAGGTGGGCCAGGTGTTCAAGTCGGCGAGGGACGAGAGCAACCCGGACAACGGGCTGGGCCCGGAGGACTGGTTCGACACCACCCTCACCACCCGGGGCTACCTGAGCAACGGCATCTCCTGGTCGGCCACCTTGTACGGCGGGACGGGCAACGACACCTTCAACGTGTACCGGAACAAGGCCGAGCTCTACCTCTACGGCGAGGAGGACAACGACACCTTCCGGGTCCGGGCTTTCGTGCGGGTGGACCCGAACGACCCCAAGGCCCCGTACACGAACATCAACGGCGGGCAGGGCGCGGACTTCATCTCCTACACGGTGAACGCACCCGTGCGCATCGACGGCGGCGACGGCCTGGACACCCTGACCATCATCGGCACGGAGTACGGCGATGACTTCGTCATCACGGACCAGGGCATCTTCGGCGCGGGACTCTACGTCACCTACACCGGGATCGAGGAGACCACGGTCGACGGCCTGGAGGGGAACGACACCTTCTTCATCGCCAGCACCGACGAGGGAGTGAACACCAAGATCTACGGCGGACTGGGCAGCGACACCTTCAACGTGTCCGGCGGCACCGGGGACGAGGCCATCTACGTGGTGGGCAACAGCCTCCAGGGGCACAGCGGCCTGATCCAGCACAGCGTGAACAATCTCAGCGACATCGACTTCCACAACCTCTTCGTGCAGGACATCTCGGCCAATGTGGCGGACAACGACGAGGCCGGGGTGGTCATCAACATGGAGAAGCCCATCCGGGTGTTCGAGGAGACCTTTGACTCGCTCGCGGAAGGGCTGGTCCATGCCACCTACTCGGTGGTGCTCACCCGCTCCCCCGAGGAGGAGGTCCGGGTCACGGCCTCGCCGTCGCTTCCCCGCGAGTCCGAGTCGAGGGCCGGCGGCGAGGGCATCCTGCTCAAGCGCAAGGGCGCGCCGGACGACACGGCCAGCGGGCAGGGCATCACCCTGCTCTTCGACCGGACCAACTGGTTCGTTCCCCAGGAGATCGAGGTGATCGCCCCGGACGACACCCTGGCGGAGGGGATACGTGACTTCAACATCCAGCACAGCGTGATCCAGGGGGGCAGGGCGGACGACGGCGGCGCCTACGACGGGGTCGCCGCCCTCGGCGTGGTGGCCCAGGTGATCGATGACGACGCGGCCGATGTGGTGGTCGCCGAGAAGGACAACGACACGGTGGTGGCCGAACGGCCCGGAGAAACCATTCCCGCGGACGCCCAGGACACCTACCAGGTCCTGCTCACCCGGGAGCCGCTGAGCGATGTAACCATCACGATCGATGTGCCGGACGGCCAAACCGGCACCGACACCACCACCCTCACCTTCAGCACGGACCCGGCGAGCGACGACTACTGGGCCAAGCCGCACACGGTCACGGTTTCGGCCGTGGACGACGGCGATACCGAGAGGACCCACTACTCCCGGATCCAGCACGCCATCCAGAGCGCCCTGACCGACTACTACGCACTGGACGCGGAGGACGTGGCCCGAGGCCTCCAGGCCGCGGTCCAGGGGGACGTCTTTGCCGGCATCGCGGCCGCGCAGTCCGCAGACACCGTCACCATCAGCCCGGAGGACGCGTCGGACTTCACCCTGGAGCTCCAGGGCAACCTGGAGATCATTACGGGCGATCGGACCGCCACGGATCACTACAGCGAGGTCGAGTTGACCATCGGCGGGACGCCGGCCGAGAACGAGGTCTGGAGCCTCGACCTCGACGGCACGTCGTACGACTACACGGTTCAGTCCGGGGACGGGGTCCTCGAGGTGGCCGAGGGGCTCCAGGCGGCCCTGCCCGGCGATTACGTGGCGGAGATCACCCAGGACGGCGCCCTGCTGACGGTCCGAAAAGGCAACGGGAGGGCCTTCACCGCCACGTTCGCCATTGGCACCCAGGCCGACGGCGACGGGACCCTGTCCGGGACCGGGGCCTGGGAGGTTCGAGTTACAACGGCTCCGGCCACGCAAGACGAGACCTATGTCCTCACAATCAACGGCACGGACTACACCTATGTGACCGGGGAGAACGGCGAGAACACGGACGTCCCGTCCGTGGACGTGAAGGTCCTGGACGACGATACCCCGGGCATCGTGATCACCCAGACCGGCGGTTCCACGGGCGTGACCGAGCCCACGGCCTACGTGACCATGGGAGAGGGGCAGGTCATCACGGTCGTGGACAGCGCCGCCTTCGTGGGCACCTTCGGCACCGCCGTCATCTCCGAGGCCCAGCTCCACAACGCGATCCACAACGCGCAGGACCTGTCCGACGCCCCCTGGGGGGTGAATGCGGCCCCCGAGGTGCACGATTCCTCCGTGCCACACCTCACCATCCTGGGAACCGGGGACAACGAGCCCGACTTCTACGCCTTCACCGTCACCCAGGAGATGATCGACGCGGGCGGCGGTGTAGTGGACGGCCTGTTCGACATCGACCACGGGTTCGAGTCCGGGGACCCGCTCTACTGGATCAGCCACATGACCCTGTACGACGCGGACGGGGAGACGGTCCTTCGCGGGGGCCGGCAGGACCGCTGGAACGCCTACTACGACGATCCGGCCGATGTCGAAGGGGCCGATCCCGGAGACGACCTGGGAAGCTCTACCCTGCTGGACGATTCCTTCGACTGGACCTTCGACGCGGCCGGGACCTACTACCTCGAGGTGGGCAATTTCTTCCCCTTCTATATCGACGCGTCCCGGTGGCCCCATGTCTTCTACTCCGGGAACGGCGTTCCGGACGGGGCCGACTACAGCCTGAACCTTTCTCTGGAGGAACACGAGACCAGCGGGTTCCAGTTCTCGCCCGACCCCATCCTGGAGGACGAGTCCCAGAGCGGCACGGG
>CAYUBQ010000075.1:1716-7968 GCA_964443135.1 uncultured Desulfobacterales bacterium | reverse complement strand
GGTTCCAGTTCTCGCCCGACCCCATCCTGGAGGACGAGTCCCAGAGCGGCACGGGACAGGACATCGACGCAGCCGACGGCTGGTACACCTTCTACGACGACACCATCGGCAACACGGACTATGCCGGCGGCAACATCGACTTCCACACGCCGTACGCCAAGATCCGCGGTGCCGGGGACGGAAGCCTCGACGCCTACACGTTCGAGGTCACCGAGGAGATGTTGAGCCCCGACGCGGCGAACACCTCGAATGTCGACCAGGACAACTTCAACAGGTACTACACCGCCGCGGACATCGTCCTGGACGGCGACTACGGCGTGTCCGCGGGGGACTTGTGGACCGTGACCCTGAACGGGAAGCCTTACACGTACGAGGCCGGGGCCGGGGACAACAACATGATCTCCGTGCTGGAAGGACTGGCCTCGAAGATCAACGAGGACGTGACTGCGGAAACGGCCGTGAAAGTGGACGGCATCTGGTACGGCGGGGACTATGCGGCGAACCACACGGCCACGGTCCACAGCGTGGACTTCGACCTGAGCGGCGAAGCGGTCAACGCGGCAGGAGAAACCTGGACCCTGACCCTGGGCGGGGCCGACTATACCTACACCACAGAGGACGGTGACACCGTCGACACCGTAGGGAAGGCCTTCGAGGAGAAGACGGAGAACAGCCTTCACCTGACCGGGAGCGTGGATGCCGCAGGTGAGGACTGGGTCCTGACCCTGGACGGAACCGACTACACCTACACCACGGTGGATGGAGATACCGTCGACTCCGTGGGCCAGGCCTTTGAGGACAACACGGCGCTCGATTCGGAGATCCCGCATGAATACGAGGTGGTCTACAGCGCCGCCTCCGGCACGCTGAGGGCGGACAGGACCGACGGGAGCGACCTGACCGCAAGCCTGACCCCCGGCGGCGCCGGCGGGTCGGTCACGGAGTACGAGCTGGTATACGAACCGGCCGGCGATCGGTTGAGCGTCTACAGGGCGGACGGAGAAGCCGTCAGCGCGGACCTCACCCACGACGGCAACGTCGTGGCCAAGGATCCCAATGCGAACACCCTCAAGGTCCTGAACGAGAACGGCTTCCGGATCGATTCGGTGACCCAGGACGTGAAATCCGCGGGCTCGGTCGTCCGCTGGACCGAGGCGAAGGACGAGGACGAAGACGCTATTTCGTTCCAGGATGCGGAGATCGCCCTCTCCGGCACGCCGGTGGAGGGAGAGGTCTGGACGGTCGTTCTGAACGACGGCAGTGGAGAAATCTCCAAATCGTATACCGTCGAGAGCGGAAAGAGTTTGGATGATGTCGCCGGCGTTCTGAGAGGACTCCTTGACGAATCCGGAAGCTTCTCAACCGGAGGCAGCGACAGCGGGATAGCCATCTCCAGCACCGCCGAATCCTTTACCGTCCGGTTCTCCGTCGAGCGGGCCACCCCGGCCGACGGCGAATCGCCCATCACGGGCGCGGCCGAGATCATCGGCACGCCGGTCCAGTCCTCCTCGGATTCGGGGGACACCCGCACCCGGTTCGTGAACGTCCACTGGCAGGAGGCCCGGCTCGATCTCACCGGGACCGTCCACCACAACCAGGTGTGGACCCTCACCCTCACGGACGAGGACGGCACGGTCCAGGAGCGCACGTACACCACCGGCCTGAACGACGACACCCCTGCGGCGGTGGAGACCGGACTGGCCGACTCGGGCACGGGGGCGGCGGACTACGCGTTCTCGGTGGAGAACAACCGCCTCGTCATCACGAACGATAACAACAAGGGATTCTCGGTCCAGGTGGAGCTCGAGCAGGCCTTCTCGGACGGGTCCCAGACCACCAGCGGCACGGCCGGCCGGTACACCTCGGCTGCGATCGACCTCACGGGCACGCCGCACGCCGGGGAGACCTGGTCTCTCACGTTGACGCGTAATGATGCCGGGTCCCCTGTCACGGAGGCGTACTCCGTACAAGTCGAGGACCTGGACAGCGACGGCGTGGACCTGGACGACGTGGGCGAGGCCTTTGTGAACCGGATCTCGGGGGACTACAGCCCGAGCTACAGCAGCGGGACGCTGACCGTGGGCGGGGCGAGCGGGATCGGCGTGGAGGTCCACGTTGTGGAGCAGGCGGCCGTCCAGGGCGCCGTGACCGCAGGCGCAACCAGCGTGGACTGGAATCTTTCCGGCGCGAGTGTGGATGCGGCGGGCGAGACGTGGACGCTCACGCTCGACGGGGTGGAGTACACGTATACGACGGAGGACGACGGCACCCTGGACACCGTGGACGATGTGGGCGCGGCGTTTGAAGTCGATACGGATATCTCCGACGCGGGATTCACAGTCATGTATGACACGGATCTTCTGAGTGTGTCGCGCTCGGACGATGCGGCCTTCACCTACGAGTTCACCGTGGGCGGCAGCACGGCATTGACCCAGGCCGCCGCCACCCGCAGCATCGACTACGACCTGTCCGGCACGAGGGTGGATGCGGCGGGCGAGACGTGGACCCTCACCCTCGACGGGATGGACTACACGTACACGACGGAGGACGACGGCACCCTGGACACCGTGGACGACGTGGGCCGGGCGTTCGAGGACGATACCGCGCTCAGCGAGACCATTCCCGACGCGTTCATGCTCACGTACGATGCCGTGTACCAGGTCCTGACCGTTGAGCGATCCGATGCTGATTTCAGTGCCGGGTTCACCGTGGGCGGAAGCGCTGCATTGACCGCGGAGGGCATCACGCAGCAGGCCCTGGGCGTGGACTACGACCTGTCCGAGGCGGAGGTCCTGGTTGCGGGCGAGACATGGACCCTCACGCTCGACGGCGTGGACTACACCTACGATACGGTGGTGGAAAGCGGCGGAGTCCTGGACACCGTGGATGATGTAGGAGAGGCGTTTGAGGCGGCTACGGACATCTCGGACGCAGGATTCACGGTCACTTACGGTGGCTCTCCTTACCTCCTCTCGGTCACACGCACGGACGATGCGGCCTTCACCTACGACTTCACCGTGGGAGGAAGCGGCACCGCCTCAATCGCCTCCAGGTCGCTGGGCGCGGCCCGGCTGGACCTGCGTGGTACCGCAGCCGTGGACGAGGTCTGGACCCTCACCCTGGACGGCACGGACTACACGGCCACCATCGGCGTCACCAAATACGACAGCAATCCCATTCTCAATCTGGAGGACCTGGCCACCTACTTTGCGGATGAGGTCGGGAGCGGCTTTACCGTCACCGCCACCGGCACGATGCTGGAGATCGAGAAAGCGAGCGGTGCGTTCGACGTGGCCTACGACGTCCAGCCGCCGACCGTGAACGGAGCGCTTTCGGTGGACGAGGCCGGCTCCACGGTGAGCCATTACAGCGAGGCCGACGTCCAGCTGTCCGCTACCCAGGTGAGCGAGGACGAGACCTGGACCCTGACCGTGACGCCTTGGATGGGGAGCCAGGAGACCTACGAGTTCAAGGCGGCCGACCGGAGCGGCGACGGCGATGCCGTCGTGGATCTGGCGGATGTGGCGGAGGGTCTGGCGGATGCCGTGAACGACGCGGGAGGTTCGATCTCGGCCACGGCGAGCGGCTCCGTTCTCACCCTGACCCACGCCGACGGCGTGAAGATCGACGGCGTGAGCGTCACCCCGGCCGCCCTGGAGGCCGACTCCGTGATCCGCGGCACCGTGGACGCCGACTGGTTCCAGGACATCGAGCTGACGGTGCCGGCCGCGGGGGACGATCCGGCCAACGATACGGACAACGACACCTGGTACGTGACCCTGGACGGCACGGTCTTCGAGGCGACCGGGCCGGCGGGCACGGCCATCGGGGACGCGAGCAACGGCCTGATCGCCTCCATGGAGGGTGCAGGCTACACCGCTACCGATGTGAGCACCGGCGGTACCTCCGTCATCCGCGTCTCCCTGGACAGCGGAGATCCCGTGCCCGTGGACGAGGTCCGGCACCTACGGGACGACGCGTCCGCCGAGCTCGACCTGACGGACGACGAGCGGACCCACTACCGCAAGGTGGACCTCACGCTCACGGGCAACCCGGTCCCGGGGGAGACTTGGTCCGTCACCATCAACGGCACCACCTACAGCGTTGTGGTTCCCCAGCCCGATCCTTCCAGGACCGGGGACGTCTGGGGCCTGGAGCGGGTCGCCCAGGAGCTGGCTGCGGCGGTCGGGGACAATATCAAGTTCTCGGTCGAAAACCCGACCAACACCGCCACCCTGAGGATTCAGGATCTCACCGATGATACCTACAACGGTTCTTCCAGCTCCCTGGACTGGGACGAGACCTTTACGGCGGGCGTGCAGCGCGGGTCCGGAGTGGTCACCGGTATCTTCGACATCGATGACGCCACCCACACCCGGGGCAGCTCCAAGGTGATGGTCCCCTACGAGGTGTGGACCTTTACCGGACCGGAAACGCAGTACCGGGCGGAGTACTACAACTACCTTCAGACCCCGGCCCTGCAGGTGTTCCGGGTGGACGAGAGCGGATCCGACATCCCGGTGACCACCCTGGACGTGGCTGCGGAAGGATGCGTCTACTCCCCCATTGTGGACAAGGGCAGCGCGTCCGGCTTCGACCCGTTCCTCCAGGTGGACTTCGACGAGGAGGGCACCTACAAGGTGGTCGTGGACTACTACCGCGACTACGATGACGACAGCAACGGCTACTTCAGCGACCACTTCCTGGGCGAGGTCCCGGGGGGTGATTCCTACCGGCTGAACGTCTCGCTCCAGCGTCATGCGGAGAACGAGAACGCCATCGCCCTGGTGGGAAAGCAGGTCACCATCACCGAGGGCCCCGGCAAGGGGCAGTCGCGCGTCATCTCGGACTACGACCCGCAGACCAACGAGTACTCCTTCGACAGCGCCTGGACGCCCGCAACCGGACTGACCCTCGCGGAGAGCCTCGAGGGCAGGGCCTACGAGATCGGCTACGGCATGCAGTCTGAGTTCACGGGCTACGTGCCGGACGCCGACTCCTACGAGATCGTCCTGACCAAGGCGCCGGACTCCGATGTGATCGTGGACGTGGTGCCCGAGGCCACGCGAACGTACAACGCGGACCTCGCGTTCGACGACGAGGCCAACAACGGCGAGAACCGGGCCGTGCAGGTGGACGTGGCCACGAAACGGGCCGTGGTCGAGCTGGCCGGGGATGCGGTTTCGGGCGAGACCTGGACGCTTACCCTGGACGATACTGCTTACACCCACACCGTGGGAGACGCCGTCACCGGATTCACCGGGGACCTGGTCACCCTCAAGGCCGTGGCCGAAGGCCTGCTCCAGGCGATCGGGACCGACTACACCGTGAACCGGGTCGGCTCCACCCTGACGGTCGAGTCCGACGCCCGGTTCATCGCGGCTGCATCCATCGCTCCGGACACGCAGGCGGCTTACGAGGTCACGGGCGATGAAGGAACGTTGGACGCCACGAAGTGGAAGACCGCCGAGATCGCCTTCTCCGGCGTGGCTTCCCAGAACGAGGTCTGGACGGTCACCCTGGACGGGACCGCGGCCTTTTCCTACACGATCCAGTACGGGGACGGGCCCGGGGATGCGGTGCAAAATCTCGTGGACCAGATCAAGGCCCACGAGCACTACGACGCCTCCTACGACGGGTGGGACCTGTCGGTGGAGCGGACGGACGCCGGCGAGTTCTCCCTGGACGTCTCCATTGCGCCCGACAGCCCGGGACACGCCGTGATCACCCCGCAGGTGGTCTTCACCCCGGGCAACTGGGACGTGCCCCAGACCGTGTATGTGTACGCCGCCGCTGACGACGTGATCGACGGCAGCGACGCCATCGCCTTCCCGGCCATGGAGGGGCGGGTGAACGCCATCCGGGGCCCGCTCACCATCGAGGGCGGCGTCCGGGTCAGCGAGGAGGTGTTCCTGAACGACCCGTTCACCCTGCCGGGCGAGACCAACTGGTACGTGCCCGACGGCGATATCGACAGCGCTGCGGATGTGGGCGAAAATGCCACCCTCACGGACTCGGGCGCCACCCACGTATCCGAGGCCGGTCCCGACCAGCCCGGCTTCGACCCGCGCATGAACGACTACCTCTACGAGTTCACCATCCTGAACGGGCCTGCCGCGGGCACCGTACTGGAGGTGGAAAGCGTTTCCGACGCCACGGTCACCTTCGCCACGTCCTGGGCTGACGCCGGGATCGATCCGGCCGATCTGCAGGGCAGCGACTACTTCTACCGGCCCGTGAACCCCAACGTGC
>CAYUBQ010000075.1:0-1616 GCA_964443135.1 uncultured Desulfobacterales bacterium | reverse complement strand
CCGGCCGATCTGCAGGGCAGCGACTACTTCTACCGGCCCGTGAACCCCAACGTGCGGGTGGACGAGGCGGACCAGGTGGACGCCCTGAACGTGTACCACCAGAACAGCCCGGCCGACGACACGGGCGTTCTGACTGCGGACCGGCTCTACGGCCTGGGCATGGGTCCCGACACCACCATAGGTGGGGTGGACCTGCCCGGCGGGATTCAGTACGCCAACCTGGAGGTCCTGGACATCATGCTGGGCTACGGCATGGACACGTTCACCATCGAGTCCACCCACCAGGGCGTCACCCGCTTGGACACGGGCCGGGGCGCGGACACGGTGGACGTCCGCATGATCTCGGGCCACACCACCGTGGAGACCGGGGCGGGCGTGGACACGGTCACCGTGTCGAGCAGGGCGCAGCGTTTGGACCAGATCGAGGGGCTCCTCACCGTGGACACGGGCACCAACCCCGATCCCATCACGGAGAACACCACCCTCAAGGACATCGGGGTCTCGGTCACGGCCTCCGGGGTGGACGATCTCCAGATCACCCTGCAGGACGGCTCCAGCGCGGACGTGGACCTGGGCGGGGCCGTGACCGTGGGGGACGTGCTCACCGCCTTCAACGCGGTCACCGGCATCACGGCCGCGATCAATGTCGGGGGGAACGGTATCGACCTGGCCGACACCACGGGAAGCGACACCCAGGCGCTCACGGTGACGGCCCTCAACGGCTCCGCCGCTGCAGCGGAGCTGGGGATCCTGGGCGAGGCGGTTGCGGCGGGCGGACCGCTTTACGGCGAAGCCCTGGTCACCACGGACCGGCTCCTGGTGGACGACACCGGGGACGCTCACGACAACGAGGGCGCGCTCACGTGGAGCACCCTGACCGGGCTGGGCATGCCTTCGGCCGCGGAGATCCAGACCGTGAGCGTGCGGGCCACGGGCGGGACCTTCCAGCTTCGAACCGCGGGGTTCGGCACGGACGCCGGGCTCGTGGATTCCACCTACGTGACGCGGGGCCCGGGCTCGGCCACGCTCACCCTGGCCTACGACCTGAGCGCCGAAGAGGTGCAGGCGCGTCTCGGTGCGCTCTACGGGTACACGGATTCCGAGGAGATCTTCGTGGATCGGGCCGACGACGGGCACACCATCACATACACCGTCCGGTTCACGGGTGAGCTGGGCGGGGTGGATTTGCCGCAGCTCGAGGTGGGCGACGCAGGCGGCCTGACGGCCACAGGCGATGTCTCGACCCTGGTGGAGGCGGGCACGCTGCGGGACGGCACCCTCACTCCCGGTCTCAACACGGTCCAGACCCTCCGGGTGGAGGGGGCCGCCACCGGCACCATCACCATCGCGTTTCCCGGGCTCCTGGACGACGCCGGCAACCCCAGGGAGGCCGTCATCGACGCGGCAGCCGACCTCGCCGGGGACGACGAGACCGTGGAGGCGAACGTCCTGGCCGCCCTCGGCGCGGTCGTGGACCCGAACAACGACAACCCCGACCTCCCCCACACCCGCAACGTGGCCGTGGAAAAGCACGGAAACGTTTTTCACATCCTCTTCCAGGGCGAGCACCGGGACCTCTCCATCGACCCGGCCGACATCACGAACGCAACGGACGG
>CAYUBQ010000074.1:0-19997 GCA_964443135.1 uncultured Desulfobacterales bacterium | reverse complement strand
TGCAACCTGAACTTCACTATCCCCGTCGAACCCGTTACGCCCCCATAGGGTAGGTATTTCAGGAACGAGCGACTTATGAAGACATTATAAACACGACCGATCGGCCCGTCAATGGTTCTATCCCATCGGGTCGGGGATCATCGCGTATTTTTTCAAACGTTTCTTCCTTTGCGGGTTCATCATTCCTTTTTGTCCACCGGAACCCGGCGGGACAAGCCTGAGAGGTAAAACCTGAAGCCGATGGAAAGGCCCAAGGGCTTGGGGCCTGAATTTCCTTGACAGTTTATGGTTGATTGTAATAACTTCAATACAACATTCCATGGAGGTGGGTTATGGCGACTTATGATCTGGTGGTCAAAAACGGAAGCTTGGTCATCCCGGGTGGCGGCGTGGTGCGTGCCGATCTGGGGGTCAAGAATGAAAAGATTGCCGTGATTTCCGAGGACATTGCTGCAGAGGCCGCGGAAAAAGTGCTTGATGCTTCGGGGAAGCATGTGTTCCCCGGGGCCGTGGACACGCACGCCCACATCGGCATTTACCGCCCGCTTGAGGAGGATGCGGCCAGCGAATCGGCGGCGTGTGCGGCCGGCGGGGTCACGACCATTGCCTCGTATTTCCGGACCGGAAAGAACTACCTCAACAAGACCGGGGCGTTCAAGGAGATCTTCCCCGAGCTGATGTCCCGCTCCGAGGCCTCCTACCGGGTGGACTTCGCCTACCACATTGCCTGCATGTCCTCCGAGCAGATCAGCGAGGTGGAGTGGCTGGCCAAGGAAGGCGGGGTTTCCACCTTCAAGTACTACATGTTCTACAAGAGCCTGGATCTGTCCGGGGCCGAGCCGGCCAGCGGCTACCTGATGCTGAGTCGGGATACTCTGGATTTCGGGTTTCTGTATCGCTTCATGAAGGAGGTCGCCCGGGTCAACCAGACCATGGAGGGCGCTCCCTTGAGCATGTCCATCCACTGCGAGAACCCGGAGGTGATCGTCGCCACGGTGGAAGAAGCCAAGCAGAATCCCACCGGCAACACCATGAAGGACTACTCGAACGGTCGGCCGCCCTGGCAGGAGGCCCTGGCCATCAAGGAGGTCGCTTTCCTGGCCGATCGCACGAACTGCCCGGTCAATCTGCTCCACTTGAGCAGCCGGGACGCGGTCGAGGCGGCCGTGGGCGTGAGCACGGAGTATCCGAACACCCGCTTCCTCCTGGAAGCGACCCTGCACCACCTGGCCATGAGCAACGACAACGACTACGGCCGTCTGGGAAAGGTGAACCCACCGGTCCGGGATCAGACGCACGTGGATTTCCTGTGGCAGTCGGTCCTCGCAGGGCAGATCGACACGGTCGTGTCCGATCATGCCTGTCATCCCAGCGAGCTGCGAAAGGGTGACCTGTGGACGGTCATGCCGGGGTTCGGCGGGACGAGCCTGATGTTCCCGGTCCTCATCAGCGAGGGGTACCATCGCCGGGGCCTGCCGCTGAGCCGGGTGGCCGAGCTCTCGTCCTACAACCCGTCCGTGCGGCACCGTCTCTTCCCCAAGAAGGGGACCCTCGCCGTGGGGGCGGATGCCGACCTGGTGATCGTTGACATCGACGCCGAGAAGGAGGTCACCACCGCTGCGCTCCACTCGGCGCAGGACTACACGCCTTTCGAGGGCATGAAGCTGAAAGGCTGGCCGGAGACCACGGTCGTCCGCGGACGCGTGGTGTTCGAAGGCGGGAAGGTGGTGGGAGAGCCCGGTTGGGGACGATATCAGTCCCGGCCCGTCTCCTGATTGAGGTCCTTGAGAGGCTGCTTGCCTCGCGACTTGAAGGGACGGGGGAAAACGCGTTGAGTGTGGCGACCATGATTCGGGACAAGGCGATTCCGCTGTATTACCAGATTGCTACGATCCTGAGGGAAGGGATTCTGTCCGGCGAGCTTCCGCCCGGGACGCCTCTGCCCGGGGAGGAGGCGTTGGGCCGGGAGTACGACGTCAGCCGGATTACGGTTCGCCGCGCCTTCTCCGTGCTCGAAGGGGAAGGGTTGATTCTCCGCCAGCGCGGCCGTGGAACCTTTGTCCACGATCGGCTCACCCGGGTCGAGCCCACCCGGTTCTCCGGCGCCATGGAGGATCTGATCGCCCTGGGCGTCTCTACCAGCGTCCGGGTCCGTGGTTTTCAGATCGTCTCCCCCCCGGAGTACGTGGCCGGAAAGCTCGACCTGGAGGAAGGGCGTCAGGTGGTCCGGATCGACAAGACCCGGTTCATCGAAGGCGCTCCTTTTTCGTTGGTGGTGAACTATCTGCCTGAGGAGATCGGGCAGCGGCTCAGCCCGGACGATCTGAGCGAAAAGCCGCTGCTGCTGGTCCTGGAGGAAAAGCTGGGCATCAAGGCCGACGAAGCGCTCCAGTCCATTGAGGCCACCATCGCCGGTGCGGATGTCGCGGCGCTGCTCGAGGTCCGGGTCGGCTCCCCCCTGCTGAAGGTCGAGCGGACCGTCTTCGACACCCACGGAAAGCCGGTGGAGCATGTCTCCATCCTGTATCGCGCGGACAAGTACTTCTACACCGTGCGGCTCAAGCGGGAACGAACCGATGAAGTCATGGGGTGGTCCACGAAGGGCATCGCCACCGGTCCAGGCATAGGAGAGTGAGGAAAATGGGCATTGCGCAGGAGCTGGCGGAGTATGCCGCTCAGTTGAGCTACGAGGAGCTGCCTGCGGAGGTCGTTCATCAGACCAAGCGGCTGATTCTGGATACGCTGGGATGTGCGCTCGGTGGGTACCCCAGCGAGTGCAGTCGCGTCCTGCGTGCATTCGCCGAAGAGGCAGGTCATCCCGGGGAGAGCACCGTGTGCGGCAGCGGGGCCAGGACCTCGGCCCTGCTGGCGACCCTGGTGAACGGCGCCATGGTGCGCTACCTGGACTACAACGACACCGCCTTCATCATTCAAGGCGACATCTACCGCTCGGGATACCACCCCAGCGAGGTGATCCCGGGCATTCTCGCCTTGGCCGAACGAGAGCGCATGGACGGGCGCCGGGTATTGAGCGCCGTCAACCTGGGCTATGACCTGTCCCTGGCCTGGCTGGAAGGCGTGGTGGGGGCCGGGATCGAAAAGCAGGGTTGGAACGGAGATACGCGCGGCGCGTATGTGGTGCCGCTCGTGGCGGGTCACCTCCTGGGGCTCACGCCCGAGCAGATGGTCAACGCCGTGGGCATTGCGGGGAGCTGCCATGCGGTTTTCGGTATCCTGGACACGCCGGCCGAAGAGTACACCATGACCAAGAACATCCGGTTTCCCACCATGGCCCAGGCCGGCTTGCAGGCCGCGCTCCTGGCCGGGAAGGGGTTCACCGGGCCCAAGGGCATGATCGACGGTCATGACGGCCTGATCGAGGTGATGATGCGGGGGGAGTACGACACGGAGCCCCTCCGGAAGGCTCGCGGCAGGTGGTCCATCATGGACACCTGCGTCAAGACGATCATCGCGGACTTCTCCTCTCACGGGCACCTGACCGCCACCCTGAACCTGGCACGCGAGCACGACATCCGGCCCGAGGACGTGGCCGCGGTGCGCATCCGGACATCGAAGCGCTGCGCAGAGCACACCGGGGATCCCGTGAAGAAGTATCCGAGGAACAAGGAGACGGCCGATCACTCCTCGTACTGGCTCACGGCCATCGCCATCCTCGAGCGGCAGATCGGCCCGAACCAGTTCCGGCCGGAGAAGTACACCGACGTCCGGGCTCTCGAGCTCATCGACAAGGTCGAGCTGGTCGGGGACCCTTCCCTGGACAAGCTGCGGCCGGCCGGAGAGTCCACCATCACGCTGAAGGACGGGCGCACGCTTACCGCGTTTGTCGACTATCCCCGAGGCCACGCCAAGAACCCCATGACCGACGGAGAGCTCGTGAGCAAGTTCCGGGACGTGGCGGGAGTCCATCTTTCAGACGACCGGCTGGACCGCCTGATCAATCAGGTGTTCGAGCTGGAAGACCTGGGCGACGTGGGCGGTCTGACGGCGTTGCTGATCTCGGACAAACCATTGCAGTAGGAGCGCGAGTATGGCCCGCATATACGAGTATCTGGGGAAAGAGATATTGAACCGGTCCGGTGTCGACACACCGGCAGGCAAGGCGGCGGAGGAGGCTGGAGAAGCCGAGTCCATCGCCCGGGAGATCGGCAAGCCGGTGCTGGTCAAGGCCCAGGTCTGGGCCACGGGGCGGTACGCCGCCGGAGGGATCCGTTTCGTGGACACACCCGAGGAGGCCGGTCGGGCGGCCGGGGAGATGCTGGGCGCCCGGATCAAGGGTCTCGAGGTGAGCCGGGTCCTGGTGGAGGAGCAGCTCGATGTCGACCGGGAGTTTTTTGTGGGGGTGGTGGTCTCCAACTCCTATCACGTCAAGGGTCCGATCCTGCTGTTTTCCTCGGAGGGCGGATCCTCGGTGGAGGAGGTTTCCGCGCGGAATCCGGAGCGCATCGCCCGCCTGGAGGTGGATTACCTGGAAGGCGTCTCGGCGGAGGCGGCCGAGGAGATGATTCGGAGCGTGGCCTTCGACGGCGGTCCGCCTTCCGAGGCCGTGATCGAGGAAACCGCCCGGGTTGCCGCTGCGATCTACCGGGCGTTCGTGGAGAACGATGCCCGGAGCCTCGAGGTGAACCCGGTCATCGCGACCAAAGACGGGCGGGTTTTGGCCGCGGACTGCCACTTCGCCATTGACGACAACTCCGCTTTCCGCCACCCGGAGCTCGGGATCACCGTGCCCCGAGACATGGAGCGCCCTCCCACGGCACTCGAGATCAAGGCCTGGCAGATTGAGGAAGGCGACTACCGGGGGACGGGCTACTTCTCCCAGATGACGCCCGAGATCGAGGGCAGGGGCTGGATCGGCTTCCATGGCGTCGGGGGCGGGGGGGCCATGCTCGGCGCGACCGCGTTTGTGGCCCGGGGGCTCAAGATCGCCAACTATGCCGACACCTCCGGCGACCCTCCGGCCTCGAAGGTCTACAGCGTCATCAAGTGCATCCTGTCCATGCCCGTAGACGGCTACGTCCTGATGGGCGCGGTCCTGGCGAACCAGGAGATGTGGCACCATGCACACGCCCTGGTCAAGGCCTTTCGCGAGGAGGCCGTCCAGCGGCCGGGCTTTCCTGTGGTGATGCTCCTGGCCGGGAACAAGGAAAAGGAGTCGTTCGAGATCATCCAGCGGGGCTTCGAAGGCCTCCCGCTTCGATACGAGATGTACGGGCGGGAGTACATCTACCAGACCGATGTCCTAGCCGATCGGGTGGAAGCCCTGGTCAAGGAATACATGGCCGAGACCGGCCGGGAGAAGTGATATGTCCGCCAGCGAACAGTTGGTCTTCGACAGTCGAAAGTGCACCATCGCCATTGACTACAGCCGGTGTCTGCCTGCAAGCCAGGACATCTCCGAGCCGGCCTGCGGCTTCGCCTGCGTCAAGTCCTGCCGCCTCATGGGCCGGAACATCTTGAAGATCGAAAACAACCGTCCGGTCTTGGCCGTGACCGATCCCGAAGAGATCAAGCGTCTGGACAACGAGTGCCTGTCCTGCGAGTACAACTGCAGCGTTCACGGACCGGGCTGCATACAGATCACCGTTCACATGGACTGAAACGGAGACGTCCCTCATGGCCATACTTTGCGACGAAAACACGAAAATGCTCATCCAGGGCATCACCGGTCGGTTCGGTCAGGGGGTGGCCCGGCGGATGATGGAAGTCGGCTCCCACGTGGTCGCCGGGGTGACCCCGGGTCGAGGCGGCCAGAGTGTCTGGGGCGTGCCGGTGTACAACACGGTCGCCGAGGCGCTGGACGATGTGGGTCCGGTGGACGCGGCCGTGACCGTGGTGCCGGGCCCTCAAGCCAAGGGGGCGGTCATCGAGGCCTTTGACGCCGGCATCTCCACCGTCCTGATGCGGGTCGAGCGTGTGCCCCTGCACGACGCCCTGGAGATCATCGCACACGCCCGGAAGAAGGGGATCCAGCTTCTGGGCCCGGGTTCCGCGGGGCTGGTCACGCCGGGTCGCGCCAGCCTGGGAGGCCTCGGGGGCTTCGTCGGGTCGTCGGACCTGCCGCAGATCGCCTTCAAGCCGGGCCGCCTCGGTGTGGTCTCGCGCAGCGGCGGGCAGACCACCACCCTTTCCTGGGTGGTGTGTCAGGCCGGGTTCGGGATCTCCACCGCGGTGCATCTGGGCTCGGAGCCGGTGCTGGGGTTGACGCTCGCCGAGGTCCTCCCCCTGTTCGAGAAGGACGAGGAGACCGACGGCGTGGTCTACTTCGGAGAGATCGGCACGGTCATGGAGGAGGAGGCCACCGAGATCATCCGGGAAGGGGCCTACACCAAGCCCCTGATCGCGTACATCGCCGGGAAGGGGATGCCCCACGGTCTCCGGTTCTCCCATGCCAGCGCCATTGTCGAGGGCGGCAAAGGTTCGGCCGAAGGCAAGATCGAGGCGCTCAAGAGCGTGGGCGCCCACGTGGTCGATCGCCCGGACGACCTGGGCGGCAAGCTTCAGGAGATATTCGGCCGAGCGGCCGGAGGGGAGGTGTAACATGCCGGACATCCTGCGTTCGATGCTGTACGTTCCGGCCAACAGCTGGCGGATGATCAACAACGCCCTGAGCGAAGGGGCGGATGCCGTGATCCTGGACCTGGAGGACGCCTGTCCCATCGCGGAGAAGGAGACGGGGCGCGTGTTCGCCCGGGATGCGCTTCCCCTGCTCGAGCAGGCCGGGCTCGAGGCCTGGGTCCGGGTGAACGCCTTGGAGACCGGCTTGACGGAGACCGACCTGGAGTACGTCGTCACCTCTCACCTGGACGGTGTCATGCTGGCCAAGACCGACTCGGCCGGGGACCTGGCCCACGTGGAGGGAGTGATCCAGCGTCTCGAGGGGGAACGCGGGATCGAGCCGGGATCCGTGTCCCTGGCGGCGCTGCTGGAGACCCCGGGCGCCGTGGTGCGCGTGCAGGAGATCGTGGCGGCTTCCCCCCGGCTGCGGGCGGTGGCCTTCGGCGCCGGAGACTTCTCCCGGGAGATGGGGGCCGGCATGGGGGTGACCAAGTTGACGCCGGAGGAGTACTTTCCCATGGTGCTCCACGCCCGATCTTCCATCGCCGTGGCTGCGCGGGCCGCCGGCGTGGCCGCCGTGGACTCCCCTTACTTCGGCCTGGTCATCGACCTGAAAGGCCTTTCACGGGAGTCGGAAACCGTGAGGCTGCTGGGGTTCTCCGGAAAGCAGGCCACCCATCCCCGCCACGTGGGTCCGATCAACCGGGCCTTCAGCCCGGCCGCGGACGAGCTCGAGTTCGCCCGCCGGGTGGTGGAGGCCTTCGACGAGGCGCAGGCCAAGGGCCTGGGTGCCACCTCGCTCGGCGGCAAGATGATCGACTTCAGCTCGGCGAAGCGGGCCCGCGCCCTGCTGGCCCTGGCCGATGCCGTTGCGGCCAAGGACGAGGCCGGCGGGGCAGGAGGCGCTTCATGACCTTGTCCGGGGTGTATGCCGACTTTGTCTCGGGCCTGGAGTACGATGGGCTTCCCGAGGCGACCCGGGTCCAGACCAAGAAGCTGGTGCTGGACCTGGTCGGTGTGGCCCTGGCCGGGTACGAGCTCATGCGCTTTCCCAAGATCTTCGTGGGTTACCTGGCCGAGCAGGGTGGAAAGCCCGAGGCCACGGCCATCGGCGCACCGGAGCGGCTGCCTGCGACGAACGCCGCCCTGGCCAACGCGGTTTGCGCCCACGCCCTCGACATGGACGACGGGCACCGCTACGCCGCCCTGCACCCGGGGGTGGTCGTCATTCCGGCGGCCATGGCCTCCGCCCAAGCCGCCGGCGCATCCACCCCGGATCTCCTCGCCGGGATTGTCGCCGGGTACGAGGTGATGATCCGCATCGGCCGGGCCATCAATCCGTCCAGCCTCAACCGGGGGTTTCACGCCACGGGCATCACCGGCGTCTTCGGCGCGGCGGCCGCCGCGGCCCGGATCATGGGGCTCGACTGCGAGGAGACGGCCGGCGCCCTCGGGCTGGCCGGCCTCCAGGCCTCGGGTATCCTGCAGGTGAATCACGACGTGGAAGGCGCCCGGGTCAAGCCCCTCAATCCGGCCAAAGCGGCCCAGTCCGGACTCTACGCAGCTGCGCTGGCCGGGCGAAGCGCCAAGGGGCCTTCCAGGATCTTCGAAGGCGAAGACGGGTTCTTTCAGGCCTTCACCGACAAGGTCGATACCGAAGACGCCGTGAAGGGATTGGGTGCGGTCTTCGAGATCGACAATACCTACCTCAAGCTCTACGCGGCCTGCCGCCACGCACATGCGGCGCTGGACGCCCTGCTCGAGGCATGGCCGGCCGAGGGGGATCTCGAATCCATTGATGAGATCGCGGTGGAGACCTACCCGGCCGCCATCCGGCTGGCCGGGATCCAGGCGCCCGGAACGGCCTCGGCCGCGCGCTTTTCCATTCCCTTCACCCTGGCGCTGGGGCTCCGGTTCCGGGACGCCGCCGCGGAGCGTTACACCGAGGAGGTGGTGGCCGAGCCGGGTATGATCGCCCTGGCTGAAAAAGTGCGGCTGGTCCCTTCGGATCGCTGGGAGAGGCTTTACCCGGGAAAACGGGGGGCCACGGTCACGATCAACGCGGCCGGTGAGACGTTTTCCGCAGAGGTCGATTTGGCCAAGGGCGAGCCGGAGAACCCGGCCTCCTGGGATGAGATTCAATCCAAGTTTCAGAAGAACGCCGAGCTGGCGCTGTCGCCGGAAGAGGCCAGGATACTCGCTCGGACCATCGGCGAGCTCGACCGGCACGAGCTGGCGGTCTTCATGGAGCCGCTGGAGGTCGCAGGATGACTCCCAGGGCCCAGGCACCCATGCCTGAAAACCCAGGCGGCAACACGCCGTCCACAGGGAGATCTTCATGATCAAGGCCATTCTGGGCTACGACATCGAGCCCCACCTCACTGAAGAGGAGTACGACCGATGGCTGAGGGAGGTGCACCTGCCCGATCTCGAGCAAATCCCGGGACTGAGGCGGGTCGTCCTGAACACGGTCAAGGACGTGGTGCGTGAAGGCCAGTGCTTCTACCGGATCGCCGAGCTGCACTATGACAGCTGGGAAGCCTTCGAGCGGGCCCGGGAGTGGCGGCGTCAACATCCCGTGGCCCCGGATAGGAGTCCCGAGGGAAAGACCGCCTTCCGGTTCTACCTGGTCTGCGAGAGCGAGGAGATCCCGGTGGGCGACGAATCAAACGCCTCATGAACGGATGGAGGGGCTGAATATGGAAGCGGACGATCTGCTGGTGACGGTTTCCGAGCCCGGAGAGCTGGACTGGGACGTCGAGGTGGACGTGCTGGTCGTCGGGTGCGGAGGCTGTGGCCTGACCGCGGCCCTCTCCGCAGCACAGGCAGGCGCGGGCGTGCTCGTGGTGGAAAAGGAAGAGCGGGCCGGCGGGAACACCTCGCTGAGCCAGGGCATGATCCCGGCGGCGGGCACCCGGCTCCAGCAGGAGACGGGCGTGGAGGACTCCCCGGAGAGGATGGCCGAGGACATTCTCGCCAAGAACCATCACGAGAGCGATCCGGAGCTGACCCGGCGGGTGGCAGAGGCGTCCGGCCGCATGGTGGACTGGCTGACGGACGACCTGGGCATTCAACTTCACCTGGTGACGGACTTCCTCTACCCCGGACACTCCCGCCACCGCATCCACGCCCCGGGGAACACCAAGGGCACCTTCCTGGTCAACGACCTGCTTGCAGCGGCCGCCCGGTACGACCGGATCGACATCGCGTACGGTGCCCCGGCCAAGCGGCTGATCGTTCGGGAGTCGGACCGTGCGGTCCTGGGGGCGGAGGTGGACATTGAAGGCGTCGGGCTGAACCGGGCCCGGGCCGGAAAGACGGTTTTGGCCCTGAACGGCTTCGGGGCCAACGAGGAGATGGTGGCCGATTACATCCCCGAAATGGCCGGTGCCTACTACTTCGGACACGAAGGCAACACAGGCGAAGGCATCCTTTGGGGTCGGGCCCTGGGGGCCGAGCTGGCGCACATGTCCTCCTATCAGTCCCACGGATCGGTTGCCCATCCCCACGGGACCCTGTTGACGTGGGCCGTCATCAGCCTGGGAGGTTACCAGGTGAACACGCTGGCCAAGCGCTTCGTCAACGAGGACCACGGCTACTCCGAGCACGCCCTGGACGTCCTGGCCCAGCCCGGGGGCGTGGCGGTCGAGCTGTTCGACGAGCGGATCCACCGGGCCGTGGAGCCGTACGAGGACTTCCAGAAGTGCATCGAGATGGGGGCCGTCAAGCGGGGGAATACGATCCAGGATCTCGCGGCTGCGTTCAGTCTCGATCCCGGCACGTTGGCCGTGACGCACGAGGACTTCCAGCAGGCCGCAAGGGAAGACGCCGCGGACGCCATGGGGAGGACCGACGTCCGACAGCCCCTGGTTCCGCCCCTCTACGGCGTGAAGGTCACCGGAGCGCTTTTTCACACCCAGGGCGGCCTCAGGGTGGACGGGTACGGCCGGGTGATGCACAAGGGCGGTGGGGTGATTCCCAACCTGTATGCGGGAGGCGGAACCGCGGCCGGGTTTTCCGGCAACGGGGGCTCCGGGTATCTTTCGGCGAACGGCCTTCTGGCCGCCCTGACCCTGGGGCGACTGGCCGGGATGCATGCCGGGAAGATCGCGTCCTCGAGTCGGTAGTCGATCCGAGACCGTCCGGAGGACCGGAGGTCTGTCCGATTAACCCTTATCTTTCAGGTGAACCAGAGGAGGGCAACCATGAGCGACGTGACCAAGAAGACCGGGCAAACGCGGAGGGAGTTCTTGAAAACGGTGGCCGTTGCGGGAGGTGCGGCTGCGGCCGGGGGGCTGGGTTTTCCGGCCATCCTGCGGGCCCAGCCCAAAGAGATCCCCATCGGCCACATCCACCCCCTTTCGGGCTTCCTGGCCTTTGACGGTCAGGAGCTCGCCAACGGGCTCAAGCTGGCCGTGGAGGAGATCAACGCGGCCGGCGGCATCAAGTCCATGGGAGGGGCCAAGCTCAAGGTGCTGACCGGAGACTCCGAGGGGAAGCCCCAGGTGGCCATCCGGGAGGTCGAGCGTCTTTACAAGGCCGGTGCGGTGGCCCTGACCGGCTGCTACCAGTCGTCGGTTACATTGGTTGCCACCCAGATTGCGGAAAAGTTCAAGATCCCTTTCGTGGTCTCTGTGGCCGTGGACGACAAGGTCACGGATCGGGGTTTCGACTACACCTTCCGCGTGCAGCCCAACGCCCGTCAGATGTCCCGGGACACGGTCGAGTACCTCTCCGAGATCATCAAGGCCAGTAACAGCGGAGCCAAGACCATTGCCTACCTTCACGACGACACGGCATTCGGGACATCGCTTTCGGGACATGTCATAGACTTCGCGCCCGAGTACGGTCTCGAGGTCGTCCTGGATGTGCCCTACAGCCCGAAATCCGCGGATGTGACCACAGAGGTGGCCAAGATCAAGGCGGCCGGTGCGGATATTGTGATGGACACGGGATACTTCGGGGACGGGGTCCGCGTCTACAAGACCATGCACGACGTTCGACTTCAATGTCAGGGCATTGTCGGATGCGGCAACGGAGCGTTCAGCCATCCCAAGTTCATTGAAGAGCTGGGCGGGATCACGGAGCACGTCCTGGATGGAAATTACCGGGCCAATCCTTTGAGCAAGCTGACCCAGCAGGCCCTGGCACACTACAAGGAGGTGTACGGCCGGGAAATGGGGGCCTCGACCGTCTTCGCCTATGTGGCCCCCTACGTCATCGCGGACGCGCTCGAGCGAGCCGGAACCACGGACCGAGCGGCCCTCAGGGATGCCTTGGCCGCCACCAACATCACCGAGCACATTCTGCCTCAAGGCCCCATCGTGTTTGATGAAAACGGACAGAACAAGAATGCGTCCGCGGCCATGATGCAGATTCTCGACGGCGAGATCAAGGTGGTCTGGCCCAAGAAGTACGCCCAGGCCGAACCGATCTTCCCGGTCCCCAAGCTCGGCTGAATCAGGACACCTTGCACTTCGATTCGGGGGGACGGCTCGAACGCCGTTCCCCCGCGATGGAAGGATAGCGGGCGCGGCCAATGAACACGTCATTCATCCTGCAATCCATGATCAACGGCCTGCTCATCGGCGGGGTCTACTCGCTGGTGGCCATCGGTTTGAACATGATCTTCGGAGTGATGAAGATCATCAACTTCGCCCACGGCTCGCTGATGATGATCGGGATGTACGCCTGCTACTGGGCGGTCCGGCTCGGAGGCGTGGATCCGTATCTTTCCATTTTCATGGTCGTCCCGCTGCTGTTCGTGCTGGGTGCCCTTCTCCAGCGCTTTTTCATCAACCCCATCATCGATGCCCCGGAGCACAACCAGCTCCTCCTGACCCTCGGGCTGTCCCTGTTCCTCGAGAACCTGGCCCTGTTCCTCTGGAGCCCGGACTACCGGGTCCTGCAGACAGGGTATGCCAGCGTGAACTTCTACTACGGCGACATTTCCCTGTCCCTGGTCCGGGTACTGGCCTTTGTCATTTCCATGTTCGGGACCGCGGCTCTCTACCTTCTCCTCACCAAGACCGATCTGGGCAAGGCCATCCGGGCGGCCAGCGAGGAACCCGTCGGGGCCATGATCGTCGGTGTCAATGTCCGCAAGATCTACGTGGTTTCTTTCGGGGTGGGCGCGGCTTGTGCCGGCGTGGCCGGGGCCGCCGTGGCGCCGTTCTTTCCCGTCTATCCGACGGTGGGAGGGCTCTTCGTCATCACCGCGTTCGTGGTGGTGGTCCTGGGCGGGATGGGAAGCTTCATCGGCGCTTTTTTCGGGGGCCTGATCATCGGCATGGCCGAGAGCATGGGGGCGATTTTTCTGCCGGCCTCCATGAAGTCACTGATCTCGTTTGTCATATTCGTGCTGATCCTTCTGTTTAAACCGTCGGGCCTGTTTGGAGGAAAGTCGTGAGCGTGGGCGAGGACAAACAAAGCCATCTGGGCCGCAGCATGGGTTGGACGGCCTGGTTCGCGGCCCTGACCCTCATGGCGGCGCTCCATTTTCTGCCCTGGTTCTGGCCGAGCGTCGTGCACACCATGATCATGATCTTCCTGTTCGCCATCATGGGTCAGGGATGGAACGTGCTCTCCGGATACGCCGGGCAGTTCAGCTTCGGCCACTCTCTGTTCTTCGGCATGGGGGCCTACACCAGCTCGCTGCTCTACGTCAAGGTGGGGCTCACGCCCTGGATCGGGCTGCCGGCCGCCATGGCCTTGTCTGCGGCCACCGGCCTCTTTGTCGGGTTCCTGAGCTTCCGCTACGAGCTGAAAGGACCTTTCTTCGCCCTGATCATGCTGGCGTTTGCGGAGATCTTCTATGTCATCGCCATGGGCTGGGAGTGGGCCGGAGGGGCCTTGGGCGTTCTGATCCCGCTGGAGGGCGACTCCTGGGGGCTGATGCAGTTCACGAGCAAGAAGCCTTTTTACTTCATGCTGCTGTGGTTGACCGCGGGCTCCGTCTACCTGGTCTGGAAGCTGGAGGGAACCCGGATGGGCCTCTACTTTCAGGCCGCCCGCGAGGACCAGGACGCGGCGGAGGCCCTGGGGGTGAACAGCTTTCGCTACCGCCAGATCGCCATGGCGATCTCGGCCGCCATGACCGCGGTGGGGGGAACGATCTACGCCCAGTACCTGCTCTACATCGACCCGGACACCACTTTCGGCGTGCTCAACTCCGTAGAGATCATGCTTCGGCCGATCATCGGGGGGCCCGGTACCGTCCTGGGCCCGCTGCTGGGGTCGCTGGTGTTGACCCCCCTGTCGGAGGTGACGCGGGTGGCGTTTCAGTCTTACTCGGGCGCCTATCTCATGTTTTACGGGGCGATTCTCGTGGCGGTCATCATGTTCCTCCCGGACGGGTTGATGGGCATGGTCCGAAGCGTCAGCGAACGGTTCCGCAAGAGGAGATCCTGACATGGCCGCCGAAGCGCTGATTGTCGAAGGGGTGTCCAAGTCCTTTCGCGGGCTGCAGGCCTTGAGCGATGTCTCCCTTCGGGTTGCACCGGGTGAGATCGTGGGGCTGATCGGTCCCAACGGGGCGGGCAAGACCACGATGTTCAACGCCGTCTCCGGCTTTTTTTCTCCGGACCGGGGCCGGATCGAGTTCGGCGGCCAAGGCCTGATCGGGAGGAAGCCCCACGAGATCTGCAAGCTGGGGCTGGCGAGAACCTTCCAGATCGTCAAGCCGTTCGGGAACCTGAGCGTACTGGAGAACGTGGCCGTCGGCGGGTTCAACCACACCATCCGGCCGGCCGTGGCCGAGAAGGAGAGCCACCGCATTCTGGAGTTCGTGGGCCTGGCGTCGAAGACGGCCATGCGCGCCCGCAACCTGACCACCCCCGACCGCAAGCGACTGGAGGTGGCCCGGGCCCTGGCGACCCGGCCGGCCCTCCTGCTCCTGGACGAGGTCATGGCCGGGTTGAACCCCACGGAAAAAGACGAGGTGATCGGTCTGGTCCGGAACATCCGGGACGCCGGGACCTCGGTCCTGATCATCGAGCACGCCATGCGGGTGATCATGGGGCTGTGCGACCGGATCTACGTGCTCGACTACGGACGCTTGATCGCCGAGGGCCCGCCCGCGGCGATCAGCTCCGATCCCAAGGTGATCGAGGCCTATCTGGGGAAAGCGTATGCCGCTGCTGAACATCACTGACATGGAGATGTTTTTCGGGTCGGTTCAGATCCTCTGGGGCGTGTCCCTGGAGCTGGTTGAGGGGGAAACCGTCTCGCTTCTCGGGGCCAACGGGGCAGGCAAGACCACCACCGTCAACGGGGTGGCGGGCGTGCTTCCGGTCGGCGGGGGCCGGATCGAGTTCGACGGCGCCGACGTCACCCGGTGGCCGGCGCACAGGCGCGTGGAGGCCGGGCTGGTGATGGTGCCCGAAGGACGGAAGATCTTTCCCTCCCTGTCGGTCCTGGAAAACCTGGAGATGGGGTCCTTCCTCAAGAAGCCCAAGGCCAGGCGCCAGGAGAGCCTCGAGCGGGTGATGGACATGTTCCCGGTGCTGAGAGAAAGGCGGGATCAGGGCGCCGGGACGCTCTCCGGCGGCGAGCAGCAGATGCTGGCCCTGGGCCGGGGACTGATGTCCCTGCCCCGGCTGCTGATCCTGGACGAACCCTCCCTGGGTCTGGCACCCATCGTCGTCGACGAGATCTTCCGGTCGGCCACCGCCATTGCCGAGGAGGGCGTGACGATTCTCCTTGTCGAGCAGAGCGCGCCCCAAGCTCTCTCCATATCCGACCGGGCTTACGTGCTCGAGGAGGGGCGGGTGGCCCTGACCGGGACCGGCCGGGAGCTGTTGAACAACGACCACGTGCGTCGCGTCTATCTGGGCGTGGTCGATGGCGCCGAGTCATCGGAGGCGCCTGGATCACCTGAGGGTGGAGGGGACGCAACGAAGAGGTAAAGGGGGATCATGAACGCGCCGGACTACCTGGAAACCGTCAGCCGCTTCGCGGCAGCGCTCTCCTTTGACGACCTTCCATATGATGTGGTGGAGCGGGCGCTGGAGGTCACGGCCGACACCATGGCCGTGATCGCCGCAGGGGGCCGGGAGGAGGAGATCCGGAACCTGACCGCGGACCTCGTGGGAGAGGGGGGAGAGGGGCCGGCCACCCTCCTGGTCGACGGGCGGAAGGCGCCCCTCCTGGAGACGGCCCTGTTGAACGGGACCGCAGGCACGTTTCTCGAGCTGGACGAGGGCAACCAGTTCTCGCGGGGCCATCCCGCGGTCCACGTGGTCCCGGCCCTGCTGGCCCTGGGCGAGACCCTGGGCTCCAGCGGACGGGAGTATCTCGCCGCCCTGGTGGCGGGCTATGAGATCGGCTCCCGCATCGGCATGGCCGCCAGGATCCGGATGACCATGCACCCGCACGGTACCTGGGGAACGGTGGGCGCGGCCGTGGCAGCCGGGCGCCTCGCCGGGGTGGACGCCCGGGGCATCCGGGAGCTCATCAACATCAGCGCCTCCCTGTCTCTGGCCACCAGCCGGAGGACCATGCTCGAGGGGGCCACGGTCAGGAACTTCTACTCGGGGGTGAGCAATCACATGGGCCTGCTGGCTCTGAAGCTCCACCGGGCGGGGTTCACGGGCGAGTCCGATGGTCTGCGGACGGTCTACGGCTCGGTGATCTCCGAGGTGTTCGAGCCCTCGGCCATGCTGGAGGAGCTGGGAGGACGGTTCGAGATCGCCCGGAACTACTTCAAGCGCCATGCCTGCTGCCGGTACAACCACGCCTCCCTCGACGTGCTCGGCACCCTCGCCGGGCGGTTCCCGGGAGAACGGATTCCGCCCGAGGAGGTCGAAGAGGTGCGGGTGGAGACATACTCCCTGGCGGCCCAGCTCTGTGACCAAAGCCCGGAGAACATGCTGGCGGCCAAGTTCTCCATCCCCTTTGCCGCGGCCACCTTTCTCGCCCACGGTCACGCGGGCGTGGCCTGCTTCCGGCGGGACAAGGTGTCCGACGCGGCCATCCAGGCCCTGGCGGACCGGGTCACCGTGGTGGAGGACCCGGCCATGACGGCCATGATGCCGGACAAGCGTCCGTCCCGGGTGACCGTTCGCATGAAGGACGGAAGCGAACACACCGGAGAGACGGACGTGAACCAGGGGGATTTCGAGGCTCCCTACAGCGCGGCGGACCTGGTGGAGAAGTACCACGAGCTGGCGGATCCGGTCTGGGGAAGGGAGCGATCCGAGGCGGTCTACGGAAGGGTCCGGGCGCTGCCCCACCTCGAGCGGTTGGATGAGCTCACGGCGCCCTTGAGCCGATCATGACCGGGTTCGGCTGGGACGCCTGGCTGGACCTGCCCTCCTCGGATGAGGCGGCGGTGTACCCGGGTTCCGGTGAGGAGGGGGGCCTGCACCGATTCGAATGAGGCCCCCCTCCCCCTACTTCAGGCCGTCGATCTTCGAGTTGACGGCGAAGTAGGGCTCGGTCTCCACCTTGTCCGGCCAGCCGCTATAGTAGTCGATGACGTGCTTCTGGACCGTTTCGAGTCCCCGGAGCATGCCCTCCTCCTGCTCGGTGCGGGGCCGCGCCGAGGCCTCGGCCAGACGCCGCCCGATCTCCTCCGCATTCACCGTGCTCACCCGACCGTCCCGGACCACGACCCGGCCGTCGACCAGGACCGTGTCCACGGAGTGCCGAGTCCCCCGGTAGAGCAGCACGTCGATGGGATCCTGATCGGGGTCCGTGTAGGGCCAGCACATGGCGTCGTAGTCCAGGAGCGCCATGTCGGCCTTCCGTCCCGGTTCCAGCCGGCCGACGGTGTCGCCGAAACCCAGGAGCTCGGCCGAGGTGCTGGTGGCCATCCGGAACACCTCCCTGGCCGAGAGGTGATCGGAGTGAAGCTCCAGGGAGGGGATGCGGTGGAGCAGGAAGCAGACCTTCATCTCCTGGATGAAGTCGTCGTCGTCGTTGATGGACTTCCCGTCCAGCCCAAGGCCCACCTTCACCCCGGCCCGCAGCATGTGGAAGGCTGGAGCGATCCCGTTTCTCACCCGAAGGTTGCAGGAGGGGTGATGGGTGACCCCGGCACCGCTGGAGGCCAGTCTCTGGATGTCGTCCCGGGTGGGCCAGACGCAGTGCCCGATGACCAGGCCAGGACCGAGCAGCCCGATGCGATCCATCCAGGCGATCAGGGTCTCGTTCAGGTGAGTCAGCCCGTAGACCTTTTGATAGATGGACTGCACGGCGTGCACGTGGATGGGCCGGTCGAGCTCGTCGGCGGCGGCCCGCACGGACTTGAGCAACGCTTCCGTGGCCCACTGGGGCGCAAGGGGACCGAACCCGACACGGCACATGGGGGTGTCGAACCGCTGAAAAAGGGCCTGCACCGCCTCCACGAAGTTGTCACCGGTGAGGGCTCCCTCGGGAGCGGGCCGCGTCAGGGCCTCGCGGAGGGCTTCGGGCAGGCGGTTCAGGAACGAGGCGTTGTCCCCGTAGACGAAGGGATTGTCATTGCGCACCCCGGGGTTGAACTGCAGGCGGATGCCCGCATCCGCATACGCCTGAATCACCTGTGCATGCTCGTCTTCGTGAGCCGCCGGGTCGGCGAGGATGTGGTTGTGCATGGTGGTCGTCACGCCGGAGGCGAGCAGCCGCGCGGCCGACAGGGAGCAGTCGTCGTAGGGAGAGACCGGCTTGTACTTCCGGGTGTCCAGGAGCCAGCTCTCCAGGGTGTTGTCCAGGGCGCCCCGCTGAAAATCGGTCAAACCGCGGCCGTGGCTGTGCCCGTTGACCAGCCCGGGGATCAGCAGGAACCGGGGACCTCCGATTTCCTGAGCGTCAGGATGCTCGGCACGCATGTCCGCGTAGGTCCCGGTGGATGTGATGGTGGCGCCGTCGATGACCACGGCGGCGTCCGCGAGGGCCGGCGCATCAAAGGCAGGGACCATCCGCCCGGCCCGGACCAGGGTTTTGTTCTGAGACATGTGCGACCTCCGTTTGCGGGATTGTTCGGTTCTTGAAAAAGCGTCATGTTTCTTTGTATACACTATAATACAACTTGGCACAAGCCGCATTGACGGCGTGGGGTGGAGGCGGCCGGCGTGCAGGGCCCCGCGGGCGGGCTGAGGACCTTTTTGGAAGGCGGTTCGACTTGAGGAGGGTGTTTTACGGATGGTGGGTGGTCCTTGCCACCAGCATGATCCATTGCTGGGGAGCGGGGACCTTTTTCTACAGCTTCACGGCGTTCTTCAACCCCCTGGTGGAGGAGTTTGGCTGGAGCTACAGCGCAACGTCCGTGGCCGCCTCCATCCGCAGCATCGAGGGCGGGGTGGCCTCCCCGCTGGTCGGCCTGGCCGCGGATCGTTTCGGTGCCCGCAGGCTTCTGCTCTTGGGGAGCATCGTCACGGGGCTGGGCTTCGTGCTGTTCAGCCGGATCGAATCACTCTGGGGCTTTTACGCCGTCTTCCTCTTTCTCTCCATCGGCTCGAGCTTCCTGTTCCCGGTCCCCGGCTGGTCCGCCGTGGCGGGCTGGTTCATCCGGAAGCGGGGGCTCGCCCTCGGCATCCTCTCCGCGGCCATCGGGTTGGGCGGGGGCCTGATCTTCGTGGTGAACACCCTGATCGCCTGGTACGGGTGGCGTACCGCCCTGGTGATCATCGGCGTGGGGATGTGGGTGATCGGCATCCCCTGCTCCCTGGCGGTGCGGCATCGCCCCGAGCCCTACGGCCTGGTTCCGGACGGGGAGGGCACGTCCCCCGCCACCGGGGAGGGCGGGGACCCGACAAAGAGGATCCTCGGAACGGAGGGGGAGTTCACCTTCAGGGAGGCGGTCCGGACGCAGGCATACTGGGGGCTTGCCCTCGCGGTGACCATTTCGGCGGCCAGCGTTCACGCCGTGGTCGTTCACGTGATGCCTCACCTGATCAGCGTGGAGTTCACACGGGAGGAGGCGAGCATTGCCGCTTCCCTCATCGTGTTCGTGAGCATCGCGGGGCGGTTCGGGATGGGCTGGGCCAGCAACCGGGTGGACAGCCGGAAGCTGCTGGCATGCTCCTTCGTGCTGCAGGCCCTCGGCCTGATCCTGCTGGCAGAGGCGAAAAGCGTCTGGTGGGTGGCGGCGTTTGTGGCCACCCTGGGCCCCGGCTACGGCGGGGTGATCACCTTGCGGCTGACCGTGCAGGCGGAGTACTTCGGTCGTACGGCCTTCGGGGCCATCCAGGGTTCCTTCATGGCCATCATGATGGCGGGGACGATCGCCAGCCCGCTCTTGACGGGCGTCTGCTACGACCAGCTCGGAAACTATCGGCCGGCGTGGCTGGTCATGGCGGCCCTGCACGTGGCCGCCATTCCCTTTATCCTGCGGATCCGGCCTCCCGCCCAATGACGGGTGACGTTGCCGCTGGACACCTTGCGGGTCAATGCTCCCGTTTCTTTCGGGCCTGGTCCATCTCCCGTTTCATCTCTTTTTC
>CAYUBQ010000073.1:0-20290 GCA_964443135.1 uncultured Desulfobacterales bacterium | reverse complement strand
ACTCGTAATGAGGATGTCTGCGGTTCGACTCCGCACGGTGGCTCCAATTTTTTCGCCCTCGCATGAAACACCGACCCTTTCGCGATAACCCGCCTTGACATATGGGAGCGTCCATGAGTCGCTTTCTCCTCCTGGACATCGGGGCCGGCACCCTGGATCTGCTCTGGTACGACGCCGATTCCGGCCGGCATTTCAAGGCGGTCTGCCGTTCTCCCGTCCTCACCAAGGCGGACGAGGCCCGCCGGCTCCACGGGGACATCCTGGTGACCGGCTGCGAGATGGGCGGCGGCGACGTGTCCGGCGTCCTGAAGGAGAAGGCGCGGGAGGCCCGCGTGGTCATGTCCGCCTCCTCGGCCGCGACCGTGCATCACGACGCCGAACGGGTCCGCTCCTTCGGCATCCGGATCGTGCCGGACGACGAGGCCGAGGACCTGGGGAGGAGCGGCCGGTACGCCCGCCTGGTCACCGCGGACCTGGACGTGGAAAGGATTCGGCGTCTCCTCGAAGGACTGGACGTCCCGTTCGCCTTCGACGTGGTGTGCGCCTGCGCCCAGGACCACGGCGTGCCCCCGCCGGGCATTTCCCACCTGGACTTCCGTCACGAGCGATTCCGGGCCCTCCTGGAGCCCTCCCCGTTTCCCGAGAGCCTCCTGTACCCGGTCGATCGGGTGCCCGGGGAGTTCAACCGGCTTCGCTCCATCGCGCGAGACGCCGCAGGGCTCCCGGCAGGAGAGGTCTACGTGATGGACTCCGGCATGGCGGCCGTCCTGGGCGCCTCGCTGGACCCCGAGGCGCTCTCGTGCAGGCGGCTTCTGGTCCTCGACGTGGCGACCTCGCACACCGTGGGCGCTGCACTCGAGGCGGGGGAGCTGTGCGGGTTCTTCGAGTACCACACGATCGATGTGACCCCGGAGAGGATGGACGGGCTGCTGGAAGGCCTCGCAGAGGGTTCGCTGAGCCACCGAGGGATCCTGGAGGAGGGCGGGCACGGTGCGTACATCCGCAGGTCGTTCGGGATGGACGCGGTGGAACGGATCGTGGCCACAGGCCCGAAGCGCGGGCTGCTCGAGGGATCGCGCCCCGGGATTCGTCCGGGCGCTCCGTGGGGGGACAACATGATGACCGGGACCGTCGGCATGCTGGAGGCGGTTCACCGCAGAAACGGGTGGGGGAGCATCTCCCGGGTGTGGTGACCGGGACCGTTCGGGCCCACGACGGCCCGGACCGTGAACCGGTTCGACGGAGGCCGAAAAAGGCGTTGAAAATTCCCCCCGGAAGGGGTAGAAGCGGAGGGTGGTTCAGCCCGAATCGGGGTTTGCCGGAAGGAGCGGGACATGGGTCTGCATGTCGAACATTTCGAGTGTGACAACTGCCGGTCCAAGGACTTCATGCGCGTCTACAACTTCTCCATCAGGTTCCACGGGGTCAACTTCTCGGACGATCTCATCTACGACCAGCAGACGTCCGAGGTGTACCAGTGCATGGAGTGCAAGAAGCGTTTCACCAGAAATGAAATCGAAGACGCCCTGGCCGGGTTCAGAAAAGCGAGGCGAAGGAAAACCCCGTCCACCCGGGAGGGGTGAGCGGGGTTCGTACGAGCCCGCTTTCGGGGGAAAGCCGGGGACCGGGTCGCGCCCGGCCTACTCCGCGTCCTTCTGGTAGAACTGGAACTTGTAGGATCCCAGCTCGATCGTGTCAAAGTCCTTCAGGACAACGCTCTCCTTCACGACCTCGCCGTTGACCTTCAGCTTGGCCATCCCGCCTGCAAACGAGACGGCGTAGCCCGACGGGCGGCGGCTGATCGTGGCCGCGGTCGCTCCCATCAGCATGCCGCTCAGCTTGACCTCCGCACTGTCCGCCTTTCCGATCTTCGTCAGCTTCTTGGTGAGCTCGATGTCGCCCAGGTCGGACCCGTCGATGAAGCTGATCACGCCGATCTTCTCGGCCTTGGCCTCGGAGGGCGCGGTCTTCTGCTTGCTCAGGAGCTCACGCTGCTTGGCCGTGTCGAGCATCATCGTCTTGTCCATGTCCATCGTTTCCTCACCTTCCCGGGCCTCTTCCTTCCCTTTGGCGGAGGAAACGAACAGGAGCACGTGCTTGCCGATGATGATCTTGTCCCCGTGCTGAAGCCTGTGGCTCACGACCTTCTCGTTGTTGACGAACGTGCCGTTCGTGCTCTGCAGGTCCGTGAGGATGAAGTCGGATCCCGCCTTGTCGATCCTGGCGTGGTACCCCGACACGGCCAGGTTGTCGACCACAACGGTGTTGTCCTCGTTTCGGCCGATGGTGATGCTCTCCTCCAGGGCCGGGTACTCCTTGATGACCTGCTTGTTGAACGTCAGTATCAGTTTGGCCATGGCTTCCCCCGAGTTCGGTTTGGTGTCCAATACTAGATCAGCACAGCCTGCAATATCAATATGAAATCGTTCAAGGTTTATATTTTTTCACCACCTTCTGGACCCCGATGACGGCATCGGCCAACACGCCCCAGAGCTTTCTCAGGGGCGGTCCCTTGGCCTTGGCGATTCCCTTCACGAACACGGTGATGACCGTGGTGTTGTCATGGCCGCCCCTTCGGAGGGCCGTCCGGACGAACTGACGGCAAAGCGCTTCCGGATCGTCTTCGCTTCCGGCCATCTCGAGAATCTCCTGCTCCGAGATCAGGTCCGTGAGGCCGTCCGAGCAGAGGACGAACCGGTCCTCGTGCGAGGGCTCGATTTCGAAGACGTCCACGTCCACCTCCTCCGAGGAACCGAGATTTCGGGTCAGGACGTGCTTGAGGGGCGAGGTCTCGGCCTCCTCGGGCGTCATCAGGCCCATCTCCACCTGCTCGGACACGAGGGTGTGGTCCCTGGAGAGCCGCTCGAGCTTGCCGTCCCGGACCAGGTAGATGCGGCTGTCTCCCGCGTTGGCGGTCACGATGAGCCTGGGCGTCACGTGGACGACGGCCACGGTGGTGCCCATGCCGTGGTACTGGTCGTGCTCCCTGGCCATTTCGTAGACCACCCGGTTGGCCAGCCGGATGCTGCTGGAGAGGTAGTTTCCCCGACGCGTCAGAGAGGCGTCCGGCGCCCCGTAGACCTCCTCGACGGGGGTCTCGTTCGCGGTCCACCGCCGGAAGCTGCTGCTGATCATCTCCACGGCGATCCGGCTGGCCACCTCGCCGGCCAGGTGGCCGCCCATGCCGTCCGCCACGATGAACAGTCCGGATGTTTCGTCCGCGGAAAAGGCGTCCTCGTTGCCTTCCCGCTTGAGTCCAACGTCGGTCAGTCCTGCCGCCTGGATTTCCAATACGCCTCCTGGTCAAAGCCGAAGGTCTCTCCGGTCCTCGATGCTCCGTGTCTACACCGGTCTCTGCGGTTCCTGCGTCTCCGGTCCTCGGCGTTCTCTCGGGAGACCGGAGCCTCCTGCAGACGATTTACGCGCCGGCGCGACGCGGCCGGCCCGCCGATTGCCGACGCAGCTCCTCGATTTTCGAGTGAAGAAGCCTGAGCAGCTTGGCCATCTCGGCGGCCGACTGGAACCGGTTGGCCGGACTCTTGATCAGGGCCTTGTCGATGATCTGCTCGCACGCTTTCGGGATTTTCGGCTTGATCGCCCGGACCGACGGGTGACGGACCTGGGTGATCTGGTAAAGGAGGTTGCTCAGGTTCTCTCCTCGAAACGGCAGCTCCCCCGTGAGCAGCTGGTAGAAGAGCACCCCCAGACTGAAGATGTCGGATCGATGGTCGATCTTCTGTCCCATGATCTGCTCGGGAGACATGTAGTTGGGCGTCCCCAGGATGACGCCGGTGCGGGTCCTCGACGAGGAGATGGCCTTGGCGATCCCGAAGTCCGTGACCTTGACCCCGCCGCCGTCCAGAAGCATGATGTTGGCGGGTTTGATGTCGCGGTGGATCACGCTGGCCTCGTGGGCGAAGGCTAGGGCCTCCGCGACCCGGGACACCAGGTCGAGAACCTCGGGAAGGGGCAGGAGGGTTTCCTTGGAGATGAACTTGTCCAGGTCTTTCCCCTGGAGGTACTCCATGGCCATGTAGGTCAGGTCGCCGTCGTCCCCGACGTCGTAAATGGTGACGATGGACGGGTGGGACAGCTGTCCCGCGATCTCCGCCTCTGTGAAGAAGCGGCCCTTGATCTCCTGGATCACATCCTCTTCGAACTCGTCGGAGAAGCGGATGGTCTTGATGGCGAGGAGGCGGTTGATCTTGGGATCCCGGGCCTTGTACACGACCCCCATGGCGCCTTTGCCCAGCTCTCCGATGATCTCGAAGCGACCCAGACGGGAGCGTACCTCCCCGCCGGCTTCACTCACAGGGCTCCCTTCACGCGCGGCGGCGTGGCTGCCCAGGGTGGAAGCCCGGTCCGATTCCCGGAGCCGGGGGATCCGGTCGTCCAGGTCCCGGTATCCTCCCCCCTTGTTGGCGTAGTCGTAGACGTCGAGCGCCTTGTTGATCATTCGCTTCCGTTCGTACTCCAGGCCCAGGTTGTACATCAGGTCGCGGGACTCCTCGTCCAGGGGAAGCTTCTTGAACTTGTCGAACGCCAGGTCCAGAAGGCCCTGGCTCTGAAAGCTGAGCCCCAGGAGCCGGCTCGTCTCGATCGCGTCTTTGCTCTTCGAAGGGGCGAAGAGGAGGCGCTGAACAAGCGCGGCCAGGCAGGCGACGAGGGCGCAGGCGATCGCCGTGCCTGTTTGCAGCCAGATCCCCGACAGGGAAAAGGCGGCGAGACCCGCCCCGAAGCCCGCGGCGGCCAGTCCTGCGGCCGCGCCGAGGCTGCCGAGGTATCCGAAGCGGGAGCAGAAGAAGACCGCCAGGAGACCGAGAGCGAGGACCAGGATCGGCTCCAGGTAGGAAAGCACGGCCGGGCGTTCGATGGAGTTCCCCGACAAGAGGGCGGCAAGGCTCCAGGCCCCGAGCCGGCCTTCCGGCATGTCGGGATCGACGGGCGTCCAGAACGACCGGCCGACGCCGCGACCGAGGCCCACGAGGACGACCCGTCCCTTCAGGGACTTCGGCCCGTCCCCGTCCAGGACGTCCGCGCAGGAATGGACGTCGAAGGGGGGAAGCTCCCGAGAGAACGGGAGAAGCACCCCGCCGTCCACCATCCGAACCGAGCCGCTCCGGAGGCGGATCCCGCCGTCCCGCACGGAAAGCTTTCCCGGGTCCTGCCCCAGGTAGGCCGCCGTGAGCCGGAGGGGCATGGACGGGATCAGGGCCCCCCGGTACCGGATCAGGAGGGCGTGCCTTCGACCTTCCGCGTCGTTGCCCACGGTGAGGCTTGCGTGCCCGAATCCCGCCGCTGCGTCGACCAGCCTCTCGAAGGGCAGGTCCAGGTCCGCAGCCGTGATCTTCCGCTTCATCGACTCGGGCAGGTCCGCCGGACCGAGCAGGCTGCCCGACAACGCCTGTACCGCCTTTCGGGTCTTGCCTCGGACCCCCGGCTCGAAACGCGCGTAGACCGGAGCCACCACCTTGCCGCTCCGGCGAACGCTCTCCGCAAGCCGTCCGTCCTCGTCGAGCTCCTGCGCCATGCGATCGAGATTCTCTCGAACCCAGTCCGCCAGCTTGCGCTGCTGCGAGGAAAGGGGGTGGGCGTTCAGCCTTTCACGAAGCTCCCGGACCGCCTCGTGTCCCGTTCCCCGCGAGGGTTCCTGGAGTGGAACGAGGAGGCCGATGAGCCGGGCGCCGGCCTCGTCCAGACGATCGACGAGCTCCGCGATCCTGCCGCGGGACCAGGGCCAGGCGCCGGTGCGGTCCAGGCTCCTTCGATCGATCTCCACCAGGGACACCTTCCCGGGGGGAGGAGCATCCGGGGTGGCAAGACGCGGGTAGGTGTCGTAGATCCGCTGCTCGAGGTCGGTGATGACGGGCGGGCGTACAATGGAAAGGACCGTGAAGACGAGGGCGATCACGGTCCCGACGAAGAGGTTCGGACTGAAAATCCCATTCACCATCTTGCCTGACGGTTGAATATGGTGGCGTGCGCTTGGAAAGGTTCCAAATCGGCAGAACCTCTATCAAAAAAGGAACGTTCTGTCAAAGAGAAAGCAGCTAGGAGCTGATCTCGTACTGCTCGATGTGAAAGTCCGGGCGGCTGGTGATGATGACCCGGCGGTCGATCCTCTTCTCCGTCTGCACCACCGAATGGTGCTCTTCCTCCTTGAGGGTGTGCTCGATCTCGGGATGGACCAGGAGGTAGACCGGATCGCTCGAACCGGACGGGGCCGCTTCCCGCTCCAGGTCGCGGAAGATCTCGTAGCAGATGGTCCGGCGGCTCTTGAGAGAGCCTCTTCCCTCGCAGTAGAAGCAGGGTTCTCCCAGGAACCGGTTCAGGTTTTCCCGGGTCCGCTTGCGGGTCATCTCGATCAGGCCCAGCTCGGACATGCGAAGAATGTGGGTCTTGGCGCGATCGTTCTTCACGGCCTCCCTCAAGGCCGAGAAGACCCGCTCACGGCTGGACTTGCGTTCCATGTCGATGAAGTCGATGACGATGAGCCCGCCGATGTTCCTCAGCCGGAGCTGGTAGGCGATCTCTTTGACCGCCTCCATGTTCGTCTTGAGGATGGTCTCCTCCAGGTTCCGCTTCCCTACGTAGCTCCCCGTGTTGACGTCGATGGATGTGAGGGCCTCGGTCATTTCGATGACGATGTACCCGCCGGACTTGAGCCAGATCTTTTTCTCCAGGGCCCGGGAGATCTCCATCTCGAGACCGTAGGCGTCGTAAATGGGTTCGTCCCCATCGTGGAGGTCCACGGAGTAGCGGAGCCTCGGAGCAAAGGCCTCGATGAACGAGACGATATTCCTGAACTCTGTTTCGGAATCGATGACCAGCAGGTCCACCTCCCTCGTGAAGAGGTCCCGCACCGCCCTGAGGGACACGGTCAGGTCCTTGTACAGGAGCGCCGGCCCCGAGGATCGCTCGAGGGACTCGAGGATGGTTCCCCACAACTTCAGGAGAAAGTCCAGCTCGGACCGGAGCTTTTCCCGGCTCGCACCCTCGCTCACGGTTCGAACGATCACGCCCAGCTCCTCGGGGACCATCTCGCGCACGAGGTTGCGAAGGCGGTCCCGTTCCTCCGTCTCCTCGATGCGGCGGGAGACGCCGATGTGCTGGACCGTGGGCATGAGAACGAGGTGCCTTCCCGGAAGGGAGACGTGGGAGGTCAGCCGGGCCCCTTTGGTTCCGATGGGCTCCTTGGAGATCTGGACCATGATGTTCTGGCCCACGTGAAGGAGCTCTTCGATGGCGAAAGGGATGTTGGAAACCGGGCCGGGGAGGGAGGATTCCCCGGTCACGGTACGCCCGTCTCCGGCGGAGGCCTTCCGGATCATGGCGTGCTCCACGTCGGGATAGCCCTTGTGGACGTCGGAGACGTAGAGAAAGCCGGTGCGCTCGAGCCCGATGTCCACGAAGGCGGCCTGCATGCCGGGGAGCACCCGGGCCACCTGGCCCCGGTAGATGTTTCCCGTGAGCTCCCGGCCGGTCTCGCGTTCGATGTGAAGCTCGGCGATCACGCCGTTCTCGACGACGGCCACGCGCGTTTCGTGGGGCCGGGTGTTGATGATGAGTTCCGTGGACATGGCTCCTCCTGGGTCGAGAGGGAATCCTAACCCAGGATCTGCTTGGTTTTCAATATCTTTAACGACGACACCTGATCGTCCGTCAGTCCGAAGATCTCCCGGACGATCTCGCCCGGTTTCAAGGAGGGGCCCGGGGGATGGAGCAGCACCAGCTCCACGGTGTCCGGGGAGGGACACCGGATGTCCCCGACGAGGGCGCGGGCGTCCACGGTCCGCTCCTTGCCCTTGGGCGTGGTTTTGACCACCGCGTGCTCCCCGGCGTCGAGGAACCGCCGGGCCGCGGCCGGGTCGAACCCGCCTTCGCCCGAGGTGATGCTGTAGCGGGTTTCCAGCAGTCGATTCCGCTTCTCGAGGTTGGTGACATCCTCGACGAGAAGGATTCGCAGGTCTTCGGGGAGGGTCCGGTTGAGCCGTTGCCGGACCTCCGCGGGCGGGGGTGGATCGCGAAGCTCGACGCGGACGGTTTCCTGGAGGCTCTCCGTACCCACCGGCAGGGGCGAGGAGAAGGAGACTTTCGGGGTGGGGTGAAAACCCCCGGTGTGGGCGGCGAACAGGCCGGCCCTTCTGAGGGCCCTGTTGAAGGCCCGCGCGAGCTCCAAATGCCCGAGGAACCTCGAATCTCCGGTCTTCGAGAAGGTCAGGAGGCAGGTGCGGCCCCGCTCCGCTTCGGGCTCGGGAGCGCCGGCAGGGGGCACCGCGCATTCGGGGCCCTGGATCACCGGATCGATCCGCTCGTGGTCGCAGACGCCGCACTCGAGGCACTGCGTGCGACAGTCCGGCGTGAAGAGCTCCCGTTCGGCGCGGCGTCTCTCTTGAAGCAGGTAGGACTTGCGCACCCCGGTGAGGATGTGGTCCCAGGGGAGGGTCTCCTCCTCGGACCTCGCGCGGAGGTAGTCGCCGGGATCGATCCCCTCGGTTCGAAAGGCCTCCTCCCACGTCTCCATGCGGAACCGCTCGCCCCAGGCGTCGAACCGGGCGCCGGACCTCCAGGCCCGGACGAGTGCGGGCAGAAGCCGCCGGTCGCCCCGGGAGAACACGCCCTCCAGCCGGCTCATCTCGGGCGCGTTCCACTTGAACCGGATGCGCCGGTCCCGCAGCTCGTCCTGGATCGCGCGTATGCGTCTCCGGCTCTCCTCCAGGGAGATCTGCGGCTCCCACATGAAGGGCGTGTGGGCCTTGGGCACGAATGCGGCGACGCTCACGTGGAGGCGGGGACGCTTGCCGCCGCGGCCCGAGAGGCGCGCCACCTCGCGGGACAGACGGACAATGGCCTGGAGGTCCTCCTCGGTTTCCCCCGGGAGCCCGACCATGAAGTAGAGCTTGATGAGCTTCCACCCGGCCGCGTACACCTTTCGGGCGGCCTCCAGGATCCCCTCGTTGGTCAGGGACTTGTTGACGACCCGGCGGAGCCGGTCGGTACCTGCTTCGGGAGCCAGGGTGAAGCCGGTCTTCCGGACCCGCTTGATCTGCTCGAACCAGGCCTCGTCCAGGCTGTCGATGCGGAGGGAGGGCAGGCTCACCGCGACCCGGTCCCGGCTCTGGCGGTCCATGAGCGCCGCCAGCAGGGGGCCGACGGCGCTGTAGTCCCCGGTGCTGAGAGACAGGAGGGAGACGTCCTCGTAACCGGTCCCGGCCAGACCCCGCCGGACGAGCTCGAGGACGGCCTCCGGCGCCCTCTCGCGGACCGGGCGGTAGATCATCCCGGCCTGGCAGAAACGGCACCCCCGGGTGCAGCCCCGGCAGATCTCCACGGCGAGGCGGTCGTGAACGGGATCGGAGAAGGGCACCACCGGGTCGACGGGGGAGGGAAAGGCACCGAGGTCGGGGACCAGCGCCTTTCGGACGGTCTCGTACCCGGGCCGAAGCGGTCGGATCGTCTCGAGGGTCCCGTCCGGGCCGTAGACGGGCTCGAAAAAGGAGGGGACGTAGACGCCCTGAACGGACGTGAGCTTCGCCAGGAGCGCCTCTCGTGCCTCACCGGTTTGTGCCGCCTCTCGGACGTGCCGGCAGATCTCCGGGGCAGCCGCCTCCCCGTCGCCGATCAGGATCGCGTCGAAGATCCCGGCCACGGGCTCGGGGTTGAAGCAGGCCGGCCCTCCCGCGATCACCAGCGGGTGGGTCTCGTCCCGGTCGGCCGCCGCGAAGGGAATGCCCGCCAGATCGAGCATGGTCAGCACGTTGGTGTAGCAGAGCTCGTGCTGGAGGCTGAACCCCAGAACGTCCAGCTCCGCCAGCGGGGTCCCGGACTCCAGCGTCTCGAGGGGGCGGCCGTGCTCCCGCAAGGCGGTCTCCAGGTCCACCCAGGGAGAGAAGACCCGTTCTGCGGCGATCCGGTCGAAGCTGTTGAGGATCCGGTACAGGATCTTGATCCCCTGGTGGCTCATGCCCACCTCGTAGAGGTCGGGAAAGGCCAGGCCGACGAGAACGTCGACCTCGCGCCGCGCCTTTCGGCGGACATTGGGCTCGTTTCCGAGATACCGGGAAGGCCGTACGATGCCGGCGAACCAGGGCTGATCCGTGAGACGGTTGCGTGTCAAGGGACCTCCACATTCGGTTTGGCCAGGGGAAGGTGCAGGGTGATCTCGGCGCCGCCTTCGGGGTGGTTCCGTCCCCGGATACGGCCATGGAGGCCCTCCATGATGCGCTTCACCGTGGCCAGTCCCAGCCCGGAGCCCTCCTCCTTGGTGGTGTAGAACGGTGTGAAGAGGGCTTCGAGCGCTCCTTCACCGAAGCCGGTCCCCGTGTCCCGCACGATCAGCTTCGCCATGGAACGGTAGGGGTCCGGAGGATCGGTCCCGTCCTCCAGGCGGGTCTCGATGTGGATGGTGCCCCCCTCGGGCATGGCCTCCCGGGCGTTCCGCAAAATGTTCCACAGGACCTGCTTGACCTGCTCGGAATCGGACTCCATGAAGATCGGTTCCTCCAGCCTGCTCACCACGCGTATCGTGTCGGACTTGTCCCCGGTGTTCAGAAAGAGCTCCAGGGAGTCCCGGATCAGCGCGTTCAGCTCGAACCTCCGCACCGTGGTCTTCTGCGGGCGCGCATAGAGGAGGAAGTCGTTCACCATGTGGTTCAGTCGATTGATCTCGCGCATCACGATGTCCATGAGGCGCCCTGTGACGTCGTCCTCGCTCAGCTCCAGGCCCTCCTTGAGCACCTGGATGGATCCGCTGATCGAGGCCATGGGGTTCCGGATCTCGTGTGCGATGCCCGCGGCCAGCTCCCCCACCATGGCGAGGCCTTCGACCCGCTGCATCTCCCGCTCGATCCGCTTGATCTCGGTCAGGTCCTGAAAGACGAAGATCCGGCCGATGGCTTCGCCCCCGGGCATGCTGAGGGGGGAGACGGTGAGGCGAAGAAACAGCTCCTCATCCTTGTGGTTTCGGAAAGGAATGTCCTTGATGGCCGGTCCTTTGCGGCGTCCGGGGAGCGCCGCCCCGGAGTCCGGGTGCTCGGCGAGAAAGGGAAGGAGTTCGTTCAGCCGGCGTCCGTTCGCCTCTCCGGCCGGAATGCCGAACACGGCCTCCGCCGCGGGGTTGAACAGGATGACCCGACCGCTCCCGTCCACCGTGATCAAGCCGGACGCGATGCTCTGAACGATACGTTCGTTCAGCACCTCCAGCTTGCTGATGTCCACCTTCGTGGCCTCGAGCTCGTCCCGGCTGGTCCGGATCTGCTCGGAGAGATAGCTGCTCAGCATGGCCACCAGGTAGAACGCGGCGGTGTGGACCAGGATCCGGAACAGGATGTAGGCGCCCTGATCGTCCGAGGGCGGGTTCATCAGCGCGCCGTAAGGGGTGATCAGCCGGTAGTAGTGCAAATCCAGAAGGGCGCCGTACAGGATGCTGCTGCTGGAGGCGACGATGAGGCCGCCGCGACGGTACAGGAGCATGCTCGCTTCGATGATGGTCAGGATGTAAAGGAACGAGAAGAAGCTCTCGATGCCGCCGGTGGTGTAGATGAAGGCGGTGATCAGGAAGGTGTCGATCAGGAGCTGGGCGTAGGCGAGGCGGTTCAGATTCCGCAGCCGCTTCAGCAGCACGATGTAGATGAACGTCAGGAAGTAGACGCAGCCGATCAGGACGTAGTGGGAGGTCTGGATGTCCCCGAGATAGGCGCTCGTCTTTCGCACCTGGACGAACACCGAGGCGCCCAGGAGCACCGAGACGATGAGGACACGGACGAACATGAGCCGCTGGAGCCGGCTCGAGAGCTCCGCGGGGTCTGTTTTCCTGCCGGAATGTGCGGTCATGAAACGCGTGCTAGCCCGCCACGGCTCCCGCCATGGAGAAGATGGGCAGGTACATGGCCACGACCAGACCGCCGATGGCGCCTCCGAGGAAGAGCATGAGAAGGGGCTCGAGCATGGAGGTCAACGCCGCCACCGCCGCATCCACTTCGTCGTCGTAGAAGTCGGCGATCTTCTCGAGCATGGTGTCCAGTGCGCCCGTGGCTTCACCCACGGAGATCATCTGCACGACCATGCCGGGAAAGACGTCGTTCTCCGACAGGGGCTCGGCGATGGTCTGGCCTTCTGCGATGCTGCTCCGGACCTCGAGAATAATCTCCTCCAGGACGACGTTGCCGGATGTCCTGGCCACGATGTCCAGGGAGTCCAGAATGGGAACGCCGCTGCTGATCATGGTGCCGAGGGTACGCGTGAACCGGGCGACCGCGGTCTTCTTGAGGAGGTCCCCGAAGATCGGGAGCTTGAGGGCCAGCTCGTCCGTGAGCCGGCGGCCCTTCGCCGTACCGCGGAACTTCTTGAACGCGAACGCGGCGGCGATGATTCCGAGGATCACCCAGTGGATGTTCCCCTTCATGAACTCGCTCATGTTCACCACGATCTGGGTCGGTACGGGAAGCGCCTTGCCGAAGCTGGAGAACATGTCCTGGAACACCGGGATGACGAAGATGAGGATGACCGCGATGACGATGACGGCGATGGCCACGACCACGATCGGGTAGGTCATGGCCCCCTTGATCTGGCTCTTGAGCTTCTCCGCCTTTTCGATGAAGACGGCCAGCCGCCGCATGATGGTGTCGAGGATGCCGCCCACCTCGCCGGCGGCGACCAGGTTCACGAACAGGTCGTCGAACACCTTCGGGTGCTTCTTCATGGCCTCGGCCAGGGTGGAGCCGCCCTCGACGTCCTTGGAGATCTGCTTCAGGATTGCCCGGAAGGTCTTGTTTTCGCTCTGCTCCGCCAGGATGCCCAGCCCCTGGACCAGCGGGAGGCCTGCGTCGATCATGGTGGAGAACTGCCGCGTGAAGATGACGATGTCCTTGTTCGTCACCTTGGGTTGCATGAAGGATACGTTTTCGAAGAGGTCTTTCGGTTTCGGTTTCAGCTTCTTGACGCTGAGGTTTCGCCGCCTCAGCTGGCTCATGGCGATGCGTTCGTCGGCCGCCTCGAGTTCACCCTTGAGTTTTCTTCCCTTGCGCGTCTCTGCAACCCACAAGTAGACTGGCATTCGCGGACCTCCTGCGACCCGGATTCGTCCGTATTATGCTTTCGCGTGCCCTTCAGGTCAACCAAAATGCAGAATGATAATTAAGATAAGAGCTTATGTCAAGAACCGTGTCACTCGAACGAGACGGAAAACCGCCCGGAGCGGGCCGGTTCGAGCCGGACTTTTGACCTTGACATTCGGCGGGCCTTCAATGTTATATGACACATTTCTTTTCCTGGCGAGTGCAAAAAAGAACGATCAAAGGAGGAAAGCATCGTGAGCGAGATCAATGCGCCAATGGGTGGTAAGGTGATCGAAGTGAAGGTGAACGTGGGCGACTCGGTGAACGAAGGCGACGAGGTCGTGATCCTGGAAGCCATGAAGATGGAGCTTCCCGTTGTGGCCAGCGCCTCGGGAACGGTGAAGGAGATCAAGTGCAGCAGCGGGGACGCCGTGGACGCGGAGGCCGTTCTTCTCGTCCTGGAATAGTCCCGATCCCGGAGTGACGCCGGTTTGTTCTTCTTCTCCTGCCGGGGACCTGACGATGGAGATGGACGCGAAGATTCGGGAGCTGGAGCGCCGGAACAGCGAAGCGGAGCTGGGCGGCGGTGAAAAGCGCATCGAGCAGCAGCACGCCAAGGGAAAGCTGACCGCCCGTGAGCGTATTGCATACCTTCTCGACGGGGACAGCTTCCAGGAGATCGACAAGTTCGTCGTCCATCGTTGCCACGACCTCGGCATGGAGAAGAAGAAGATCCCGGGAGACGGCGTCGTCACCGGGTACGGGACCGTCAACGGACGCAAGGTGTTCGTCTTCTCCCAGGATTTCACCGTCTTCGGGGGGTCGCTGAGCGGGGCCTTCGGGGAGAAGGTCTGCAAGGTCATGGACCTCGCCCTCCGGAATGGCGCCCCCGTCGTCGGTCTGAACGACTCCGGAGGCGCCAGGATCCAGGAAGGCGTGATGAGCCTGGGCGGCTACGGGGAGATCTTCAAGAGAAACGTCTTCGCCTCCGGCGTGGTTCCACAGATCTCCGTCATCATGGGACCCTGCGCGGGCGGCGCCGTCTACTCCCCCGCCTTGACCGACTTCACCGTCATGGTGAAGAAGACCAGCAACATGTTCATCACCGGCCCCCAGGTCATCAAGGCCGTGACCTCCGAGGAGGTGAGCTCGGAGGAGCTGGGCGGGGCCATGACCCACAACACACGAAGCGGCGTGGCCCACTTCGCGGAGGAGTCCGACCGGGACGCCCTGGACCGGGTGAGGGAGCTCCTGGCCTACCTCCCGCAGAACTACCGTGAAAGGACCCCCGACGCGGCCTGCTCGGACGACCCCGACCGGGCCGATCCGGAGCTCAACGAGCTGGTCCCGACCAACCCGAGGCTGCCTTACGACATGAAGGACCTCATCAGGAAGGTCCTGGACGACGGGAAGTTCCTCGAGACCCACCGGCACTACGCCATGAACATGGTCGTGGGGTTCGGTCGCCTCAGCGGCATGGCCGTCGGCATCGTGGCGAATCAGCCGCGGTTCCTGGCGGGATGCCTGGACATCGACGCCAGCATGAAGTGCGCCCGCTTCGTGCGCACCTGCGACTCCTTCAACATCCCTCTGATCACCTTCGTGGACGTGCCCGGTTACCTTCCCGGCGTGCAGCAGGAGTACGGCGGGATCATCAAGCACGGCGCCAAGATCATCTACGCGTACAGCGAGGCCACGGTGCCCAAGATCACCGTGGTGACGCGCAAGGCCTACGGCGGCGCCTACATCGCCATGTCGGGCAAGCATTTGGACGCGGACATCAACTTCGCCTACCCCTCGGCGGAGATCGCCGTGATGGGCCCGGAAGGCGCCGCGAACATCATCTTCCGCAAGGAGATCGAAGGGTCGGACGACCCCGATGCCACCCGGAACCGACTGGTGGAGGAGTACAGGAACAACTTCGCCAGCCCCTTCCGCGCCGCCGAGGTGGGATACATCGACCGCATCATCTTCCCGGAAGCCACCCGGACCCGGCTGGTCAGGGCCCTGCAGATGCTCCGGGAGAAGAAGGCCTCCATCCCCGAAAGACGCCACGGCAACATCCCGCTGTAGCGGATCATCCTTCCCGCTCTCCGTTCCGACCCGGCGCTCCGCCCTTTTTGCCGCTGTGGTCGAATCACCTCGCTGATGTTTTGTGCTCCCGGGCCGGAGGCAAAGGCGCGGACCCCGGTCCGGTTTTGCCTTCGACCCGGAAGGAAGCCTTCTAGTCCTCGTAGGGATGCTCTGGCAGGTCTTTCAACTCCTGGAGAGTGATGTCGCAGACCAGTCCATAGGCCGTGAAGCCAGGCGGCTCGTAAGGGAGCGAAACATACACGTCCTCGCCCAGAAACCGGACGGAGGAGAGAATGAACGCCGCGACCTGCGCGTCTTCGTCTATCACCAGGTCCTGGACCCGGCCCAGGCTTCTGCCGTTCTTGCTGACGACATTGCGGTCCAGTACGACCGTTGCCAGGTACCGCGCCGGGGAGAAGGTCCATTGCTCGGGACCGCCGGGGGGGATCACGGGCTCCGGCCGGAGGGCATAGCCGGGGCGGGTGTAGTAGGGGGAGCGGGGGTATGCAGGGGAGCGGTAGTAGTACTCGGGGCGGAGCCCCTTCTCGAAGTAGTCGTACTCGGGCATCCGGTTGAGCTGCTCGACGCTGGCCTTCACAGCCACGTCGCCGTTCTCCGGGAACCGAACGTCCCCGAAGGGCACCGCCACGATCTTGTCCAAGAGGTCGAGAAACCCGCCGACCTCCATGGTCATCTTTTTGACTTTCCCGCTCCTGCGGATGATGAGATCATCCACTTCCCCGATCTTCTCCCCCCGATCGTTCACCACATCGTGATCCACGATCGAGCGCGCGAGCATTTCCTCGGGGATGTCCTGCTGTGCCCCGGCGGAAGCCGGGTGCAGAGGGCCTATCAGGGCCAGACAGAGAAAAACGGAGGCTTGGAGTTTCCATGGTGTCGCTTGCTTCATCGGTCATCCTCCTTTCTGAATCGGGAACGCAGCAATGCCCAAAGCCCGTTTACGGTCGGGCACTGGATGGATCGCTGCACGCCGGGTGGGCAGGCCCGGTGTATGCCCTCGACGTGCATTGATTGGTTTCACGGCAACTCCGTACATTCACGGAATCCAGTCTTTGAGATCAGGGTAGCGGTATGCTTCGGGATCCGGAATGGGGTCGATACGGTATTTGCAGCCTTTCCGAAGGCCGGGCGAAAGCTTTCGGGGCCGACGCGGCTTCCGGCGGGTTCGGAGAGCGTGTCTCCATCCTGATGGCGCCTCAAAGAGCCCCGAGCCTCGAGATCCGCCCTTGGAACCTCAACGGGTCATAGCGACCGGGAGGGGGTCTTCGAAGCATGAAGAGGAAGACGGCGGGGTGGTTCGGAGGCAGGGAATCCGCGCGGTGATGGAGGTCGATGAGGTTGAAGAGGTCAGGGGCCGGGAGCGGCATCCGGTCAAGAATGGCGCCGTGGAGGGACGGCCGTCTCGGCGTGCGTCCCTGAACCCCTTCAGGCGAACCTGGACTTCAGGTACCCCCGGAGCCGGCTCTCGAAGTCCAGCTCCCACCCGCCGTGGTAGACGACCATGGTGGCGATTTCCGCCGCCAGGAGGGCGTACTTGATTTTGGGCGGAAGCTTCTTCAATCTCCTGCTGAATCGTTGCTCGGTTTGAATCATGGCGGGCAGGTGGTTCAGCATCACCTTGCGGAACAGGGGCTGGTCGGCCAGCTCGGGCCGATCCTGGAAAAAGTCGAAGAGCCTCGAGTAGCGGGCGTTGATTTCCGTGCTGACGGCGGCGCTGATCTCCGTGTAGGGCTGGGCTTTCGGCCCCTCCTCGAGCCGGTGTCTCTCGAAGATCAGCCCGGCCTCCTCCTCGGCCCGCTTTTCCAGGATGGACAGGACGTCCCGCACGTAGGCTTCCTTGTATCGGAGGAACTCCTCCTGGGTCATCAGGAGGTTGGCGATGATCTCGTAGGAGGAGGAGATTACGCCGCACTTGTTGGCCGAGGCGTCTCGCAGGATCACCACGCCCTGCTTCTGGAGCTCCAGCCGGGCTTCCGGGCTGATGAAGGAGTTCGCCCCTTCGACGATCACCCGGACCGTGGGCTTTCCCTGCGCGTCCAGGATCCGGTTCCAGTTGCTGTGATCCAGGGTCTCGGGCCGCCCCCCGCAGGGCAGGAAGAGATCTGCGGGGACGGAGTAGAGGAGATTGTCCATCTCCCGGTTGAACTCGTCCGCGGTGATCCATTCGTCACGGGCCCTTGTTCCCGTTTTGGACGCCTTCCGGTACAGGGTGCGAAGCCCTTCCTGCCTCCGATCGTGCCGGAAGAGAATGAATCCGCCGGGGTTGAGGGCCTCGGAGGAGAACGCCTCCAGGTCCTCCCGCAGAAGGATCCTGCTCAACTCGACGGGGCTCGCGCCCTCGGGGTCGTACAGCCCGGCCGTGCCGTCGATCACGCATCGGATCTCGGCCCTGGGGCACCTGTCGAGCAGGAGCCGCATGGCGTTGCCGGCCACGTCGCCGTTGGGCCCCCCGGTGAGCTTCACGCTGAAGGGGTCTTCGGACACCTGAACGCCCTCCTCCCGCATCGCCGTTTCGGCGAACTTGATCACCCCCCGGGAGGTGACGCCGTACTCCTTGTGGTTGATGCCGACCTTCTTGCTGGACATGATGCCGATGCCCAGAACGTAACCTCGCTTCTGGGCCTGTCGGGCGATGAACTCGATCATGGCGTCGTGCATGTTCTCGTCCGGGCCGAGCTCGATGGGTTCCTCCTCGCCGTAGTAGTCCACCACGCGCGGGTCCTTGGCCTTCCCGTTCTCGGTGACGAACAGGTCGAGAAAGGCGTTGATGACGCCGTACTGGACCTTGTAGAGGCGCTGGGTGACGGGGAGCGTCTCGTCGAGGTCCGTCGCATCCATGACGATGGTGAGCTTGGATCCGCCCTGGTAGATGTCCTTGTTCTTGAGGTGCTGGGTGTGGGCCAGGACGAACACCTCCCGGAAGATCGACCGGGTGTTCGTGGTGTGCTCGTCCTGGGTCCTGCAGACGATGGTCCGCCATCCGCCCCGCGCGATGTCCGAGAACCCGACGTGGTACCCCTGGGCCTGGCGGGTGAAGAAGAAGGTGATGCGGAACGGTGTCGCCGAGGGGAGGTCGGAGGTGAAGTCCGGCTCCAGCTCGGACAGGAAGGCCGGGTCCAGGCGGAAGGCCAGGGCGTGCTTCTCGGGCACGAAGAAGTTCGTCTTCAGCGTGTGCTTGACGAAGAGGAGGCAGACCCGGAAGACCGTCTTTCGGTTCTCGTCCAGGTAGCGGTGCCCGGTGTTGTAGGCGGAGAGAACGTCCTCGGTTTCCTGTAGGGCTCGTTCATACGAGGGTTTCCGGTTCTCGATGCCCGGGTCGAACCGTTTCCGGAACAGGTCGATCAGCTCGAGGGTGAGACTCGGTTCGGCATGGAACGCGTCCCGGACGAACCCCTTGTCGAAACGGTCCGGTCGGCTGTGGGCGAGGGCGGTGTGACAGAATGCAACAAAGGCGTCGGTCAGGGACGCCTCCTCCCCCGTCATGATGCGGTCGGCCACGAAGCTCGTGTAGGCGGGGCTTTCGGTGGAAAGGATCTGGGTGTTGTAGAGCTCCGTCTGCAGCTCCTCGAACAGGCGCCCCCCTTTCTCGACCAGCTCCCCGTCGTGGGTCAGCACGTAGAAGGTCCCCAGAAAGTAGGGATGGATTCCCGTGTTGACGATCAGGCAGTAGGATCGGCGGACGCCGATGTCGAGCCGTTGAAAGATTTCCCCGACCTGGGTCAGGAACTCCCGCTGGGGCGGGTTGCCCACGGAGAAGAGGAGCCTGGACTCCCGGTGACGGTCCGCGTCCTCCTTGGTCTCCACGTCCAGGTAGAGACCGTCGTGCCTCTTCCCCTCCTGGTACAGGTGCAGGACGCGGGCGACCCTTTCCGGCGGAGAGATCCGGACATATGCCTCGTTGTTGATCCAGAGGAGCTTCAGCATCTCGTCGAAGGCGTCGAAATCGAAGCCCGGGTAGAGGCGCTCCATCATGGCCCGGATGCCGTGCCGGATCTCGGGGGGGATGTCGATCTTCCCGGCGCCTTTGATCTCCCCGGGACCCTTGCGGTCGAACTCGAAACGCTGGATCTCCAGGGTGCGGTCGCTTCCGGGGATCGGGCTGTAGGAGTGACTCATCTCCGCGTAGGAGATCTCACGCTCCCGGAGGGACTTCAAGGTGTCGTAGAGGGATCCCGGAACGTCCGCCCGGGCCAGGATCAGCTTGTCGTCCCGGTCCGTGAGGGTGATCTTTCTCTCGCTCGAGATCTGGTGGAGCTTGCCTGCGAGATGGACGATCGCGTCCATGTCCTCCTTCATGGTGATGAAGAAGTAGGGGTGCATGTTCGCGAGCAGCCATTTCAGGTTTTTCTGCGCCGCCTGATACCGGGAGGCCAGGATGTCCCGGAGGCCGTCGAGAACCTCGGGGTCGCGGCCGACTTCAGTCTGCGGGACCCCGGCGGGCGTCCCGGACGTACTCAGGTCTCGTTTCTTCACGGGGTCTCCAATGATGACGGAGTCGCAAAAAGCCCGAATCCTCCAGGTCTGCCCCTGGGATTTCAACAGGCGATATGGTCCCCAGCGGCGCGTGAGCGGGTTTTTGCGAATGCGTCAATGATGACGTCACTGCTTCGAACCGATGGGCTCTTCCTCTTCGTGGTTCGGGCAGAACCAGGTTCCTCCTCCGGGTTTCGAAAAACGGCAGGTCGGAAGCCAGCGGCAGGTACGGCACAATCCGGTGTAGGAGGACCGGCCGCGCTCCGCTTTTTCCGAAACCGTCGCCGGGTGTCGCTTTTTAGAATCCCACAGATGGGTCCCGATTTCCACCCTTTTGGACGGAGGGGCGGGAAGCTGGAACTCCTCGCAGAACAGAACGGGTTTCCTGTTTCTGCGGCGAAGCACGCAGAGGTCGAACTCCTCGCATGCCGTACAGATGCCTGCATCTCCCATGGCTGTCTCCTCTCCTTCCTCACGCCTATCTCCTCGAGGGAAATGTCGGGCCTCTCCAGGAGCTCCGACATGGCGTAAAGGCACTGGAGCTCCTTGACGCGCTCGCCGAGGTCATGGGAGATCTTCCGCAGGGCCTCGTCCATATTCGGGGGCTCCGGGGGGCTGCCTGTCGGGTCCTTGGTCCTCTGTCCCATGGCAGGATCGTGATCCCTTGG
>CAYUBQ010000072.1:0-20795 GCA_964443135.1 uncultured Desulfobacterales bacterium | reverse complement strand
CCCGGGCCGCCAGGCCGTCCTCCAGCATGGTCATGCAGAAGGGACAGGCCGTGGCCAGGATGCGGTTCCCCCGGGCGGCCGGCCCGCTCAGGGCCTCCATCGCCTGCCCCACCCGGTGGTCGTTGACCCTCCGTCCCGGCTCCTCCTCGATCCAGGTCAAGCCGCCGCCGGCCCCGCAGCACATGCCGTACTCCCGGTTGCGCTCCATCTCCACGGTCTCCAGGCCGGGCAGCTTCCGGAGGATCTGCCGCGGCGCGTCGAAGATCCGGTTGTGGCGTCCCAGGTAGCAGGAGTCGTGAAACACCGCCGCCCCGTCCAGGGGGCGATCCGGCGTGATCCGGCCGCTCTCCAGCAGGTCCCGGATGAGCTCGGTGTGGTGCACCACCTCGTATCGGCCGCCGAAGTCCGGGTACTCCTTCTTGAAGGTGTTGTAGCAGTGGGGGCAGAGGGTGAGAATCCGTTCCACCCCGTACCCCGAGAGCAGCTCCACGTTCGACTCGGCCTGCACCTGGAACAGGTACTCGTGTCCCATGCGGCGGGCCGGGTCGCCGGTGCACCGCTCCTCCTCGCCGAGGACCGCGAAGGAGACGCCGGCCGCCTCGAGGATGCGGACCAGGCTCCGGGCGATCTTCTGGTTCCGGGGATCGAAGGCCGCCGAGCACCCCACCCAGAACAGGAACTCCACCTGCTCCCCCGCCTCGGCCACCTCGGCCATGGTGGGGATCTCGAGGCCCCGCGCCCAGTCGAGCCGGGCCTCCGGATGCTCGTTCCAGGGGTTTCCCCGCTTTTCCGTGCCCGCGAACACCTCGGCAAAGGTCTCGGGGTACCGGTCCTGCATCATCACCTCGCTCCGGCGGATCTCCAGGATCTTGGCGAGCGGGTCGATGAACACGGGGCAGGCCTCCACGCAGGCCATGCAGGTGGTGCAGGCCCCGATCGCCTCGGGCTGGATCCGGGCCTCCAGGATCGGCGACGGCTCCGAGGGCCCCGAGAGAAGGGGGCGCTCGTCGTTCACCTGCCTGCGCAGCCCCAGGACGATCTCGCGGGGGGAGAGGGTTTTCCCTGCGATGTGGGCCGGGCAGTTCAGCTCGCAGCGGCCGCACTCGGTGCAGCCGGTCACGTCCAGAAGATCCTTTCTCGAGAGGTCCGCGAGGGTCTCGTACCCCAGCACCTCGTCCCGCTCGAAGGCCCCTTCCACGTCCAGGGCCTGGAGCCGGCCCCGGGGCCGCAGGTCCCGGAACAGGGTGTTCACCCCGGCCGCGAGCAAATGCATCACCCTGGGGGCGAACGGGAGGCAGGCCAGGCCGGCCAGGGCCAGCAGGCCGTGCGCCCACCAGAGACCGGCGTGCCAGCCTCGGAGCGCGTCCGTACCGGCCCCAGCCCACAGGGCGGACAGGGCATAGCCCACCGGCGACCACCCGGGCCCGTAGCCCGGCTCGCCCTGGAAGGCGGCGAGCCGCAAGCCCTCCACGAGGAAGCCGGTCACCGCAATCGCCAGCAGCCAGGCGGACGGGATCCACTCGCCACCGGCCCGCTCGAGCTGGGGCCGCCGCAGCACGTACCGCCGGACGAGCGCCAGGACCAGCCCGACCACCAGGCCCAGGCCGAACAGGTCCAGGACCAGCTCGTAGCCCAGGAAAAAGGGACCCACCCAGATGCCGTGCTCCATGCCCAGGATCTTCCGGAACAGGTCGTACTCGACCGAGATGATCACGGTCCCCAGGAACAGCACGATCATCCCCCACATGATCAGGAGATGCATTGTGCCGCCGAGGCCGTGGCGGCGCAGGACGGACCGGTTGGTCAGGACGGTGGCCAGGGCGCCGGCCGCCTGGGACCGGATCCGTCTCCAGTCGACGGCGACGGGCTTCCCGGCCAGGATCCGGCGCACGTGCCGGTAGATCCCGTACCCCAGCAGCCCCAGGGAGGCGGCGGCCAGGAGGTAGAGGACGACTTCTCCGGCAAGGGGGATGTTCCAGAAGATCTCGCGGGTTGCCATGGGGACCTCCGATGCGCTTGATTCAGGCAGCCTCCGACCCGGTCGGAGGGGGGTTTTTGTCTTGACAGCCGGTGTTCAATAAGATTATATTGGCTTGCAAAACGAATTGCAAGAGGAATATGTAACCGATATATAGGATGGAAACATGAACGCCAACCCCATCTACACCGAGCTGAAAAAACGCATCGTCCTCCTGGACTTCGAGCCCGGCCAGGTCCTGCGGGAGAAGGAGCTGATCGAGGAGTTCGGCGTCAGCCGGACCCCGGTCCGGGAGGCCCTCATCCGGCTGGAGACCGAGGGGCTGGTCAAGATCTTTCCCAACCTGGGAACGATCGTCTCCGAGGTCAGCTTCCAGCAGCTCAAAGACGTGTTCGAGATCCGTTCCTTTCTGGTGGGGCTGACCGGCCAGCTGGCCGCGGCGCGGATCACGGAGGCGGAGCTGGAGCTGGTGCGGGCCCAGATCGGGCGCATGAAGGAGGAGAAGGACCCCAAGAGCCTCATGCGGCTCGACCTGGAGCTGCACGATCTGATCAACCGGGCGACCAAGAACGAGGTGCTGGTCCGGATCCTGGGCATGCTCCGGGACCAGGCCGTCCGCATCTGGGCGTTCTCCCGATCGGCCGACGACTACTACGGCCACCTGGCCGAGGAGTTCGAGGGCCTGGTGGAGGCGTTGGAAAAGAGGGACGGGGAGGCCTGCTCGGAGATCCTCGAGCGGCACACCCGGGGGTTCATCGAGCACATTCGAAGCCAGCTCACCTGGTGAGCTTCAAACCCATCTTCAACACAGAAAGGGAGTCAACAATGAGCACGTTTCCCAATCAGGCGCGGGTCGTCATCATCGGGGCCGGCATCGTCGGCAACAGCGTGGCCTACCACCTCGCGGAAAAGGGCTGGAAGGAGATGGTCCTGGTGGACAAGGGGCCCCTGCCCAACCCGGGGGGGTCCACCGGCCACGCGTCCAACTTCATCTTTCCCGTGGATCACGGCCGGGCCATGACCCAGATCACCCAGGACAGCACCGAGCAGTACAAGGCCATGGAGGTGCACCGGGAGAGCGGCGGCATCGAGCTGGCCCAGACCGAGGAGCGCATGGAGGAGCTCAAGCGCCGCATGGCCTCGGCCAAGTGCTGGGGGATCGAGTCGGAGCTCCTCGACCCGGACGGCGTGCTGAAGCTGTTTCCCTGGGTGAACAAGGAGAAGATCCTGGGCGGCTTCTACACGCCCTCGGTGGGCGTGGTGGACTCCCTTCGCGCCGGCACCATCATGCGGGAGAAGGCCCGCGACATGGGGGCGCTGAGCGTCTTTCCCAACACCGAGGTCCTGGGCATGGAGGTGGAGAACGGCCGCATCCGATCGGTCAAGACCTCCCGGGGCGAGGTCCGGGCCGACTACGTGATCGTCGCCTGCGGGGTCTGGAGCCCGCGCATCGCCGAGATGGCGGGCGCATCCATCCCCCTGGCGCCGGTGGCGCACCAGATGATCGACGCCGGACCGGTGCCCCAGTTCGCCCAGGCCAAGGGCGAGATCGAGTACCCCATCCTGCGCGACATGAGCACCCTCATGTACGAGCGCCAGTCGGCCGGGAACCTGGAGATCGGGTCCTACGCCCACCGTCCCATCCTCTACGATCCCGACGAGATCCCCTCCATCGACGAGGCCAAGCTCTCCCCCACGGAGATGCCCTTCACCAAGGACGACTTCGATCCCCAGCTGGAGGACGCCCTGGAGCTCCTGCCCGACATGCTGGACAACGACGCCGTGGAGATCCAGTACGCCATCAACGGCCTCATCTCCCTCACCCCGGACGGTGGCCCGGTGGTCGGCGAGACCCCCGAGGTGAAAGGGCTCTGGTCCGTGGCGGCGGTCTGGATCAAGGAGGGCCCCGGCATCGGCCGCCTGGTGGCCGAGTGGATGACGGACGGCGCCCCCGAGATCGACCCCAACGAGCTGGACATCGCCCGGTTCTACCCCTACGCCCGCACCAAGAGCCACGTGTGGGCCCGGGCCTCCGAAGGGTTCAACAAGACCTACGGCATCGTGCACCCCAACGAGCAGTGGGAGTCCTCCAGGAACGTAAGGCTCAGCCCGTTCCACCCCCGGACCTCCGACCTGGGCGCGGTCTACTTCGAGACGGCGGGCTGGGAGCGGCCCCAGTGGTACGAGTCCAACCGGAAGCTCCTGGAGGAGTACGGCGACCGGGTCAACGACCGGCCCAACGAGTGGGACGCCCGGTGGTGGTCGCCGATCATCAACGCCGAGCACCTGGCCATGCGGGACCGGGCGGCCATGATCGACCTGAGCGCGTTCGCGATCTTCGACATCACCGGACCGGCCGCCCTGGACGTGGTCCAGCAGGTGGCCGTGGCCCAGATGGACGTGCCCGTGGGCAAGGCGGTCTACACCCTTCTCCTGAACCGCTACGGCGGCATCCGGTCCGACCTGATGATCGCCCGGCTCGGCGAGGACGCCTTCCGCGTGGTCACCGGCGGCGGCCACGGGGGCGTGGACAAGAAGTGGTTCCGGGACCACTTCCCCGAGGACGGCTCGGCGTGCCTCCACGATCAGACCTCCGCTCTCTGCACGGTGGGGGTCTGGGGACCCGGGGCCCGGGACCTTCTTCAGTCGGTCACCGAGGACGATGTGAGCAACGAGGGGTTTCCGTTCGGGACGGTCAAGGAGATCCGGGTGAACGAGATCCCGGTCTGGGCCCTGCGCATCTCCTACGTGGGCGAGCTCGGCTGGGAGCTCTACGCCCCCTTTGAGAGCGGGCTCCGGCTCTGGGACGTCCTGTGGGAGGCCGGGCAGCCTCACGGTGTGGTGCCCGCGGGCATCGGGGTGTACGGCACCACGGCCCGGCTCGAGAAGTCCTACCGGCTCTACGGCAACGAGATGGACACCGAGTACAACGCGGTGGAGGCGGGCATGGAGCGTCCCAAGGTCAAGGCCCAGGAGTTCATCGGCAGGGAGGCCTACCTGAAGGCCCGCGGGGAGGAGCCCGCCGCGCTCCTCTGCACCCTCTCCGTGGACGACCACACCTCGTCGTCCGGAGAGAAGCGCTACATGGTCGGCCACGTGCCGGTACTGACCACCGGCGGGAAGCCCGTCGTGGACCGCAAGGGCCGGCGCTCCTACGTCACCAGCGCCGGGGCCGCGCCGTCCCTGGGGAAGTTCCTGCTCATGACCTACCTGCCGCCGGAGCAGGCCGAGAAGGGCAACAAGCTCGAGGTGGAGTACTTTGCCGATCACTATCCCGTCACGGTCGAGGCGGTGGGCAACACGCCCGTGTTCGACCCGTCGAACCAGCGGATGAAAGGCTGAGGGAGGAGGTCCGATGAACATCCTGGTTTGCATCAAGCGCGTGCCGGACATCGGGGCCAAGGTCGAGCTGACCGAGGATCGCCGGGCCATCGTGACGCGCAACCTGGGTTTTACCATCAGCCCGCACGAGGAGTGTGCGGTGGAGGAGGCGGTCCAGCGGATCGAAAAGCACGGCGGGGTCTCCACCGTTCTGACCCTGGGCCCGGACGGGGCCGAGGAGCAGCTTCGGGACTCCCTGGCCCGCGGCGTCGAGCGGGGCGTCCTGCTGGAGGTCGAGGACAAGGAGTGGGACCCGGGCGAGACCTCACGGGCCGTCGTGGAGGCGATCCGGGCCGGGGAGCAGGAAGGGGAGCCCTACGACCTCTTCCTGTTCGGGAACGAGGCGGCGGACACCGGCGATTTCCAGGTGGGCATCCGGGTGGCCCACGCCCTGGGTCTTCCCTGCGTGACCGGGATCAAGCACCTGGAGATCTCGGACGGCACGGCGGTCTGCAAGCGGGAGGTGGAAAGCGGCTGGGAGGTCTACGAGGTCCCTTTGCCGGCGGTGATCACGGTGAAGGAGGGCATCAACCTCCCCCGGTACCCCAGCCTGCGGGGGACCATGAAGGCCAAGAAGAAGCCGGTTCATCGGAGCCGGCCCGAGCGCACCGGGGCGGCGCTCCGGATGCAGGAGCTGCGGCATCCCCCGGAGCAGGGCAAGCAGGTGGAGATGCTCGGCCGGGGACCGGCCGCCGCTCCCAAGGTCGTTGAACTGCTCAAGTCTCTGGAGGTGATCCCGTCATGATTCTCGGAATGGTTGAACACGATCGAGGGGTGCTGGAGGAGGCCTCCCTCCAGATGCTCACCTTCGCCCGCCAGCTGGCCGGCCGGATGGACGCGCCGCTGGCCGCTCTCCTGGTGGGGAAAGAGGCCCGTCCATTGGCGGAAGGGTTGAGGGCCTACGGCGTGGCCCGGGTCTTCCTGGCCGAGGATGACCGACTTTCCGGCTACGCCCCGGAGGCCTGGGCCCGCGCAATCCTCCAGCTCGTGGAGGAGAAGCGTCCCGATGTGATCCTGGCGGCCGCAACGGACCGGGGTAACGAGGTGATGGGACACGCCGGGGCGATGGCCGCCCTTCCGGTGGCCGCGAACTGCTCGGAGATGCACCCGGGGGATCCCTTCAGGGTGACCCGGCTTCGCTGGGGAAGCAGCCTCCTCGAGGAGGCCGTCCTCGCCGGGGAGCCCAGGCTGGCCACGGTGGCCCTCCACGTGGTGGAGCCGGAGGAGACGGCTTCTCCGGGAGAGGCGACGGTGGAGCCGTTCTCCCCGGCGTTCGGGGAGACCGACTTCCGGGTGCGGGTCAAGGCCCTGGAGGAGACGGTCACCGAAGGCATCACCCTCAAGACCGCTCCGGTGGTGATCGGCGGCGGAAGGGGGGTGGGCGGCGAGGAGGGTTACTCCGTCCTGGAGGAGCTGGCCGGGCTCGTGGGGGGCGCGGTGGGCGGCTCCCGGGTGGCCACCAACAACGGGTGGCGGCCCCACGCGGACCAGATCGGCCTCACGGGCAACCGGATCGCCCCGGAGCTCTACATCGCCTGCGGCATCAGCGGGGCCATCCAGCACCTGGTGGGGTGCAAGGGGGCCAAGCGGATTCTCGTCATCAACAACGATCCCGAGGCGCCGTTCTTTTCCAAGGCGGACTACGGGGTGGTCGGCGACCTCCACGAGGTGCTGCCCGCCATCATCGAAGAGCTCAAGAAAGGCTGAGCGAGGATTGAACTGACCCGGTGCCGCATTTCTCCGGCGGGGCCTGGACCGGGTCAGAAGACGGGGTTCCCGCGGGTGCGGGGCCCCGTTTTTGTTTCGTCCGGCCGTTCTCCCTCTCCCCTTTTCGGCCAGGGAATGCAGCCGCGGGGTTTCAGCCTGTGTTCGAGCCGTTCTCCGCGCAAAATAAGGGATTCACCCCATTCCCACCGTTCCCGGTGTCTTTCTACACTGTACTGAAAACCGTTCCACGTTTCTGTTCCTTCCTGGGCCCGAACCCGAGAGGAGTACACAGTGAGCGCTCCATGGTAGCCGCCGATCGCACCAGGCCGCTGAGGGTTCTCCTCATCGAGGACGACCCGGACGATTACGTCATCTTGCGGGACTGTCTGAACGACATCTCCAAGAACCGCTACAACCTGACCTGGGCGTCCACCTTCAAGGACGGCATCGGGGAGGTCGATCGCAGCGACTACGATGTGTGCCTGCTGGACTATCGCCTCGGTGCACACGACGGGCTGGAGATCCTCCGGGAAGCCGGGCGGAAGGGCTGGCCTGTGCCCGTCATCTTCCTGACCGGGCAGGGGGAGTACGACGTGGACGTCCGGGCCATGAAGGCGGGGGCGTCCGACTACCTGGTCAAGGAAGAGATCAACCCGGATCTCCTGGAACGCTCCATTCGGTATGCCGTGGAAAAGGCCCGGGCCTGGAACGCCCTACAAAGGTCCTACGAGGAAATGGAGCTGCGGGTGGAGGAGAGAACGGCGGAGCTGGTCGAAGCCAACGAGGCCCTCAAGTTCACCTCCGAGCAGGTCAAGGTGTTCGCGTACGCCGTTTCCCACGACCTCAAGAGCCCGGTGGTGGCCATTCACGGTCTGGCCCGCCGGCTGTTCGAGCGGAATGCGGACGACCTCGACCAGAAGGGAAGGATCTACTGCCGGCGCATCATGAAGGCCGCCGAGCAGATCACGGAGCTCACAGACAGCATCAACGTTTACATGAAGGCCCGTGAGCTTCCTCTCCACCCGGAGCCCTACCGCCTCCAGGCCCTTTGCCGTGATCTGCACGAGGAGTTCAGGATTTCCCTGGCGGAGAAGGGCGTCCGCATGGAGCCGTGCGAGGAGAACCCGGTGATGTTTCTGGATCGGATGCTCTGTATGAGGGCCCTTCGCAACCTCGTGGAGAACGCCCTGAAACACGCCGGTCCCGAGCTGAGGACCATCTCCATCGGGTACCGGAGCAAAGCGTCCTTTCATGTCTTGTCCGTCAGGGACGACGGTGTCGGGATCAGCGAAGGCGAGCCCGAGCGGCTCTTCAGGATGTTCTCCCGTGCAAAGTCGGCCACGGGGACGGAAGGCATGGGATTGGGGCTTGCGATCGTCAAGGAGGTGGCCGAGAGGCACGGAGGGGACGTCTGGGTTGAAGCGGGCAACGGCGGCGGCCTGAAGATCTCGCTCTCCATCGCAAAGGAGATCGAAGGCGCCGGCCGGGCGGAGGCCTCGTCATGACCCTCCGTCTTCAAAACACCCTGACCCGGAAAAAGGAACCCTTCCGGGCCAGGGAAGAAGGACGGGTGAAGCTGTTCACCTGCGGTCCCTCGATCTACCGTGCCCCGCATGTGGGCAACCACCGCACCTTTCTCTACGAGGATCTGCTCCACCGCTACCTCGAGTTTCAGGGCTACCGGGTGCACCGTCTCATCAATCAGACCGATGTGGAAGACAAGGCGATCGCCGAGGCCCGGGAAAAGGGCGTGAGCCTGGAGGAGCTCACGCGACCGGTGGAGGAGCGGTTCATTCGGGAGACCCGGCTCCTGGGCATGAAGATGCCCGGAGAGCCGCCCAAATCGTCCGGAGCGGTCGAACAGGCGGTCCGACTCATCGAGGACCTCATGCAGAAGGGCTATGCCTACCGGCACGAGGGAGACGTGTTCTTCGATCCCTTGAAGTTCGAAGGCTTCGGAAAGCTCTTCGGGCTGGACATGAGCCGGTGGCCCAAAAAGCGGCGGCGCTTTCGAAAGGACACCTACCCGGGGAGGCGCTGGAACCTCGGGGATTTTATTCTGTGGCACGACTACCGGGAGGAACGGGACGGAGACGTCTACTGGGACACCGAGATCGGCCGGGGGAGGCCGGCCTGGAACATCCAGGACCCGGCGATCATCACCCGGGACCTGGGGTACCGGATCGACATCGCCTGCGGAGGGGTGGACAACCTGTACCGGCACCACGACTACACCATCGCGGTCATCGAGGCGCTGTCGGGCCGGACCTTTTCCAGGTACTGGCTCCACGGGGAGCACGTCCTGGTGGACAATGCCAAGATGAGCAAGAGCAAGGGGAACATCGTTCACCTACAGGACCTCCTGGACCGGGGGTACGAGCCGGTCCACGTCCGCTTCTGTCTGCTCGCCCGGCACTACCGTGAGCCGCTGAACCTCACCGGCGGGTTTCTCGAATCGTCCCGCGAACAGGTGGACGATGTCCGGGAGGGGATCGCGGAGCTGAACGAGGTGGCGCAACAGGCGCCGGCTCCGGCCGTGAAAGGGGACGACGGCGGTGAGGATCCCCTGATGCAGGGGTTCCAAGAGAGAATGGACGACGACCTGGACCTTCCAGGGGCCTGGGAAACCATGGTCCATCGGGTTCGGCGGATGACGCGCGACAAGGAGGCGGGTCGACTCGAGCCCGCCCGAGCGGCGAGGGCGGTCCGGTCACTCGAGAAGATCGATCGGGTCCTGGGCGTGCTGTTCGACTGAGCCGGCGCCTCCGGGTCCGTGTTTCGACATGGGGACATGGGGTCAGTCATGAAGGAAAAACCAACGGTGGTGATTGCAGAGGACCACAAGGTTCTCCGACAGGGGCTTCGTTCCCTGCTCGAGGTCGGCGGGGAGTTCAACGTGGTGTCCGAGGCCGGCGACGGCATGGAGGCCATCCGTTGCATCCGGGAGCACGAACCCGACCTGCTCATCCTGGACCTCAACATGCCGCGGATGGACGGCATATCGGCGGTCATGGACATCCGGAAGGCCTGCCCGAAGACGAGAATCCTGGCCCTCACCATGCACAAGGACGAGGACCACGTCCTCCAGGCGTTCAAGGCGGGTATCCACGGCTACTGCCTCAAGTCGTCCGACCAGGAGGAGCTCCAGCTGGCGATCCGGTCGGTCCTGTCGGGGAAGCAGTTCGTGAGCCCCGAGATCTCCGGACGGATCCTGGAGGGGTACCTGACGAGCACCCGTCGGGTCCGGCAGAAGTCGTCCTGGGAAACGCTGACGCAACGGGAGCGGGAGATCTTGAAGATGGTCGGCGAGGGGTACCAGAACAGGGAGATTGCCGACATGTTCTGCATCAGCATCAAGACCGTGGAGAAGCACCGGGCCAACATCATGGAGAAGCTCGACCTTCACACGGCGTCCTCGCTGACCGCCTACGCCATCGAAAAAGGCCTCGTGACGACCTGAGAGTGCAGCTGCCACTCACACGGCTGGGGGGAGGGTTGGGCCGGCCGCCTCCGCGGCTCCGCCGGGTCTTCCGGGCCGGTGCTAACGGATCAGGTCGGAGTAGGTCTCGTCGAACTCCGGAAGCTCCCTTCTCAGCCAGCGGGTGACGCTGTCCAGGAGCCGGTTCTGGATCTGGCGCACCCTCTCCCTGGAGATGGACCAGGTTTCTCCCACGGCCTTGAGGGTCTCCGGGACGTCGGTCATCAATCGCCGATCGAAGATGTCCGCTTCCCTTCCCGAGATGGTCTTCCGAAACTCAGCGAGCTTTTCCATGAGCAGCCCTCGCCGTTCGCCGTCCGACAGGACCTCCTCGACCCCGGGGTCCGATCCCGCTTCCGAGAGGTAGGCGTCCGGGTAGAAGCCGTCGTCCGTGGGCGCGTCCAGGTACACGTCCCGGTGGGCCAGCCGGAGGCTCATCTCCTCCACGTCCTTCTCGCGAACGCCCATCCGATCGGCCAGCACCCGGGGCTCAGGGTCCCGGCCCTCCTCGATCATCCGCCGGCGTTCCTTCCCCAGGTTGAAGAACAGCTTGCGCTGGTTCTGGGTGGTACCGATTTTCACCATTCGCCAGTTGTTGAGGATGAACTTCAGGATGTAGGCGCGGATCCAGAAGGATGCGTAGTAGGAGTACTTCGCCCCTTTGTGCGGGTCGAACTTCCTGGCTGCGTGGAGAAGGCCCAGGTTCCCTTCCTGGACCAGGTCCAGGAAGTCGTGGCTCCAGTATTGCAAGAAATCCCGCGCGATCTTGACCACGAGCCGAAGGTTGGAGGTGATCAGAAGGTCCGCCGCTTCCTTGTCCCCGTTTTCGCGGTACCGGGTTGCCAGGTCCTTCTCCTCCTCCCTGCTGAGCAGGGTGTTTCCCGCGATTTCCGTCATGTAGGCCTGAAACGAGTCCGCGCCGGGCGCGGCTCCGGCCGCCTCGCCGCCGGGGGCGGACAGCGCCTTCTGCCCCCGTTGCCCGGTTGGAAAGGCGCCGATCATTTTTTCATCGATGTACATGGGATCCTCTTCGCCTCGAGCGGGGCCGGTCCAGGCCGTCTGGGCGGAAATGGTCTTGTACCTTGCATACAGCTCACGCAGACGCCGCTTGAGCGCCCGGAGGTTTCTCGAGTCCGAGTCCGAGGAGAGGTCCTCCAGTCCTCCACGACGTGCTCCCGGATCATGTTCGGCACGGCTTCCCCGGGCAGGGTCATGTCCGTCTCCTCCGGTCGATGGACCGGTTTCACACGGAAGGATGGATCGGCACGGTGAGCACCGGAATCGATCCGTTTTTCACCACCTTCTCCGCCACGCTGCCGAACGGAAAGCGCCCGGTCCTCCCCCGGGTGGTCATGACCACCAGGTCGACCTTCTCCCGCTCGGCGGTCTTCAGAATCTCCTCGGCGGGATCGCCCAGAGCGATCTCCTTGAAAAACGCGGGGCATCCTTTGAGAGCCTTGTCGCACACCTGGTCCAGCCTTTCGCTGGCCTTGTCCCGCTCCCAGGCCTGGATCCTCTCGATGTGCTCGCGATCGAAGTCGCCGTACCAGGGTTCGTGGATGGCCGGGTCCTCCATGACGTAGAGGACATGGACCTCGGCCTGGTACTTTTCCGCGAGGGAGTCCACGGTCTCCTGCGCTTTTTCGGCGTTCCCGGAAAGGTCCGTGGGCCAGAGGATCTTCTTGATCTCCATGGGTCTCACCTCCTGATGTCTACTGCTTCTCCCGGGTCGCCCCGCCCGATGTGAGCTCCTTCCGCGCTTCCTGAAAGGCCTGTTCCAGTTCCCCGTAGCTCTTCAGAAACCCTTCTTTGACGCGCTCCCAGGCTTTCATGGAGCCGTGCTTCATGCCGCCGTACCACTCGGCCAGCTCGTTTCGCTGCTCCTTCAGCCGCTGGAGCGCCGCGCGGGATTTTTGTCGCGCGGCCCGGTCCAGATCCGACCACTCCTCACGAGTTCGCTCTTCCATGCGGTCGATGTGGGCGTCCAGCTTCTTCATCGCCTGTTGGGCCCGCGCTACGGCGTCGTCTTTCTGTTCCGCCGAGAAGCTGCGGATCGCGCGCATGGCCTCCTCGACCTCCTCCTCCACCTCTTCCGCGCTGGTCGTGGCCTGGGAGTCCGAGCCGGCGAGTGAAAACGGGACCGGCCCGAGGAGAACCAGCCCGATCCCCAATACGAAAAAGGCCCAATGCCGTCTCGGTTTCATCCCGTCTCCTCCTCGTGTCCGTCCCGGGAACCTGTCACGAATCTGGAGGCGGCCGACTGGAGAGCCTCCTTGAGGGAGTCCACCGCCATGGTCACGCCCTCCTCGAGGTCTTGGCGCGCGTCGTCTCCGGCCCTGCCGAGCGCATCGACCTTTTCCCGGAGCTCGTCCCGTTTCCTGCGAATCTCCTCGATCCGCTTTTGCTGCCGGGTCCGCGCCTCCGCTTCCATGAGCGAGGCCTGGACCTCCAGCTCGTCGATTCGCGCGTTCCACTCCTCCAGCTTGGCCTGGAGGGTGCGAACCAGGTCTTCACGGCGCTTGCTCATGAGGTCGCTCCTTCTTCCCGTTCAGCGTGCGGCCGGAGTTCGTAATGGTACACGACCTCCTGCCCCCGCCTTTCGAAGCCTTTGGACCGCAAGCGGTGTAGGCTGTTCTCATATGGGGTTCCCAAGGATTTCAGCCAGGCTCTCAGCTGTCTGCCCGCTTCGGTCAGCCTGCGGTCGATCGGGAGGCTTCTGTTCACGGTGACGGTGGTGTTCATTTCCATGTTCCTCTCCTTTGCCGGGCCGTGCATCCGCCCGTTTGGAATGCATTCGAGCTTCCCGTGCCGGTTGACGCCCATCCTAGTGAAAGGGGAGACCGGCTGCCATACCGTCGATCCTGTATCCATGAACGAGTGCCCCCCATTGGCCTCGGGGCCGGGTCGGAACGCAGCCGAATTTCCCCCGGGCCGCGCACGGGCAGCCCGCCCCCTACCGGTGAATGCGAACAAAATACCGGATCAACCCCATTGCCTCGGGATCGCCGTGCGTGGAAACTGCCGGGCATAGCCTACTCCACCACGTTGAACGGGATTCGAATGCGGCCGAAGATGGTGCCGTCGTCCGCTTCCATGAGGTCCATGTGGAGCTCCACCTTTTCCACCCCCTCAACCTTTTCGAAGTAAACGAAGCCGGTGACGTCGCCCCGGTCCCGAATGTCGCCCTCGGGCAGGGCGGCCGATTTCATGTAGTCGGTGGGCAGCTCGATCTCCTCCCATGCCCCGTAGTACCGGTCATAGTAGAACGGATCGTGCGGGAACGGTTCCCCGGCCATGGGGACCCCGGGCACGTAGGCGTGGTGATGGGGAGAGACGAAGAAGTGGCGGCTGCGGAACGCCGGTGCTCCGGAGGCCGCGGGCGGAGCCGCCACCTCCACGCTGCCCTTGATCTCGAACGGGGGAAGGGCCGAGAACCGCTTTCCATCCGGGGCGATCAGAGCGAAATGGTTGTACAGCACCCGGATGGCGGATCCATGCCTGTTTTTGACGGTGACCTGGATCGGGGTGACCTCGTCGACGACCTCCGGGGTGCCCGTCCAGGCATCGGGGTCTGCAATCAGCTGAACGCCTTCACAGCCCCCGATGCACAGCTCCCCGCTCGATTCCATGGTCTCCACGGGGGCGGGCTCGAGCCGGGTCCGGGTGGCGCAGCCGCCGGCGAAGGCGGCGAGCGCAAACAGAATGGCGATTCGTCTCAAGGACCGTTTCATGACGTTCTCCTTTCGTCTTGCCCTCCGGCCGCTCAGGCTCCCGGTCGGAGAGCACGTTTTTGGACCAGCATACTCGGAAAATCGGAACCGAAGAATGGGGGGCAGCCTGTATCGTGGGGGACCGGCCACGGTATTCCGGGTGGGCCCCGAGCCCGCCCGTTTGCGGGGCCTTGAGCTCCGGGGAGAATTGAACTATAGGAACGGAAGCGAAAACGACGGCCTGCGGGATCCCCATGGGCGGGTGTCGGTCGGAAGGCGGACAACAACACACGACGGGAAAGAGCAAAGAGATGCCGGAACAGACGGAATGGGGGTCCGAAAATCGATCAACGGGCGGATCCGACGGAGAACGCACCATCTCCCTGGAGCGGCTTCGCACCCTGGTTCGGGTGACCGAGACCCTCCTCGGCGAGACGTCTCTCGAGGGCCTGATGCGCCGGGCGGCGGAGTCCGCATTGGAGCTGACCGGAGCACGAGCGGCCGGTGCGGGCTACGGCAGGGAGAACGAAGGGTTTCGGATCCAGTCTGTCGCCGGGTGCGGGGAGGGGTCGCCGGGCCGGCCGGAAGAGAGGGTCCTCGAGGAGATGGACGCCGCCCTGCGGGAGCTTCGGCGGGCCGGGCCCACCACTCTTCACTCGGCATCCGGACTCACCGGCGGCGGTTCCGAGCGGGGATCGGAACCGCCGGGTGGGACCGCGGGCGGATCTCTGGCGGCCGGGTTGAGGGGCACGGGCACCGGTCCACGGGGGGTTCTGCTGGTCATGGACGGGGCGGGGGGCGCCTTCACCCAGGAGGACGCGGCCTGCCTGGGGAAGCTGGCCGGGATCACCGACCTGGCCGCCGGGCACGTGGAGGTCCGGGTCCTCGCCGAGAAACGGGTCGTCGAGGCGGAGAAAAAGGGCGGGGTCATCGAGGCGGTCATGAACCACATCCCCGAAGGCATCACCGTGGCGGACGCCCCGGACGTCCGCATCCGGGACGTGAGCCGTTTCGGGGTCGAGCTGACCGGGCGGTCCCGGGAGGAGCTCCTGGGGGCGACGGCCGATCTCCACCCAGAGCTCTGGGGTCTGATCCACAAGAGGAACCATGCGCGCCCCGGACCCGAGGAGCTGCCCCTGACCCGGGCCGTGAGAAGGGGGCAGGTGATCCAGAACGAGGAGTGGGTTCTCGAGCGCCCGGACGGCACGCGCATCACCGTCTCCTGCAACGCGGGCCCCGTTCGGAACGAGGAGGAGGAGATCGTCGGGGGGGTGATCGCCTGGCGGGACGTGACCGAGCAGAAGCAGGCCGAGGTCGCTCTCAAGACCGCCTGGGACGACCTGGAGGCCGAGGTCTGGCGGAGGACGTCCGAGCTTCAGGCGGCCAAGCAGGGCTTGGAGCAGGAGGCGACGGAACACCGGCGGACCGCGGACCGTCTGCGGGAGAGCAACGAGGTCCTGGAGAGCATCTTCGCCAACACCCATCTGCTCATGGCCTACATGGACCGGGAGTTCGACTTCATCCGGGTGAACGAGGCCTACGCCGCGGCTGCGAACCGGACGGTGGCCTTTTTCCAGGGAAGGAACCACTTCGAGCTCTACCCTCACGAGGAGAACGAGGCCCTGTTCCGCCGCGTTCTCGAGACCGGCGAACCGTACACCGTGACGGCGAAGCCCTTCGAGCATCCCCACCAGCCTGACCGGGGCACCACCTACTGGGACTGGAGCCTCCAACCCGTCCGGGACGACCGGGGGGAGGTCTCCGGGGTGCTCCTGGGGCTCATGGACGTGACCGACCGGGTGAGGGCCGAGCAGGAGCGCCGCGAAAACGAGCGCAAGTTCCGCCTGCTGGCCGAGACCATCGAGGACGTCTTCTGGATGAGCAAGCCCGGCATCACCGACATGCTCTACGTGAGCCCGGCCTACGAGAAGGTGTGGGGCCGGTCCGTGGAGAGCCTCTATGCCTCGCCCCGGTCCTTCTTCGACGCCGTTCATCCCGAGGACAGGCCCCGGGTCCTGGAGGAGGTGAAGCGCCACGCCATGGGGAGGTGGGACCTCGAGTACCGCGTGGTGCAGCCGGACGGCGAGGTGCGCTGGGTCCGCGACCGGGGGTTTCCCCTCCGGGACGGGCAGGGGAGCTTCATCGGGATGTGCGGTACGGCGAGCGACATTACCGGGCTCAAGGAGGCCGAGGCGGCCATCAGGAAGAGCGAGCAGCGGGCCCGGGAGCTCCAGGAGCGAAGCCTGGACGGGTTCGCCCGGACGGACATGGAGAGCCGGTTCATCGAGGTCAACCAGGCCTTCGAGGCGCTGGTGGGATACCCGGAAGCCGAGCTGAGGGAGATGACCGCGCAGGAGATCACCCCCGGGACCTGGTTCGACAAGGAGTCCGGCATGGCCGAGCAACTCCGGCGCGAAGGGCACACGCCGCTCTACGAGAAGGAGTTCCGGCGAAAGGACGGGACGCTCGTACCGGTGGAGCTCCGGGTCCACGTCTCGAGGGACGCCGAGGGGAACCCGGCGGAGATGTGGGCCTTTGTCCGCGACATCACGGAGAGGAAGCAGGCCGAGGTCGAGCTCCTGGAGAACGTGAGGAAGCTGGAGCAGAGCAACCGGGACTTGGGGGACTTCGCCTACGTGACCTCCCACGACCTCCAGGAGCCCCTCCGGAAGATCCAGACCTTCGGGGATCGACTCAGCACCAAGTACGCGGACAGCCTCGACGAAAGAGGCCGAGACTACCTGGAGAGGATGGTCAATGCGGCCACCCGCATGCGGGGCCTCATCGAGGCGCTGCTCCGATACTCCAGGGTCTCCACCCGGCAGCAGCCCTTCTCGGAGGTCGACCTGAACGAGGCGGCCCGGGAGGCGTTGTTCAACCTGGAGGATCTGATCGATCGAAGCAACGGAGCCGTGGCGCTGAGCGAGCTTCCCCGGGTGGAAGGCGACCCCCATCAGATGGTTCAGCTCATGCAGAACCTCATCGGGAACGCCCTCAAGTTCCGGCGCCCCGGGGACCCCCCGAGCATCCGGATCGACCACCGGAAGCCCCCCCGCAGTGAAGGTGCGCCGGCGCGTTGCGAGCTTCGCTTCGAGGACAACGGCATCGGGATCGACATGCGATCCGCGGAGCAGATCTTCAAACCGTTCCATCGGCTCCACGGCCGGGGGGAGTACGAAGGGGCGGGCATGGGCCTGGCCATCTGCCGGAAGATCGTCGAGCGGCACGACGGTGAGATCCGCGTGGAAAGCGAGGAGGGAAGAGGCTCCGTGTTCGTCGTCACCCTGCCCTTGAAGCAGTCCCCCGCCGGGCAAGGCGCCTGATCCCCCGCGGGAGACCCGGGGCGGAGTCCGGACCGTCCGTCAGATGTCCTGCAGCAGGAGGGTCACGAACGCAGCGGCCATGATGATCCCCCCGGTGACCAGGATCCCCGCCTGAAAGCTCCACACATCCGCCGCGGCCCCGAGGCAGAGGGGCGCCAGGCCGAGCCCTGCGATGGTCCCCCCCGAGATGGTCGCCCCCGTGAACAGGCTCCGCTCGCCGGTCCCGCTCAGCTTGGAGATGGCCACCAGGCCCACGGGGAAGAAGCCGTTGGAAAGCGGCGCCTGCACGAAGAGCATGATCACGAGAAGAAGGTGGGACGGGGCCAGGGCGATGCCCACGGTGGACAGGCCCGTGATCAGGAGCACGAAGAGCAGGACCCGGCGAACGCCGAACCGGTCCGCCAGGATCCCGGCCAGCAGCGTGGCGAAGACGCCCCCGATGCGGGAGAAGCCGAACAGGGTGTTGGCCGTCTCCAGCGCGATGCCTCGCTCCTTGACCAGGAAGAGCGGGATGATGCTGTAGAGGCCCATGCTCGCAGTGGCCGCCACCATCCAGAGGAGGACCATGACCCAGAACTCGGGCCGGCGGAAGATGCGAGCCAGGTTCCCCCGCTCCTCGCCGGCCAGGGGCGGCACGTCCGGGACGAAGAGCCCGAAGAGCCCGGCGGCCAGGAGGCAGGCCCCGGCCAGGATGACGAAGAACGCCCGCCAGTCGAGGAACAGGAGCGTGAGCGTGGTCAGAAAGGGAATGGCGAGGATGCTGATGGAGGCGGCGGTGTCGTGGAAGGCCAGCGCCTTGCCCCAGTGGCGGGCGTCGTACAGCCGGGTGAGCAGCGGGATGGCGCTCGGGAGGTAAAGCCCGCCGCCGGCGCCCACCAGGAAGAAGATCCCGAGGAGAAAGGCGTAGTCCCGGGCGAACCAGGGACAGGCGAGGGCGGCGGCCAGGGCGAAGAACCCGATGAGGATGCTCCGCTTGTACCCGATCCGGGGTGCGAGGAAACCCGACAGCAGGAGGCTCATGGTGTAGCCGACGGAGAGCGCGAGATAGAGCCCCCCGGCGAGGGCGTGGCTCAGGCCGAGCTCGTCCTCGATCACCGGGAGGAGGGGAGAGAGCGAGGTCCGCGTGGAGAAGGCCAGAAACCAGAGGCTCCAGAACAGGCCGAGGAAGAAGGTTCTCATGACGGGGGCTCGAACGCGTCGGGCTCGGACGTGCGCGCGGCGATTCCCTCCAGGTATCGGTCCTTGAGCCCTTTCTTGTAGAGCTTGCCCGAGCCGGTCCGGGGCAGGGCGTCCACGAAGTCTACGCTCTTCGGGGCCTTGTAGCCCGCGATTCTCTCCTTGCAGTGGCGGATGATCTCCTCCGCCTCTGCGGAGCGGTTCTCCTTGAGCACCACCACGGCCTTGACCGCCTCACCCCACTTGGGATCCGGAACGCCGATGACCACGGCCTCGAGCACCGCCGGGTGCTCGTAGAGGACGTTCTCCACCTCCACGGAGTAGACGTTCTCCCCGCCCGTGACGATCATGTCCTTTTTGCGGTCCACGATGTTCACGTACCCTTCGGGATCCACCACGGCCATGTCGCCGGTGAGGAGCCACCCGTCGCGGAAGGCCGCGGCCGTCTCCTCGGGGCGGTTCCAGTAGCCGGGCGTGACGATGTCCCCCTTGACCGTGATCTCCCCCACCTCCCGGTCGTCCCGGGCCACCTCGGTCCCGTCCTCCCGCACCACCCTGAGGAGCACGCCCAGGAAGGGACGCCCCGTGCGGGCCTTGTAGGCGAAGCGCTCCTCTGCGGAGAGCCGGGTGAGGGGCTCCTTCAGGATGGAGACGGTCAGGTAGGGGCTCGTCTCGGTCATGCCGTAGGTCTGGACGTAGTCGCAGCCGAAGGTGTCCATGATCCGGCGGACCACCTCCGGCGCGATGGAGGACCCTCCGCTCAGGATGACGCGGAGGCCGCCGAAGTCCCGGTCGGTCACCCCGGGCGTGTGGACCAGCATGTTGAGCATGGTGGGGATCATGTTCGTCAGGGTCACCCTCTCCCGCTCCATCAGGGAGAGGACCTCGGGAGGGTCGAAATCCTCGATCACCACGTGCTTTCCCCCGACCCAGGTGAGGGCGAAGGTGGCCCAGGCGTCGGCCAGGTGAAAGAGGGGCGCCGCGTGGATCCACCGGTCCCGGTCCGTGATCTGGAGCTCGGCGATGGCGGCCAGGGCGTGGGTGCAGACGTTCTTGTGGGTCAGCATCACGCCCTTGGGCCGGCCCGTGGTCCCGCTCGTGTAGTAGAGGTGGGCGACGTCGTCGTCGGCCGTCTCCGGGGGGGAGGGAACGGGACCGGTTCGATGGTCGCGGATCGCATCCTCGTACCCGATCGCCTCGAAAGCGTCGGGCCGTTCTCCCGTCCCCGTCCAGACCACCCGTTCCAGCGGGGTGTCGAGCCTTCCCAGCTCCTCCACGCCGTCCCGGAAACGGGAGGCCGCAATGAGGATCTCCGCCCCCGAGTCGTTCAGGATGAAGGCCAGCTCCCGGGGGGAGAGCCTGACGTTGAGGGGGTTCAGGACGGCGCCCACCTGTGCGGCCGCGAAGTAGGCCTCCAGGAACTCGTGCCGGTTCGGGTGGAGGACGGCCACGCAGCCCCCCTTGCCCACGCCGGCGTCGCGGAGGAACCGGGCCAGGGCGTAGACGCGATCGGCGAACTCGCCGTAGGTGAAGCGGTGCTTCCCGCAGACCACGGCCTCGCGGTCCGCGTGGAGGCTGAGGGCCTTTTCGAGAATGAACGGGATCTGCATGGTCGTTTTTCCTGCTCCTGGGGGAAGGTCGAGCGATGCCCGATTCACCGAAAAGGGGGCGGACCCCTTCGGGGCCGCCCCCTCCTCCGTCGAGTCGATGCGGGAGGTCGGGTTACATGAGGCCCAGGCGGTACTTCATCGAGTTGAGCGTGTTCTTCATGAGCATGGTGATGGTCATGGGGCCCACACCACCCGGGACCGGCGTGATGGAACCGGCGATCTCCACGGCCGCGTCGAAGTCCACGTCGCCTCGAAGGATGGCGATCTTCTTACCGGTCTTCTCGCTGATCTTCTCTCCCACCCGATTCACGCCCACGTCGATCACGCAGGCACCGGGCTTGATCCACTCGGGCTTGACCAGGCCGGGGACGCCGGCGGCCACGATGAGGATGTCGGCCCGCTTGCAGTGGGCGGCCAGGTCCTTGGTGCGGG
>CAYUBQ010000071.1:6973-20934 GCA_964443135.1 uncultured Desulfobacterales bacterium | reverse complement strand
TGCTCTCCATCCTGTTCCACCTCCCGCGGTTCAAGCGGGAGGAGGCCGAGACCGAAGAGCGGGTGCGGGAGATCCTCGGGCTCTTCGGGGCGAGGCTCACCGGGTACCGGTTCGACCAGGAGGCCCAGTTCCTCTCCTACGCCAACCGCAGGCGGCTGGAGATCGCCCGGGCCCTGGCCACGGACGCCAAGGTCCTCATGCTGGACGAGCCCTCCGCGGGCATGAACCCCCAGGAGACCCTGGAGATCACCGGCTTCATCAAGGAGCTGCGGGACCTCCACGGCTACACCATCCTCCTGATCGAGCACAAGCTCAACCTGGTCAAGACCATATCGGATCGGGTGATCGCCCTGGACTACGGCCGAAAGATCGCCGAGGGCACCTACGACGAGGTGGCGGGCAACGAGCGGGTGATCGAAGCCTACCTGGGCAGGAAGAAGACAAAGACCGGGGGACCCGAGCAGGCATAGGCATGGAAACGGAACACCAGAGAGAAACGATCGGCACCCGGCGCCCCATCCTGGAGCTCGCGGGGGTGGACACCTTCTACGGAAACATCCAGGCCCTGTACGACATCCACCTGGAGGTCCTGGACGGGGAGCTCGTCTGTCTTCTCGGGGGCAACGCGTCGGGCAAGTCCACGACCCTCAAGACCATCCTCGGCGTCTGTCACATCAAGCGGGGGGAGGTGCGCCTCGACGGCGAGCGCATCGACGCCATGGCCACCAAGCAGATCATCGCCCGGGGCGTGGCCATCGTCCCGGAGAACCGCCGGATCTTCCCGCGCCTCTCGGTGCTGGAGAACATGGAGATGGGGGCGTTTCTCCGCAAGGACGCCGACGCCGTCCAGCGGGACATCGAGCGCATGCTGGAGCTCTTCCCGGCGCTCAAGGCCCGGCTTCACAACCCGGGCATGACCCTGAGCGGCGGCGAGCAGCAGATGCTCGCCATGGCCCGGGCGCTCCTGAGCAACCCGCGGGTCCTGCTGATGGACGAGCCCTCCATGGGCCTGTCGCCCCTGCTCGTGGACCAGCAGTTCGACCTCATCCAGGACGTGAACCGCCGGGGCACGGCCGTGCTGGTGGTGGAGCAGAACGCCAGCATGGCACTCTCCATCGCCGACCGGGGCTACGTCCTCCAGACCGGCTCCATCGTCCTGTCGGACACGGCCGCGAACCTCCTCGGCAACGAGATGATGCAGAAGGCCTATCTGGGCGGAGAGGTGGCCTGAGGCGCAGAAACGTCAAAATTCAAGACCTGACCCCATTTGCGCCCCATCTGCGAGATAGCGGGACGCGAACGTCCTCAGCCGATACCCGCCGGCGAAGAAATCGATCAGACTCACCATGTCGAAGACCGGCACGCCCAGGAGCTGCTGGACGTCCCGCCGGAAGGTCACCAGGTTGGTGCACTCCAGGACCACCGCCCCCAGCGGCGCCCCGGAGAGGCCGCGCGCCGCGTCCATGACGCCCTCCCGCATGGCCTCCACGTCCAGGGTCTCGCCCCGCTCGATGACCACCCGCTGAAACTCGCGGCTCTCCTCCATCCCCCGGACGGCCAGGCGCGACCGGTCCGCGCCGGCGGCCCGCAGATGCTCGTCCTTGAGGATGCGCGTATCCCCGGTGATGAGACCGATCTTCCGGGACGGGGGCAGGAAGGCCGAGAGCAGGGGGATGAGGGAGAGCGGGGAGCCCAGGAAGGGCACCTCGAGCCGCGCAGCCACATCGGCCTGGAACAGGGAGAAGAGCCCGCAGTCCCCCGCCACGAACCGCACGCCCTCGTCCTGGAGCGCACGGGCCGCCTCGACCACCAGGCCCACATGGTCCTTTCGGCACGCCACCAGGTCGTCGAAGGGAAACCCGCGGACCACCCCGTACCGGACCGGGAATGGAAAGGTCTCCGCGTGGCCCGGGTCCCCCGGCACCCGCGGGATGGTGGACTCGGTCATGAGGATGCCTGCAACCTGTCCGTAGAACGCGTGACCGCCCTGGATCTCTTCGCCCATGGTGTACCCCCATCCGGAAACCTGCACCGAGGATGAATTCCAAATTCGGGGACACCATACTTATTTCGGGGGAACGATGCACTTCTGAGAATCTCGAGGCACAAAACAAGTATGGTGTCCCCGGAATTTCAGAGTTTGTGTCAGGTGAGTTTTTTCAGCGTCTCGTCCGGGACCCGGAGCATGGAGCACCCGTCCGCCCGGTTGACCGCATTCTGCCTCAAGGCCGCGCGGAACGCACGTTCCTTTTTCGCCCGGCCGGCCCCGGCGAGGTGAGCGGCGTTCTCCTGGGGCATGGGCTCGAGCTCCAGATACCCGGCCGCTTCCGCATCCCGGACCAGCTCCTCGCCCCGGTCCGTACGGACGATCAGGGTGTTCCAGCCGGGCCTTCCCTCGAACATGCCCACGGAGAGGTCCGCCCATTCCCCTGTGAGGTCCGGGCAGAGGGAGCAGGTCTCGGGGATGAGCGGCCGGATCTCGTCGAGAGGAATGTCCAGGGATTCCTCCCCGAGCCGGACCACCAGCAGATCCGCCGGCGGCGGCGGGATGTCCATGCCCGTCACCCGGTCGAGGTCCACCCGCTCGGCGAGGAACCCGATGAGCGCGCGCGGGTCCAGGGCCCAGTTGCAGAAGAGCCCCACGGTCAAGGCCACCGGATCGACGAACGCCTCCCGGGAGGTGGGGTTTCCCTTCATCTGGGCCACGGAGGTCATCTGGCAGGGCGTTCCCACCACGCCCAGCCTCCGATACCCCTGCTGGACCGCCCGGTTGAGGGCCTGGAGCGTAGGTGCGGCCGTGAACTTGCTCGAGGCGCACGCCGGGACGCCCTGCTCGTCCGCGACGATCCGGGGAACCGGCCAGGCCCCTTCCCGGTCCGTGAGCACGGCCGCGTCGATGAGGCCGGAGCTGAGGGCGAAGGCCGTGAGGGCGCTCACCGTGCCCCCGCCCTGAAAGGAACCGGGGGTCAGGGCGTCTCCCGCCCTGGCTGCGTGCATGGACCGGTACACACCCAGGTCGAGCCCTTCGTAGCCGCTCCCCCGGAGCCGGCGGGAGAGCTCGTCCAGGTCCACCTCCACCTTCGGGCAGTGGGCGAAGCAGCGACCACTCTCCAGGTCGCAGGGGAACACCTGAAAGGTGCGGCCTTTGTAGTGCTTGAAGTAGGGGCAGAGATCCACGCAGGCCCCGCAGCCGATGCACATCCCGGCCTGCTGGACGCTCCGAACCAGTTCCCGGGGTCCTTTGATCCGCATGGTCATGGCTTTTCCCTCATGCTGCGCGCATTGCGCGCCCGCATCGAACCCCGCGGCTGATGCGCAACAGGGGTTGATTGCGGGCCCGTTTTGTGGTTTACAGCCTGCATGCCCGCGGCACGCCTCCGGCGTTGCAGCGGGCTCGGCACACCCGGCGAAACCGGGCGGGCCTTTCTCCCATGGAACTTGCAGAGGCGGACATGATCGTAACGCGCGACGACCTTTCCAGCCGGATCGCCCGGCTTCCCCGGCTCACCCTGCGACCGGAACCCACGCCGCTGGAGCCGGCGGACCGCCTGTCGGACCGCCTGGGCGGACCCCGCATCTGGCTCAAGCGGGACGATCACCCTTCAGCCGCCCTCGGGGGCAACAAGCTTCGAAAGCTCGAGCTCTTCCTCGGAGAGGCCCTGGCCCGGGACGCGGACACCGTAGTGACCCTGGGGGCGGCCCAGTCCAATCACGTCCAGGTGACCGCCGCCGCCTGCGCCCGGGTGGGCCTTTCCTGCCATGCGCTCCTCCTGGGAGACAGACCGGAAACGGAACGCGGCAACCTCTTCCTGGACCGGCTCTTCGGAGCGGACATCGAGTTCCTCTCCTTGTCTCTCGACCAGGCCACACCCGACGCCGTCGAAACCCGCCTGTCACAGATCGTCTCCAGCCTGAAGGGCCGGGGACGCCGCCCCTTCCTGATCCCGGCGGGCGGCTCGGCCCCCCCGGGCGACATCAGCTATGCCAGGGGGTTCCTCGAAATGGAGCAACAGGCCCATGCCCAGGGCGTTCACCTGGATGCCCTGGTCTCTCCGGTGGGCTCCATGGGCACATTCAGCGGCCTGCTCCTGGCCAAGCAGATTCTGGGTTCTCCCCTGCGACTCGTGGGCGTTGCCACCAGCCCGGCCGAGACCTGCCGCCGTGCGGGGCTGCCGTCCCTGGGGGAGATGGTCGCTCGGGCCGGCGAGCTCCTGGGGCTGGCCGCCGTCCGTCTCGACGCGTCTCCGGAGATCCACTACGGCTATGTCGGCCCCGGGTACGGACGCCCGAGCCCGGCGAGCCTGGAGGCCGTCCGTACCGTAGCGCAGCTCGAGGGCGTGCTCTTCGACCCCGTTTACACGGGGAAGGTCATGGCCGGTCTCATGGACCTCGTCGCCCGGGGCCGGTTCGCCGGCTGCCGGAACGTGGTCTTCCTTCACACCGGCGGGGTCAACGAGCTGCTGGTGCACCCCGAGTGGTTTCAGACCGGTTGCGGTGGGGTGTGACCCCCCGGCCCTGCAAACCCGTGCCCGGCAGGCGCGCCGAGCCGGTGAGCGCGCACCAGGCAACGTCCCTTCCGGAAGCAGGCCTCACCGACACAGATACCGTCACCGCCACCGCCTCATTGCGTCATCACGGTGGGCAGCCAGGTCGAGATCTCCGGGTACAGGATGATCAGCGCGATGGCCACGGCGTCGCAGATGAGGAACGGCACGGCCGCCTTGTAGATGTCCACCATGCGGGTGTCCGGGGGTGCCGATCCCTTCATGACGAACAGGATCATGCCGAATGGAGGCGTGGTCAGGGCCATCTCGAAGTTCACCAGCAGGAGGATGGCGAACCAGATGGGATCGAAGCCCAGCGCCTCCACGATGGGCATGTAGATCGGCAGCATCATCATCATGAGGGCGATCTCGTCCATGAAGCAGCCCAGAAAGAACACGGTCAAGAGCATGCCGATGAGGACCGCCACGGGCGGCAGCGGCAGGCCCGTGGTGAACTCGATCAGCCCCTTCACACACCCCGTGTAGGCCAGGATCTGGCTGAACGCCATGGCCCCGAGGAGGATGGTGAGCAGCATGACCGTGATCCTGGTGGCGTTCAGGATCGAGACCCGGACCACCTCCCAGGTGAGGCTGCGGTAGCAGGCCGCCAGGACGAACGCGCCCAGAGCGCCCAGGGCCGCGGCCTCGGACGGGGTGGCGATCCCCACCAGGATGACCCCGATCACCAGAAAGATGATGATCGCGATGGGGACCACGTTCTTGAGGGTCATCACGATCTTGGCCCCCAGCGGGATGTGGGGCACCTGATAGGGCGGCGCGATGGAAGGCTGGATCGCGCAGCGGATCACGATGTACCCCGCGTACAGGATCCCCAGGAGGATGCCCGGGAGGACGCCCGCCATCAGGAGCTGCCCCACGGAGAGGGACGCCAGGCTGGCCAGGAGAACGATGTCGGCGCTGGGCGGAATGATCATGGCGATGCCGCCGCTCCCGAGGATGGGGCCCAGGCTCATGGCCTTCTTGTAGCCCCGGGCCTCCATGTCGGGAACCAGGGTCGCCGAGAGCATGGCCGTGCTGGCCACGCCCGAGCCGCTCAGGGTGGAGGAGACCACCCCGGCGCCCACGCCCAGGAGGCCCAGCCTTCCGGGCACCCCTCCCAGCCAGGTGTCCACCACGTCGATGGCCCGTCCGGCCATGCCGGAGCGGAACAACACCTCCCCCAGCAGGATGAACAGGGGGAATGGCAGGAGCACGAAGCTCTTCACCGAGTTCTTCATGCTCAGGAACAGCTGTCCGAGGCCGGCCTCGCCGCCCCAGAACACGAGCACGCCCACCACGTTGACGGCCATGAAGGAAATGGCCACGGGCAGGCCCGTCAGCATGAGAACGATCAGCCCCACAAAGATCAGGGCCAGGACAATGGGCCACTCCACGGGTTCAACTCCTTTGGCGACTCAGCCGCTTCGCTCGCATCTCACTCCTCCCGCCCGAGCGCCCGAAACCGCTGGATGTACGTCACCGCCTGGCGAACGAACTGGATCAGGAACAGGAACACACCGAAGGCGATGGGGATCAGGAGGCTCACCTTGGGAATCCGCAGCACGCCGGTCTCCACCGCATACCGCCGCTGCCAGAGATCGGCGATCTCCGCCACGCCGTACCGGAGGATGACGGCCAGGGTCACAGCGCCGATCACGGCGTTCACCGCGGACATGAAGGCCTGCTTGCGCGGTGAGAGGCGCTCGACCAGGAAGTCCATGCGCACGTGTGATTCGTCCTTGAGGAGCCAGGCCATGCCCAGGCTCACGATCCCCACCAGAATGAACTCGCACACGTCCATGGCCCAGAGGATGGGCGTGTTGAACAGGTAGCGCATGAAGACGTCCAGGCAGACGAGCAGCATGGCCGCCGCCAGCAGGATGCAGGAGAGAAACATCAGCCCTCCCAGGAGCCGGTCGTACGCCTTGCCGAGCCGTTGCAGCCAGATCAAAACAGGTCTCCCCGCGCTCTTGGAAGCGCGCACCGATTCTCGAAGTCCCCCCTGCAGCCCCGTCATCGGGGCTGCAGGGAGCTGAACTCCTCACGACAAAACGGGAAGCTACTTCGTACGGCCCACCAGGTCGGAGAACCGTTTGAAGTCCTTGGGGTCCATGTTCTTCTCGACGTAACCCCACAGGGCGTCCCGCCAGGTGTTCCGGAACCAGTCGTTGTCCTCCTCGGACCACTGGATCCGCTGGACCCCTTCGTCGAGCATGGCGCCGGTCCCGTACTTCTCCCCGCGGTAGAGCCAGAAGTGGTAGCCGTACATCTCCTCCAGGTGATCGACAATGGGCTGGGTCAGCCACTTCTGCTCCTGCTCGGAGAGGGAGTTCCAGACGTCCATGTTGATCAGGGGGCAGGACGGGGTGGACCCTTCCAGGAGACGGGGCCCCACCCAGTACTTGCTCACCTCGTGCCAGCCGAACTGGGTGTACCCGACCGGGACCATGACGAAACCGTCGATGGTGCCCCGCTCCATGGCGGTGTAGATCTCCATCATGGGGGTGCTCACCGGCACCCCGCCCACGGCCTTGACCGAGTCGAAGAAGGAGCTTCCCGCCCGGATCTTCTTTCCCTTGAGGTCTTCCGGTCCCTCGGCCTTCACGTTGGTGGTGAGGGTGAAGAACTGAGCCGAGTAGAGGGGCCCGAGCCAGTAGGCGTTGCAGTCCCGGGCGATGATCTCCCGGTAGAAGTCCCAGATCCCCTTTTCACGCTCCTCCCAGGGGGGCATGTCCGTCAGGACCATGGCCGAGCCCAGGGGGGTCATCTGGGAGATGTCGTCCCCCATGGAGAAGATCATGTCGATCCGGCCCTTGCTGAGGGCGAAGATCTGCTCCTCCGTGGGGATTACCTCGCCGTTGCCCTTGATGTCGATGATCAGCTGTCCGCCGGAGGCGGCCTCCACCCACTCCTTGTAGTTCCACATGTGCTCCATGTTGATGTTGTCCACGGGGATCAGCCCCACGGCGCTCAGCACCCGGGGCTTGTCCTCGGCCCAGGCGCCTGTGGCCAGCAGTCCCACCGTTGCCAGGGCCAGCACGGCCCCCTTCAGCATCTTCCTCATGGTCGAATCTCCTTTCCCGTCTCGGTTGAAGGCGGCGTTCCGCCGCACGTTGTCCACCATCGCCCGCCCTCTTCGGGCGATCTCGCTTCCACTCCCTTCAGGCCCCGGCGCCGGTCTCCCGGCCCAGCGCCAGGCCTTGCTCGAAGGCCTCGAGGTTCAGGTCTACGAACCGGGCCGGAAGCTCGCTTTGGATCGTCCGGGTGAACACGTCAGCCTCGAAGCCCGTCAGCCCGGAGGCGCAGAGGGCGCCGAGCATGACCGTGTTCAAGGCCTGGATGTTCCCCAGAGAGCGGGCCGCCTCGGATCCCTCGATCCCGAGGCAGCGCCCGGTCATCCGCTCCAGGAGCGCCCACAGCTCGCCGGCGTCCGGGTAGGGGAACCGGCCGGCCTGCACGCCGATGGGCATGACCGGGGCCGTGTTCACCAGGGCGGCCGTTCGGAGGTGACCGAACTGCCCCTGGATGCGGAGGGCCTCCAGGGGCTCGAAAGCCACGAGAATGTCCAGGGCGCCCCGGGGCACGAGCGGAGGCAGGGGGGGGCCTTCTGTCCACCGGACGTGGCTGGCCACGGATCCGCCGCGCTGGGTCAGGCCGTACACGTCTCCCACGGTGACCTCCAGGCCCTGCGCCAGGGCCGCGGTGGCCAGGAGCCGCGCCGCCAGCACGTTGCCCTGTCCGCCCACGCCCGTGATCACCACGTTGGTCGTCGATCCCTTCATGGATGGACCTCCTCCGGCGGCTCGAGCCGGATCGCCCCCTGGGGGCAGACCTGCACGCAGAGCCCGCAGCCCGTGCAGACCTGCTCGTCGATGCGGGCCACACCCGTCTCCGGGTCGAACAAAACGGCCGGGCAGCTCAGGATGCGGCTGCAGAAGCGGTTGCACCCGCACTGATCCCCGAGGCACCGCCCCGTGTCCACCCACACCCGCGGCCGGGTGCTGCGATCGATCCGCTTCTGGAAAAAGGTGGCACACCCGTGGCGGAAGACGAGCACGTGCACGCCGCCGGCCTCGATGGCCCCGAGGAGCGCCTCCACGGCCGCGTTCACATCCGCCACCGGGTCGAGCACCACCGCCGCGGCGCCCAGGCCCCGGGCCGCATCCTCGATGTGGAGCTCCTGCTTACCCCGGGCCACGGCCTGCGGGGTGGCCGGGTTGACCTGGAAGCCGGTCATGGCGGTCACGGCGTTGTCCAGGATCACGAAGACCGCGTCCGCCCGGTGGTGCACGGCGTCGGCCAGGGCGGGAAGGCCCGCGTGAAAGAAGGTGGAGTCCCCGGCCACCGCCACCACGGGCTGATCGAACCCGAACGCCTTGAGCCGGCTGAACCCGCAGGCGTTCCCCATGCCCGAACCCATGCAGTGAAGGGCCTTGATCTGCTGGAACCCGGTGTTCCCGGCCGCCATGCCGTAGCAGCCGATGTCCCCCACCAGAAACCCGTCCCGGCCGTCCAGCTCGAGGGCGGTCTTGACGGCATAGAAGGAGGCACGGTGCGGGCAACCCTGGCAGAACGAGAGCTCCCGGGGGACCAGCAGGTCCTGGGCCCGGGCCAGGAGCCCCTCGGGGATCGGCTCCCCCCGGTCGGGTGCCAGATCGAAGAGCCGCGCCAGGGCCGCAAGGGCCGTATCCGTGTTCATCTCACCCACCCCGGGACCGTCCGGTCCGGCCACGAAGCCGTCGTTCTTGCCCAGGAAGCGCACCCGGCCCGCGCGGTCGCCGTTCTCGGCGCAGATCACCTTGACCCCGTCCTCCACGAACGGGTCCACCTCCTCGAGGAACACCACGGTCTCGGCCGGTCCCACCCGCTCGAGGATGTGCTCCGAGGGAAGCGGCCAGGTGGTCCCCAGCTTGAGAAGGCCCACCCGGTCCTCGAGCCCGAGAACCCGGATCGCCTCATTACCATAAGTCGCGCTGAGGCCGGAGGCCACCACCAGGGTCGAGGCCCCGTCGGGCCCCGTGTACGCGTTCCAGGGGGAGGCCTCGAGCTCGGCCCGGATCTCCTCGCGCAGGCGGAGCAGCCGGGCGTGGTTCCGGGTGACGAGAAAGGGGAGACCCACCTTGGGGCGATCGGTGTCAAACCGGGGCAAGGGTCCCTGGGGGGCCACCGGTCCAAGGGAGACCGGACCGCGGCCGTGGGAGAGACGGGAGACCGCCCGGAGCAGGCAGGGAACGCCGAACCGCCGGCTGAGCTCGAGACCGTAGCCCGCCAGCTCCTTGGCCTCCTGGGAGGTGGCGGGCTCGAGCAGCGGGATCTGGGCGATCTTGGCGAACTGCCTGGAGTCCTGCTCGTTGCTGCTGGTGAGCGGTCCGGGGTCGTCGCAGACCACCACCAGCAGGCCGCCGGGCAGCTCGTCCAGGGAGACCGTGGTGAGGAAGTCGGCGGCCACATTCAGGCCGTTCTGCTTCATGGTGACCACGGCCCGCCTCCCGGAGAAGGCGAAGGCGGCGGCGGCCTCCAGAGCCACGATCTCGTTCACCGACCACTCCACGGCCACGCCGTGGGCGTCTCCCCACTTGAAGAGGGTCTCGAGGATCTCCGAGGAAGGGTTGCCCGGGTATCCCGTGGCATAGGAGATCCCGCCCTCCAGGGCGCCCCGGGCGATGGCCTCGTTGCCCAGCATCAGCACGCGTTTCGATGGGTTCACCGTCATGCGTCCTCCCAGCCTTCCTGCGCCGGCGCCTACGAGGTCAGGGCCGCATCCATGCGGTCCAGGGCCCGTTCGATCAGGTCGCGATCCGTGGCGAACATGAGACGGGCGTGGCCCGCGCCCTGGGACCCGAAGAACCCGCCCGGCACCAGGGCCACGCCCCCGTCCAGGATGCGCCGGAACAGGGCCTCGTCCGAAGGCTCGATCCCGGAGAAGTCGGGGAAGGCGTAGAAGCCGCCCACAGGCCTCGGGCACTGCACCCCCGGAAGGGCGTTCAACCGCTCCACCATGCGCTCCATGTTCCCCCGGCAGAGCTCGCGTACCCGGTCCAGGTAGCCTCGGCTGTCCGGGAGGAACTCCGCCAGGGCCCACTGGCCGATGGAAAAGGAGCAGAGGGAGATGGTCTCCTTGAACACGCTCATCTGCCGGATCACCCAGGGGTGGGCCACGGCGTAGCCCAGCCGCCAGCCGGTGACGGCGAAGGTCTTGGAGAAGCTGTTGACCATGATCACGTGATCCAGGTGGTCGAACTGGAGCGCGCTCACGTGCCCGCCCTCGTAGACGTAATTGTGATACACCTCGTCCGAGAGCACGAACACGCCGTGCTCCCGGGCCTTGTCCAGCACCGCCTCGTACCCCTCCCGCGAGAGGGTGGCGCCGGTGGGGTTGGACGGGGTGTTGACCACGAGCAGCTTGGTGGCGTCGCGGATGTTGTCGAGGACGGCCTGCGGGTCGATGGTCCAGGCGTCTCCCTTTCTGAGGGGGTAGAACCGCAGGGTTCCGCCCAGCCGGTCGGTGATGGGCCTCAGGATGCCCCAGCCCGGGTCCGGAAGCAGGACCTCGTCGCCGGGTCCCACGAGGAGGCGGAAGGCCAGGAAGATGGCCTCCATGCCCCCGACGGTCATGAGCACGTTCTCTTCGGGATTCACGTCCACGCCCATCTCCGATTCCAGGAACCCGGTCACGGCCCTTCGGATCCCAGGGGTCCCGTTGGTGGAGGTGTAGCGGTTGCGGCCTTCCCGCATGGCCTTGACAGCCGCCTCGATGAGCGCCTCGGGCGCGTCGAAGGCGGCCTCCCCGGCGGACAGGTTCAAGAGATCGGAGCGCTCCTCCATCATCTTCATCATGCGGCGAATCGGGGAGCTCTCCGATTCCTGCACCATGGGCGTCACCCGGCCCAGGGCCCTGCTCTTCTCCTCCATCATGCCTCCACCTCGTTCTCCAGGCGTCCTACGCCCGGGATCTCCACGGCCACGGTATCGCCGGGCCTCAAAAACACGCCGCCCCCCTGGTGCATGCGCTCCACGGCCTTGGAAAGGTCCCCAGGTCCCAGGGTCATGCCTTTGGTCCAGCCTACGCCGGCCCCGGTCCCCAGCCCGATCACATCGCCCGGCTGAAGGGTGAACAGCTTCGAGAGGGCCGCAATGCACCGGGCCGGTTCCCAGATCATCCGGTCGGCCCCGGTGTCCTGCATCACCTCACCGTTCACCAGGCAGCGGATGCGCAGGTTCTCCACCTCCGAAACCTGGTCCGCGGGTACCAGGGCCGGCCCCAGCGGACCGAAGGTGTCCCGGGCCTTGCCCGCCAGAAAGTCCAGACGCCCGGGCTCGGGCATCATCAGCCGCCGGTCGGTCACGTCGTTGTGACAGGTGTATCCGGCCACGCACCCCATGGCCTCGTCGGGCTCCACGTCCCTGGCCGTCCTCCCGATCACCACGGCCAGCTCGGCTTCCCAGTCCACGTAGTCCGAGGAGAGCCGGATCTTCTGGCTGGGGCCGATGATGCAGTTCCGGTCCCCCTTCCAAAAGAAGTTGGGCTGGAACTCCTCGGGGATCTCCATCCCCATCTCCTCGGCGTGGTCGTAGAAGTTCAGCCCCACGTTCATCATCTTGCCGGGAGCGGGTACCGGCGCGAGGAGCGCCACCCGGTCGAGATCGACGAGCTCCTCGGCAGGGGCGTTCGCCAGGAGCCCGGCGGCCGCCCGCAGACGCGGGAGCATGCGGTCCCAGCCGTTCAGGAGGTCCAGCATGCAGCGGATGGGGGCCTCCCCCCCGGACCCGGTCTCCGCGGCCAGGGCCTGGTTGATCTCCCGGACCCGACCGCCCTTGACCAGCCCGACCCGAGTTTCTCCGCCGAACCGGTAGGTCACCAGTGAAAAGGATCTGTCCTGCATGCCTCGATCTCCTCTACCAGCTGGGCGGGGTGTTCACCACCAGCACCACGCTCTCCCACTTTCCCGGGTTGGACCAGCTGTGGAGCGCCTCGCTCCGGTAGTGAATCAGGTCGCCCTCGTACAGGTGATGCTCCTCGTCGTTCAGGTGAAAGAGCACCTCCCCCCGGATGACGTAGAGCAGCTCTTCCCCCACGTGCCCGAACGGCACCTTGCGTCCCTCGCCGGGCGGGTTGACGTAGAACGTGGCCTGGAGGTCGGCGCCGCTCTTCCGGATGAGGGCCTCGCAATAGGCCGAAGACCCCTCCAGGGCAAACGGCATGCCCTCGCCCTTTCTCGTCACCTTCCCCATGGCCAGGCTCTCCTCCTCGCCGAACAGGGGAGCGATGCGGATGTCGAGGAACCGGGTGATCTTCTTCAGGTTCTCGACCGAGACGTTCGCCTTGCCGCACTCCAGCTGGCTCAGGAAGCTCACGCTGAGCTCGGTTCCCGCGGCCAGCTGCTCCAGCGACACCCGCTTGGTCTTCCGGGCCCGCCGGAGGATCTCGCCCAGCGGGGGGGTCTGCTTGGTCTCCATGGCCACCTCCTGTAATAATATTTTTAGTATATTGAAAAACCGGATGTCAAGGAAAGAAGTCGAACCAGGTGGCGACGAAAAACCCGACTCGCATCGTATTGATATCTATTGATTTTTATGTTTTTATTGCTCCAAGCGTGTGGTACACCACGGGAAATGAAGCCTGTCGCCCCGGAAACAAATTCCGATATTATGGTGGAATCATTACGACAAGGTTGCCAAGAGGCTGGGCCGGGCGAACGGCGCGGTCTCCTCGTAGGCGGGTGCGGTTTCCTCTGCGGCCCGTCCCGCCCGTCGGCCAGGTCCACGGCCCTGACACCGCCGGTGAACGCGCCCCAGAGGCCGGAGGTCGCGCCATGCCCCCGCAGAACCCGGTAGCGACCCGGGCAATCATGGGAGGTGCCCGGAACGCCGCCTCCCGCCGTTCGGCCGGGGGCGGCCTCCACCCGGGCCGGCTCAGGCCTTCCGGACGGTGACCTGGGTCATCCGGTCGCCAGGCTCGATGGCGTCCACCACGTCCTGCCCCTCCACCACCTTGCCGAAGACCGTGTGTCTGCCGTCCAGGTGGGGCTGGGGCGAGTGGGTGATGAAGAACTGGCTCCCGTTCGTGTCGGGGCCGGCGTTGGCCATGGAGAGGCTCCCGGTCTCGTGCTTCAGCGGGTTGCCCCGGGTTTCGTCCTCGAACCGGTACCCGGGTCCGCCCCCGCCCGTGCCGGTGGGATCGCCCCCCTGGATGACGAAGTCGGGAATGACCCGGTGAAAGGCCACGCCGTCGTAGAACCCCTCCCCCGCCAGGAACGCGAAGTTGTTCACGGTCTTGGGGGCGTGCTCGGGGTAGAGCTCCAGCTCGATGGCGCCCTTGTTCGTCTCCATGGTGGCACGGTAGACGGCGTTCGTGTCGATCTGCATCTCCGGCGGCTGGGACCACTGCTTCGAGGTCATGGTTCCGCTCCTTTCAGG
>CAYUBQ010000071.1:0-6873 GCA_964443135.1 uncultured Desulfobacterales bacterium | reverse complement strand
GCATCTCCGGCGGCTGGGACCACTGCTTCGAGGTCATGGTTCCGCTCCTTTCAGGAATCGTTGTGGGTGTCGGGTTCGGACCTTCCGTCGGCGGCGCGTTCTCGAGCCAGGATGGGGAGGGTGCTCGTCATCGGGCGTCGCCTCCACGATCAGAGGTCGAACCGAAAGGCGTTGCAGGACGGGGAGAGGAGGGCCGCCACCGTCTCGGCATCGCAGTACCGCTCCAGCATGGCCGCCAGGCGGTCCCGGAACTCGACGGCCCGGGACTCGCTCGCCTCGCCCAGGCCGTCGATGTTCATGACCAGGGCCCGGGTCTCCTCGGTGATGCGGCTCTGAAAGCCGTTCCGCCAGTTCCACCGGCGGCACATCACCTCCCCGGTCTCCGCCGCCACGTAGATCATCTCGCCCGGTTCGGGCGACTCGGTCTCGTCCGGGTCGCTCAGGGGCGTGAACCGCTCGTCGCCCTCGGCCGGCCGGAGCTCCAGGGTCCCGCCGGCCCGGTCCGCGTCGTCCCCGCCCACCGGGAGCACGCCCCGGATGGCGTTGTCGTTCATCACGGCCACGGCCCGGTTGATGAACGGAATGCGGGCCCCGGGCTTCTGAACGCGCTTGAGCAGGGCCAGGTGGGCCGGGGGGAACTTGTTGGGGTTGCAGCCCAGCTCCCGGTAGGCCTCGTTCCAGAGCGCGGTCCGCGGGTCCGCCTTGAGATCCACCGGGTTTCCCGCCGCGGTGTCCAGGGCCTCCTGGAGCCGATGCTCCAGGTCCACGGAGGCCCCGTGGTTCTCGAGCCCCTTGGCCACCACGATCCCCCGGCGAAAGGTCGGAAACATCCTGAACACCTCCTCGTCCACCCTCACTTCCGTCATACCGCTCCTCCCATGCATCCTCGATTCGTCTCCTATCCCTCGAGACCGTACTCGACGGTGGAGACCACCCGCACCGTCTTGTGAAGCTGGCTCCCCTCCATGACGCCCGGGGCCCGGTCCCGGGGCTGGATCACGAACACCCCCTGGTTGGCCCGCCGGATGGGGCCGATCCGGCTCCCCGAGTCCTTGGCGAACTGCTCCGCGGCCCGACGCGCCTTGGCCGTGGCCTCGGCGATCATCTCCGGCTTGAGCTCGCTCAGCCGGGTGAACAGGAAGGTCGGTCCGTTGTAAGGGCCGTGGGACGCCGAGAGCACCACGCCCGCGTCCACCAGCTCGCCTACAGCCTGGCTGGCCGCGGCGACGGCCGCCGGCTCCTTCGAGCGGACCATCACGGTCTGGGCGACGATGTAGCGGCTCTTCATGGGGCCGCTCCGGTAGGGGTCGGCCAGGCGGTCCGTGACCTCCAGCTTCTGGACCTCGGCGTTGGACGTGTCGATCCCGTGTCGCTTCAAAAAGGCCAGCACCCGGTCGTGGCTCTCCTTGATGCGGCCCTGAGCCGCGTTCAGATCGTCGTCCGTGGAAACGAACCGAAGGGGCCAGAGGGCCACGTCCGCGGTGACCGCGCGCTCGGACACCCCCTTGACCGTCACGTAGCGGTCGGCCGCGCGGCCCTGGTAGAAACCGTTTCCAATGAACCATCCCGCCAGGGCCATCCCCAGGCCGATCAGCAGGGCGGCCGCCACATTCGCTCCGTTCTTCATGCTATGCCTCCCACTCCGTCCTGCAGGGAAACCCGCCCAGGCTCTCGGCCGAGGTCACCGCCCGCACCACGGCGTCGGCCAGGACCTCGGCCGCCGCGGTCCCGGCCACCGTCACGTCCAGGCACGGAGCATCCTCGTCCCGGGCCAGGGACACGGCGAACACGGTGTCCCCGTCGTACAGGGTGTGGACCGGGCGGACGGCCCGCGCCAGGCCGTCCTGGGCCATCTGGGCGATCTTGGTGAGCTGGGTCTTGTTGAAGGGGACGTTGAGGGCCACCACGGCCAGAGAGGTGTTCGCGCCGGCGAACAGGGTCAGGTCCGTGCGCTCCATGAGCAGGCGCGGGGCGTCCAGGTACGTCCCCTCGCGGTCCCCCCGGACCCCGGCCAGAATCTTCCCGCTTCGAGGGTCCACCACGTCCCCCACCGCGTTGACCGCGGTGAGCGCCGCGACCACGGCCCCGCCGGCGAGCTTCCTCGCCGCGGAGCCCAGGCCGCCCTTCATGGCGCGCCCCATGCCCGTGACCTTGCCCACGGTGGCCCCGGTCCCCGCGCCCACGTTTCCCTGGAGGACAGCGCCGGTCGAAGCGGCCTTGCAGGCGGCGTAGCCCTGGTCGCGATCCGGCCGCACGGACGGGCTCCCCGCCGTGAGATCGTAGAGGACCGCGGCCGGCACGATGGGGACAAGGATGCCCCCGCCGGTGTCCAGCCCGATCCCCTCCTCCTCCAGGCACCGGACCACGCCGCCCGCCGCGTCCAGGCCGAAGGCGCTTCCGCCGGTGAGGACCAGGGCGTGGATCCGCTCCACGATGTTCAGGGGGTCGAGGGAGTCGGTCTCCCGGGTGCCGGGGGCGGATCCCCGCACGTCCACACCGGCCGCGGCGCCCTCGGGCGGGAACCGGATCACCGTGCAGCCGGTGAGGTGCTCCGGATCGCTGCAGTGTCCCACGGCCACGCCCTCCACGGCCGTGAGCGTTTCGTTGGAAGCCATGCCTGCTCCTCCCCAAGTGGATGCGGGGAAACCCCGAACCGGTTCAACGGTTCCTTTTTACCACGAGGGAAGGAAAGCGCACGAACAATTTCCCGAACGCAACTCAGCCGGCGGCCTCGACCGGTCTCGCGCTCCCGAGGAGCCGCGCGTTCACGGCCACGATCACCGTGGAGAGGCTCATCACCAGGGCGCCGGCGGCCGGGGGCAGCAGGAACCCGATGGGGAAGAGCACGCCAGCGGCCAGGGGAATGGCCACGGCGTTGTAGCCCGTGGCCCACCACAGGTTCTGGACCATCTTCCGGTAGGTGGCCCGGGAGAGCTCGATCACAGCGGTCACGTCCCGGGGGTCCGAGCGGACCAGCACGATGTCCGCGGCCTCCATGGCCACGTCCGTGCCCGCGCCGATGGCGATGCCGATGTCGGCCTCGAGCAGGGCCGGGGCGTCGTTCACGCCGTCCCCCACCATGGCCGTGGTGAGGCCCCGGTCCTTGACCTCCTTGATCTTGGCGGCCTTGTCGTCCGGGAGCACCTGGGCGAAGGTCTCGTCCAGGCCCAGCTCTTCGGCCACCCAGTCGGCCACCTCCTGGTTGTCCCCGGTGAGCATCATGACCCGGATCCCCATCTCCTTGAGCCCGGAGATCGCCTCCCTGGACTCCTCCCTCACCACGTCGGCGAGATCCACGGCGCCCGCCATCCGGTCGTCCACCAGCACGAAGACCCGGGTCCGCGCGCCGGGGTCGTCCTCCAGGCCCGAGTCGATGCCCTGCTCCCGGAGGTAGCCGGGGCTCACCACCTTGACCTCCTTGTCGTCCACCCGGGCCTTGGCGCCCTGGCCGGAGATGTTCTCGAAATCCTCGGGATCCGGGTAGTCGATCTCCAGGTCCCCGGCCTCCTGCACGATCCCGCGGGCGATGGGGTGCTCGGAGCGGCTCTCCAGCGAGGCGGCGAGGCGGAGCAGCTCATTCTTGTCGAAGTCGCCGACCGGCTTGACCTCGGACACGCCGAACCGGCCCTCGGTGAGGGTCCCGGTCTTGTCGAAGATCACGGCGTCCAGGTTCCGGCCCCGCTCGAACGCGGAGCGGTCCCGAATCAGCAGCCCGCGGCCTGCTGCAAGCGACGTGGAGACTGCCACCACCAGCGGGACGGCGAGCCCGAGGGCATGGGGGCAGGTGATGACCATGACGGTCACCATACGCTCGAGGGAGAAGACGAACTCCCGGCCCGCCGCGAGCCAGACGGCCAAGGTGATCGCCCCGGCGCTCAGGGCGATGATGGTGAGCCACAGGGCGGCCCGGTTGGCCAGGTCCTGGGTGCGGGAGCGCGACTCCTGGGCCTCCTGCACGGTCCGGACCACCTGGGAGAGGTAGGTGTCATCGCCCGTCCTGGTGATCTCCACGGTCACGGCGGACTCCCCGTTCACCGACCCGCCGATGAGCTCGTCCCCCTCGTCCTTCTTCACGGGCTTGCTCTCCCCCGTGATCATGGCCTCGTTCACGCTGGTCCGGCCCTCGCGGATCACGCCGTCCGAGGGGACCTTCTCGCCGGGCTTGATCACCACCCGGTCGGAGGGCCGGAGCTCGCTCACCGGCACGTCCTCGGTCTCGCCGGACTCGGTGAGCCGGTGGGCCTGGGACGGCAGGAGCTTGACCAGCTCCTCCAGGGCGCCCGACGCGCCCATGACCGATCGCATCTCGATCCAGTGGCCCAGCAGCATGACGTCGATGAGGGTGGCCAGCTCCCAGAAGAACACCTTCCCCGGCACGCCGAACACCACGGCCGAGCTGTAGACGTAGGCCGTGATGACCGCCAAGCCGATGAGCGTCATCATGCCCGGCTCCCTGCCGCCGATCTCGTCCACCAGCCCTTTGAGGAACGGCCACCCGCCGTAAAAGAAGACCACCGTGGAGAGGGCGAACTGGAGGTAGGAGTCCCCCGGGAAGGCCAGGGCCTCCTTCAGGCCGAGGAGGCCCTGGATCAACGGGGCCAGGGCCACGATGGGAACGCTCAGGACCAGGGAGACCCAGAAACGGCGCCGGAAGTCCGCCACCATGTGGGCGTGGTGGGACTGGTGGTCCCCGCCGTGATCGCCGTTACCGCCGCCGTGGCCGCTGTGGCCGGCGTGGCCGCCCTGCTCCTCTTTCTGCTTTTCCTCCTGTCCCCGCGCTTCCTCTCCGTGTTCCCGGTGCTCCTCGTGCTCGCTCATGAGCATGTCCTTTCCAGGCCCCGCAGTCGGGCCTTGGGTTTTTCCTCCCAGCTAGCACAACCGACCGGGAACGGTTATGGGGTAAAAACCCCATTTTCCCCGCAAATCAACGCATCCCCTGCGCGGCGCTCCCTTGGAGGAACCAGGCCGGCGGAGGTCGTGGTTTCTTCACTTGACATCCGGTCGAAGGGGCGGACGACACCTTCCTGCTCCCCACGGTCCGCAGGCACAACCCCGTGCACTGGGTCTTCCTGATGGCCTTTCACATCGCCTTTCTCCTGGTCATCCTGGGGCACATCGAGCTGTTCGCCGAGATCCCCCACCAGGTGTTCATCGGAAAGGGATTCGTGGGGCTGGTGCTCTCGGTGGCCCTGCTCTTCTTTCTCTTCCGGCGGTTCCACTCGCCCTACCGCGAGCTCTCCGTGCCCGAGGACTACCACCTTCCCATCCTGCTCTTCCCGATCGTGCTCTTCGGGAGCGAGATGGACTGGGCACGCCGCTGGTACGAGTACGGCGGAATGACGGTGGGGGACTACCGGGACTACCCGACGAGCCTCGTGCAGCTCGAGCCGGACATCGCCTTTGTGAGCTACGGAGGGCACTCCTTCATGCTGGTGGTGCACGTCTTCTTCGCCAACCTCTTTCTCATGGTCTTTCCGTTCAGCAAGATCATGCACAGCTTCTTTTCACTCGCCATGAACAAACTGAGGAGATGATCACCATGGACGAGAAAACCCGGAACGAACTGCTGAAACTGTTCGAGAAGAAACTCACCCACGCCATGAGGCTCTACCTGGAGACCTGCTCCCGGTGCGGCGTGTGCACCGAGGCGTGCCACGTCTACGCCTCCATGGGGGGGTCAACCATATCGCTGCCTACCGGGCGGAGATCGTCCGCCGCATCTACAAGAAGTACTTCAAGGGCCAGGGCAAGGTTCTGCCCTGGATGGGCGAGAGCAAGGAGCTCGACGACAAGAGCCTCCAGGAGCTCTACGACGCGGCTTACTCCTGCACGGGCTGCCGCAGATGCGTGGTCTACTGCCCCCACGGCATCGACACGCAGCTGATCATGTCCGTGGCCAAGCTCCTTCTGGTGGGCGCGGGCGCCGAGCCCGACGTGCTCACCATGCTCGCGGACATGTCAGTTGCCAAGGGGGACTCCCTCGACACCTTCAGGGAGGGTTTCCTGGAGGGCATCCGGAACCTGGAGAAGGACGTGGTGGAGAAGTGGAAATCCGAGGCGGGCGAGACCTCCATCCCCGTGGACAAGAAGGGAGCGGACCTCCTCTACGTGGCCCTGGCCGGGGCCCACTCCATCGTGCCGGCCGCCGCGGTCTTCACAACGCCGCGGGCGAGAACTGGACCCTGAGCTTCTTCGAGGCGGTGAACTTCGGGGCCTTCGTGGGCGACCCCACCAAGACCAAGCTCATCATGGACCGGATCGTGAACGAGGCCAGGCGGCTCGAGGTGAAGGAGGTCTGCATCTGCGAGTGCGGCACCGCCTTCCGCGTCATGAAACAGCTCTCGGGAGAGCAGCCCTTCAAGGTCTCCTCGCTCACCGAGGTCCACGCCCGCTACCTCCGGGAAGGGAGGATCAAGCTCGACAAGACCAAGGTCCGGGGCCCGGTCACCTACCACGATCCCTGCCAGATCGCCCGGAACGCCGGGGTGATCGACGAGCCCCGCTACATCCTCTCGCACCTGACCGGCGACTTCCGGGACATGACCGAGGACGCCCGGTACAACTGGTGCTGCGGGGGCGGCGGCGGCCTGGTGGCCCTGGGCGACGAGACCCACGACTTCCGCATGAAGTCGGCCCGGGTCAAGGCGGACCAGGTCCGGGAGACCGGCGCCGCGATCCTCGCCACCGCCTGCGAGAACTGCCACTCCCAGCTGGGCGACCTGAACGAGCACTACGAGATGGGCGTGGAGGTCCGGTTCCTGAGCTCCATGGTGGCCGACGCCCTGGCCGCCTGACCCCGCTCGACGAACGGGGCACGTATGGGGTCACCCATTAAAAGGCCCCTGTCAAGGGATAAATCTCCCCCGTAGCCAG
>CAYUBQ010000070.1:0-21819 GCA_964443135.1 uncultured Desulfobacterales bacterium | reverse complement strand
CCAGGGCCCGGACCAGGAGGCGGAGGAGCTCGTATGCGGCTTGATCGGAAGTCATATAATTCTGGGATAAAGGTGTTGAGGTGTTGAGGTGTTGAGGAAAAACCAAACCGGTTGATGGCCGGTTGTCGAGTTGGCGAGTCGATGCGTTGCCGGGGAAAAGTACTGATCAGAATCTTGCGGGGGCATGTGAAATGCCGCCCTACAACCCCTCGGCTACTCCAGGCGTGTTTTTACGGTAAAGCCGAAGAAAGTCAACCCCCGGTTTTCCACCCTCAACACGTGAACACCTGAACACCTCAACACCTCAACACCTGCCTTCCCTTCATCAACTCATCGACTTACCGACTTACCAACTCACCAACTTATCAACTCAACAACTCAGCCCCTTCTCCTCCGCCGCCCTCTCCAGCCGGTCGAACAGCAGGTCCCCGCCGGAGGGGAAGGCCAGCCGGATCCGCAGGAAGCCCGCATCGGGCTCGCCTTCCAGGAGCGGCCCCGCGCGCATCCAGTCCTTCTCCGTGGTGAGGAGGAAGTCCGCCCCGCTCCTCCGGAACTGCTCCAGCAAGGCGTCCACGTCCGCCCGGGTGTAGTCGTGGTGGTCCGGAAACGGCCGGAAGGCCGCCACCTCCGCGTCGAGCCCGGCCAGGGTCTCTCGAAACGCGCCCGGCCCGGCGATGCCGCAGAAGGCCGCCACCCGGCGGCCGCGAAGGCTCGAGGGGGGCTGCTCCAGGGAACGCCCCGGCAGAAACAGCGCCTCCGGGACGTGAAGGCTCTTGACGCGGGGGAGTCCCGGGAACCGCGCCAGCAGGGCGTCCGCAGGCTCCGGAACCGATTCGTCGGGTGCGCCGCAACGGGTGAGCACGACCAGGTGGGCCCGCTCGAGCCCGCCGGCCGGTTCCCTCAGCGGCCCCCACGGGAGGAGCCGGCCGTTTCCCAGCGGGCGGGTCGCGTCCAGCAGGACCACGTCCAGGTCCCGCTCGAGGCCCCAGTGCTGGAACCCGTCGTCCAGGACGAAGAGCTCCGTGCCCCACGCCCGGCGCGCCGCCCGGCCCGCCAGGACGCGTCTCCCGGCCACGACCACGGGAACGCCGGGGAGCAGGCGGGCCAGCATGCACGGCTCGTCGCCCGCCCGGGCCGCATCGGCCGGAACGCGCTCGCCGTCGGAGACCGTGATCACCCGGCCGCGGTCCTTTCTCCTGTACCCGCGCGAGAGCACGGCGGTGCGGAAGCCGCGGTCCCGGGCCCAGGCGGCCACGGCGGCCGTCATGGGGGTCTTCCCGGCGCCGCCCGCGGTGAGCCCGCCCACGCTCACCACCAGCCCGGGCAGGCGGGCGGGCCCGCGCAGGCGGTGGGCGGCCCGGTGGATCCGGAGTCCCAGGCGGTAGAGCGCCGAGGCCAGGGCCAGCGGCCCGGCCGCGACCGGCGAAACGCGGCCCGTGTGGATGCGCGGCCAGTCAGGCGCCATGGTCCGTCTGCTCCTCCAGGGCCGCCAGGACCCGGTCCAGGGCGCCGGTGTTGGCCCGAACGAAGGCCAGGGCGCGTCCGCCCGTCTCCCGGGTCTCTTCGGGACGGGCCAGCAGCCCGGCCACCGCCTGCTCCAGGGCGTCCCCGTCCTCCACGCGGCGGCCGCCCCCGGCCTCCAGCAGGGCGGCGGACATGGCCGCGAAGTTGTGGGTGTGGGGGCCGAACAGCACGGGCAGGCCGAACCGGGCGGGCTCCAGCAGGTTGTGGCCCCCCACGGGGACGAGGCTCCCTCCCACGAAGGCGACGGATCCCACCCCGTAGACGCGTCCCAGCTCGCCCAGGGTGTCCAGCACCAGGACCTGGGCTTCCCGCTTATCGGGATCGGGCCCGGACCGCCCGGCCGCCCGGAGGCCGCGCGCCCGGGCCTCCTCCACCAGACCGCCGGCCCGCTCCACGCGGCGGGGGGCCAGGACGAGCCGCAGACCGGGAAACCGCCTTGCGAGACGTTGAAACGCGTCCAGGACCGCCTCCTCCTCACCCGGGTGCGTGCTCCCTGCGACCCAGACGGTGTCCTCCCTGTCCAGGCCCAGGGCCTGGAGGAGCCCCAGCCGCTCGCCTTCCCCCATGGGCTCCCAGGGGGCGTCGAACTTGATGTTCCCGGCCGTGCGCACGCGCTCCCGGGGGACGCCGCTCTCCTCGAGCCGGCGGGCGTCCAGGCCGGACTGCACGAGCCAGAGCGCAGGGCCTTCCAGCAGGAGCCGGCTCAAGGGGCCGAGCCTTCGATACCAGGCCGCGGTCCGGGGGGAGATCCGCCCGTTCACCACCACGGTGGGCACCCCATCCCCCGCCAGGCGGCGGATCAGCCCGGGCCACAGGTCCGTCTCCACCGGGACGTAGACGGCGGGACGGAGAAAACCGGCCAGCCTGCGGTACGCGGCCCAGAAGTCCAGCGGCATGGGAAGCATCAGGTCCACGTCCCGGTGCATTTCGCGTTGCGCCACCTCCCAGCCCTGCTCCGTGGTCACGGTCAGGACCCGCGGCCTCTCGGGGTGGGCCTCGGCGAGACGGCGCAGGAGCGGGACGGCCGACAGGACCTCCCCCACGCTCAGGGCGTGGACCCAGAAGCAGCCGGGCGGCGGCGGGGAAGCGGGCAGCCGGGGCGCGATGCGCGTGCGCAGCCGTTTCGCCCGCCGAAAGGGGAGCGCGGGCAGACAACAGAGGACGGCCAGCGTCCAGAGGACGTGATAGGGGACGTTCCTGCATAATTCGATCACTCGACCCCCTCGTTCGGTCTGCCTCATCAAAATCCATGCTCCAACACGGTCACCGCACGATGGAGACCGGGAAGAGGGGACGTTCTTGCATAATTCGATAACTCGCCCCATCGAACCGTCTTTCCCACGGAGAGGTTTCTGCGTCCAGCAGGCACATCAAGCGAGAAAACCCGCAAACAAGAGTTATCGAATTATGCAAGAACGTCCCCTAGACGGGGAGGTCGATGACGAACCGGCTGCCCTGCGGCTCGTTGTCCTCCACGCGAATGCGGCCCCGGTGCTCGCTCACGATGGTGTTGACGATGGCCAGGCCCAGGCCCGTTCCCTGCTTCTTCGTGGAGAAGTAGGGCTCGAACAGCCGGCTCTTGTGATCGCCCGGGATGCCCTTGCCGCTGTCCTCCACGCTGATCCGGACCGCCCGGCGATCCGGGTCGGCCTCGAGCCCGATCCGGATCTCGCCCCGGCCCTCCATGGCGGCGATGGCGTTGTCCAGGAGGTTGATCATCACCCGCTTCATCTGCTCGTGGTCCACCCTGACCGGAGGGACGCCCTCCTGCTCGTCGAACTCGATGCGCACGCCGGTCTCCGCCTCCTTGTAGAGGCTCGCCGCCTCGCGGATGATCCTGGAGACGTCCTCGGGCTTCGGATCCAGGGCCGGCATGCGGGCGAAGCTGGAGAACTCGTTCACGAGCCCCTTGAGCGCCTCCACCTGGTCGATGATCATGCCGGTGCACTCCTCGAACACCTTCCCGTCCTCCCGTGACAGCTTCTCGCCGTACTTGCGCCTCAGCCGCTGGGCCGAGAGCTGGATCGGGGTGAGAGGGTTCTTCACCTCGTGGGCGATCCGCCGCGCCACCTCCCGCCAGGCCGCCATCCTCTGGGCCTTCTCGATCTCGGTCAAATCCTCGAACACGGCCACCAGCCCCACGTACCCGCCCTTGTCGTCCAGGAGGACGTTCAGGTGGACCAGGAGGGTCAGGGTCCGGTTCCCCACGGGAAGGCGGATGGTCCGCTCCAGGAAGCCCTTCCGGAACAGGGTGCCGTCCTGGAAGAGCCCGTTGATCAGCTGGACGTACTTCTCGCCGATCACCTCCCGGTAGTGCCGCCCGATCATCTCCTCACGTCGGACCTGGAGCATGCGCTCGGCCGACTTGTTGATGGTCTGGATCCTCCCGTCGGTGCTGGCGGACACCACGCCGGCCGCCACGTTGGCGAGCACGATCTCCATGTAGAGGCGGCGGCGCTCGATCTCGATGTTGCTCCGGATCAGCTCCTCGTTGGCCCGTTCCAGCTGGACCTTGCTGTTCTTCAAGTCCATGGTCATGCGGTTGAAGGAGTGGACCAGGTCCCCGATCTCGTCGTGGGACTCCAGGTCGATGAACACGTCGTAGTCCCCGGCCGCGATGCGCTTGGTCCCCTGGGCCAGCTCCTGGATGGGCACCGTGATGCCCTTGGAGAGGTAGAACCCGAACCAGATGGACGAGAAGATGATCAGGAGCGTGACGATGGAGAGGGTGATCAGGTGGCTGATCTTGACGGGACGCTTCAGGACCTTGAACTGCTTGTACTCCTCCAGGCCGCGGCTGATGGCCTCCAGGCGGGTCACGAAGGAGCCCGGGATGAACTCGGAAAGGGTCACCAGGCCCACCACGGCCTTGGACTCGGTCCGGGAGAACACCGGCAGGATGCACTCGATCAGGTGCCCGTGGGCCGAGAACTGGCGGTCCTGGTACTCCGCCCCCTCCTCGAGGGCCCGGGTGAGGAACACCTCCTTGGCCTCCTTGAAGGGGCTCAGGTCGATCCCCTCGTCGTGGACCCGGGAGCGCAGCTCCAGGCCGCGGCTGTACACCTTGACGGAGGCGAGCCCGTACTCCCGCCGCTTCTCGGCGATGAACTTGTCCAGCTGATCCTGCCGGGAGACGAGCATGTACCCGTGGTAGGTGATCAGGCGGCTGAGGTGGTTCCCGAAGCCGAAGAGATCCTCGGCCTCCCGGTCGTAGTAGCTCTGGCCGACCTCCAGCGAGGTCTTCAGGGACCGCTCGATGGGCAGCTTGGTCCAGTACTCGATGGAGATGGAGATGAACTGGACCGACACGAAAAACAGCAGGATGGTCGGGAGAAGGGAGAGGAGGATGAAGGCGAGCACCAGCTTGACCCTCAGCTTCGCCCCCATGATCCGCTTCCTGCGCTCGAAGAGGAGCTTGACCAGGTTCCGGACGATGAGGAAGAGGAGCAGGAGCAGGAGGATGACGTTCAGGTTGATGAGAGCGAACACCAGGATGCTGTGGGACAGGGGCAGCTCGACGCCGAGGTCCAGGAGGCGGAAGCCGAGGGTGGTCAGCAGCACCACCAGCAGCATGAGCGAGGCGATGATGTACCGCTCCCGTCTTCGCCTTCGAAGGTCCTGCCGTTCCGCTTCCAGGTATGAGGACATGGTGTTTCTCAACCGGGCTCCCTCGGTCTCGGCCGCTCCTCCGACGCGGGCGCGGCCCCGAGCCCGTTTCCCCGCGGCACCCGGCGTCCGGGTCCGGTTCGAACGACCGGAACAGCGCCCTCGGCCGGCGACGCCGCAAGAAGACCGGGATCGAGGATCTTCTCTTTCGTTTCAACAGGCTGCTGCGTCGCCGTCGGCGTCTGAGCAACTCTTCGCCAAGCCGTCAGTATCTGAAATCGACGGCATACCAGTCGGTCTCGAAATCCCACAGAGAGAGGAAAAAGAGGACGTAGTGGAGGTACAGGGGAAGACGGATCTTGTCCAGCTCCGCCATCATCTCGAGCCGGTACCGCCCCCCCTTCTCCAGCCGGTCGAGGGGCAACACCTTCAGGGCCACCACCTCGGACATGAGCCGCCTGGCATCCTCGAAGTCCTGGACCGTGACCACCTCCTCGTCGCTCTCCGAGAAACGCAGCTCGTAGTGCTCCTTGAGCTGATCGTACCGCACGGTGTGCCGAACCTCGAGCTCGGTGACGGTTCGATCCCACCAGAAGTCGCGCCTCTCGTCCAGCTGCACGTAAAAGGTGAAGGTGGTCGGAATCCCGCTCTCGATGGCTCGAATCATCTCGGCCGTGAAGCAGTCCTCCACGCTGAAGTAGACGATCAGATGCTCCGCCGTGTTGGTCACCACGATGTCCGACAGGCGCGCCTGCCGGGCGTGGACCGGCGGCGTGAACACCGACAGCAGCAGCGGGAGAAGGAGCAGCAGGGTCTTTTGTAGTGTCTTCATTTTCCCAAAATTGCTTGCAAAACCAAGAATTTCAGGTCGGCTATGTTAGCCAAGCGCAGGGGGAAAAGCAACAGATATCGGGCTTTCGGCCCCGAGCAGGCGCGGCGTCAACGAAAACAGGGAGACCGATGGTCCGGTCTCCCTGTCTTCACGGTTCGTTCCAGGGATGGAGGTGTGTTGGGCGGGTTCAGGCCGGAAGCGGTTCGAGCGCTCCGAACGCGGGAATGCGGAGCCGGTTCTCGACCACCTCTTCCGGGTCCTCGAAGGAGCGGATCTCCCAGTGCTTTCCGGCGCGGATCAGCTCCCGGAGCATGACCTGGTTGAGGAAGTGGCCGGATTTTTCCACCACGAAGTGACCGATGACCGGTTTCCCCAGGAGGGCCAGGTCGCCCAGGAAGTCCAGGATCTTGTGTCGAACGAACTCGTCCGGGTACCTCAGCCCGTCCTCGTTGAGGACCCGGAAGTCGTCGATCACGATGGCATTGTCCAGGGAGCCGCCCAGGGCCAGGCCGTTGTCCCAGAGGAGCTGAATGTCCTTGAGGAAGCCGAAAGTCCGGGCGCGGCTGATCTCCCTGACGAACCCCCCTCCCGAGAAGCGCAGCTCGTGGGTCTGCTTCTGGAGCAGGGGATGGTTGAAATCGATGGTGTAGGTGATCTTCAGCTCACGGGAGGGATGGATCGTGATGGACCGGTTCCCGTCCTCCACGCTGAACCGCTTGCGAATCACGAGAAACCGCTTGGAGGTTTTCTGCTCCCGGATGCCGGCGCTCTTGATGAGAAAGACGAAGGGTGCGGAGCTCCCGTCCATGATGGGGACCTCGGGTCCGTCCACCTCCACGGCGACGTTGTCGATCCCGAGGCCGTAGAGAGCGGCCATGAGATGCTCCACCGTGGACACCCCCGTGCCGTTCCGTCCCACCGAGGTCGACAGGTTGGTCTCCGTCACGTTGCCGTTCACGGCGGGAATCTCCGGACCCCCGGGAAGGTCTCTCCGGATGAAACGGACCCCGGTGTCCGGGGGGGCGGGCCTGAGGGTCAGTCCGGCCTTGGCGCCCGAGTGCAGTCCGATTCCGGTGCAGCTGACCTCGGATCTCAGTGTTCGCTGTCTGTAGTCCAATCGTTTCTCCTTGCTCCGCTCGAGGTTGGATGGGAACGTTTGTGAATCCTTTAGCAAGCTGCGTACCAATCCCCCCGTCCGGACACCGAAAAATCTGCACACGCAAGGCTCTGTAATAACGTGCTTTTTTCGGCATCGCCCGAAACCGGACCGACCCCGCCCCACACACGCCCGGGCCGGGTGTTGCAAATCGACCACACCACGCCCCCGACTGTGTCCTCAATTCCCAACGTTCGCGTGCCGCGGCGACGGCCGCTTCGTGCCCGTCCCCGACCCGTCTCGTCTCTTGTGTTTCGCCCGGTTCGTGGATATGATACGGAGCGGCCCCGTGCCCCGTCTCCCTCAACCAGCCATCCCAAAGGGTCCCCATGAGATCCCGCAGCACCCTGAAGAACGCCATCCCGGACCGGCTCAGGTCGAAAACATCCCTCTGGATCGCCCTGGGTTTTCTCGTCTGCGCGCTGGCGGCCTACATCCTCTACGCCCGCGTCCTCTTCCCGACCCTCGGACAGGAGGCCCGCACCTCCGGCGAGGCCCTCCGGCCGGTCCGGTTTTTCCACCCGGACATCCGGGACGACCTCTCCCTCCGCTCCCTGGAAAGCGCCGTCCGGAAGAACCTGGACTACCTCTCCCGCCTCGACCCGGACCGGCTGTTTCCGTACGGAGACCGGTCCGTGCCCTGTCGACGGGTCGTCGAGACCCAGGAGTCGTTCCTCGCCCTCATCCGGGAGCGGCCCTCCCCGGAGGTCCTGAACCGCACCATCGAGGAGGAGTACCTCCTCCTGCGCGCAGCCGGCCGGAAGGGGAACCGTCGGGTGCTCTTCACCGGTTACTTCGAGCCGGTCTACCCGGGGAGCCTCACCCCGGACGACACCCACCGGCACCCGCTCTACCGCCGGCCCGACGATCTCGTGCGCATCGACCTGACCCCCTTCGGCGAGGCGTTCCGCGGGAAGCGCATCACCGCCCGGATCGAAGGCCAAAAGGTCCTCCCGTACTACTCCCGGAGCGAGATCGAGCAGGAAGGAGCGCTCGAGGGAAGGGAGCTGGAGCTCGCCTGGCTCAGGGACCCGGTGGACGTGGCCTTTCTCCACATCCAGGGCTCCGGCCGGATCAAGCTGCCGGACGGGGGCGCCCTGTCCGTGGGCTACGCCGCATCCAACGGACGGCCCTACCGGAGCATCGGGCGCTACCTCATCGAGCGCTCCCTGCTCACCCGGGAGGAGATGTCCATGCAGGCCATCCGGCGTTTCCTGGCGACCCACCCCGACAAGGTGCAGGAGGTCCTCAACCACAACCCGTCCTACGTCTTCTTCAGCCCCAAGCCCAACGGCCCCTTCGGGAACATCAACGTGCAGCTGACCCCGGGCCGGTCCGTGGCCCTGGACGACGACCTGTTCCCCAAGGGCGCCCTCTGCTTCGTCTCGGCCGAGAAGCCCGTGGTGGAGAACGGCAAAATCCTGGAGTGGGTCGACCTGAAGCGGTTCATGGTGAACCAGGACACGGGCGGGGCCATTCGGGGCGCGGGACGGGCCGACATCTTCTGGGGCCGCGGTCCCTACGCCGAGACCGCCGCCGGCCACATGAAGCACCAGGGGGACCTGTACGTGCTCCTGAAACGATAGGGGACGTTCTTGCATAATTGCATAATTCGACCACCCCATCCCTCTCTTGCTTCCCGGGCCCAACAAGGATGCAAAGACCTTGGGGGTCGATCGAGGAAGGGAAAACCAGGGGAACGCAAAATAGGGGACGTATTTGCATAATTTGATAACTCGTTCTCCCATGGACTCAAGAGCTTGCGGCACAACGGCTTTGAGTGGCACGCCCGAGCAGGAGGTTCGGAGTTATCGAATTATGCAAATACGTCCCCTGTTTTGCGGCAAATACGTCCCCTAAAAGCGGGAGAAGTCGGCGACGTTCAGGAAGAGCCGGGAGACGTGCTGGAGGAGGCCGACCCGGTTCTGCCGGATGCGCTCGTCCTCCCGCGTGAGGACCTCCACCCCTTCGAAGAACGCGTCCACGGGTTTCCTGAGGGCGGCCATCCGCTCCAGGGCCTCGCGGTCCTGTCCGGACGACACGAGCCCGGGAACGTCGGACTCCATATCCCGGCAGGCCCGCCAGAGCTCCCCCTCGCACGCCTCCCGGAAAAGGCCGGGGTCCACCTCGTGCCGCTCCTGCTGCTTCTTCAGGATGTTGGTGACCCGCTTGAAGGCGAGGACCAGGGAGTCGAACTCCTCCGACGTCCGCCTGAACCGCTCCAGCTGCTCGATCCCCGCCCGGAGCCTGGGGATGCGGTCGAAGCGGGCCGCCAGCACCGCCTCGACCACGTCCTGCCCGTGCCCCTCCCCGAGCATCCGGTTGCGGTACCGCTCCTTGAAGAAGGCCAGCATCCGCTCCGCCGTCTCCCCGGCGTCGAAGGCCGCCTTGCCCTCGAGCCCCTCCAGAGCGTGGGCCACCAGGTCCCGGAGCGAGAGGTCCCACCCGCGGTCCTCCAGGATGCGCAGGATGGCCAAGGCCTGGCGCCTGAGGGCAAAGGGGTCGGCCGCCCCGCTCGGCTCCTGGCCGATGGCGAAGCAGCCGGCGATGGTGTCCAAGCGGTCCGCGACGCCCACCACGGCGCCCACGGCCGTCTCCGGAAGCTCCCCGCCGGAGCGGACCGGCAGGTAGTGCTCCCGCACGGCCCGGCAGACCTCGTCGGGGTGCCCGTCCATGCGGGCGTAGACCTCGCCCATGGTCCCCTGGAGCGATGCGAACTCCCCCACCATCTCCGTGACCAGGTCGCACTTGGCCAGGCGGGCGGCCAGCCGGACGTGGTCCACGAGATGGGGGACCGTCTCCGCGGCCACGTGCTCCGCGATCCGGGTGAACCGCAGCACCTTCTCGTGGGAGGTGCCCAGCTCGGCCTGGTAGATCACGGACTCGAGGTCCTTCAACCGATCGACAAGGGGGCGCTTCCGGTCCTCCGCAAAGAAGAAGTCCGCGTCTGAGAGCCGCGCCCGCAGCACCCGCTCGTGCCCCTTGCGCACCACGCCGGGGTCCCGGGCCAGGGTGTTGTTCACGGCCACGAAGTGGGGCATGAGCCGCCCGTCCCCGTCGCGCACCGCGAAGTACCGCTGGTGCTCGGCCATGGGGGTGATGATCACGGGGTCCGGAAGCTCGAGAAAGCCGCGGTCGAACCCGCCGCAGACCGCGGACGGGATCTCCACCAGGTTGGCCACGGTGGCCACCAGGTCCGGGTCGAGCACCGCCTCCCCGGAGACGGACGCCGCGGCCTCCCGGGCGAGGCGGGCCACCTCGGCCTTTCTCTCCTCCGGGTCCACCATGACCCGGGCCTCGGGGAGCCGCTCGAGGTAGTCCTCCACGCCGCGGACCTCGAAGGGCTCGGGCGCCATGAACCGGTGGCCCCGGCTCGTGCGGCCGCTGGCGACCCCGGCCACCTCGAAGGGGACGACGGCCCCGTCCAGCAGGGCCACGACCCAGTGGATGGGCCGGGCGAAGGGGAAGCCCACGGACCCCCAGGTCATGGACTTGGGCCACGACAGGTCGCGGATCACGCCGGGGAGGAGCTCCGCCAGGACCTCGGCCGCCGGCCTTCCCGGGATCTCCCTGCGGACGTAGACATAGGCCCCCCTGGGGGTGTCCACGGTCCCAAGCTCCTCCAAGGCGACGCCCTGCTTCTTCGCGAACCCCTCGGCGGCCCGGGTCGGCCTTCCGTCCGCGTCCCAGGCCGTCTTGACCGGGGGCCCGGTGACCTCCTGGACCGTGTCCGGCTGGCGGGAGCCGACGGCCCGTCCTACCAGCACCAGCCGCCGGGGCGTTCCGAAGGTTTGAAGCGCTTCCCCGACCTCGATCCGCTCCTCGCGGAGGCGCTCACCGGTGAGCTCCCGGAGCTGCCTGAGCCCGTCCTCGATGTAGCCCGACGGGATCTCTTCGGTCCCGATTTCCAACAGGAATTCCGCCATGGTCTCCTCGTGGTTACTGCCGTGGTTCGTGGTTCGTGGTTCGTGTTCGAAAAAATCTGAACGGGGGCGTGTGACGTGCCGCCCTGTGAACCGCCGTGGTTCGTGGTCCGTGGCCGTGTCCGTAAATGATCGATGGGCGCCATGACATGCCGCCCATCGAACAACCGGGTTCTACGACGCCGCCTGCTTCTTCAGCAGGGGGAAGCCCATCTCCTCCCGCTGGTCCAGGTAGGCCTTGCAGGCCCGCCGGGCCAGGTTTCGAATGCGCTCGATGTACTTGGTCCGCTCGCTGACGCTGATGGCGCCTCGGGCCTCGAGAATGTTGAAGGTGTGGGAGCACTTGAGGCAGTAGTCGTACGCCGGCAGGACCAGCCCCTTTTCCGCGGAGGCCCGGGACTCCTGCTCGTACAACTCGAACATGCGGAGGAGCATTTCCACGTCCGCGGTCTCGAAGTGGTAGACCGAGAGCTCGTACTCGCCCTTCCGGTGGACGTCGCCGTAAGAGATGCGGCCGTTCCAGTCCAGGTCGTAGACGCTCTCCTTCTCCTGGAGGTACATGGCGATCCGCTCCAGGCCGTAGGTGAGCTCCACGCTGACCGGGTCCAGCCGGATGCTCCCGGTCTGCTGGAAGTAGGTGAACTGGGTGATCTCCATGCCGTCCAGCCACACCTCCCACCCGAGCCCGGACGCCCCGGCGGCCGGGTTCTCCCAGTCGTCCTCCACGAACCGGATGTCGTGATCCAGGGGGTCGACGCCCAGGGCCCTCAGGCTGTCGAGGTACATCTCCTGGATCTCCACGGGGGAGGGCTTGATGAGCACCTGGTACTGGTAGTAGTGGGCCAGCCGGTTGGGATTCTCGCCGTACCGGCCGTCCGTGGGGCGCCTGGAGGGCTCCACGTAGGCCACGGCCCAGGGCTCCGGGCCCAGGGCGCGGAGCAGCGTGGCCGGGTTGAGGGTGCCCGCGCCCACCTCCAGGTCGTAGGGCTGCTGGATCAGGCATCCCCGGTCGGCCCAGAAGCGCTCGAGATTCAAGATCAGTTCCTGAAAGGTCATGCCCCCCTCCGATGCGCGTTTCACGCGCCCTGATTCAGGTCAAGCCTGCCCCCATACCACCCGCCGGGGTGGATGTCAAGAAAGCCGGGACGTTGCAGACCGGATCGCGGAGGAAGAGAGGTTGAGGAAGCGGGCCGGTTGGCGTATAGTGGGATTCTCAAACGACCGGCAGGCACGGGGCCGCCCCTCCGGTTTGACTTTTTCAGAAACGAGCCCGCTCATGAACGAACAGCCCATCGACGCCATCGAGGTGGACCTCTTTCCCGAGGAGGTGGACGGCCCGGACCACCCCGAGGCCCTCCGCTTCCAGGCCCTCCTCGAGCAGGTCGCGGACGACTACGACTGCAACCTGGTCTGGTTCCAGGTCCACAAGGGGACGGTCTCCTTCGCCTTCGACGACGACGTGCTCACGGCGGAGGTCCTGCGGGAGCTGGAGATGGACTACGGGGCCTGAGCGGCAACGGTCCACGGGCTCGCAGGAAGCCGCTCAGCCGCCGCGGGGAACGCCGGCACCTGCCGGCATCCGGAGGGCGGATCTCGAGGCTCGGGGCTTCTTGCGACTCCATCAGGCGCTGGGGTCGATGTAGCGGGCGGTCCTGAGCTCCCGCTCCAGCCGGTGCTCCCGGTGGAGCCGCATCACGGGCCGGAGCTCGGCCGCCACCTCCGCCGGGATCTCCAGCCCCTGGATCGCCTCCCAGGGGCCCGCCTGGGCCTGCCGGACCACCCGCACCGCCGCCGGGCTCAGCCCCGGGCGACGGGCCGACTCGGAGCGGCAGCCCAGGCAGGCGATTCCCCCGGACTCACACGCAAACACCGCCCGGCCCTCGTTCCGGTACGCGCGGCCGCACACCGAGCAGGCGTTCAGCCCGAGGGCGAACCCGCCCAGGGCCATGGCCCGGATCTCGTAGATCAGGCACGCGGAGTCCGGGTCCCCGCCCCGGGAGAGGCGCTCCAGGGAGCCCCCCAGGAGGTCGAAGACCTCCGGCTCGGAGACGCCGGTGGGGAACAGGAGCTCGGCGAGCTCCACCATGAAGCTGGCGCGGGAGAGCGTGGCGAACTCCTTGCGGATGCCCGGGAAGCCCTGGATCAGCTTCCCGGACTGGAGGAGGAGAAACTCGCCCGTGCGGCGGGAGGCGTACTCCAGCCGGACCAGGGAGAAGACGTCCAGGCAGTTCACGAACCGTTTCCGGCTCCGCCGGGCTCCCTTGGCGATGCCCTTGAGGCGCCCGCGGCCGGGCGTGAAGAAGAAGACCAGCAGGTCCGACTCCCCGTAAGGGACGGTCCTCAGGACGATGGCGGGGGAGAGCTCGGTCTGCATGGGTTGAGTTGATGAGTTGATGAGTTGATGAGTTTTTGAGTTGATGAGGTGTTAAGGTGTTGAGGTGATGAGGTGTGGAGGGAAGCCGAAACAGACCGAGTGACCGGGGTCTCGAGCTGCCGAGCCGCCGCAGCGGCATGGGAACCGCCGCCCTCGACTGATCGACTTAACGACTTATCGACTCATCAACTCATCGACGTGTCGACTCAACAACCGTCTATCCCCCTCAACACCTCAACACCTCGCCCCTGAACACCTGTTCCCCCTGAACACCCGCATTACTTGTACATGATCTTGATCTTCTCCCGGTCGGGCGCCCCGCTCTCCAAGCACGGGAAGTCCAGGACGAACTCCACGTACTGGGGCTTCTTGTACCGGGCGATCCGCTCGCCCACGAAGTCGATCAGGGCCCGGGCCTCCAGCTGCTCGCCCTCCGCCAGGAGGCAGACCGCCTTGATGCCCTCCTTCCACTTGGGGTCGGGCACCCCGAAGACCACCACCTTGGCCACGCAGGGGTGCTGGAGGATGGCGGCCTCCACCTCCGCGGGGTAGACGTTCTCGCCCCCGGGCTTGATGAGCTCCTTCTCGGCCTTTCGGCCCTCGTACCACATGAAGCCGTTCTCGTCGAAACGGCCCAGGTCGCCGGTGTGGTGCCAGCCGCTGCGGAAGGTGCGCTCGTTGTCCTCGGGGAGGTTCCAGTAGCCCTTGAAGACCATGGGCCCGCGGACGGCGATCTCCCCGATCTCGCCCACGCCCACGGCACGGTCCCGGTCGTCCAGGAGGCTCACCCGGGCCGCCGGCAGCATGCGCCCGGCCGATCCGGGGCAGTCGTCGTAGCGGCCGAAGGTGGCCACGCAGGAGGTCTCGGTCTGGCCGTACATGACGAAGAAGGTCCCGCCCAGGGCCTCCTGGTACCGCTCGATGGTGGCCGGGGCCTCCAGGCCCACCACGGCCCGGAGCGAGGAGATGTCCCGTCCCGTCTTCTCCGCTTCGTCCAGGACGGAGGAGAGGATGGGGGAGAAGTCGAACAGAAAGGAGACCCGCTTCTCCTCGATGAGCTCCACGGCGCGGGTTGCGTCGAACTTGCTCATGTTCACGTTCATGGCGCCGGCGTGAAAGCTGGACGTGGCCATGAAGAGCCCCCCCACGTGAAAGAGGGGAAGCAGGTTGAGGTGCACGTCGCCGGGGCCCAGCCCGCAGTGGTAGTCGAAGTGCATGTCGGCCCAGATCACGTTTCCGTGGCTCAGGAGGGCGCCCCGCGGCCGGCCGGCCACGGCGGCCGTGTGGATGATCACGAACCCGTCGTCCGTGGCCACGGCCTCCGGTTCGAACCCGTCCCCGTCGCCCGGGAGGCCGCCGAAATCCTCGTAGTCCCCGTCCCGGTCCTTGAGGTTGAAAAACCGCTTCACCGAGGGAAGCCCCGCGCGCACCCCCTCGATCAGAGGCTGGAACTCCCGGTCCACGAAGACCGCCCCGGGGGCGCCGTCCTCCAGGTTGAACCGGGCCTCCTCGGCCGAAAGCCTCCAGTTGACCGGCAGGACCACAAGGCCCAGGCCGGCGGCCGCGCCGTAGAGCAGGAAGTACTCCAGGCTGTTCTTGCCCAGGACCCCGATCCGGTCGCCTTTGTTCAGGCCCAGATCCCGGAGACCCACGGCCAGCCGGTCCACCGCCTGCTTGAGCTCGAGGAAGCTCAGCGTCCTTTCGTCGTCCACCTCGTACCAGGCCGGCAGGTTCCGGAAGCTGGCGGCGTTCCTCTCGATCACGTCGTACACGGTGAAGTCGTGCAGGCCCATGCGTTCGCACCCCGTTTCGTCCAGGAGGTTGAACCGGCACCGGGCAGGGAAAGGCCCTGCCCGGTCCTCTGTCTGAACGGGGAGCCCCGGAGGGGCCCCCCGTTGACGGCTTACGATATACCCCGCCTCACGCCATCACGGAAACTCCGCGTTGATCGGGACCACCTTGGTGACCCCGTCCGCCCGGAACGTGGCGGCCCCCTCGTGGAGGGTCACCGGCACCGACGCGTCGGGAACCCCGTTCCACCAGCGCTCCAGGGCGTCCCAGGGGGACCACCCCTTGGCCTTGAGCTTGAAGCCGCTCGTGACCATAACGTTCAGGAGGGCGGAGCGGGCCGTGATCATGGTGGTGCAGCGCACCTGGTCCGTGGACTCGGCCGGGATCAGGTAGGTGTCCTGGTTGTTCACGGTGACCACGTCGAACTCCTCGTCGAAGGCCACGGTGAAGCGGATCCCCTCCAGCCGCACCATGTAGGGGTTGGGGTTCTGCACGTTGAAGAGGAAGCTCATGGGGAGCGGAGCACCGCGGTCCCCGGGCTCCCCTTTGGTGGGCTCCACCGATCCCGCATAGTACCAGTACCCGTCGTACTGGGGCACATCGAACATCTCCAGCGTGATGACCGGAGCCTGGAAGTTGGATTCCGTAGGTTGTTGCATGGCTGCGCACGACATGAACATCAAGGCCGCAGCAATGACGAACATCGTCAAGATCCCGGTTCTCTTCTTCATGAACACCCTCCTTTTTCGTGCCCGGAGGTCGAGCCCCAGCCCGACCCCGCGGCCGTCGATATCATGGCCCAGCGATGGACCTCGGTCAGGGTCATGTCATTGATCAGGCAAGCCATCGCTTCCGTCGCTTGTAGTGCTTGACCTCCCGGAAGCTCTTCCGTCCGCCCTTGTCGGTCAGGCCCAGATAGAAATCCTTGATGTCCTCGTTGCTCATGAGGGTCTCCGAGGTGTCGTCCATGACGATCCGGCCCGTCTCCATCACGTAGGCGTAAGGCGCCACGTTCAGGGCCAGCTTGGCGTTCTGCTCGACGAGGAGGATGGAGATCTTCTGCTCCTGGTGGAGCTGCTGAATGATGTTGAAGATCTCGTGGATCAGCTTGGGGGCGAGCCCCATGGACGGTTCGTCCAGGAGCACCAGCTTCGGCTCCGTCATGAGCGCCCTTCCCACCACCGTCATCTGCTGCTCCCCCCCGCTCACGAAGCCCGCGGTCTCGTTCCGCTTCTCCAGCAGCCGGGGAAAGTAGTGATAAACGAGGTCCAGGCGCTCCTTCACCGAACCGGTCTTCCGCAAATGGGCCCCCACCTTCAGGTTCTCCTCCACGGTCAAATGCTCGAAGACCCTGCGGCCCTCGATGACCTGGACGATCCCTTTCTTGGCGATGGTGGCCGCCCCCATGTGGTGAATCCGCTCCCCCTCGTACTCGATGGCGCCGTCCGTCACCTCGCCGTCCTCGACGTTGAGGAGGCCGGAGATGGCCTTGAGCGTCGTGCTCTTGCCGGCGCCGTTCGCGCCGAGCAGCGCCGCGATCCCGCCCCGGGGCACCTCGATGGAGACGCCCTTCAGGACCAGGATGACCTCGTGGTACTTGACCTCGATGTTGTTGATCTTGAGGATCGCCTCTGCAGCTTCCAAATGCCTCTCCTCCAAGGGCAAGGGTTCAACTGTCGCTCACGCGCCCTGCGGGCGCAACGGGATCACCAGCCGAGCCACGCCTCGGCCCACTTGTCCGGCCAGCGCTCCTTCAGGTCCACGCGCTCCACCTCCACGAACTTCTCGCCGGTCCACTCCTGGATCAGGCAGCCCGTGGTGGGACGGTGGTCGTCGGCCGTGAAGGTGATGGGCGAGGCGCCCAGGCCGATGTCGAACTCCCTGAGGGTCTCGAACCCCTTCACCATGATGCCCTTGCCGGTCAAGTCTCCGGCCTTGTCCGCGCGGATCAGGGCCTCCCAGGTGATCAGGGCGTCACCCCAGGCCTGGATGGTGCGGATCAGCCGCTTCTCCTGGGGGATGCCGGGGTTGTACTTCTTGGCCGTGGCCACCACGATGTCCATGTTCTTGTAGTCCTGGCCGTAGAAGGCGCAGGGGGTGGCGCCCATCACGCCCTCGGCCGCCTCGCCGGCGAGCCGGGGCAGGTTCTCGTCGAACCCCCAGTTGTTCACGATCCAGTCGGCGTCGAGGCCCAGGGAGTAGGCGTCGCGGATGGTGGCGGAGACGCTCATGGTGGTGTTGCCGTGCCAGCAGACGTCCGGCTCGAACTTCTTGAGCGCCATGATCTGGCTCTTGGTGTCCAGGGCGAAGAGGCTCACGTCCTGGTCCTCGCCGATCTCGAAGCCCAGCATCTCGGCGTGGTCCTTGACGGCCTTGATGGGTGCGGAGCAGTAAGGCGAGGCGAACATGTAGGCGCAGGCGAAGCGCGGCTTGCGCTTGCCGTAGTCCGGGTGCTGGGGCCACTTCTTGTCGAACCAGGCGGTCAGGGCGGCCCGGGCGTTGGTGGAGTAGTCCGAAGAGAAGAAGAGGTTGTAGCGGCTCTTCTGGGGATCGGTCAGGTGCGCCGAGTAGGACGCGGAGACGTAGGGGATCTGGTCCTTGTTCACGGTGGGGGAGAGGGCCTCGGTGTCGCCGGTGCCCCACCCCATGATCACCAGGGATTTCAGTCGCTTGAGAAGCTTGTACTTGGTGATGGCCTCGGGGATCCGGTACCCGTAGTCGAACCAGGTGTACTTGACCGCCTTCCCGTTGATGCCGCCCTCGTCGTTGATGTACTTGAAGGCCTCCTCCATGCCGATGGCGTAGTCCTTGCCCACGTCGGAGGTGGCCCCGGTGGTGTCCATGATGCCGCCGATCTTGATCTCGGCGGCCACAGCGGCGGTGGACAGCCCGAACAGGAGCGCCACGGCCAGAATCGGCACCAGAACCCTCAATGCGTTCTTCCCTTTCATCTGTCTCCCCCTTTTCGTGTGTAGTGGAACCGGTTCACATTCCCTTCACGTCACGAAAACACGCCGAGACGGCCCCCATCACCCCCTTTCCTATCCGGAATCTACATGAATCATGTCCCACCGGGACCTTCGGAGTTGCGACTCCTTCCGGCTCCCTAGTAGGAGAACGGCCAGAGGTTGAAGTAGTTCTTGACCTGCCACCAGCGGTAGGCCAGCCCGTTGGGCTCGTAAATGAGGAACGCGCAGATGGCCAGACCGAAGGCCATGTCCTTGATGAAGGCGAAGTCCATCAGGAGCTTCGGGTAGTAGATGGAGAGCGGAATCACGGCCATCTGGAGGAGCTCCATGACCACCACCATGAAGATGGAGCCGAAGATGGCGCCGTGGATGGAGCCCACCCCCCCGATCAGGATCACGCCCACCAGCCAGAGGCTCCAGAACCAGGGAAAGTGCTCCGGGCTCAGGGCGGCGGTGTTGCTCACCCAGAAGGCCCCGGCCGCGCCGGCCATGGCGCCGGCCACGAAGAAGGCGAGGAGCTTGTACCAGACGATGTTGATGCCCAGGGCCTCGGCCGCGATGTCGTTGTCCCGGATGGCGACCCAGGCCCGGCCCGCCCTGGAGCGGAGCAGGTTGGCCAGGACGATCACCATGAGGGTGATCAGCACCGCCATGAAGTAGTAGACCTTGGTCTCGGTGTCGATGACCCAGGGGCCGATCTTGATGGTCCCGGGCGGGAGCGAGAAGGCCTGGCCGCGACCGCCGATCTGGCTGACGTACTGGGTGAGGATGAAGTCCACGGTGATGAACTGGGCGGCCATGGTGGTGAGGATCAGGTAGAACCCCTTCACCTTGGCCGAAGGGAGGCCGAAGAGCACGCTCCAGATCCCGGCCGTCACGGCGGCCGCCAGGATGCTGACGGGGTAGGCCACGCCCCAGTCGATCATGAACTGCGGCCAGGGGACCTGGAGCACCATGAGGGTGCTGGTGTAGGCCCCCACCGCAATGAAGGCCGCGTGCCCCAGGGTGATGAGGCCGGCATAACCGATGAGGAGCTGGACGCCCAGCGCGCCCATGGCCGTGTAGCCCACCATGGTTCCCACGCTGATCCAGTAGTCGTCCAGGAACTGGGGAATCCCGACGAAGACGACCAGCAGGAGCAGGACCATCTTCGACTTGATGAACGTGGTCTGCCACCAGCCCTGGTCCTCTTCGTACGTCTGATGGTAGTCACCGCAGGGAAGCCAGACATGGGACATAGCGCAACCTCTCTCGGGTGTCGGGTTTCGGGTTTGACGGATTCGCAAAAACCCGCTCATCCGCCGCTGGGTACGCTATAACCTATTGAACTCCCAGGGGCAGATCTTGAGGCTTCGGGCTTTTTACAACTCCATCAGGTTTCGAACACGGCGGCATGTGAAATGCCGCCCTACGGTGAGAACGCAGCGGCCTCTCCGGTGCCGCCCCACGCTCAGCCGGACGACGCGTTCGACCGGCTACACACGCTCGATGCGCTCCCAGCCCCACAGCCCGTAGGGCTTGAAGAGCAGGAAGACCGCCATGAAGGCGAAGGGGACGATCTCCTTCACCCCGCCCGGGAAGAACTGGTCCAGGTAGCTGCCCGAGAGGTTCTGGAGCACCCCGATGACGATGCCCCCCACGATGGCCCCCGGCACGGAGTTGAGACCGCCGAGGACCACGGCGGGCAGCACCAGCAGGCCCAGGTGGCCCACCGAGATGTTCACGCCGTTGATGTTGCCGAGGAGGGCCCCGCCCACGCCTGCGCTCATGAAGGCGATGGCCCAGGCCGCCGCGTACACGAACCGGGCGCTCACCCCGAGGGAGAGGGCCGCGGTCTCGTCGTCCGCGGTCGCCTGCATGGACAGCCCCCACCGGGTGTACTTGAAGAACGCGACGAAGATGATCAGGAGCACGATGGCCAGGATGAAGGACCAGAGGTAGACCGGGGAGACCTTGACGAACCCGAGCGTGATGGGCTTCATGGCGAAGACGGGCGGGGTGAACACCTTGGTGTCCGTCGACCAGATGAACTCCACCAGCCCCTTGAAGAAGAAGGAGAGGCCCACCGTCACCATGATCACCGCCAGGATGGGCTCGCCGATGAGCTTGTCCAGGAAGATGCGCTCGGTCAGGATGCCCAGGACGATGCCCACCAGCAGGGTGCCCACGACCGCGAGGACGAAGGGAAGGCCCATCTGGTAGAAGGTGAGGCTCACGTAGGCCCCGATGAGGGTCAGCTCCCCCATGGCCAGGTTGAGCACGCCGGAGCACTTGTAGATCAAAACCCATCCCAGCGCCACGAGCGCGTAGATGCCTCCCACCAGGATCCCGGTGATCAGGGTCATGAGAAACAGTTCCATCCGTCTCCTCCCACCTTGCGTTTGGGTTGGCTCGAAATCGGGGTGCCTTGCCCTAGACGTCGATCCTGCGGACCTGGAGGTCCGTCTTGATCCGCTGCTCCCGCCCGTCCTCGTAGGTGATGGTCGTGTCCATGTGGACGGTGTCGGTGTCCGCGAAGAGGGCGTTGACGATGTCCTCGTAGCGCTTCTCCACGAAGGCGCGGCGGAGCTTGCTGGTTCGGGTCAGCTCCTCGTCGTCCGCGTCGAACACCTTGTAGAGGTTGACGAACTTGCGGATCTTCGCCGGCTCCGGCAGATCCCTGTTCGCCTCCTCGATCTGGGACTGGACGAGGTCGTAAACCTGATCCTTCTGGGAAAGCTCGTGATAGCTCGTGTAGTTGAGCTTCTTCTCGTCCGCCCACTTTCCCACCACCGAGTAGTCGATGCACATGACCGCCGCGATGTAGTCCCGCTCGTGCCCGATCACCCAGGCCTCGGAGATGTAGGGGCTGAATTTGAGCCGGGTCTCCAGGTACTGGGGCGAGAACGGCCTCCCGTCGCTGAGGGTCATCACGTCCTTGGACCGGTCGAACACCACCAGGTGACCGTCCTCGTCGATGAACCCCTTGTCGCCCGAGTGGAGCCACCCGTCCACCAGGGTCTCCCGGGTGGCCTCCTCGTTCTTGTAGTACCCCAGGAAGACCGACGGGCTCTTGGAGAGGATCTCCCCGTCCTCGCTGATGTCCACCTCGGTCTCCGGAATGGGCGTCCCCACCGTGTCGAACTTGACGTCGCCGTCCCGGTGGACCACGGAGATCCCGGCGATCTCGGTCTGGCCGTAGATCTGCTTGAGGTTGACGCCCAGGGCGTGGAAGAACCGGAAGTGATCGGGCCCCATGGCGGCGCCGCCCGTGTAGGCGTGACGGATGCGGCTCATGCCCAGGTGGTCCTTGAGCTTCTTCTGCATGAGCGCGTAGCCGATCCAGTTGAGGAGGGTGAGGTGGAACGGCACGGGCTGCTTCTCGAACTCGAGGTTGGCCACCTGGTAGCCGATCCGGGTCCCGAGCTCGTAGATCTTTCGCTTGATCCAGGTGGCGTCGATGTGCTTGACCTGGACCTGGCGCGTCAGTCCCTCGTAGAGGCGCGGGGGGGCGAACATGACGTGGGGGCCGATCTCCCGGATGTTCTCCTGGGCGGTCTCCGGCTCCTCGGGGAAGTTCAGGGTGTAGCCGATCTGGAGGCCGCAGGAGATGGACATCATCTGCTCGCCGATCCAGGCGAAGGGCAGGTAGCTGACGAAGTCGT
>CAYUBQ010000069.1:0-21930 GCA_964443135.1 uncultured Desulfobacterales bacterium | reverse complement strand
GCCGTGTCCGTGGCTCGTGGCTCGTGGTTCGTAAAGGAATCAATAACCGGGAAACGAATGAGATCTCAAGGTTTACCCGGACACGAACCACGGATCAAGAACCACGGCCCTTCTGCCGTGTCCGTGGCTCGTGGCTCGTGGTTCGTAAAAGAAGCCGGAACCTGGAACCCAGTGTGGTTCTGAGGGTCCTCACGGACACGAACCACGGACCACGAGACACGGCCTTTTTGACACGAACCACGGACCACGAACCACGGCATTTCGCGCCGCATTATGGAAGCAAGGCCCGCCCGTGTCAACGGGTTCCGCTTCGTCCCGGGCAGTGCGGCCGCGGTCCCGGTTCAGGGGGTGTCGCCGCGGGTGTCTTCCGGGATCGGGCGAAGGCAGTCCTGGGGGAACCGGTGGGTCCCCTTCCGGTCCAGGGAGACCTCGATGAGGGCGTCCGGGTCGTTCTTGGCGGTGTCCGGGTCCGTGACGACGCCGTGAAGCCCGACGAACCGGTCCATGTAGTCCTCCCAGCTCTCGTCGGTGGAGGGTCTGTACACCTCCACCCGCTGGCCCCTTCGAAACGTCATGCGCCTTCACCTCCTTGATCGCCTTCGCGAAGACCGGGAGCGGCCATCTCGGCGTGGCTGCGTCCCAGGGCCTTCCGGCCGCACTCCGTGCAAAGCCTGCCCTGGGCCCCGTGTTCGGCCAGGCCCTTCACGCGGTCCCGGATGTAGTCCTGGTACCGCGCCGGTCCCAAGGAGGCCCCGCAACGGCTGCAGCGCTCGATCCTCAACCGGTTCAACACCGTGCCGCAGAGGCTCAGGATCCGCTCCTCCCCCTGCTCCTCCACGCGCATGGCCCCGGTGGGGCAGTTCTCCGCGCACGCCCCGCACAGGATGCATCGCTCCGCCGTGGTGCGGAGATCGGTCGCCACCGGGTGATCGAAGTCGAAGTGGCCCAGCTGGAGGGCATTGACGCCCATGCGGTCGCGGCAGATCTCCACGCAGCGGCCGCAGCGGATGCAGACGTCGCAGCGGAGGCACCGGCGGCCTTCGTTCCGGGCCTGGTCCTCGGTGAGGCCGAGCTCCACCTGCTGAAAGGTGATGCGGCGCCGCTCCCGGTTGAGCATGGCCATCTCGGGCCGCTTCAGGCCCATCTTGACCGCGGCGGAGGTCTCCAGGAAGGGGAGGCGCTGGCGGCGCACCGGGACCGGGGGCAGGTTCGGCTGCGGCAGGCCCTGCAGGTATCGGTCCATGGCGAGGGCCGCTTTTTTCCCCGCACCGATGGCCTCCACCACGGTGGCCGGGCCCAGGACCGCGTCCCCGCCGGCGAACACGCCCGGGACCGAGGTCTCCATGCTGGCGGTTCGGGCCGAGATGGTCCTGCGGTGGGTCCACTTCAGACCTTTCCACTCTTCGATGCCGGTCGGGTCCACCTCCTGGCCGATGGCGGTGATCACGGCATCCAGGTCCATCAAATGGTCGCTCCCCTCCACGGGCACGGGGTGGCGCCTGCCGCTCTCGTCCGGGGGTCCGAGCTCTGTCCCGATGCAGCAGAGGCCGGAGACGCAGTCGTCCGTGCACTCCACCTCCGTGGGCACGGTGAGAAAGCAGAACCGGACCCCTTCCTCCTCCGCCTGGTGGATCTCCCCCTCGCTGGCCGGCATCTCGGTCCGGGTCCGCCGGTAGATCAGGGTGACCTCCTCGGCCCCGAGCCGGAGGGAGGTCCGGGCCGCGTCGATGGCCACGTTTCCTCCCCCGATGACCGCCACCCGGCGCCCGGGCCGGCGCCGGTCCCCCAGGGCGGTGCGGCGGAGAAACCCGATCGCCTCCAGCACCTGCGGGGCCTGTTCCTCTCCCGGGATGCGCATGGCATAGGCGCTGTGCGCGCCCACAGCCAGGAAAAAGGCATCGAACCCCTCGTCCTGGAGCTCGGCGAGGCTCACGTCCCGGCCGAGACGGGTGTTGAAGCGGAAGGTCACGCCCAGGTCCTCGAGGGCCGCCACCTCCCGGTCGATCACCTCCCTGGGCAGGCGGTAGCGGGGGATGCCCACCATGAGCATGCCCCCGGCGTGGGGCAGGGCCTCGACGACGTCCACCTCGTGACCCTTCAGGGCGAGGTAATAGGCCGCGGTCAGCCCGGCCGGCCCGGCGCCCACCACGCAGACCCGCTTCCCGGTGTCCGGGGCTTTCTCCGGGTTGCGGTAGCGGCCCTCCGAGATGGCGCGCTCCGCAGCAAAGGCCTTCATCTCCTTGATGGCCACGGGCGTGTCGATGCGTCCCCGGACGCACATGAACTCGCACGGGTGGGTACAGACGAGCCCGCAGACCCACGGAAAGGGGTTGTCCTTCCGGATGAGCTCGACCGCCTCGTCCTCGCGCCCCATGGAGATCAGGGTGACGTAGCCCGGCACGTCGATCCCGGCCGGACAGGCCATCTGGCAGGGGGCCGGGGTGAGCATCCGGCAGTCCCCGGTGGGGCAGTTCCCGGTCTCGATGTGGCTCTGAAAGACCTCGCTGTGCGCCTCCAGGGCGTCGAGCAGCCGCCTCCCGGCGTTCCGGCAGACCGGATCCGGGCCCTCCTCCGCGAGCCGTTCCGCAATGGAGCGGAGAAGCGGAATGTGGTCGGGACCGGCGCTGCCCGCGCTGATGTCCTCCAGGAGCTCCAGCAGGCTCTCGACCCGCTGGTGGCACCGGGGGTGGACCAGGCGTCCCGCAGTGGAGAGCTCGGACAGCTCGCCTGCGACCTTGAACACCTCGCAGGAGGCCTCTTTCATGGAACGACTCCTCTCTTCCCGGCCGTGGATCAGGTTTCGTCCAGGGCCGCCACGGCCCGGGCGTAGCGCTCCCTTCTCACGGGGCGGATGCTGCCGGGCTCACCGAACTGGAGGCAGCGGGTGATGCAGACGGTCACGCAGGCGGGGTCCAGGCCCTGGTCCACCCGGTCCATGCAGTAGTCGCACTTGACCGCCTTGCGCGTCTCGGGGTCCCACTGGGGCGCCCCCCAGGGACAGGCCGACATGCAGGTCTTGCAGCCCACGCAGAGCTCGGGGTCCACGAAGACGATGCCGTCCCACGGGCGCTTCTGCATGGCGCCGGTCGGGCAGGCGGCCACGCACCAGGGGTCCTCGCAGTGAAAGCAGTGCATGAAGGTGTAGGCCGCCCTGGGCGCCCCCCCGTTGAGGGTCGGCCCCACCGCGACGATCTGGCTGATCTTCGGTCCCACGGGGAGGTTTTTGTGGCTCTTGCAGGCGACCGCGCAGGCGTGGCACCCGATGCAGTTCTTGACGTCCTGGAACAGGAAGTAGTCGCTCATGGTGTCTCCTCGAAACGTTTCGCCCCCGGAATCACAGAGGGCGCACGGTCACGAAGGTGTGGTGGAAGGCCGGGCTCCCCCCGATCTCGTCGGAGACGTTCTTCTGCAGCACGGCGTCGCTGACGCCCCGGCCGCAGGTGCGGGCGGCCCGACGGGCCTCGTGGCCGAAGCCGTGCAACATGAAGACCGCCTCGGGGTGGATCAGGTCCGTGACAAAGGCCTTCATGCGGCCGGATCCCCGCTCGGATGCGACCTCGACCGGGTCCCCGTCCCGGATACCCAGGACCTCGGCGGGCCCGCTGTGGATCCAGAGCGCGTTTTCGGGGCAGAGCTCGTGAAGGTACGGGTTGTTCTGGGTCGAGACATGGGTGTGGAGCCCCACCCGGCCGGTGGTGAGCCGGAACCGGCCCTCGGGCGGTCGGGGCAGGGGCTCGTAGGGGGGGAAGGAGAGGTAGCCGGCGTCCTCCAGCAGGGAGGAGACGAGCTCGATCTTTCCGGAAGGGGTCTTGAAAACGAGCCCCTCGGCCCGGTCCCAGAGGATGGGCTTGTCCGTGTAGGCTACGAACCCGGCCGCGTCGAAATCCTCGAGCCGGAACCCGCTCCCCTCCAGCTGCCACCGGACCAGATCCTCCGCGGTCTCATAAGGGAAATACCCGCCGATTCCGAGCCTCTCCCCCAGGCGCTTGAGGATGATGGGGCCGCTCAGGGTGTCGTAGCGCGGCTCCACGGCCTTTCGGCGGAGGAACATCTGGGGCTTCAGGCCGTTGGCCTGCTGGATGGAGTCCGTCCGTTCGAGGTAGGTGGACTCGGGAAGGATGACGTCGGCGTACCAGGCGATGTCGCTGTAGTTCACCTCGATGGCCGCGACGAAATCCAGCTTGTCCAGGGCCTTCTTGGTCAGGCCTGTGTCCGGGATGGACATGAGCGGGTCGAACCGGTAGGCGATCAAGGCCTTGAGGGGATAGGGGTCCTCCTCGAGGATGGCTTGCGGAAGACGCTGGGCCACCCCGTGGGTCGGATCCGGCAGGGGAAAGGCGGGCGTCCCCACCTTGTCGAAACGAGGACCCGCGACGGGCGGGAAGGTCTGCTCGGTGAGCTTTCTCGCCGGCTTCCCCCCCACCTCGCCCGGGCCCTTCTTGAAGAAGTAGCCCCCCCCGGCCTCGATGCTTCCCATGAGCACGTTCAGGATCAGGATGGAGCGGCGGAGATGGATCTCGTTGGTGTGATTGGCGCCCCGGTAGCCGAAGTGGAAGATCACCGACGGTTTGTCGCGGCTGATCTCGCGGGCCAGGTCTTCGATCTCCCCGGCGGGGATCCCGGTCTCCTGCGCCGCCCACGCGGGCGTGTAGGGCGCCACGAACGCGCGAAGCGACCCGAGACCCTCGACCCACCGTTCGACGTACTCGGCGTCGTATAGCCGTTCCTCCATGATCACGTGAATGAGCGCGTAGTTGAGCGCAAGGTCGGTGCCGGGCCGGATCATCCAGTAGCGGTGGGCCTTGGTGGCGGTCACGGTGACGCGCGGGTCGATGTAGGTGAGCCGGGCCCCGGCGTCCAGGGCCTTCATGAGGGCCCGGACCTGCTTCACCTCCACGGACTCGAAGAAGTTCCGGCCGTAGAGCACGATGTGCCGGGTGTTGGCGTAGTCCATGCCCATCTGCCCGTCCGTGTACCCGAACAGGCTGCGGCAGGCCGTGTTCACCGACCCCTTGCACAAGGCGTCGTGGGTGAAATGGTTGGGCGAGCCGAGGGCCTTCAGGAAGGTCTTGCTCACGTGGGTGCTGAGCTGCGTCCGCTCTCCCAGCACCAGGCTGCGGTTCCCGTGCCGGTCCATCACCTCGCGAAGCTTACCGGCCGTGTAATCCAGGGCCTCGTCCCAGCTCGCCTCCCTCCACCGACCGGATCCGCGGGGTCCGGTTCGGATCAGCGGCGTCCGGACCCGCTGGGGGTCGTACAGAAAGGCCTTGCCCGCGGCGCCCCGGGGGCAGAGGCTCCCCTCCATGCCCGCAACCTTCGGGTTTCCCTCGATGAAGGTCACCTTCCCGTCCTCCACGGTGACCCGGATGGGACAACGCACGGAGCACATGAAACACAGGCTGAACGCCTCACTCTTCATGATCGTCTCCTTCTTGTTCGCACACCGATCTCTATGGTACCCGACCGGTGGCGAGTTCATACGAAAAAGCTGCGAAGGGCGTTTCATCGTCCTTGGCTCTTCGATGAAAAGCCCCGATGGGCGCCTGTGGAGCGCCGCTGAATGAGGGTCCAAGCAAAACCCGTGCCCCTGTGTGGCGCCCGCCTGGAGATGATTCGGCCCGGAGAGCCTGCATCCGCGCACGGAGGAAGAACCTCCGCGGCCTTGACGGTCGCGGGGATCGGCCGTGTGGTCCCGGATGCGGCGGCGCTTTCTCTGTCCGAGGGCCCCCGTCTTTTCGGGCGGGTGCAGCAATCTGTTTGCACACGGGCCGAAGATCGCTTATCATGAGAACTCCATGCTCTCGATCCTTCCACGATATCAACGGCTTCTGGGTGCAAGTCGTTTGTTGCACCGGGAGTGTCGACGTCCGGCGGCTATGCTTGTCATGACGGTGATCCTGGTGGGGACGCCTGCCGCCGCGCCGGCCATCCAGGTCCATCCCGCACCAGAGGGGCTGTACGCGCACCAGATCGCCCACGTCTTTCTCGCCCTCTCCCTCGGGTTCTTCGCGTTCTGGCTCCAGCGGAGGAGGCTGGTGGAAACCCGCGCCTGGCGGCTGATCCAGGCGGCCTGTCTCCTGCTCGTGCTCTGGAGCCTCGCGGCCATGACCGGCCACTACCTGGAGGGTCGCCTGGCCGAGGACGCGCTCCGCTCGTTGGACGGCGAACGGTTCCTGGCCGTGATGGGCCCGCGGGAGATCCTCTACTACCTCCTCAAGATGGACCACTTCTTCTGCGTCCCGGCCATGGCCCTGCTCTACCGGGGGCTGCGACGCCTCAGGGAAACGTCGGGAGGCGAGACGCCGTGAGCCCGCTCCTTCTCCCCCTCTGGCCCGTCAAGTCCGTGGACATCGGGGGATCCACCCTGATGATCGTGCTCTCACTGCTCTGCGTTCACCACGCCCTCGGCCTGGGTCGCCGGGAGCCGCAGAGCGTGATCTGGACCTATCTCCGCTGGTTCGTGCTGGCGCTCCTCCTCTTCTCGGTCTCCCGTTCCGTGAGCCACCTGATCAAGTACCTCCTCGTGGACACCGGGAGGCAGGAGGACTGGATCGCGCTGCAGCCCCTGACCGGCTCGCTCAACACCATCTCCTTCGTCATCGTGGGCTCCATCACCCTCTTTTTCGGCAGGGTCCACACCATCTACCGGCGGACCGTGGAGGACAAGCGCCAGATCGAGCAGGCCCACGGACAGATCGTTCGGCTCAACGAGAACCTGGAGAGGCGGGTCCTGGAAAGGACCCGGGAGCTGTCGGCGTCCGAGGAGAAGTACAGGCGTGTGTTCGAAGGGTCCAAGGACATGCTCGCCATCCTGGACGGGCGGGGGCGCATCCTGGACCTGAACCGGGCCGGGGCGGAGATGCTCGGGTGCGACCAAGCCGGTGATCTCGTGGGGCGGAACCTGTTTCGCGGTTTCTTCCTCGAACCGTCCCCCGAGGAGATGCTCGAGTCGCTCGGCCGAAGGGACGTGGTCAAGGACGCGGAGGTTCGACTGCGCAGGAAGGAAGGCGGGGAGCTCCTGGGGCTCTTTTCCGCAACGGTCCGCGAGGCCGACGGGGCTGAGCTGTCGGGTATCGAGGCCACGCTCAAGGACGTGACGGGCCGCCGCATGATGGACTCCCGCCTTCAGCAGGCCGAGAAGCTGGCCTCCCTGGGACAGCTCTCCGCCGGGGTGGCGCACGAGATCAACAACCCGCTGGGCCTCATCCTGGGCTACACCCAGCTGATCATGAAGGAGGCGGGCGAGGACAACCCGTCCGGGGAGGACCTCAGGGTCATCGAAAAACACGCCATGAGCTGCAAGAAGATCGTCGAGGACCTTCTCCAGTTCTCGCGCTCCACCGAGACGTCCAAGAGGCCGTCGAGCATCAACGAGGTGCTGGATGGGGTCCTCCGGGTTCTCAGAAGCAGCTTCGCCAAGGAAGGGGTGGAGATCGACGAGGCACTCGATCCGGACCTGCCCCGGGTGACCGTGGACGCCGAGAAGATGGAGCAGGTGTTCATGAACCTTTTGATCAACGCCCGGCAGGCCATCCGGGGAGGAGGCGCGATTCGCGTGGAAACCGCCTTCTCCCCCGAAAACGGGGCGATCGCCGTCACCGTGTCCGACAACGGCTCCGGCATCCCCAAGGAGGTCCTGCCCAGGATCTTCGATCCCTTCTACACCACCAAGCCCACCGGCATGGGCACCGGGCTGGGGCTGTCCGTGAGCTACGGGATCGTTCAGGACCACGGCGGGGACATCGAGGTGGAGAGCGCGCCGGGCCGGGGCGCCGTGTTCACGGTGCGTCTTCCCCTGGAGGCCGGGCCGTCCCGGGAGACCGGGTGAGGGAGAGGCTGCGGTCCACGGACCGCACAGGAGTAAGTGCGGATGGAAGACAGAGAAAAGCTGCTCATCGTCGACGACGAACCGGACATGCTGGCCCTGCTCGAGAGGACCCTGGCGCCGGAGACCGGTTGGGAGATCAGGACAACCGCATCGGGCGAGGAGTGCCTGGCCGTGCTGGAGGATGACCCGCCGGACCTGGTCCTTCTCGACATCCGAATGCCCGGGATGGACGGCATGGAGGTTCTCGGACGCACACGGGACATGGCGCAGGCCCCCACAGTGATCATGATGACCGCTTACGGGGTCATCGACCTGGCCGTGGAATCCATTCGAAAGGGCGCCTACGACTTCGTCACCAAGCCCTTCGACAACACGCGCCTGGTCCTGACCCTGAAGAAGGCCATGGAGTACCACCGGCTGCTGCACGAGAACCGGGACCTCCAGGAGCTCGTTGGGGGTCCGAGCCTGTTCCAGGGCATGGTGGGGGCGAGCCGACGCATGAGGGAGGTGTTCGAGACCGTTCGCATGGTGGCGAAGACCGACGCTACGGTCCTCGTGACCGGTGAGTCGGGGACGGGCAAGGAGCTCGCAGCGCGGGCGATCCATCGGCTCTCTCCGCGAAGGGGCCGGGCGTTCGTGGCGGTCAACTGCCCGGCGCTGCCGGAGAACATTCTCGAGACGGAGCTGTTCGGGTATGCGAAGGGGGCGTTCACCGACGCGAAGCAGGACAAGAAGGGCCTGTTCCAGGAGGCCGACAAGGGGACCGTCTTTCTCGACGAGATCGGAGACCTCCCTCCCACCCTTCAGACCAAGCTTCTCCGGGTGCTCCAGGAGAAGGAGATCAAGCCGGTGGGGGACACGCGGAGCGTGAAGGTGGACGTCCGTGTGGTGGCCTCCACGAACCGGGACCTCCAGGAGCAGATGAAGGCGGGCGCCTTTCGCGAGGACCTCTTCTACCGGCTCAACGTGGTGGGCGTCAGGCTGCCCCCGCTGAGGGAGCGGAAGGAGGATCTTCCACTCCTGGTGGGCCATTTCCTGAAACGGCACGCCCGGGAGCTTCAGCGACCGGGCCTCAAGGTGCCGCCGGGCTTCATGGAGACCCTGCAGAAGAATTCCTGGCAGGGCAACGTCCGGGAGTTGGAGAACGTGTTGAAGCGGTCCGTGATCATGGCGAGGGACGATACCCTCGCGTTTCCCGAGCCGCCCGAGGTCCGGCACGAGACCTCCCCGGAGTCGACGGCGGCACTGCTGGACCTGCCCTACCGCGAGGCCAAGAGCCGGGTCCTCCAGGCTTTCAACCGGGACTACCTCGCCGCGCTCCTGGCCCGGCACAACGGCAACGTGACCCACTCCGCCCGCGCCTGCGGGTTGGAGCGGCAGTCCCTCCAGCAGCTCCTGCGGCGCTGCGGGGTCCGTGCCGAGACCTACCGGGACGCCACCTCCTGAGCCCTCCGGCGCCCCCTCCGGTCCGCCCGCACCTCCGGGAGGGTCGGTGAAGCGGGTGCAACCACGATCTTGCACCTCCTGTCCGTTCTACGCCCGCTCTTCCCAGGCGTTGAAGATAACATCAATGATCCTGGATAGGTGGGTTCTTTCCGCTGTTGGGCACGCATCTTGCGTTTTGTTCCGGCATTGTCCAAAGGGGTGAGATCGATGGCGTTCGTGTGGGTGATCGACGAGGACCGCGAGGAGGCGGCCTGGATCGAGAGGGTCTCCAGGACCCTCGGGCACCGCACCCGGATGTTTCCCGGGGCGCGTGCGGCGATCGCGGGCCTGCGGGGCGGTCCGCCCGACATCGCCTTCGTGAGCGCCGGAAGGCAGGGCGAACGGGCCGAGGACCGGTTGCGCGTCATGGAGGCGCGGGGGCTGCCGGCCGGGCGCGTCCTCCTGGTGGCGGGAGCTCCCCAGGCGGGTCGGCTCCGGCGGATGCACGGACACCGGCTGGCGGGCGTCCTGAAGCGGCCGCTGGAGCTGGAGGTCCTGTCGCTCCATCTGGGCCGGGAGGGAACGGTCCCCGAGGTCGAGCCCCACCCAGATTCGAAGGAGGTCCAAGGATCATGAGCAAGAAGCGTATCTATTGGCTGTTCGCACTCCTGGTGGTGCTGTCCTTCGCCGCCGTGGCCCTCGCCCGGCCGGGGGAGGAGCTCACGACGCCGGGCATGGCCGGCAAGATGAAGGCGGCCATTGGAAAAAGCCTTCAAGACGAGGCCTTCGAAGCCAAGACGCGGGAGGTGATCGAGCCCGGCGCGGCGGAGGGGTTCCTGGGCATCCCCGGAGCTCCGCAGCCCAACCTCATCGTGGCCCTGCTCTGGGCGATCTGGGTGGGGTGGATCTTCTCCACCGTGGGCGCCTTCGGTGGCATCATGTCCGGGGTGGGGCACATCACCATCTTCGGGCTGGGGGACTATGCCAAGGCGTTCGGAAACGACAACCCGGTGAACAACCTGCTCACCGATTCGATTCGCGTGTCCAATCAGTGGATGGTGGGCCTGAGCGGGGCCATCTCCTCGTTCAACTACTATCGCATGGGCCGGCTGGTGGCCCCGCTGGGCATCTGCCTGGCCATCGGCGGCGTGGGCGGCTCCTGGCTGATTCCCGAGCTGACCGCGGGCAGGATCTCCCTGCGTGCCTACCTCGGCTACTTCGGCATCGTGGTGTTCGTCATCGGGTTCTTTCTGCTCTACGAGCTCACCCCCCGCGGGTCGCAGCGGAAGAAGGAGGCCAAGGCTGCGGCCCGCTCCTTCGAGCGGGCGGTTCGCGAGAAGTCGGACTCGGTGGACCAGGGCGTCCGCATCCTGGAGGGGTCCTGGGGCTTCATGTGGGCGGCCATAGCCGCCGTGGTGGCCTCGGCCCTCTGGATCAACCTGGTGGGCGGGGCCGCATGGGTGGCCTACGTGCTCGTGCTCCTGGGTTGGGCCATGACCTTCTACATCGGGAAGATCCGCTTCACCTTCTACGGGCAGGCCTTCGAGTTCAGCGCCTGGATCCCCATGGTGGGAGGCATCTTCATCGCGGCCATCGCCTCCTTCATCGGTGTGGGCGGCGGGTTCCTCTACGTGCCGTTCCTGACGTCCGTGGCCGGCCTTCCCATGTTCCTGGTGGCGGGGACCTCTGCCCTGTGCGTGCTCGTGGGCATGATCGTCTCCATTTTCTCGTACATGGTGGGCAAGGGCGTGGTGATCTCGTGGGGCCTCATCGGCGTGGAGCTGGTGGGGATCTTCATCGGCTCCATGATCGGACCCAGGACCTCCAAGTACATCCCGGAGAAGGTCCTCAAGATCATCTTCATCCTGCTGGCCTTCTACGTGGGCCTGCGCTACACCACCAAGGGCTTCCTCGGGTACAGCATCGTGCCTCCGGGTTGAGGGCATTGGGGGGGAACGTCATGGCATGGATTCACGGGCTGCTGCTGCAGATCGACGGGGTCCTGATCGCTCCGTACCGCTGGGTTCCGGACCCGGTGGCCGGGTGGTTCCTCGGGACCCTGGTCCTGGCCGCCTGGGCCGTGCTCCTGGGCGAGCTCAGCCTGGCCCTGGCCCACCGGGGAAACCGGGGCCGCGTCGCCGAGCTCCTGGAGAGGACCCGGTACTATCACGAGCAGTCCCTCAAGGCGAGGGGGGCGGGGGAGCGTCGAGCCTACCGGGGCATCAACCGGCTGGCGAACGAGGCCTACGGAAAGTCGTTCTTCCTGCTCCTGGCCATGGGGATGGGATCGCTGTGGCCCGTCTTCCTGGCCATGGCCTGGCTGGACCGGCGGTTCGGGGATCTCTCCTTCCGTTTCCCGGACTGGACCGGCGGCCTGGAGGCGGGGGTTGTGGTCCCGTTTCTGGGCCTCTACCTTTTGTCCCGGGCCGCTTTCTCCAGGCTCGGGCCGCTGGTCCCCGTTCTTCTTCACGCCTCGCTTCTGCGAAGCCGGATCTCCAGCCGGTCCACGCCCAGGGAGAGCGTCAGGCTCAGGAGCAGGTAGAGGGCCGCAATGGTGATCCAGATCTCGAAGGTGAGATAGGTCGCCGCCATGAGCTCCAGGCCCTGGAAGGTGAGCTCCTGGATGGAGATCACGGACACGATGGCGGAGTCCTTGACGGTGGAGATGAACTGACCGGCCAGCGGTGGAAGGATCCTTCGAACGGCCTGGGGGAGGATGACGCGCCTGAGCTGCTGCCACCGGTTCAGACCGAGCGCGGCCGAGGCCTCCCACTGTCCCCGGTCGATGGACTGGATACCGGCGCGGACGATCTCCGCGATGTACGCCCCCTCGAAAACGGCCAGGGTCATCAGCGCGGAGAGGAAGTTGGAGAAGGCCGCCGGCCGGGCGAACAGAAAGGTGAGTACGTCCCGCACGCCTTCCGGGCTGCCGGCCAGGAGGGCGTCCACCCGGAGGAGCGGCATGATCTGGCCGCTCACGAAGAAGTAGAAGATGAAGATGAGCACGAGCGGGGGCAGGTTGCGGGTCACCCCCACGTACGCGCCCCCGATCAGCCGGAAGAACAGCCTTCGACTCACGCGGCAGAGCCCCATCACCCCGCCGATGAGCGTGGCCAGGAGCACCCCCCAGAAGCTCAGACGAATCGTGGTGAAGAGCCCCTGCAGGAGCATGTTGGGGACCCATTCACCGGACGCTTCGTCGTAGCGCAGGAGATACTGGGGGATCGCCCCCCAGTTCCAGTCGTAGTGGAGCCCGGCCTGGATGCGGTAGACGACGTATCCCACCGCCCCCAGGAACAGCAGGCCCACGACCCCGTCCATGGGGGTGAATGCCGCCTTCTTCCTCTTCAATGCCGTACCCGCCGGAAGGGAGGGCCTACCGAACCCGGTCCTCCCACTCCTTCGTCTCGAACCAGTAGTGCTTCCGTTCCTCCAGCCAACCCTGCGATCGGACCACGGTGATCCAGCCGTTCAGGAAGTTGACCGTGTCGAAGTCCCCCTTGGTCACGGCGAAGGCGATGGGCTCCTTGGTGAAGGTCTCCTCCAGGGGCAGAAACAGCTTGTCCGGGTGCTGGACGGCCTGGAAGGCCGGCAGCGGGGCCGAGGCCACCAGCGCGTGGGCCTTGCCGTTCAACAGCTCCTGGATGGCCTGGGACTCGTCGTCGAACTGCCGGATCTCCGCCTTGGGCATGTGCTTCCTGGCGGCGGCCACGGGCGTGGCGCCGAGCCTGGCCACGAGCACCACGTCCGGCTCGTTGAAGTCCTCGAGGCTGTCGAACCCCCGGGCCAGCTCCTTGTGGGCCACCAGCGACATGCCGGTGTGGTCGTACGGAACGGTGAAGTTGACCTTGAGGCTGCGCTTCGTGGTGATGCCCATGCCGCCGATGATCACGTCGAACTTGCCGGCGAGAAGCGAGGTGATGATGCCGTCCCACTTGGTGGGCACGAAGGCCGCCTTGACGCCCATGTCGTCGGCCAGTCGCCTCGCCACGTCGATCTCGAAACCGATCAGCTCGCCTTTCTTGTCCTTCATGGCCCAGGGCACGAAGGTGGACATGCCCACCCTCAGAACGCCCCGCTGGAGAACCCGTTCGACGGTGCTCTCTTCCAGGAGCTGCTGCTGCATCTCGCCCGCGGTCGCCGGACCGAAGGCTCCGGCCGTCAGGGCCAGCGCGATCAGGGGGAACAACAACCAGGACACTCTTCTCATCTGCACGCTCCTTTCTTTCCGATAGATCCGAATCACAGTCTGCTTTGCGGGTGCGGGCCCGGCGGCGCGGCCGGGACGATCCCGACCTTCCGGCGCCGGCGCCGGACCCGGGGGGTCAGGTCATCACCTCCATCCGTTTCTCGAGCTTCGAGACGAACGCGGACAGGATCAGGGCGATCGACAGGTAGATGGCGGCGACGGTGAACCACAGCTCGAAGGTCAGGTAGGTCTCCGAGATGATGGCGCGGCCTCTCATGGTGAGGTCGAAGACGGCGATGGTGCTCACCAGGGCGGAGTCCTTGAGCAGCGAGACGGCCTGGCTCGTCAGGGGAGGGAGGACCCGGCGGAGGGCCTGGGGGAAGACGACCAGGCGGAAGGCCCCCGGCTTGTGGAGGCCGATGCTGTAGGCCGCCTCCCACTGGGTCCTTTCCACGGATTCGATGCCGGACCGGAGGATCTCCGAGGCGTAGGCGCCTTCGAACAGGCTCAGTGCCAGCACGGCCGAGGTCATGCGGTCGATGTCCAGGATGGGGCCCAGCACGAAGTAGATGAAAAAGAGCTGAACCAGGAGCGGTGTGTTCCGGACGGCCTCGACGTAGCCGCGGGCGATCCACCGGGCCGCAAAAGAGTCCGAGATGCGGAACAGCGCGGCCGTCAGACCGAACACGAAGGCCAGGACCAGGCTGATTCCCGTGATCTCGAGGGTCACCCCCAGGCCCTCGAGGAGGGGACCCGGCTCGAACCCCCGGTCGTCCAGGGTGAACAGGTACTGCGGCACCCGGTACCACTGCCAGTTGTAGCCCAGGTTTTCCGTACCCCGGGCCATGAACACGGCCAGCAGGAGGACGACGATGCCGAACAGGACAGCGTCCGTCAGCCGGGAGGGGCCGGGGCGTTTCGAGGGGGGCGGGTGTCGTGGTTCCGAAGGCTCCGGTGTGTCCATGGCTCAATGCTCGGTTCGCGGCACGTGTGGCTGTGAGCGGCCGCATCCCGTCACGGGAGCGGCGATGCTTCCCCGCCGGAGGATTGACGGATTCGCAAAAACCCGCTCATCCGCCGCTGGGAACACTATAACCCGTTGATATTCCTTGGGCAGATCTCAAGGTTTAGGGCTTTCTACGACGCCATCAGGATTCGATGTCGGGTCGTCCGTGCAGCGCGATCGGTCCCATGGTACGCCACAATCATCACGCCCGCAAGAACCTGCGACCTTTTTTTCCGCATCGGCGGGATCCCCCGTTTCCTCCGTCCCCTGCGACGGGTCCGGCCGAGCCCTCCGCTCGGTGAGGGGTTGCGTTCGGGAAACGGGCGACACCGCGTCCGAAGACGGTTGACCCCGCCGGGGAGGATCGGGTATGTGTTCGAAGGTCCCTGCCGAACGTCGAGCGGAAAGGAAACGGTCCGAGGATCATGGAACGAGATCAGCGGTGGATTCGAACGTGCAGACCGGAGATCCAGGCCCCCAGCCTGGATGACAACACGGCCGACGTGGACAGGTTGATCAGGGGTATCGAACGGCGGCTGGGCGGGGAGGCGGTCCGGGTGGACCTCTCGTTGATGAGGAGGGTTCCCGGCATCTTGAGGGACCACCGGTATCGCGTGAAGGGCGTGGCGGCGAGGGAGGGGGGCGGGTGGCGCCTCCTGGATCTGCTTCCCCGGGAGGGGAGGCGCGGCCTCCTCGGCGCGGCCGTGGACGTGGGGACCTCCACGGTGGTGGTGCGGCTGGTGGACCTCGAGGCAGGGGGGACCCTGGAGGAGGCCGGATTCGTCAACCCCCAGGGCGAGTTCGGCGAGGACATCCTCACCCGCATCCATTTCGCGTCACGGGAGGGGGGCCTGGAGGTCCTGCGACGCGTCCTGCTGGACCGGCTCAACGCGGAGATCGCGCGCATGGCCGAGGCGCACGGTTTCACAGCGGACGAGGTTTACGGGGCCTCCATGGCGGGCAACACCACCATGACCCACTTCCTGCTCGGGCTGAACCCCTTCTGGATCTGCCGCGAGCCCTACATCCCCGCCGTGAACCGGCCGGGTCTCCTCAGGGCCTTCGAGGTGGGTCTCGGGATCCGGGAGCAGGCACCCGTGCTGGTCTTTCCCAACGTGGGGAGCTACTTCGGGGGCGACCTGATCGCCGGGATCCTCGCCTCGGGCATGGACCGGTCCGAGTCCACGGCCATCCTGGTGGACGTGGGCACCAACGCCGAGGTCGCTCTGGGCAACCGGGAGTGGCTCATGGCCTGCGCAGGTGCGGCCGGCCCGGCGCTGGAGGGAGGTGTGGCTCGGATGGGCATGATGGCCGCGCCCGGGGTGATCGATCGCGTGACGTGGAGGCCCGACAGCGGCAGGCTCGAGGTGCACACCATCGGTGGCCGGCCGCCCGTCGGCATCTGCGGATCCGGGCTGATCGACCTGGTGAGCCGGCTGTTCCTGGCCGGGATGGTCGACATGCGGGGCAAGTTCGTGCCCGGCGCCTGCGGTCCCCGGTTGAGGGAGGAGGAGGGCGTCCCGACCTTCGAGGTCGTGCCGGCCCCGGAGTCGGGCACGGGCAGGCCCCTCACCCTGAGCCAGCCGGACGTGGACGCCCTGATGCGGTCCAAGGCCGCCATGTACACGATCCTGACCACCGTGACGGCCATGGTCGGCCTCTCCATGCAGGACCTGGAGCGTTTTTTCGTGGCCGGGACCTTCGGGTCCTACATCGACCCGAAGTCGGCGGTGACCCTGGGCATGATACCGGACCTCCCGCTGGAGCGGTACGTCTCCCTGGGGAACACCTCTCTGGAGGGGGCCACCCGGGCCCTCCTGGAGACGGAGGCCCTGGAGAGGATCGAGCGGATCCGGGACCGGATCACCTACATCGAGCTCAACGTGAACCAGGAGTTCATGAACCTGTTCAGTGCGGCCCGGTTCATCCCCCACACGGATCGATCCCTCTTCCCGTCGGTGGCGGCGTGGGAGAGCGCCCGGGGATTCGGGGACTGAGGCGCCCCGTCCGGCCGGGGGATTCTATCTGTCAGCCGTCCAGGGTTTCGCCTTCGTAGGGGGAGCCGTTCCGGAACCGGTCGGGGTCCGGCGGGTCCAGGGTGTCGATGTGCGCGTCGAGCAGGGCCGTCTCCTCGTCGTCGGGGTTTTCCCAGTCCCGGGCGCGCCGTTCGGGCACGCCGTGAGCGCCCCAGGCGCCGGACAGGCGCAGTCCGTCCCGCCGCTCCAGGTCGCACTGGCAGGGAACGCAGTGGGTGGCATCGGGGAGGATTGTCAGCCGCTCGACCGGGATGGGCTCCCCGCACTCCTCGCACAGGCCGAACTCTCCCTCGTTCGCCATCCGGCGGAGGAGGCCGTCGATCTTGCGGAGCTCCCGGGCCTTCTTCTCCACGAGGCTGTAGTGGTTGTGGATGGAGGTTTCCTGGAGGGCATCGTCCAGCTCGTCCGCCGGGTCCTCCTCTCCCGAGCCCGGGCTCGAGTCGCGCCAGAAGCTCCTCGACTGCTGCAGGGCCGACTCCAGCTCGTGTCTGCGGAGCAGCAGGGCATCCATGAGCATCGAACGAAGATCGGTTTCCATCTCCATCTCTCCTTGTCGTGTTTTGCGGAAGCGGGAACGCGTTCCGGCGCACGCTGAGCCGCATTCAGGGCCGAAGCGGGTGAATGGTAAGCCTTTCTTCGGCCTTGTCAATGGGAAAAAGGGGGGCCGGTTCGTTTATTCCTGAACGTCCGCCGAAGAGCCGGAGATTGCGCCTTGATATCGCATGGGAGATCGAATAGGATCTACTCCTTTTCGTCGGTTTCCTGAGCGCCGCGGAGAATCGGGACGTGTTCATCACCTTCGAGGGCATGGAAGGCTGCGGCAAATCCACACAGGTGGATCGTCTTGGAAAGGCCCTGGAATCCAAAGGGGTTCGGGTGATCCTGACCTTTGAGCCGGGGGCCACGCCGGCCGGCGGGAAGATTCGCCGTATCCTCCTGGACCGCGGCAGCAGCGATCTGGTGCCCACGGCCGAGCTCTGTCTCTACGAGGCGGACCGGTCCCAGCACGTGGCCCGGGTCGTCCGCCCGGCCCTCGAGCGGGGCGACTGGGTGGTCTGCGACCGTTTTTTCGACGCCACCGTGGTCTACCAGGGGATGGCACGCGGACAGGACCCGGCCCTGATCCGGGTCCTGAACCGGGCGGCGACCGGAGGGCTGAAGCCCGACCTGACGTTTCTCCTGGACTGCCCCGTGGAGGAGGGGCTGAGACGGGCGTTTCAGCGGGACCGTTCCCGGTCCGACGCGGGGCAGGATCGGTTCGAACGGGAGGCCTCGGCATTTCACCGCGCCGTTCGGGAGGGCTACCTGGAGATCGCCCGGAACGAGCCGGAGCGCTTCGTGGTCATCGACGCCGGCCGGGGCCCGGACGAGGTCGAGTCGGACGTCCTGCGGTTCGTCGAGCCCCTGCTGGCCGGATCGTGAGACGGCGGGCCGTCCGGCCCGGAAGAAGCAGGACGCCATGGAGCAGAAGACGAACGAAAGCGGGCGGGAGCGGATCAAGGGGTTCTCGGAGATCATCGGCCAGGAGGCCGCGGTGGATTTCCTCAAGCGAGCCCTGGCCGGGGACAAGATTCCCCACGCCTATCTGTTCACCGGGATCGCCGGCGTCGGCAAGACCACGGCCGCGCTCGCCTTCACGCGGACGCTGAACTGCGCGGCCCCCCGGGACGGCGAGGGTTGCGGGAAATGCGTGCCGTGCAGGCGGATGGACGGCGGCAACCTTCCGGATCTCGAGATCCTGCGTCCGGACGGTCGCGTCATCAAGATCGAGCAGGTTCGCGAGCTCGCAAGACGGATCGGGCTCAAGACCGTTGCGTCCCGGACCCGGGTGAGCATCGTGGAGCGGGCCGAGACCATGACCGTGGAGGCGGCGAACGCGTTCCTCAAGACCCTGGAGGAGCCGCCGCCCGGCAACATCCTCGTCCTGGAGACCCTCGAAAAGAAGGATTTGCTGCCGACGATCCTGTCCCGGTGCCAGACCGTGCCGTTTCGACCGGTTCCGGCGGACACCCTCTCCGCCTGGCTCGAACGCGAGCACGACGTTCCCGGGGAAACGGCGGCGGTGCTGGCACGGCTCTCCGAAGGCAGCGTGGGCCGGGCCCTGGGCATGGCCCGCAGCAGCGAGCTCGTGGACCGCATGCAGTCCCACATGCAGGTGATCGCCGAGCTTCGCAGGCGGTCCCCTTCGGAGATCCTGGGTACGGCGGTTCAGTACGCCCGGGAGGAGAGAAAGCGGGGGGCGGGCGACGAGGACGAGGGGGGGCTGAAGGGCGTGCTGGCCCTCTGGAAGACCTGCTTTCGGGACATGATGGTTCTCGAGTGCCGGGGCCCCGGGGACCTGCTCGTTCTCGGGGGCGAGGACGGGACATTGAAAACGGCGTCCCGATCCTATACAATCGACGGCCTGGTGGAGAGCATGATGATCCTGGACCGGGCCCAGCGGGACCTCAGCCGTTCCCGGAACCTGGACCTCATGATGGAAACCACCCTGCTCTCGCTCAAAAGGGTGGCGGAGCGGAGAACGAGCTGAGAACGCGTTTCCGGACGAGCCGTTCGGGTCGTCCGGAGCGCTTTTCGAGAGACCGTGCAGTGGGCAAGATCGTCGGGATCCAATTCGAGAAGCACGGCCGCGTCTACGACTTCGACGCCGGCCACTTCGTCCTCCACAAGGGGGATCACGTGCTCGTGGAGACGGACAACGGCTCCACCCTGGGCAAGGTGTGCACCCGGCCCAGGCCGCACGGGGAGAAGCTGCCCGCGCGACCCCTCCGCAAAGTGCACCGCCTGGCCAACGAGAAGGACCTGGAGAAGTTCCACAAGAAGCGCGAGCTGGAGGAAGAGGTCTACCGGTACTGCCAGGAGCGCATCGAGGCCCGGTCCATCCGCATGTGTCTGGTGGCCGTGGATCGTCTGTTCGACGGCGGGAAGATCATGGTCTACTTCACCGCCGACGGAAGGGTGGACTTCCGGGAGCTGGTCAAGGATCTGGTACGCCGGTTCCGCACGCGGATCGAGATGCGACAGATCGGGGTCCGGCACGAGGCCAAGATGTTCGGGGGGCTCGGCAGCTGCGGCCGGCAGCTCTGCTGCTCGTCGTTTCTCCAGACCTTCTCGCCCGTTTCCATCAAGATGGCCAAGGAGCAGAACCTGTCCCTGAACCCTTCCAAGATCTCCGGCATGTGCGGCCGGCTCATGTGCTGCCTGACCTATGAGTACGGCTACTACGAGGAGGCCGGAAGGAACGTCCCCAGGGTCGGCAAGCGGGTGAAGACATCCCGGGGGGAAGGCAAGGTCATTCGTCAGAACCTCTTGAAGCAGGTGCTGACGGTGGTCCTGGACTCCGGGGAAGAGGTCGAGATCTCGACGGACGACGTGGTGAAACCCCGCAAGCCCAAGGGGCGACCCAGGGAAAGAGGCAAACATTGAGCGACCGTTTCTACGTCACCACACCCATCTACTACGTGAACGCCGAGCCCCACATCGGGCACGCCTACACCACCATCGTGGCGGACGTCGTGAGCCGCTACAACCGGATCGCGGGCCGCGACACCTTCTTTCTCACGGGGACGGACGAGCACGGCGACAAGATCGTGACGGCCGCGGAAAAGGCCGGCAAGTCCCCCAAGGCCTACGTGGACGAGATCAGCGGGCTGTTCCGCGCCCTGTGGCCCAGGCTGAACATCGGCAACGACCGGTTCATTCGCACCACGGACCCCGAGCACATGGACTGTGTGCGGAGGATCCTCGACGCGGTCAACGAGAAGGGCGACATCTACTTCAGCGAGTACACCGGCCTGTACTGCTTCGGGTGCGAGCGGTTCTACAACGAGCGCGAGCTCGTGGACGGCAACTGCCCGGACCACCGGACGGCCCCCGAGGAGATCCGGGAGGCGAACTACTTCTTTCGGATGAGCCGGTACCAGGACTGGCTCATCGACCACATCCGGAATCATCCCGATTTCATCCGGCCGGAGCGGTACCGAAACGAGATCCTCTCCTTCCTGAAGGAGCCGCTGGAGGACCTCTGCATCTCCCGGCCCAAGTCCCGTCTGACCTGGGGAATCACGCTTCCCTTCGACGAGGACTACGTGACCTACGTCTGGTTCGACGCGCTCATCAACTACGTCTCCGCCCTGGGGTACCCGGACGGGGACCTCTTCGAGCGGTTCTGGCCCGCGGCGCAGCACTTCATCGCCAAGGACATCCTCAAGCCGCACGGCATCTACTGGCCCTGCATGCTGAAGGCCGCCGGGATCGAGCCCTACCGCCATCTGAACGTGCACGGCTGGTGGCAGGTGAGCGCCGGCAAGATGTCCAAGAGCCTGGGAAACGTGGTGCGTCCCCTGGACCTGGTGGACGTCTACGGGCTGGACGCTTTCCGCTACTTTCTCCTGCGGGAGATGGTGTTCGGCCTGGACTCCGAGTTCAGCGAGGAGGCCCTGGTGGGACGGTTGAACGCCGACCTGGCCAACGATCTGGGCAACCTGGTGAGCCGGACCCTCACCATGGTGGGGAAGTACTTCAAGGGGGATCTGCCCGCGCCCGGGGAGATCCTCCCGGAGGACGAAGCGCTCCGAAGGAGCGCCCTGGAGCTGATCGACGCCTACGCCGCCCACATGGAGTCCCTGGGGTTTCACAAGGCCCTGATGGCGGTCTGGGACGTGATCGGCCGGCTCAACAAGTACATCGACAGCACCGCGCCCTGGGTGCTGGCCAAGTCGGACCGGGACCGGCTGGCCACGGTGATGCACCACCTGATCGAGCCCCTGCGGATCGTGGCCGGGCTGCTCTGGCCTTTTCTGCCGGAGACGGCCGAGACCATGCAGGGCCTGCTCGGCATGGAGCCCCGGGGCCGCGGTCTCACGCTGGACACCCTGAGGGGCTGGGGAGGGGCCGGTGGAAGCTCCGGCTTCGGCAAGGCCGCACAGCTCTTCCCCAGGGTGGAGATGGGCGGTGCCAAGGCCGGGACCAAAGGGGCGGCGAAGGAGAAACCCGGGAGAGCGAAGGCCCCGGAGAAGCCGGCCGCCTCGAAGGAGTCGAACGTGCAGGACAAGGCAAGCCGGATCACCTTTCAGGAGTTCCAGGGGCTCGACCTCCGCGTGGGCACCGTGGTCCAGGCGGAGGACATCCCGGAGTCCAGGAAGCTGATCAAGCTCACCGTGGACATCGGTGAGGAGCGAACCGTGGTGGCGGGGATCAAGGGCCAGTACCGGGAGTCCGAGCTCGTGGGACGGCAGGTGGTCCTCCTCGCCAACCTGGAGCCGGCCAAGCTCATGGGCGTGGAGTCCCAGGGGATGGTGCTCGCGGCGGAGGACGAGACGGGGGTCCACCTCCTGAAGCCGGACGAGAGGGCTCAGCCAGGGAGCCGCATCCGCTGATCGTTTCCGGCAAAACGCGGCCCTTTTCTTCAATCTCGGCGTCGGGCTGCGGCACGTGTCGTGCGGCG
>CAYUBQ010000068.1:19650-22677 GCA_964443135.1 uncultured Desulfobacterales bacterium | reverse complement strand
ATGGACATCATCTGCTCGCCGATCCAGGCGAAGGGCAGGTAGCTGACGAAGTCGTCCGTGTCGTAGCAGGGGTCCACGCTCATCAGGTTCCGCCCCATGGTGAGCATGTTCCAGTGGCTCAGAAGCGCCCCCTTGGGAAGGGACGTGGTGCCGGAGGTGTAGAAGAGCAGGCAGATGTCGTCCCCGTGTCCCTTCTCGATGGTCTCCTCGAACAGGCCCGGCTCCCGCTCGTCCTTCTCCTTCCCGATCCGCTGGACCTCCCCCATGCTGATCAGGAGGTCGTGGTGGTAGTTGCGCATGCCCTTGGGGTCGTCCCAGACGACCTTCAGGAGCTTGGGACAGTCTTCTTTGATGGAGAGGGCCTTGTCCACCTCCTCCTGTCCCTCGCCCACGAAGAACTTGGTGTCGGAGTGGTCGATGATGTACTTGACCTCGTCCATCATGCAGTCCTGGAAGAGCCAGACCGCGACGCCCCCCGCGCACAGGGCCGCCATCTCGGCCCAGAGCCCCTCCGGCCGGTTGTCCCCGATCATGGAGACCTTGTCCCCCGGCTCGAGCCCCAGCTCCATCATTCCGAGGCTGAGGTACTTGACGTTTTCGTAGTAGTCCTTCCAGGTGTAGGGACGCCAGATGCCGAACTCCTTCTCCCGCATGGCCACCTTGCCGTCGCCGTACTTGCGGCACTGGCTGAGAAAGAGCTTCGGGATGGTGAGGTCCTTGCTGATTTCCATGTTCACTCCGCTCATACGGCCTCCCTACCTCCTTGTGGCATAAAGGTCCTCTTCGCCCAGGTACGCCTTGATCACCTCGGGGTTGTCCTGCACCTCCTCGGGGGTCCCGTCCGTGATGCGGTTCCCGAAGTTCAGCACGAAGACCCGGTTGGAGATGTCCATGACCACGCCCATGTCGTGCTCCACCAGGATGCAGGTCACCTTCCAGCGCTCCTCCTCGTTGATGTCCAGGATGAAGCGGGCCATGTCCTCCACCTCCTCCAGGTTCAGGCCGGCCAGCGGCTCGTCCAGGAGCAGGAGCTCGGGCTCCAGCGCCAGGGCGCGCCCCAGCTCCACGCGCTTCTGGAGCCCGTAGGGGAGCATGTGCACCGTCTTGTCCCGAATGCTCTCGATCTCGAGGAGGTCGATGATGTCCTCCTCGATGAACTCGCGGCACTCCACCTCCTCCCGCTTGGCCTTGCCGAGGTAGAAGGACCCGCTGAAGATCCCGGACTCGAGGTGGATGTGGCGGCCGAGGCGGATGTTGTCGAGGACGCTCATGCCGCCGAACAGCTCGATCTTCTGGAAGGTCCGCGAGATGCCGAGCTGGGCACGCAGGTGCGGCTTCAAGGGGTTTATGGTCTCACCCTTGTAGCGGATGGTTCCTTTCTGGGGGGCGTACAGGCCGTTGATGCAGTTCATCATCACGGTCTTTCCGGCGCCGTTCGGTCCGATGATGGAATGGATCTCCCCTTTCCTGACCTGAAGATCCACGCCGGCCAGCGCTGCGACCTTGCCGAAGTACATGTGGACGTTCTCCAGCTCCAACAGCGTGTCTTGTCCCTCGAGCGCCTGGGCTTGGCTCATTCCCGATCGCCTCCATTCCCGACGGAATCGCAAAAAGCCCCGAACCTGGAGATCCGCCCCGGTGGTTTCAGCAGGTGAAGGGCTGCCCGGCTCCGGCCGGGCGGGCTTTTGCAAAGCCGTCAATCCTCGATGCCAGGGTTTGTGAAAATTTTCCTTATTGGCCCATATGAAGTGGAGATTCAAGAAACGACGATATCCTTACTTCTTTGGCGTCAAATTGTCAACCGCTTCCTCCGAAAAACTGCAGGGGCCGCTCGAAGCATTGCGGCTAGCGCAGCATCGGCTCCTCGGTCGGCACGAGATGGGCGCGGCACTGATCCAGGAAGTAGTCGTCCGTCATGCCGGCGATGAAGTCGCGGACGATCTCCGCAGGCGGCGTCTCGTCCCGGTAGCACGCGGCCATGCCGTCCAGGAAACCGCGAAAGATGGCCGACTCCTCCGCGCCGGAATCGAGGTCCTTCATGTACCGCTCGAACAGGAGCTCGAACATGAGCCGGATCTTCGGCGTCTGCCGCTTGACCCGCCCGCTCATGTAGATCCGCTCGTGGTTGAAGGACTTCAACCGGCCCAGGGCCTCCCCCACCTCCGGGCTGAACCGGACGTACGGGAGGTCCAGGCTGTTCGCCACGAGATCCTCCACGAGGGTGTAGACGATGGTGCCGTTGGTGTCGCCCAGGATCTCCCGGCACCGCTCCGGGATGTCCCGCCTCGAGATGAGACCCAGACGGATGGCGTCCTCGATGTCCCTCCCGATGTAGCTCACGGTGTCCGCCATGCGGACCACGCAGCCCTCCAGGGTCATGGGCCAGATCTCGAACTCCGGGTCCGAGGACTTGCGGTTGATCTCCCGGGCCATACGTTCGAAGTCCTTGTCCCGGTCGGGGTTCAGGGCCTCGCTGTGGAGCTCCCCGTCGTGGCAGAGGATGCCGTCGAGGACCTGGAGGCTGAGGTTCCACCCTTTGCCCTTGCGCTCGATCCGCTCCAGGAAGCGCACGCCCTGGATGTTGTGCACGAAGGCGCCCAGCCCGTAGCGCCGGGACAGGTCGGAGAGAAACCGTTCCCCGTCATGGCCGAAGGGCGTGTGACCGATGTCGTGGCCCAGGGCGACGGCCTCGATGAGGTCCTCGTTGAGCCGCAGCAGGCGGCCGATGGTGCGTCCGATCTTGGAGACCAGCTGGACGTGCAGGACGCGGTGGGTGATGTGGTCGTTCTTGATCAGGTAGAACACCTGGGTCTTGTCGATGTAGCGGGAGTAGGCCAGGGAGTGCAGGATGCGGTCCGCGTCCAGGGCGAACTCCTGACGGTGGCCGAGGCGGATGGTCTCCTCCGGCTGGCGCCGTACCGCCTTCCCGCTGGGGCAGGCCCACGGCGAGAGCCGCGCGCCCTCCTCCTGGTCGAGGCGGTCCCGAAGGGATTTGAGGATTTCGCTCTTTCTCGGTCCTGGTGGCGT
>CAYUBQ010000068.1:0-19550 GCA_964443135.1 uncultured Desulfobacterales bacterium | reverse complement strand
GCGAAGCCGTCAACCCTTGCCGTCCCCTTCCCCCGATGTCCTGTAGGCCTTCTTCAGCTCGTCCCAGACCCGTTTTCCCCGTTTGGAGAGCACGCGGTTGGCCTCCTCGGCCACCCGCTCCGATTCCCGCCGGACCCGCCCCTCCTCCGGAGGCTCCTTCCCCTCCTTCCGGTACCGCCATTTCAGGAGGGACCCCGCCAGGCGGGTCTCGGTCTGAAGGGCCAGCTTCTTGATATCCTTCCTGATCTCGTCGCTCATGCGGGCCTCCGTCCGGAGCCGTGGCCTTGTCGGTTGCCCTGCCGGCGGGCGATCCCCGTCGCCCGACTATAGGAAACCGCGGGCCTCGGGTCAAGGTGGTGTCTGTGTCTGTGTCTGTGTCGGTGGCGGTGGCGGTGTCCCTTTTTTCCCTTGATCTGTCCTTCGCGAAATGGTAACAAAAGCAGTTTGAATTTTTATCGGCGATCGTCCGAAGGCCCCCGGGCCGGGAGCGGCGGCCGCCACCCCAATCCGCACGTTCAGAGCACCCGGTGCATCGACCACCTCTGAACGGAGGAACAACCGGGACGGGGCTCCGAGAGGCCCCCGAAACGAACCAGGAGGAACCCATGGCACCTACGATCGGCATGAAACAAATGCTGGAGGCCGGCGTCCACTTCGGCCACCAGACCCGGCGCTGGAACCCCAAGATGAAGCCCTACATCTTCGGGGCGCGCAACGGTATTCATATCATAGACCTCCAGAAGACGGTCAAGCTCTTTGACAAGGCTTACGACTACATCGTCAAGACCGTCGCAGACGGCTACTCGGTCCTGTTCGTCGGAACCAAGAAGCAGGCCCACGACTCCATCGTGGAGGAAAGCGAGCGCTGCGGCATGTTCTACGTGGTCAACCGCTGGCTGGGCGGGACCCTGACCAACTTCCAGACCATCCGGAAGAGCATCAACCGGCTCAAAGAGCTGGAGACCATGAAGCGCGAAGGCACCCTGAGCCGCTACACCAAGAAGGAAGCCCTTCAGATGGAGAAGGAGATGGTGAAGCTGGAGAAGAACCTGGGGGGCATCAAGAACATGGACGACATCCCGGGCGCCGTCTTCGTCGTCGACCCGAAAAAGGAGCACATCGCCGTTCGCGAGGCCCGAAAGCTGGGCATCCCGGTCGTGGCCATCGCGGACACCAACTGTGACCCCGACGAGATCGACTACATCATTCCGGGAAACGACGACGCGATCCGCGCCATCCGGCTGGTCTGCTCGAAGATCGCAGACGCCTGCATCGAGGGGCACGGCATCGCCGAGGAGCGATTGAAGGCCGAGGCCGAGGCCCAGGCGGCCCGGGAGAAGGAGGGCGAAGCCGAGGCCGAGGAGCCCCAGGCCGAGGAGAAGCCCCCGGAGGCGCCGGAAGGCGGGCCCGAGATCATCCACGTCCGGAAGGAACAGGCACCCGAAACCGAGGAAAAAACCACGGAGGAGTAGGCTTTGGATATCACCGCTGAACAGGTCAAGGAACTGCGAGAGAAGACCGGGGTCGGCATCATGGACTGCAAGAAGGCCCTGGCGGAGTGCGAAGGGGACTTGGAGAAGGCCGTGGATCATCTCCGGAAAAAGGGGATCGCCACGGCGAAGAAGCGGGGCGGCCGAACGGTCTCCGAGGGCCAGGTGACCTCCTACATCCACGCCGGGGGAAAGATCGGCGTGCTGGTCGAGATCAACTGCGAGACGGACTTCACCGGCAAATCGGACGACTTCTCCGGGTTCGCGCGGAACATCGCCATGCACATCGCCGCCACCAACCCGATCGCCGTGGACCGGGAGAGCGTACCCGAGGACGTCCTCGCCCGGGAGCGCGACATCTACGCCACCCAGGCCAAGGAGTCCGGGAAGCCCGAGAAGATCATCGAGAAGATCGTGGACGGGAAGATGGGCAAGTTCTACTCCGAGGCCTGCCTGCTGGAGCAGCCCTACGTCAAGAACCCGGACATCACCATCCAGGATCTGCTCAACGAGATGATCGCCAAGACCGGCGAGAACATCGTCATGAGGCGGTTCGCCCGCTTCCAGCTCGGAGAGGAGTCCTGAGCGATCCCATGGAACCCCGGCCGCGTTTCAAACGGGTGCTGCTCAAGCTGAGCGGCGAGGCCCTCATGGGCGACGACTCGTTCGGCATCGACCCGGACGTCCTCAACAGCGTGGCCGAGGAGATCCTCCAGGTGCACGACCTGGGCGTGGAGCTGGCCCTGGTGGTGGGCGGCGGCAACATCTTCCGGGGCCTCAAGTCGTCGGAGTACGGCATCAAGCGGGTTCCGGCCGACCACATGGGCATGCTGGCCACGCTGATCAACGTCATCGCCCTCGGGGAGGCCATGAGCGGCCTGGGCTCGGAGGTCCGGATCATGTCGGCCATCGACATCAACAAGATCGCCGAGCCGTACATCCGGGGCCGGGCCATCAACCACCTCCGGAAAGGGCGCATCGTCCTGTTCGGGGCCGGAACGGGCAACCCCTACTTCAGCACGGACACCGCAGCGGCCCTCCGGGCCATGGAGATCGAGGCCGACGCCCTGTGCAAGGCCACTAAAGTGGACGGCGTCTTCGACGCGGACCCCGTCCTCCAGCCGGACGCCCGGTGCTTCGAACGCCTCTCCTACAGGGAGGTCCTGGAGAAAAAGCTCCGGGTCATGGACATGACGGCGGTGAGCCTGGCCATGGGTCAGGATCTGCCCATCATCGTGTTCAACCTGAGGAAGAAGGGCAGCATCCGGCGGGTCATGTTCGAAAACGACATGGGGACACTCATCTCGGGAGAGTCATCATGAAAGAGGAAGTCCTGGACGAAGCACGCGACAAGATGTCGAACAGCCTGGACGCCCTGAAGCGGGAGTTCAACCGGATCCGCACCGGGCGGGCGTCCACGGCCCTGCTGGACGGAATCAAGGTGGACGCCTACGAGACCCGGATGCCCCTGGACCAGGTCGCCTCCGTCTCCGTTCCGGAGAGCCGGCTGCTCACCATCAAGCCCTGGGACCAGTCCATCATCGGGAACATCGAGAAGGCGATCCTCAAGTCCGAGCTCGGTCTCACCCCGATGAACGACGGGAAGATCATCCGCATCGCCATACCGCCCCTGACCGAGGAACGGCGGAAGGAGCTCGCCAAGCTCGCCCGCAAGATGGCCGAGGAGGGCAAGATCGCCGTCCGCAACCACCGCCGGGAAGCGAACGAGATGCTCAAGGAGCTCAAGAACGAGAAGGAGATCTCCGAGGACGAGATGTTCAAGGCCCAGGAGGACGTGCAGAAGCTGACCGACGAGTTCATCCAGAAGGTCGACGACATCACCGCGGAGAAGGAAAAGGAAATCATCGAGTTCTGACCCCCCTGCTCCTCCGTGCACACTGCAGGACGCGCGGGCGCCCCGCGCGTGTTCGTCCCTGGATCACGCATGCCGAACATCGAGTCGAAAGCGCTTCCCCGGCACGTGGCCGTCATCATGGACGGCAACGGCCGGTGGGCCAAACGCCGGGCCCTGAACCGCGTACGGGGTCACGAGCAGGGCGCCGAGTCCGTCCGCGTGATCGTGAGGACCGCCCGGGAGCTCGGCATCGAGTTCCTGACCCTATACGCCTTCAGCGAGGAGAACTGGCGCCGACCCAGGACCGAGGTCCAGGCCCTCATGAAGCTGCTGAAGCGGTTTCTGAAGTCCGAGCTGAAGGAGATGCTCGACAACGGCATCCGGCTCCAGACCATCGGACGCACCCACCGCCTGCCCGACGACGTGCGCTCCACCCTCCTCGAGGTCATGAACGAAACGGCCCGCAACCGGGACATGACGCTCACCCTGGCCCTCAGCTACGGGGGCCGGCAGGAGCTGACGGACGGCGTGACCCGGCTGGCCGAACGGGTCCGGGCGGGCGAGCTCGCCCCCGGCGACATCACGGAGGACGTGATCGCCGGCGCCCTGTACACCTCGGCCGTGCCCGACCCGGACCTGCTCATCCGCACGAGCGGGGAGTTCCGCATCAGCAACTTCCTCCTGTGGCAGATCGCCTACACGGAGATCTACGTGACGCCCACACTCTGGCCGGACTTCCGAAAAGAGGAGTTCCACGCCGCCGTCGAGGACTACCGGGGCCGGGAACGACGGTACGGGGCCACCGGCGACCAACTGAAACAGGGGGGGAGCAGAAACTAGGGGACGTTTTTGCATAATTCGATAACTCGGCCCTCTTCGCCGCACCCCCACGTCTATTCCAAGAGTTATCGAATTATGCAAAAACGTCCCCAGGTCCAAGCTTCTGCCGAGGATCAACCCATGCACTTGAAACGATGGCTCACCGGCGCGATCGCCCTGCCCGTCCTGATCTACCTGGTGGGGTTCGCACCGAGGTGGCTCCTCTACGGGTTCCTGGCGGCGGCCGCCGTCGGCGGTCACCTGGAGTTCGTGCGCATGACCGCGCCCGGAATGCCGGGGGCCATGAGGGCCTTGTGCGCCGTCCCCGCCGTGCTCCTCTTCTGGACGGCCTCTCGGGGGACCTTCTTCCTGATGCCCGCCGTCTTCAGCCTGTCCGTCGCCATCCCCCTTGTCTATCACGTCCTGTCCCCCTCGGGGGACCGCGGCGACGCCGTCGAGCACGCCACCCGCTCCGTCTTCGGATTCGTCTACGTCTGCCTTCCCCTGTCCATGCTGGTCTTCATCGACCGCTACCCGGCGGGAAACGTCTGGATCTTCTTTCTTCTCGCGGTGGTCTTCGCCTCGGACACGGGGGCGTTCTACTTCGGCCGGTTCTTCGGCAAGCACAGGCTGCACCCCGCGGTCAGCCCCGGCAAGACCTGGGAAGGGGCCGTGGGGGGGCTGATCTGCGCCCTGATCCCGGTGTACGTGTTTCAGGCCTTCTTTCACCCCGGCAAGGTCACCGTCTTCTTCCTGGCCCTGGCCCTCGCCGTGGTGGGGCAGGTCGGGGACCTGTCCGAGTCGCTTCTGAAGAGGGCCTGCGGGGTCAAGGACTCCGGGGGCATCCTTCCGGGGCACGGGGGGATCCTGGACCGCATCGACGGCCTGATCTTCGCCGTCCCCGTGCTGTACGCGTATCTGGCCTGGACCAGCGGGTAGGAGGAGGCACAGCCGAGACATGAGCCTGCACGCATTCGACAGGGAACGGGTTCTGGTCACGGGGGGCGCCGGCTTCCTGGGCTCCCATCTGTGCGGGAGGCTCCTGGAGAGCGGCTGCTACGTCATCGGCCTGGACAACTACTTCACGGGGCGAAAGCGCAACGTCTTTCACCTCATGGACGACAAGCGGTTCGAGCTGGTCCGGCACGACCTGGTCAACCCGATCTTCCTGGAGGTGGACCGGATCTACAACCTGGCCTGCCCCGCGAGCCCCATCCACTACCAGGTCAACCCGGTCAAGACCACCAAGACCAGCGTCATGGGGGCCATCCACATGCTGGGCCTGGCCAAGCGGGTCAAGGCGCGCATCCTCCAGGCCTCCACCAGCGAGATCTACGGGGACCCGCAGGTTCACCCGCAGCCGGAGACCTACTGGGGCCACGTGAACACCATCGGTCCCCGCGCCTGCTACGACGAGGGGAAGCGGTGCGCCGAGACCCTGTTCTTCGACTACTACCGCCAGAACAACGTGGACATCCGGGTGGTGCGCATCTTCAACACCTACGGCCCCCACATGCACCCGGCGGACGGCCGGGTGGTCAGCAGCTTCATCCTCCAGGCCCTCACGAACGAGCCCATCACCATCTACGGCGACGGGACCCAGACCCGCTCCTTCTGCTACGTCGACGACATGATCGAAGGAATGGTTCGGATGATGAACGGGCCGGACGACCTGATCGGCCCGCTGAACCTGGGCAACCCCCGGGAGCACGAGATCGGCGAGCTGGCCGAGACCGTCATCCGGCTCACCGGATCGCGCTCCCGCATCGAGCACTTTCCCCTTCCCGAGGACGACCCCAGAAGGCGGAGACCCGACATCCGCATGGCCAGGGAAAGGCTGGGTTGGGAGCCCGCGGTGGACCTCGAGGAGGGGCTCGCGCGGACCATCGACTACTTCAGAACCCTGGTAGGGGAATAGGGGACGTTTTTGCATAATTCGATAACTCTTGAAGCTGAAGGCTAAAACATCCTTTGCAAGAGCGAATTATGGAATAATGCAAGAACGCCCCCCGTACCCGAAGAGTTATCGAATTATGCAAAAACGTCCCCCTTCTCCCATGAAGCAGATCGCCATACTGGGATCCACCGGCTCCATCGGGCGGAACGCCCTGGACCTGATCGCCGCTCACCCGGACCGCTACCGGGTCGCGGCCCTGGCGGCGTGGAAGAACATCGAGCTCCTGGCCGAGCAGGTGGAGCGGTTCCGGCCGGAGGCCGTGGCCGTCCAGGACGGGGGGCCGGCCGACGACCTGCGGGCCCGGATCCCCGCCGGCCTGAAGACGCAGGTGCTTCACGGACCCGAGGGGGTCGCCCGGGTGGCCGCCCTGGACGGCGTGGACATCGTGATCTCGGCCATCACCGGCGCGGCCGGCCTGGAGCCCACCGTGGCCGCCGTCCGGGCCGGCAAGGACGTGGCCCTGGCCAACAAGGAGACCCTGGTCATGGCCGGGGACCTGGTCATGCGGGAGGCCGCGGAACGGGGCGTGCGGGTGCTCCCGGTGGACAGCGAGCACAGTGCGGTGCTCCAGAGCCTCCAGGGACACGACATGGGGGACCTGAGGCGGATCATCCTCACCGCCTCCGGAGGCCCTTTCCGGGGAACGTCCCCCGAGGAGATGGCCCGGGTGACCCCGGCCCAGGCCCTGGACCATCCCAACTGGGACATGGGGCCGAAGGTCACCATCGACTCCGCCACCCTGATGAACAAGGGTCTGGAGGTGATCGAGGCCCGCTGGCTCTTCAGCCTGTCCATGGACCAGATCAGCGTGCTCATCCACCCGCAGAGCATCATCCACTCCATGGCGGAGTACCGGGACGGCTCCATCATCGCCCAGCTCGGCGTCCCCCACATGATCACGCCCATCGCCTACGCCCTCTCCTATCCGAGGCACCTGGACACGCCCATCGCCCCGCTCGACTTCGGCGAGATCCGCGCCCTGACCTTCGAGGAGCCCGACCTGGAGCGGTTTCGGTGTCTGGCGCTGGCCCTGAGAGCGGCGGAGGCGGGGGGGAGCATGCCGGCCGTCCTGAACGCGGCCAACGAGGTCGCCGTGGAGCGTTTCCTCCAAGGGGCCCTGCCCTTCCTCTCGATCCCCAGAGTGGTGGAACGCGTGATGGACGGCCACACGCCGGTCCCGGTGGACTCCGTCGAGCAGGTCATGGAAGCGGACGCACGGGCGCGCGAGGCGGCCCGGGAGGCGGCGGCGAGGTAGCGCCCGGCGAGGTTTTCACCCCGCCGGGACTGGCGGTTTCGAAAAGAGACCTTATGTTGTTCAAGCAGCCGTTTCGGCCCGGACGGCCTCCGAGGCGGCTTCCGCGGGGCCGTTCAATAACCATACCGACTGGAACGACATGAATATTCTGAACGTCCTGATCTACTACATCCTTCCCCTGATCGTGGTCCTGGGGGTGCTGATCTTCTGTCACGAGCTGGGACACTTTCTGGTGGCCAAGCTCTTCCGGGTCAAGGTGCTGCGGTTCTCTCTGGGCTTCGGCCACAAGCTCGTGGGGAGGACCGTCGGCGAGACCGAGTACCAGATCTCGGCCGTTCCCCTGGGGGGCTACGTCAAGATGCTCGGCGAGACCGAGACCGAGGAGGACGAGCCCATCCCCCCCTCGGACCTTCCCCGGGCCTTCAACATGCAGCACCCGCTGAAGCGGATGGCCATCGTGGCGGCGGGTCCCGCGTTCAACTTCTTTCTCGCCTTTCTTCTCTTCTGCGGCCTTCACCTGGTCGCGGGCACCCAGGTCATGGTCCCCGAGGTGGGACAGGTCCGGGACGGCTCCCCGGCCGACGCCGCCGGCGTGGAGAAGGGGGACGTGGTCCTGGCCGTCGAAGGCCGGTCCGTCGAGACCTGGGAGGAGCTCAAGGCCCAGGTGGAGGACCGGGCCGGCGATCCCCTGGCGTTCCTCATCCGCCGCGGGGACCGGACCCTCGAGCTCACCGTGACCGCGGAGCCCTCCACGGTGAAGAACCTCTTCGGTGAGGAGGTCCGAACCGCCCTCATCGGCATCGTGGCCTCGGGGGAGTTTCGAACCATGGATCTGGCCCCGGGCGAGGCCTTTGTCGAGGCCGCCGTCCGGACCTGGGAGATCACCGAGCTCACCATCCTGACGGTGGTCAAGCTGTTCCAGCGGGTGGTCCCCATGGAGACCGTCGGGGGCCCCATCATGATCGGCCAGCTGACCGGCCAGATCGCCCAGGAGAGCTTTTTCTACCTGATCCCCTTCATGGCGGTCATCAGCGTGAACCTGGCCATTTTGAACCTGCTCCCCGTGCCCATCCTGGACGGCGGCGTCATCGTCTTCCTCCTGGTGGAGCTGGTGATCGGCAAGCCCCTGAGCATTCGAAAGCGGGAGATGGCCCAGAAGGTGGGCCTCTTCATCCTGATCACCCTGATGGCCGTGGTGTTCTACAACGACATCGCGCGCCTGGTGCGCCCCCTGCTCCAGTGAGCCCCATGATCCTCGCCCTCAGCACAGCCACGCCCCAGTTCGGCGCAGCGGTCATGACCCGGGAGGGGACCGTCCTGGGGGAGGTGGCCTCGGGGGTGGCGCGCAGGCACTTCCGCGGCTTCATGCCGGCCGTGGACCAGCTGATCGACCGTTGCGGCGAGGCCCTCGACGAGCTGGAAGCGATCGTGGTCGCCAAGGGGCCGGGGAGCTTCACCGGGCTGCGGGTGGGACTGGCCGCGGCCAAGGGCCTGGCCCACGGGCTCGGCGTTCCCGTGGTGGGCGTGAGCAGCCTCGAGGCCCTGGCCCGACGCATCCCCTTCTCCGACCTTCCCGTCTGCGCGATGATCGACTCCCGCAGGGGGGAGCTGTTCTGCGGCCTCTACCGCCGCCCTGCCTCGGGACCCGCGACCGCCCTCATGGACGAGGGCTGCGTCCCGGAGGCGGATCTACCGAGACACATCGACGCCCCGGCCGTGTTCGTCGGAAACGACCACGCCAGGCAGGCTCCCTTGATCCTGGAGCTCCTGGGGGACCGGGCCGTTCCCGCTCCGCCCGAGCTGTGGCACCCGGCCGCCTCGGCCGTGGGCGCCCTGGGGCTGGAGCGGTTGCGGCGCGGGGAGACGGACGATCTCCGCGACCTGGTGCCGGTCTACTTCCGCCCGCCGGACATCCGCACCGGCCCGGTGCAAAAGCCGCTCGAAGGGCCGTGATCCGTGATCGTGGCTCGTGGACCAGGTTGTCCGGACGAGGACCTCGGACACGAGCCACGAACACGAACCACGGAAGTCCCTCAAGTTCGTTGACAAACCGGGCACCGGAATTATAATGTCTCATGGCGCCTCGAGGATGTATGGGCGCCTTTTTTCATCGAAACCTCAACGACTTCCCTGCGGCTGATTCGACGAAGACCGCGGGAGCGGGAGCGAAACGGACATGGTCACCCCCAGGATTCAGAAGACGAGGATCGAGAACCGCTGGCCCGTGGCCAGGGAAGGGCTCCCGTTTATCGCTGCAGGAATCGTTCTCACCGGGATTCCCGCGCTGCTCGGCTGGACCGTCCCCGCCCTGGTCCTGGGGTTCCTGACCTGCTTCGTGGCCACCTTCTTCCGGGACCCGGAACGGACGCCCGAGGCCTCCGACGGGGCCGTGATCTCCCCGGCTGACGGGAAGGTCCTCACGGCCGTGATGCGGGAGGACGACCGCAACCCCCTGGGGAGGCCCTGCGCGCAGGTGAGCATCTTCATGTCGCTCTTCAACGTGCACGTGAACCGCATGGTGGCGTCGGGCACGGTCAAGGCGATCCGCTACCATCCCGGCCGCTTCCTCTCCGCCAACCTGGACAAGGCCTCGGAGGAGAACGAGCAGAGCGGGCTCACCCTGGAGAGGGACGACGGCCGGACCCTGGCGGTGGTGCAGGTCGCCGGGCTCGTCGCCCGGAGGATCGTCTGCTGGGTGAAGCCCGGAGACCGGCTGATCCGGGGACAGCGGTACGGCCTGATCCGATTCGGTTCGAGGCTCGACGTGTTCATGCCGGAAGATACGGACATCGTTGTGAAACCGGGAGACAAGGTCCGTGCGGGGGAGAGCGTGATCGCACACCTGAACCCGCAGGGATGAACCCGTCGGGCGGGGCGGCCGTTGAGGATCACGGGCGGGCAGATGCGGGGGCGGCGGCTTTTCGTCCCGAAGGGGCGTGACGTCCGGCCCACCTCCGACCGGGTCCGGGAGGCCCTGTTCAGCCTGATCGGCCAGGACCTTCGGGGCGTTGCGGTCCTGGACCTGTTCGCCGGGACCGGGGCCCTGGGCATCGAGGCGCTGAGCCGGGGGGCGGACCGGGCCGTGTTCGTGGATCGAGCCCCCCGGGCGCTGGAGGTCGTTCGCAGGAACCTGGAGCAGTGCGGGCTGACGGGCCTTGCGGAGGTGGTCCGGCACGATCTGCGGCGGGGGCTGCCGCCGGGGGCGACCGCACCGGGGCGGGCGTTCGATCTCGTGTTCCTGGACCCCCCGTACGGGAGAGAGCTGGCCGATCCGCTCCTCGCGCCGCTCGGCCGGACGGGCACCCTCTCCCCGGACGCCCTGGTGGTCGTGGAGACGGGAGCCGGGGAAAGCCTCCCGAATCGAGGGGGCCCGCTGCAGCACCTCGAGAGCCGCACCTACGGGGACACGCGGATCCACCTGTTCACACGCAAAAGCGGAGACGGTTCGGAACTCGGAGAACCCCCACGACCGGAGAAGATCCCATGAGCCAGATCGCCATCTACCCCGGCACGTTCGACCCCATCACCAACGGCCACCTGAGCATCGTCAAGCGCGCCCTGAAGATCTTCGACAAGCTGATCATCGCCATCCTGATCAACCCGAACAAGGTCTCGCTCTTCAGCCGGGAGGAGCGGATCGAGATGATCCAGGAGGCCGTGGCGGGCCAGCCCCACGTGGAGGTGGAGAGCTTCGACGGCATGCTGGTGGACTACGCCGTGAAGAAGAAGGCCAAGGTGATCCTCCGCGGTCTTCGCGCCCTGTCGGACTTCGAGTACGAGTTCCAGATGGCGTTGATGAACCGGAAGTTGAACCGGGACGTACAGTCCATTTTCCTGATGACCGACTACAAGTGGTTCTACATCAGCTCGACCATCATCAAGGAAGCGGCGAGCCTCGGGGGGGACATCAGCGGGCTCGTTCCCCACAACGTCAGCAGGATGCTCAAGGAGAAGTACGGTTATCTAAAAAATGCTTGACAGGGCAGCTCCCATTATACATCATTGCGAAACCTGGAAAACAAAAGAGTCACGGGCAATTACAGGGATTTCAGAGGAGGAAGCCACCGATGTCGCTCACCAAGGAGAAGTTGATCACGGATATCTACAACAACGTCGGTTTGAGCAAGACCCAGTCCCGCGCCGCGGTGGAAACCCTCTTTGAAATCGTGAAGCAGACCCTGGAGAGCGGCGAGAACATCCTCATCAGCGGTTTCGGCAAGTTCGTGGTCAAGGACAAGGCGGCCCGGAGGGGCAGGAACCCTCAGACCACGGAAGACTTGCGCCTGCGGGCCAGGAGGGTCGTCGTGTTCAAGACCTCGGGCGTGCTGCGTCGAAAGATCAACGGGGAAGAGTAGGCGTCACAACCTCACCACGAAAGAACCCACAAACCCCATCCCCTCCAACCGTTTCTCCACCTTCCCCGCCTCATCCAGCGAACGCGACCTGCTCACGCGTACCCGGTGAAGGGTCCGGTCCAGCGCGTCCACGAACTCCGTGATCTTGACGTGGTCGAAGAGAACGCCCAGCCGCTTCGCCAGGTCGAGCGCGTTTCTTCGTTCGAGAAAGGCCCCCACCTGCACGGTGAACTCCCCGGACCTCAGGTCCTGCGTCTCGAGCACCGGGCGTCCGCCCGCACCCGCCCTTCCCTTGACGGCGACCTGAGGCGCCAGGGCGGTGACCTGCACCGGGGCGACGCCCGGGCCCACCAGACCGATCTCCCGGGCCGCCGCGTAGGAGAGGTCGATGATCCTCCCCTCGACGAACGGCCCCCGGTCGTTGATCCGGACCACCGAGGATTTGCCGTTGGCCAGGTTCTTCACGCTGACGTAGGTGCCGAACGGAAGGATCTTGTGGGCCGCGGTGTGCGCGTGCATGTCGTAGGTCTCGCCGTTCGAGGTGGTCCTCCCGTGGAAAGGGACCCCGTACCAGGACGCCCGGCCGGTCTGGACGAACCCGTCGGCGTCGGGCACGGGGTAGTATCGGACCCCGTGAACCACGTAGGAGGGGACCTCCTCGGGCGCCTTTTCGGGCAGGACGACCCGCCTGGCCCCGGGGCGCACAGGTCCCACCTCGGGTCGCCAGGAGCAGGCGGACAGGGCGGTAGCGGCCACGATCGCGGAAAGAAACAACCTTTGAACGGCCATGTTTTTTCTACCCATCCGAGCCTTCCCCTCTTGCTCCGCGCGACGGAGAGCGCGGTGGTCAGAACGGATCACGTTCCTGGTCGGCCTGCCCGAGGCGGGCGGCCCGCAGCCCGGCCGCCTCCATCGCTGAATTGGAAACGCAGCCATGCCCGAAGTTGATGGCGTCGCAAAAGCCCGAAGCCTCGAGATCTGCCCCGGGGAAGGCGGAGGATACCGGCATTCCCAGCGGCGCGTGAGCGGTTTTTGCGAATGCGTCCGTGTTCGTTCATGGATGGGCACGACCCCGGGGGCCTTTCAGCTCGGGGCCGGTCCACCGGGTTCGAGTCGGCCCATACTACCAAAAATCCCGAATCGTTCAACCCGATTCGTCCCCGGAGGACGAACCGGACGAGGGACCGGGGCCCGGCCATTCGATTTTCCTTGACAGGCGTCGGCGCGGTCTTCTACATTTTCGAATTAGTTATATTGTAACTATATTGTAATCATTACCGATACCCTGGGGTTACCGGCGGCGCCGGGGGGATCCATCATCATCCAGCCAGAAGGAAGGGAAAGATCTATGAGACTCAAGGACAAAGTGGCCGTGGTCACGGGAAGCAGCCGGGGGGTGGGCAACTCCGTCGCCCTGGCATACGGCAGAGAAGGCGCCAAGGTGGTGGTCAACTACACCTCGAGCGACAAGGCGGCCCAGGAGGCCGTCGAGGCCATCAAGGGGATGGGGAGTGACGCCGTCGCCGTGAAGGCGGACGTGGCCCTGAAGGCGGACGCCGAGAACCTGATCCGGGCCGCCGTGGACTCCTTCGGCCGGCTGGACGTCCTGGTCAACAACGCCGGGTTCACCCGACCCGCCCTGATGGTCAAGATGACCGAGGAGCAGTGGGACCAGGTGGTGGACATCCACATGAAGGGAGCCTTCCTCTGCTCCCAGGCGGCCGCCCTGCAGATGAAGGAGCAGAAGGCCGGGAAGATCATCAACGTCACCTCGGTGGCGGGGATCGTGGGCACGGTGGGCCAGGTGAACTACAGCGCGGCCAAGGGGGGCGTCATCAGCATGACCAAGTCCATCGCCCGGGAGATGGCCCGATACAACGTGTGCGCCAACGTCATCTCCCTGGGCATCGTCTCCACCGACATGACCGAGAAGATCCGCTCCGACGAGAAGCTCAAGGAAGTCTACATGAACCGCATCCTGCTCAAGCGGTTTGCCGAGCCCGAAGACATCACGCCGCCCTTCGTTTTTCTCGCCTCGGACGAGAGCAGCTACATCACCGGACAGCTGCTGTGTGTTGACGGAGGATACGGGATGATTTAGTGTCAAGGGACGGGGAATGCGCGGGCAGCGCATCTTCGAGAAGGAGGACGACATGGCATCCGTACCGGACAAGATCAAGACGTGGCAGATGGTTCAGCCCACGACGAAGGATCGCGAGACCGGAGAGGTCACTCCCGGGAAAATCGAGAAGACCGAGATCCCCGTGCCGGACCTGGGACCCGGCGAGGTCCTCGTGGAGGTCGCCGGCTGCGGCGTCTGCCACACCGACCTCGGCTACTTCTACGACGGCGTCCCCACGGTGAACAAACCCCCGCTCACGCTGGGGCACGAGATCTCCGGAACCGTCGTGGCGGGCGACGAGAACTGGGTGGGGAAGGAGGTCCTGATCCCCGCCGTCATGCCCTGCAGGCAGTGTTACCTCTGCAAGACGAGGCGGGGGAACCGCTGCCTGAACCAGAAGATGCCCGGAAACAGCCTGGGCATCTACGGCGGCTTCTCCAGCCACATCCCGGTGCCCAGCATCGACCTGTGCGAGGTCCGAGACCGCGGGGACACCCCCCTGGAGCACCTCTCCGTGGTGGCGGACGCCGCGACCACCCCCTTCCAGGCGGCCAGGCGGGCCGGCCTGGAGCTGGGGGACAACGTGGTCGTCATCGGCATCGGCGGCGTGGGCCAGTACATGGTGCAGGAGGCCAAGGCCCTGGGCGCGGGCACGGTGGTGGCCATCGACATCGTGGACGACCGGCTCCAGAAGATGCTCGACTACGGAGCGGACCACGTGATCAACTCCCGCGACAAGAGCCCCAAGGAGATCTCAGGCGAGCTCAAGGCCATCCGGAAGAAGGAAGGGCTGCCCTCCTTCGGGTGGAAGATCTTCGAGGTCACCGGGACCAAGCCCGGACAGGAGATCGCCCTCTCTCTCGTCAGCTTCACCTCGAAGCTGATCCTGGTGGGCTTCGGTATGCAGAAGGTGGAGTACGCCATCAGCCGTCTCATGGCCTTCGACGCGGAGATCGTCGGCACGTGGGGCTGCCTGCCCGAGTACTATCCCCAGGTCCTCGGCATGGTCCTCTCCGGCAGGATCGCCCTGGAGCCCTATGTCCAGACGCGTCCCATGAGCACCATTGTCGAGACCTTCGACGAGATTCACTCGCAGGGTTCGCCGGAGCGGCGAATGGTCCTGGTTCCGGACTTCTAGGGCCGAGCTCCCCGCCCTCGAGTCACGTCCCGGTCCGGCCGCAATGAACCTCGATGTCAGCCCCCCGTCCCGCGCTCCGAGCATCGGCCGGGTCGTGATCACCATCGCGGGGGTTGTGCCATGCAAACGGAAGGTGCGAAACACGCAAGACACCCATCTCAGAATGTAACGGAAAAGGAGGAACAGGTTATGGGACTCGACTGGCTTCCAAGGGACAACGAAATGAAAAATCACCAGCTGTTCGGGGACGAGCACTTCGGTACGGAACCGCCCTGCACACTGTACGAGAAAAAGCCCCTCAAGAACCCGCAGACGGGCGAGGACGTGGAGGGCCTGACCACGGCCTGGATCACCCTGAACAACCCGGCCCAGTTCAACTCCTACACCACGAAGATGCTCAAGGGGGTCATCGCGGGCATGCAGAAGGCCTCCATGGAGCGCGACGTCCAGGCCATCGTGTTCACGGCCGCCGAGGACAAAGCCTTCTGCACGGGCGGCAACACCAAGGAGTACGCCGAGTACTACTCCAAACGGCCGCTGGAGTACGCCCAGTACATGGATCTGTTCACCGGCACCATCGACGCCATCCTCAAGGCCCGCAAGCCGGTGATCTGCCGCTGCAACGGCATGCGCATCGCCGGCGGCCAGGAGATCGGCCAGGCCTGCGACCTGACGGTTTCAGCGGACACGGCGGCGTTCGGCCAGGCCGGAACCCGGCACGGCTCCACGCCCACGGGCGGCTCCACGGACTTCCTCCCGTGGAACCTGACCATGGAGCAGGCCATGTGGCAGGCCATCGCCAACGAGATGTGGAGCGCCGCCAAGATGGAACGCGTGGGCCTGATCAGCAAGGCCGTCCCCATCAAGAAGAACGACAAGGGGGAGTGGGTCCGAGATCCCCGGGTCATCACGGACACGTACACCGAGAACGGCGACATCGTCTACGGCGAGTTCAAGCAGGGAGACGCCTTCAAGGCCGCCAAGGACGAGCTGAAGACCCTGAAGACCGACTGGACCCTCCTCGACGGCTTCGTCGACAAGATGGTCTGGACGCTTTCCAGCACCACCTTCCTCTGCCTGATGAACACCATCGAGAGCATCCGGGCGAAGAAGCGGTTCTTCTGGGATTCGGCCAAGAGCACCCAGATCTACTGGCTGGCAGCCAACATGAACTGCGAGGCCTACCTGGGGTTCAACGCCTTCAACACGCAGAAGACGACCGGCCAGCGCGAGATCGACTTTATCAAGTACCGCCAGCTCCTGGCCGAGGGCCGGACCTTCGACGAGGCGTTCGCCGAGGAGGTGCTCCCCAAGCCCAAGAAGTGATTGTCGACGACCTCGTGCGGCGGCCGGGGCCCGAAACGGCCTCGCCGCCGCGCTCCGCGCTCACAACCGGACGACCACGGGAGCAGGGAAGGACAAGGAGGAACGCAATGGAACACGAATTCGTCGAGGCGGTCATGCAGGACGGGCTGGGGACCATCACGCTCAACCGGCCCCCGGTCAACATCCTGAACATCGCCATGATGGAGGAGATCAACGAGATCCTGAAGGAGTGGCAGGGTGAGCGGGACCTCAAGGCCCTGCTCGTCGACGCCAAGGGCAAGTGCTTCTCGGCCGGCGTGGACGTGGGGGAGCACATGGGGGACCTCGCCCCCAGGATGATCGAGGTCTTTCACGGGATGTTCCGGCTCCTGGACGGCTTCGACATTCCCACCGTGGCCTCGGCCTACAGCTCCTGCCTCGGCGGGGGATGCGAGCTCGCGGTCTTCTGCGACATGGTGATCGCGGCCGACGACCTGAAGATCGGGCAGCCGGAGATCCAGGTCGGCGTGTTTCCGCCCATCGCGGCCCAGATCTTTCCCCGCATCATCGGGAGGAAGGCGGCCACGGAGCTGATCCTCTCCGGCAGGGTGATCGGGGCCGAGGAGGCCCTGCGCCTGGGCCTGTTGAACAAGGTGGTCCCCCGGGACGACCTGGCCAAGGAGACCGCGGCCTTCCTGAAGCCCTTCCTGAAGATGAGCGCCGAGGTGCTCAGAAAGACCAAGAAGGCCATCTCCGCGGGGTTGAGGGACGACCTGGAACCGTCCCTGAAGCCCATCGAGGAGATCTACCTGGGCGAGCTCATGAAGACGGAGGACGCCCAGGAAGGGCTCAAGGCCTTCCTGGAGAAACGAAAACCCGAGTGGAAAAACCGCTAGGGGAAAGGGCCCTCCGGGGCCGCTCGAGATAGAGAATCACCACCTATCCCACGAAGGCACGGGGAAGGCTCCAAGGGCTTCTCCGTGCCTTTTTTCGTGCCTTGCAACCCGGACTCGAGAGCCGTCGAGCCCGATGGTGTCGTAAAAAGCCCCAAACCTCGAGATCCGCCCTTGGAATCGCAATGGGTACCGGGGTCTCCAGCGGCGCGTTAGCGGGTTTTGTCGCGAATGCGTCAACTTTCAGACACCACCCCCGCTCCGCCGCCGACATTCCGACGCCTCCCCGCCTCTCCCCGGACCGGAAATCTCCCTGACATTCCGGAACTTCCGGCCTTCCGACCCTGGCATGACTTCTGCAACTCGTGGACCCGAAGTCACCGTCACCGGCGGGGGCCCGGAGCCCGAGCAGGCCACGCCTTGCGTCGACCCTGCATCCACCCGGCCGGGTGGAAATGTCCTATTCGAGGAGGGATACGCCATGTTGTCTTTCAAAGGAACCAGCCTGAAGGGGAAGCTCTACGGTCTGAACGTCTTCTACCTGATCCTGCTGGGGATCGTCGGGTTCTTCTACTTCAACTACAACGGGCTCATCGGCGAGCTTTCGGAACAACAGCGGGAGACGGGAACCCGGACGGAGAACACCCGTGCGGCCGCCTTCACCGCCAAGGACTACCTGGCAGGCCGCACCTCGTTCGAGGACCTGGAAGCCGCATTCCAGCCCTTTCTCCAGGCGCACGGGGGATCCGCGCAGGCCGAGAGCGCCGAGGCGATCTGGAGCGACCTTCGGGCGGTCCGCGGGATCCGGCAGGAAAACGCGGGCATCGAGGCGGAGATCGAGGAGCTGATGGCCCACTCCATCTCCCAGTCGAACGGCTATATCCAGCAGGTGAGCGAGAAGCTGGCCGACCCGGTCGCGCGCCACGACGTCACCAAGCTGGAACGGCTCGTGATCATCGGGGCGAGCATCAACACCTCGTCCAGCTACGAGCTCCGCCTCCTGTTCCAGCGGCTCAAGGAAAACCCGGCGGCGAGCGAGCAGATGTTCTCCTTCCTGGAGACCCTCCTGGCGAACGTGGAAAAGGACGTCCAACGGCTCAGCGAGACGCCCTTCGCGGGCATGGCCGTCGAGGCGAAACAGGCGAACCTGCGCGTCAAGGAGCTCACGGAATCCTTCCTGGAAAACACCCGGCAGGCCCACGCCCTGCAGGAGCGCGTCTTCGAAGGTCTCGAGCGCACCATGGGCGGCATCCGCGAAGCGGAGCTGGAGACCAACGGGGCCTTCACCTCCCGGGTCAAGGGCTACTTCCAGATGATCGTCGCGGTCCTCATCGTGGTGTCCGGGCTCGGCGTCGGCCTGAGCCTCCTCCTGGCCAGGAGGCTCTCCAACAGCCTCGAGCGGATCATCCGGAACCTGTCCGACGCGTCCTCCGAGATCTCCTCGGCGGCGGAGCAGGTGTCCGCCTCCGGCCAGTCCCTGGCCGAGGGGGCGTCCGAGCAGGCCGCCTCCATCGAGGAGACCTCCTCCTCGCTGGAGGAGATCTCCTCCATGACGCGGCAGAACGCCGAGAACACCCGGGAGACCAACCGGGTCATGATGGAGGAGGTCGGTCCCAACTTCCAGACCATCGGCGAGCGCATGGGGAAGATGAAGGCCGCGATCGAAAAGACCGTGGCCAACAGCGACGAGACCGCCAAGATCGTCAAGACCATCGACGAGATCGCGTTCCAGACCAACCTCCTTGCGCTCAACGCGGCGGTGGAGGCCGCCCGCGCGGGAGAGGCCGGGGCGGGATTCGCCGTGGTGGCCGACGAGGTGAGGAACCTGGCCATGCGCGCGGCCGAGGCGGCGAAGAACACCTCCGACCTCATCCACACCTCCAACGACCGCATCAAGGAAGCGGCCCAGCTCAACGACCAGGTCGTGGAGGCCCTGGACACGAACACCCTGCTCTCGGAAAAGGTGGGCAAGCTGATCGACGAGGTGGCCGCGGCCTCGCAGGAGCAGGCGCGGGGGATCGACCAGATCGGCACGGCGGTCGCCGAGATGGACAAGGTGACCCAGCAGACCGCGGCCGGCGCCGAGGAGTCGGCCGGCGCATCGCAGCAGATGAACGCCCAGGCCAAGGAGATGTCCCACACCGTCGGGGACCTGCTCGCGCTCACCCAGGGCCGGCGTTCGGAGGAGGGGACCCGGCGGAGACCGGCGCGACAGACCGAGCCCGGCGAGCGGGCCGGTTCCCTCACGCCCGCCGTTCCCGAGCCCGCGGACAAGGCCCCGGAGAATCGGCCCCAGGCGGGCCGGTCCGAGGTCCGGCCGGATCAGGTGATCCCGTTCGGCGGCGACGAGGAGTTCAAGGA
>CAYUBQ010000067.1:0-22866 GCA_964443135.1 uncultured Desulfobacterales bacterium | reverse complement strand
GGGGGCGTTCCCCAGCCGCCCGATCCCCGGGGAGCGGGTGCGGCGTCGGCCGAACGAGGCCGGGGAACGTCCCCCTTTTTTCGTCAGGACTTGGTGCAGACGATGGCGAGCGCCACCAGGATCCCCACGAGGAGGGCGATCAGGCTGTAGTTCCGGTGCTCCTTCTCGGACTGGGGCAGGAGGTGGGTGGCGCCCACGTAGACCAGGGCGCCTGCGGAGAAAGCCAGGAGCGCCCCCAGGAGCGGCCGGTCGATCCGGCTGATGTAGGGATAGGAGACCACCATGCCCATGGGCGTGGTCAGGGCCGCGGCCAGGAAGGCGAGGACCAGGGCGGTCCTCTCCCGGAAGCCGCCCCGGATGAGGAGCAGGTAGGTGATGATGCCCTCGGGGAACTCGTGGAGCACCATGCCGATGGCGGCCAGGACGCCGGTGAAGAGGCTCACCGTGAAGGTGATGGAGTAGATGAACCCGTCGATGAAGCTGTGCAGGCCGATCCCCACCAGGGGGACCAGGCCGATGGCATACGCCGCGTCACCGGACTTGTCGCAGACGAATGCGTTGACGAACCGGTTGAACAGGTGCAGCCCCAGGTAGCCGCCCAGGAGGTAGAAGGGCGCGTGGGGGTTCATGGACAAGGCCTTGGGGATGATGTGGAGGAACGAGACCGAGATCAGGGTCCCCGCGGCAAAGCAGACGAAGTAGATGGAGTTCTTCTCGCCCCACGCCTCGAACCGGCGGATCACGTAGATCCCCGCCGAGGTGACCAGCGCGGCGAGCCCGCTCGATCCCAATGCGGTCCAGAAGGTGTTTTCCATGACGGCCTCCGGGCCCAGCCTCAGCCCGCCTGCGTCCCCAGCCGCCGAACCGGGGAGGAGCGGCTACTTCTTCTCGAGCTCCTCGATCTTCTCCTGGATGGCCTCCATCTGCCGGCGCAGCTCCTCGGCGGTCTGCTTCAGCTGCTCCAGGTCCCCCGAGCCCGCCGGGCTCCGGGGTGCGGACGGGGGGTCGGTCGGGTAGGCGGCCACGCCGCCCATACCGCGGCCGCCGCCGCCCCCCATACCTCGGCCGCCGCCGCCCCCCATACCTCGGCCGCCACCGCCCATACCGCGGCCGCCGCCACCGCCCATGCCTCGACCGCCGCCTCCTCCGCCCATGCCGTAGTGGCTCTGCACGGTGGGCCCGGCGGAGCGCTCCAGGGTCCCTTCGGCGAACCGCTCCACGGCGTCCCGCACCCGGCCGCTCACACCGGTGATCACCTGGATGCCGGCGGCCCCGAAGGCCTGAAAGGCGTTGGGCCCGCAGTTCCCCGTGAGCACGGCGGACACGCCCTGGTTGGCCATGAGCTGGGCGGACTGGGGGCCGGCCCCGCCCCCCAGCGCGATGTTGGGGTTCTCCATGGCCTCGAACTCGAGGGTGTCGGGGTTCACGATCAAAAAGTAGGCGCAACGTCCGAAACGCATCTCCACCGCGTCGTCGAGGGTGGGTCCGGTTGATGAAACGGCGATTTTCATGGTCTTGTCTCCTCGGCAAGAAAGTTGATGGTCTGGAAAAAAGCAAGGGGCGTGCCAACACACCGACGATGGACACAAAAGCCTGGCATCCTTGATCTTTTTTCGGGATCGGCCGTTCGAGACATACAGAAAGTGCAAGGGTCCGGAGGGGAGAATTGCGTCGATGCAACGCTAGAAACCGCTCGGTCGGGGTCCCGGCGGTCGTGCCTGAAAGGAGCGCCCCCGGTCAGGGGAGGTGCTGCACGGCGTTCACCCCGTTCAGGGGTTCGGCCAGCTCCACCAGGTGGCGATGGTGGGTGAAGAAGAGGACCTGGGTCCTGCGGGAGAGCTCGGCCAGGAGCTCCAGAGCGGCCCGGGCCCGGTCGTCGTCGAACTTGATCAGGATGTCGTCCACCACGAACGGCATGGGCTCTCCGGTCTCCAGGTAGGCCTCCAGGCTCGCCAGGCGCAGCGCCAGGTAGAGCTGGTCCGCGGTGCCGTCGCTCATGCCGGTGACCGGCACGATCTCCCCGGCCGGCCGGACCCCCGCGAGCACGGGGGTGCCCTGCTCGTCGTACTCGGCCCGGACCCCTTCGAAGCGGCCCAGGGTGAGCCGCGAGAAGAGCGCGTTGGTGCGCTCCAGCACGGGGCCCTGGTGCTTCTCCCGGTACCGCTCCACGGCCCGGGCCAGGACCGTGGAGGCGATGCGGAGCCGGGCGTAGCGCTCCACGGCGTGCTCCAGCCCTCCCAGGATCCGCTGAGCCTCCTCGGCCAGCTCGGCGGCGCGGGGGCTCCCGTCCATGCGGGCGAGCTCCCCCTTTTCCTTGCCGATGGTCTCTCCCAGGGCGGCCTGCTCCTCCCGGAGCCCGGCGATCTCCTCCTCGAGCCGGAGGAGCCTGCCCTCGATCTCGTCCGGGTCGATCTCCCGGGCCTCCTCCACGAAGGCCTCCACGGGGCGCCCCCCGCTCAGCCCTCGGAGCTGCTCCTCCAGCGCCTCCAGGTCCGCGTCCAGCCGGCGGAGCCGATCCGACCGCTTCTCCGCCTCGGCCAGCTCCTCGTAGGCCCTGCAGCAGGCCTCCTCGCACAGGACGTCCAGGCCGGACCGGAGCTCCAGCACGCGTTCCTCTGCCTTGCGCACCCGCTTCTCCCGGCGCTCCCGTTCCTTCTCGAGACGGACCCTCTGGGCGCTCTCCTCGCGCGCGCGGTTGAGCCGGGCGTGGAGCTCGGGCACGGCCTGGTCCGCAGGCCGGCCCTTCAGATCCGGGGCGGACTGCGCCAGGAGCGCGTCCGCCTGGTCCGTGTAGGCGTCCCCGTCCCGGTCGATTCCCGCGATGCGCTTCTGGAGGATGCCCGCCTCCCGGATCTTCTCGAGGAGCGCGGCCAGATCCTCCATCACCACAACGGCCTGGGCCGGGGAGGAGTCCGGGCCGAGACCCAGGGGGGCGACCTCCCCCTCCCAGCGCTCCCGCCACCCGGAGAGGTCCTGCTCCGCCTTTTCCAGCCCGGCCTCGGCCTCGCCGCGCTCCTGCTCCCTCTCCCGCTTCTCGGAAAAAAGCTTCTCCCGCCGTAAGGCCAGGGCCCCCTGGCGCTCCACGACCCGGCGGCACCGGGCCGTCAGGTCGGCCAGGGACTCGCCCTCCCCGGCCGGGGGGAGGGCCAGGGCCCGCAGCCGCCCGTCCAGCTCGCTCCTTCGGAACGCAAACTCCCGCTCCAGCGCGCCGGCCTTGCGCTCCCGCCCCCGCAGCTCCCGGAACCGTTCCAGAAGGCCCTGCCGATCCTGGAGCCAGGCCCGCATCCTGCGGGGGGCTCCGGGCTCGATGCCGGCCGGGGCCCAGGCGGCCTGCCAGGCCGCAGACGCCTCGGCCCAAGACGCCTCGGCCTCCGCCAGGCGGGAGGCCAGCCGCACCAGCCGATCCCTGTGGCGGGCCCGGTCCGCCACGAGCCCCGCCTTCCGGGCCACCCGGTCCGCCTCGCGCCGGAGACGGTCGGCCAGGTCGTCCGCCCGGCGGACCAGGGCCTCGTAGGCCTCCCCGGCATCCCCGTCCGGCCGGTCTCCGGTCTCCAGGGCCCGGCGGAGGCCCTGCCAGGCCTCGTCCCGTCGGCCTCGGACGGTCTCCAGGTCCTGCTCGGTGGGGATCCCCCCCTCCAGGGCCAGCCCTTCGAGCCCGGCCTCGGCCTCGGCCAGGGCCTGCTCCTCGGCCTCCCTGTCGGCGCGAAGCCGGGCGACCGCCCGTTCCGCCTCTTCCAGGCGCCCCTCGAAGGCGTCCACGTCCGGGAGCGGGGGCACGGGGAGCCGTTCGAACGCGTCGAGCGTTCCCTTCCAGAGGGACCCTCCCTCCAGGGTACGCTCCAGGGCCTCGCGGGTGCGGGCGATCCCGGCACGCTCGTCCCGGAGGTGACCCTCCAGGGCGAGCGTGCCGGCCGCGCGCTCCAGGGCCTCCTCCAGCGGTTCCACGGGGAGAGCAGCCTCCAGGCCGGCGAGCTCCTCCTCCAGAGCCCGGATCCGGGTCACCAGGCGGGGGAGGGACCCCCGGGCCGCCTCGAGCCGCTCCGTCAGCCGCTCGTGCCGCTGCCCCAGCTCCCGGATGCGGACGGTGTGGGCCCGCTCGAGCCGCAGGCTTTCCGCCTCCTCCAGAGGGACGTCCTTCCGGAGAGCCGAGAGGATCTCCCGGGCCTCGCTCCGGAGGCGGTCCCGCCGGTCCCGCAGCTTGACCCGGTCCCGCGCCGCCGCCTGAACGCGGCCGAGCTCCCGGTAGAGGGTGTCGATGGGTTCGTCGCGGTGGAGCACGGCCTCGTCCACCCGGAGCTGCGACAGGGAGCGGGCGGACTCCTTCGAATCCTCCCGGGCCTGGGCCAGGCTGCTCTCCGCCACCTGGAGATCGGTGAGGAGGCGCGATCGGCGCTCCCCGAAGGTTTCGGGCAGGAGCACGGCGTCCGCAAAGGCGGCGCGCTCCTCCAAACGGTCCTGCCGACCGGCGATCAGGGGGAGGGCGTCCCGGATGCGCGCCAGCCGGTTCCGCTCGGTCTCCCGGGCCCCGAGCTCCCGGTCCACGCTCTCCCTCCGCTCCACGGCCTCTCGGAGGGCCGTGTCGTGCCGCTCCCAGTCCCGGCCGGGCAGCTGGGCCTCCCTGAGGGCCTTCCGGGTCTCCCGGAAGGCCGAGAGCTCCCGGTTGATCTCCCGGGTCGAGGCGGCCGGCGTGAACAGGGCCTCGGCCTGGTCCCGGAGCTCCTTCTGGACCCGCCTGAGGTCGGAGATCCCCGACCCGGCCGCGAAGAGGGCCTGTCCCACGTCCCCGCCGCCCTGGACGATCTCCTCGCCTCCCCGCACCAGATCCTCGTGCCCGATGCCGAACATGGTGGCGAAGACGTCCGCGTCGATGCTCCCCAGGAACCGCCGGAAGCGGCCCTCCTCCACGGGCCGGTCGTCGTTCCCGTCCCGGAGGGCGTTCTTGGCCGCCTTGCGGCGAACCACCTCGATCCGGCCGCCGTCGCTGTGCCGGAGCAGGCCGCCGATGCGCATCTTCCGGTAGGGGTGAACGAAGTCGTCGGGCGAGCGGACGGGGATGCCGTAGAGCAGCTGGCGGAGGGCGCGGAGGGCCGAGCTCTTGCCCGCCTCGTTGGGCCCGTAGAGGATCTGGAGTCCGTCGCCGGCCAGGTCCAGGCTGAGATCGGTGAACGGTCCGAAGGCGATGAGATCCAGGCGGAGGAGCTTCACGGCGTGCGCTCCTCCCGGACCAGCCGGCGGACCAGCATGGGCCGCACCTGCTCGAGGATCCCGCGCACCCAGTCCGGGTCGCCGGGTGCGGGCGCACCCTCGGTCTCCCGCAGCTCGCGGGGGAGCTTGCGCTGAAGGTCGTCCAGGACGAGGCCCAGGGTGTCGAGCGCCTCGGGGTCCGACCCGATCTCGTCCAGGGTCCGGAGGAGCTCCTGCACCGGGCCGCTCGAAGCGGAGCCGGCGCCGGCGTCCACGGGTGCGCGGGTCCGGACCCGAACCTTCTCCACGAAGAGCCGGCCGCCGCCGGTCTCCAGGGCCGCGGCGCGGACCTCGTTGGTCCACTGCTCCAGGTCGGAGGCGAGCTCCTCGTGGGCCCGGGACGCTCCCGTGATCCGGACCCTCACCACCAGCGGCAGGCCCGGGTTCTCCTCCAGGAGGGCCTCGAAACGCGCCGCCGCGCCGTCGATCACGTCGTAGCCGCCCGCCGCCTCCGAGGCGTCGATCTCCTCCACGAACCAGCGGGCCGCGTCGAGCGGGTGAAAAGCGGCCCGGGCCCGGCCCTGGTCGTCCACCGACACCACCATGCACCCCTTGGCCCCGGTCTCCCGCACGTGCCGGCCCTGGGTGTTCCCCGGAAACACCGCCGGCGGGTCCTCCAGGAGGGTCTCCCGCCGGTGCACGTGGCCCAGGGCCCAGTAGCCGTACCCCTTGTCCCGGAGGGTCTCGAGCGAGCAGGGCGCGTAGGGCTCGTGGCCCTCCCGGCCCGTGGCGCAGGTGTGGAGGATCCCGACGTTGAAGCGGCCCGGCACGGGCTCGGGGTAGCCGGAGGCCAGGTCCTTCCGGACCGCGGGCGTGGCGAAGCTCTGCCCGTGGACCGCCACCTCCGGGTCGTCGAGCAGGAAGGTGGCGGGCCCGTCCGAGGGGAAGAGGTGGACCCCTTCGGGGAGACGGAGGGTGCGGGTGATCCGGCTCGCCGCGTCGTGGTTGCCCGCGGTGAGAAAGACCGGGATGCCCGCCTCTCGGAGCCTCCGCATCCGGGCCGTGAAGTGGAGCCCGGTGTTGTAGTCCCGCCAGTCGCCGTCGTAGAGGTCGCCCGCGATGACCACGAACGCGACCCCCTCGGCCACGGCCAGACGGACCAGGTTCTCGAAGGCCCGGCGGGTGGCGTTGCGGAGCTCCTCCACGGGCGCACCCTCGTAAGCCTCCAGCTTGTGCATGGGGCTGTCCAGGTGCAGATCCGCAGCGTGCAGGAAGGTGAACATGGGGCAGGATCCTACCACGTTCCGGCCGGAACACCAAGCCCTCCCGAAGGCCCTCCTGAAGGCATGGAATTGCCTTGCAGAACGGAGCGGTTTTCTGGTCCAATGGTAGGAGTTGCCCAAAGCGCCCTGCGCGGGCCCCTCCTCGACGGCACGGCCTCGAGAAGCCCTGCGTCGAGGAACACCCGACACCTCGGTCACCCGTCATCCGGGGCCACGCCGGATCTTCAGCGTGCAGACGCCCCGCCCAGGAGGGAGCGAACATGGACCCCTTTTCCGGACCCCAGGACCGCCAGCCCCAAATGCCCCAGATACGCCTCGAGGACATGGACTTCAACCGAATCGGCCGGTTCGTGCGGTGGGCCCTGCTGGCCCTCGGCGTGATCCTCCTCTGGTGGGGGATCAACTGGGGCCGCGGATTTTACGTGGACTGGCTCTGGTTCGGCGGCCTGGGTTACGAGACCGTCCTTCTGCGGATCATGACCGCCCGGGTGGCCCTGTTTCTGATCGGGGCGGCGCTCTTCGTCGGCCTGGCCGCACCCAACCTCTATGCGGCCTACAAGGGCACCGGAAGCATGCCGCCGCCCTCCGACAGCGTGCTGCCGCCCGAGGCCTACGCCTCCGCCCGCAAGCTCATGGTCTGGGTGGGCGGCGGGGTCCTGCTCCTTGCGGCGGTCCTCATGGCGGTCAACCCCGCCTCCGAGTGGGAGAAGTTCCTTCTCTTCCTCAACGCCCTCCCTTTCAACGACACCGACCCGATCTTCGGCCGGGACTTCTCCTTCTACATCTTCACCCTGCCGGCCCTGAGCCTGGCGCGATCGTGGCTGGTGAGCGCCGTGGTGGTGCTTCTGCTCGTGGTGGGAGCGTTCTACTACCTCACCTTCACCCTCAGGGGGGAGCGGTTTGCGCTGAGCGGGAGCGTCAAGACCCACCTGGCCCTGCTGGCCTCCCTGCTCTTCGTGCTCATCGCGGCAGGCCACTGGCTGAGCCGCTACGATCTCCTCTACTCCCCCACCGGCGCGGTCTTCGGGGTCGGCTTCACGGACGACCACGTCACCCTGCCGGCCCGGACCTTCATGACCTTCGTGGCCCTGGCGGCGGCGGTGCTCCTGGCGGTCTCGGCCTTCTCCGACCGGAAACGCCTCATCGTCTACGCCGTCGGCGGCTGGGTCGCCCTGAACCTCCTGGGCGGAAGCGTGCTCCCGGCCCTGGTCCAGCGCCTCCAGGTGGAGCCCAGCGAGCTGGCCAAGGAGAAGCCCTACCTGGCCAGCAACATCGAGTTCACCCGTAAGGCCTACGGGCTGACCAAGCTCGAGAGCCAGACGCACCCGGCCCGGGGCTACGTGGATCGCGAGACCATCGTCGAGAACCAGGGGACCATTCAGAATGTCCGGCTCTGGGACGAGGGCCCCCTGCTCCAGAGCTACAACCAGATCCAGTTCTTCCGGCTCTACTACGACTTCCTGGCCGTGCACACGGACCGCTACCGGGTGGGAGACGAGCTGAGGCAGGTGATGATGGCCACCCGCGAGCTCTCCGCGGACAAGCTCCCCGAGGAGGCGCAGCGCTGGGTGAACCGGCACCTCCAGTTCACCCACGGCTACGGCGCGGCCATGAGCCCGGTGACCGAGGTGAAGGCAGGCGGGCGGCCCACCTTCTTCGTCCGGGACATCCCGCCCAAGGGGGAGATCCCGCTGGAGCGGCCCGACATCTACTACGGGCTGAAAAGCCTGAACTACCTGATCGTGAACAGCCGGATGGAGGAGTTCAACTACCCCGGCGTCGACGGCCCGGCCTACACCCGGTACCAGGGAGACGGGGGGGTCGAGATGAGCTCCTTTTTCCGCCGGCTGCTCTTTGCCTGGGAGTTCAAGGACCTCAACATCCTCATCTCCGGGGAGATCAACCCGGACAGCCTCATCCAGTTCCGGCGGACCGTTCAGGAGCGGTTCTCCACCGTGGCCCCGTTCCTCCTGAGGGACCGGGAGGCCTACAGCGTGGTGGCCGACGGCCGGCTCTTCTGGATCCAGGACGCCTACACCCACACGGACCGCTACCCCTACTCCACCCGGTGGAACCGGAGCTTCAACTACCTCCGGAACAGCGTCAAGGGCGTGATCGACGCCTACCACGGGAGCCTCGACTACTACGTGGCCGACCCGGAAGATCCCATGATCCAGACCTACCAGGCCATTTTCCCGGACCTGTTCGAGCCCATGGATCAAATGCCCGAGTACCTCAAGGCGCACGTGCGTTATCCCCTGGACCAGTTCACCGTGCAGACCGAGATGCTGCTCCAGTACCACATGCAGGACCCCGTGGTCTTCTACAACAAGGAGGACCAGTGGTCCATCCCCATGCAGAACTCCTTCGGCGAGAGCCAGGAGCTCAAGCCCTACTACATCGTGGCCCGCCTGCCGGGGGAGGAAATCGAGGAGTTTCTGCTGATTCAGCCCTTCACCCCCCAGAACCGGCACAACCTGGTGGGCTGGATGGCCGCCAGGAGCGACGGGGAGCACTACGGCGAGCTGGTGCTCTTCGACTTCCCCTCCGGGCGTCACGTGGACGGACCCAACCAGGTGGAGGCCCGCATCGACAACGACGCCGTGATCTCGGAGCAGTTCACCCTGTGGGGGCAGGTGGGAAGCGAGGTCCGGAGGGGCATCCTCCTGGTCATCCCCGTGGGCGACGCCGTGCTCTACGCCGAGCCGATCTTCCTCAAGCCCGAGACCCTGGAGTTTCCGGAGCTCCGGCGCATCATCCTGGCCGACGCCACCAAGGTGGTCATGCACCAGACCCTGGAGAAGTCCGTCGACGCCCTGGTGGGGGAAATCCCCGCCGTGGCGCCGGCGGTCGAGACCGAGGAGGAGGCCATGGCCCGGGAGGCGGAGCCCACGGGCAACCTCGAGACCGTGCGCCGGGGCCTGGAGGAGGTGATCCAGAAGCTCCAGGACGTGCTGGACACCTTGAAGGAGTGAGAGGAGAAGGTCGGGGCCTCCCTTTCGGGCTTGACCTTTCGGGCTTGACGGAACCCCATCCGGGAATTTAGACTGGTCTCAAGCTGGTCTAAAGGAGAGGGCATGGAAACGGTCGGCGCCTACGAGGCCAAGACCCACTTGGCCGAGCTCCTGGAACGCGTCCGGCGGGGGGAACGCATCACCATCACCAAGCATGGTGTCCCCGTGGCCGTGCTGCAACCCCCGGACCCGCACCCGAAGAGAGACCCTGCCACGGTGATTCGGGAGCTGCGCGCCTTCCGACGCCGACACCCTCTGGACGGGGCTTCCATCCGGGAAATGCTGGAGGAAGGGAGGCGCTGAATGGCCGGGGACTTCGTTGTGGACAACTCCGTGGTCATGGCCTGGTGCTTTCTGGAAGAGAAGAACGAGCAGGCCGACGAGGCACTGGATGCCTTGACCCGGGTCTCGGCCCACGTCCCCTCCATCTGGCCTCTCGAGGTGTTGAACGTCCTTCTCGCGGCGGAACGGCGAAACCGCATCAGCACCGCGGACAGCATCCGCTTTCTCGAACTCCTCGAACAGCTCCCCATCGAGGTGGAGAACGAAGCCGTGGCGCGGCGAATGGGCGACCTCCTTCACCTGGCAAGGGCCAACGGTCTGTCGAGTTATGACACCTCCTACCTGGATCTGGCCTTGAGAAAAGGGATGCCTCTGGCCACAGCGGACCGGAATCTGATCCGGGCCGCGAGGGAGTGCCGAGTTTCGCTGTTTGGCCCTCATCAATAAACACCACCCATGACCCCGGCGTGCATTTGTGGTAGGGTCTGCGCCATGGTTACACGAACCGCACAAGAGACAGGAATCATCGGCGGGAAAGGGCTTCCCTGAAAGGAGATCGACATGAACGTGCTTCTGGAGCGTATGATCCGGGCCGCCAAGCTGGATGTGAACCTCTACGAGGAGGTGGAGGCCGATCCATCCCTGATGAAGGAGGCCGGCCTGGTGGTAATCCTCTCCAGCCTCGCCGCGGGCATCGGGACCATCACCCAGGCGGGGATCTCGGGGCTCATCTTCGGGACCATCGCGGCGCTGGTGGGCTGGTTCATCTGGGCCTATCTCACCATGATCATCGGCACCAAGCTGCTGCCCGTGCCCGAGACCGATGCGGACTACGGCCAGCTCCTCCGCACCATCGGCTTCTCGAGCTCTCCGGGTGTGGCCCGCGTGCTGGGGATCATTCCCGTGATCGGGCCCGTCATCCAGTTCGTCGTGGGCATCTGGATGCTGGCGGCCATGGTGGTGGCCGTGCGCCAGGCCCTGGACTACTCGAGCACGGGCCGCGCCGTCCTGGTCTGCATCATCGGCTGGATCGTCCAGTTCGTGGTGCTGGCGCTCTTCTTCGCCCTGGTCACCTAGGGAGGGGAGTCGTCTTGTGACGGCGCGGGCCGACGACGGGAAACCGGTCTTTGTCGAAGCCAACGAGATCCGCCTCTGCTGCCAGGCCCTGGGCGATCCGGGGGGCGAGCCCCTCCTGCTGATCTCCGGCCTCGGGGGCCAGATGATCAACTGGCGGGACGAGCTCTGTGGGGAGCTCACCCGCCGGGGCTTCCGGGTGATCCGGTTCGACAACCGGGACGTGGGGCTCTCCACGCATCTGGACGGGGCCGGGGTCCCGGACCCGGCCGCCGTGGCTGCGGCCGCCGGCCGGGGGGAACCGGTCCAGGTCCCCTACACGCTGGAGGAGATGGCGGCCGACGCGGCCGGGCTCCTGGACGCCCTCGGGATCGACGCCGCCCACGTGACGGGCTCCTCCATGGGAGGGCGGATCGGCCAGCATCTGGCCGTCCGACACCCGGAGCGCGTCCGGACCCTCACGAGCCTGGTCTCCCACATGGGGGAGCCGGGCTTTCCTCCGCCCAACCCGGACGCGGTGGCCTTTCTGACCCGGCTCGCCCCTCCGGACCGGGAGGGGTACATCGCCTACTCCCTGGAGCTCTCCCGGGCGCTCGGGGGCCGTCTCCCCCTGGACGAGTCCTACGCCGGGGCCGCGGCGGCCCGGGCCTACGACCGGGCCTTTCATCCGGACGGGGTGGCCCGGCAGTACGCCGCGTTCGTGGCGACCGGGAGCCTGAAGGAAGAGCTGCGCCGGCTGGAGGTCCCCACGCTGATCGTCCACGGAAGCGACGATCCGCTCATCTCCCTGGATGCGGCCGCGGCCATGGCCGAGGCCATGCCCCGGGCCGAGCTGCTGGTGGTCGACGGCATGGGCCACGCCGTCAACGAGTGTCCGGAGGCCTGGCCCCCCATCCTGGACGCCTTCACCCGCCACGCCCGAAAGGGTTGACAACCGAAAACAGGGGACGTTTTTGCATCATTCGATAACTATCCCGAAAACCGTCGTCCGTGCCGTTTCCGACCGGCTTGCAGACTCCGGCCCGTCGTCGGAGAGATAAAGTTATCGAATGATGCAAAAACGTCCCCTGAAGAAGTGAAGGAAGGTGCTCCATGACGGACGATGCCCAAAAGCCGGCGGGCGGCGCCGAACGCCGGCGTCACCCGCGAATCGAAACCGCCAACGTCGTGAACTACGTCTGCGTGGACGAGGACGGAAACGAGACCGCGGAAGGCTTCGGAACCACCCGCGACCTGAGCCTGGGCGGGATCAAGCTCGAGACCCGGCAGGTGGTCGACTCGCCTTACATCCTGCTCCTGGACATCGACCTCCAGGAGCAGATGCTGGAGATCCGCGGAGAGGTGGTCCACTCGAAGGAGGTGAAGCCGGGCCTGTTCCACACCGGCATCCGCTTCGTGGACACCGAGGAAAAGCAGCAGAACATCGTCAAGAGCTTCGTGAGGAGCCACGCCCAGACCAAGGCTTCCAGCCGAAAAGGAGGGTGAGGAAGGGTGATCTCCATTCCCGCCCTCGTCAAGGTCGGTGCGGCCTTTGCCCTGATCGTGGGGTTGAACCGCTTCCGGCTCCACCTGAGCGCCGCCCTCTTCATCGGGGCGGCCTTCCTGGGCCTGACCATGGGCATGTCCCCCGCCGGGATCGCGGCGGCGGTGTTCGGGGCCCTCTTCGATCCCGGAATCGCGTCCCTTCTCCTGATCGTCGCCGTCATCCTGACCCTCTCCCGCATCATGTCCGACGCAGGACAGATGGAGCGGATCGTCACCTCCTTCACCCGCCTGACGCGGGACTCCCGCCTTGCCGCCCTGGTCATGCCCGCCCTGATCGGGCTCCTGCCCATGCCCGGCGGCGCACTCTTCTCGGCGCCCATGGTGGAGACCGCCTGCCGCGAGGAGCCCGTCCGGCCCGAGGTGAAGACCGCGGTCAACTACTGGTTCCGCCACGTCTGGGAGTACTGGTGGCCGCTCTACCCGGGCGTGGTCCTGGCGGTGAGCCTTCTCGAGGTGGAGGCCTGGCGGTTCATGCTGATCCAGGCGCCGCTGACCCTGATCACCCTGGGGGCCGGGATCCTGTTCATCCGGCCCCTCCTGCCCCGAAACGCCGTGGAGACCCCCGGCGCCGGGAAAAGGGATCGAGGGGCGTGGCAGGCGTTCCGCCGGGAGGTGCGCCCCATCACCCTGGTGATCCTGGCGCTCCCGACGGTGTGGCTCTTCGAGGCGGTCACGGGCGTGAAGCCTCCGCGTCTCACGGCGGTCTTCCTGGGGCTCGGGTTCTGCCTCCTCTGGGTGATCGTGCAGAACCGTCCCTCGGCCGGTCAGGTGGCCCGGACCCTCTCGAACCGGTCGTCCATCGGGCTGCTTCTCCTGATCTGCGGGATCATGGCCTTCAAGGGCGTGCTCATGGAGAGCCACGCGGTGGGGCTGATCCAGGAAGAGATGGTCCGGTTCGGCATCCCGCCCCTGGCGGTGATCATGGCGGTGCCCTTCCTGGCCGGGGTCATCACGGGCGTGGCCGTGGGGTTCGTGGGAACGGCCTTCCCGCTGGTGATCGCGCTCCTGGCCGGAAGGACCGGCCTGGACTACCTGGCCCACGCCACCCTGGCCTACGCCTTCGGCTACATGGGGATGATGCTCTCCCCCGTACACGTCTGCTTCCTGGTGACGCGGGACTACTTCCACGCAGGCCTGGGATCGGCCTACCGCCACCTGCTCGCGCCGGCCACCCTGGTCATGGCCGCCACCTTCGGCTACTTCGCGCTGCTCCTGGCGTTTGCCTGAGCGGCCTTCGCGGTTCCTTCCATGTCTGCGGCCGAAACACCGCAGCCGGCCCGGGAGTCACCAGCCATCCTTTTGCGGCGGGGTGGTAAACCCCGCCCTACAAGGACCCGGCTGCCGGCGAACCAGAGGAATCGACGCACGAGGCTCAGGGGAGGTCCAAGCACCGGTGCGACGGGGGATACAATCCCCCCGGACCCAACCGGCGGCAGGGAGACCCGACGAGAGCTACTGGAAGGAGACCCGGCACTTGAGCCCGGCCGGGAGCCGGTGACCGGGGTTGGGCATCCGGAGTCGAACGCCGAAGGTCCCGCTGGCCGCGTCCACCACCCGATCCACGATGACCACCCGGGCCGTTCGGGGCTCGCTTTCGGGAAGCTCGGGGCGGACCCGGGCCTCCATGCCGTTTCGGATGGAGCCGAACCGCTCCACCGGTACGACCACCTCCACGAAGAGCGGATCGATGCGGGCGATCTCCAGGATGGGGTCCTCGCCCACGTACTCGCCCGGGGAGAGCATCCGTTCCACGACGACACCGTGGATGGGGCTCCGGATGGTCCTCATGGAGAGACGCGCCTCGGCCTCCTGGAGCTCGAGCCGGGCGATGCGCAGCTCGGTCTCCATCTCGTCCTTGTCGTGAATGCTGATGAGCTCCTGCCGGTAGAGATCCTCGTTCCGTTCCACCTTGCGCAGGGCGAACTCCACGCGCGAGCGGGCCAGCTCCACGGAGGCCTTCTCCACGTCCGACGTGATCCGGGCGACGGCCTGGCCCTTCTGCACCTGGTCGCCCCGCTCCACCATCACCGCCTCCAGGGTCCCCCGCACGTGGCTGCTGACCTCCACCACCTCGCTCGGCTCGATGAGCCCCTCGTAGGAACGGCCCGCCTCGGCCCGCACGATCCCGCCGGAGGCGATCAGCAGGATCCACAGGATCCCCTGGAGGATGTATTTTCCCTTGACGCTCCTCATGTGTCCCTCTCTACTCCTGACCGCCCGAAAAGGAGAGCAGGTTTCCGCGCCGCTCGTCCTCTTTCAGGAGGCCTTTTCGCAATCGGGCGTGATACTTCTCCACGCGCTTCTGGGCCCTCAGAACCGCCCGGCCCGCCATCCGCTTCCACGCGGGGGAACGGACCCGGGCGAGCCTTGTCGCGAGCCTGCCCGTCACGCCGCCCCGCCCTCCCTGCAGAAGGGGGTCGTCCAGGGAGAGGATGGCCTCGTAGCTGCCCGGGTCCCCGAGCCGGCCGCACCTGCCCGCCAGCTGCCGGTCGATCCGGGCCGCCTCGTGCCGCTCGGTGAGGATGACGTGCAGCCCGCCACGCTCCTTCACCCCTTCGGCGAGCTGGATGTCCGTTCCCCGGCCCGCCATGTTCGTGGCAATGGTGACACAGCCGGGCTCCCCGGCCCGGCCGACGATCTCGGCCTCCCCCAGGTCCTGCTTCGCGTTGAGCACCTGGTGGGCGATCCCCTTTTCCGAGAGCAGTCGGGAGGCCAGCTCCGAGGCGGCCACGGAGCTCGTACCCACCAGCACGGGTCGACCCTCCCCGTGAAGGGCCTGAACCCGTTCCGCCACGGCCCGCCACTTCTCGGCGCCCGTGCGAAAGATCCTCTCCGGCAGGGCCTTTCGCTGCCGGGGCCTGTGGGTGGGGATCCGCACGACCGGCAGCCTGTACACGTTCCAGAGCTCCCCCCGGACCTCCCTTGCCGTTCCGGTCATCCCGGAGAGATGCAGGTAGCGCCTGAAGAAGCGCTGATAGCTGATGCGCGCCCGGGTCTCGGGCCGCCGCGTGAGCTCGACCCCTTCCTTGGCCTCGATCAGCTGGTGGAGTCCCCGCTCGTAGGAACGGTCCGCCATGACCCGGCCGGTGAACTCGTCCACGATCTGGACCTTGCCCTCCTGCACCACGTAGGCCTCGTCCCGGTGGAACAGGTGAAGCGCCGAGAGCGCCATGCGCACCATCTCCTCCCGCCGCACCGCACCGCTCCACAGGGGACCCAGGTCCGCAGCCGCCTCCCTCAGCCGCTCCCGGCCCGCCGGGGTCAGGGTCACCTCCCGGGTGAGCTCCCGGATCTCGAAATCCCTCCCCCGGTCCAGGTCCCCGGCCAGGGCCAGGGCTTCGCCCAGGAACCCCTGCTCGTCCTCGGACCCGCCGCCGCCCGAGATGATGAGCGGCGTTCGAGCCTCGTCGATGAGGACGCTGTCCGCCTCGTCCACGATGGCGTAGTGAAGCCCTCGCATCAGGAGCTTTCCCGCCCGGGTCTCCCGGCCGTACAGCCCCTCGGCCTGGAGCCGGAGGGGGGCGGTCCGCCCTTCCATGGCCAGCCAGTCCCGGAGGTAGTCGAAGACGATCTCCTTGTTCGTGCAGTAGGTGACGTCGCATCCGTAGGCGGCACGCCGGTCGGAAGGCGGCACGCCGTGGACCACGCAGCCCACCCGTAGACCCAGGGCCTCGTAGACCGACCCCATCCATTCGGCGTCCCGGCTGGTGAGGTAGTCGTTCACCGTGATCACGTGGACCGGGATCCCGGCCAGGGCCGCGGTACCGGCGGCCAGGACGGCGGTGAGGGTCTTGCCCTCGCCGGTCTCCATCTCGGCCACCATGCCGCCCAGGATGGCCCGTCCGCCCACCAGCTGGGTGGGGAAGTGGCGCATCCCGAGGAGGCGCCCCGCGGTCTCCCGAATCAAGGCGAAAGACCGGGCCACGGGCTCTTTCCTCAACCCCTCCCGGTGGAGCCTCAACCGGACCGACGCCGCCTCATCGGCCAGCCGGTCCTCGGAAAGGCTCCCCAGCTCCTCCCCCCGGCGTTCCACGAGGGCTAGAAATCCGGGCATGTGGGTGTCGCGCGCCCGCCCGACCCCTACGAAGCAGCCGGCCGTCCGCCGTGCCAGGCGGTCCAGAACGCTCATTTTGCGATCCTCCCGCTCCGGTCGAAGCGCGTGGGTGGCGGGAGGATGGCGGGTCAGCTCTCCGATCATGACATCCCCTACACGTTGAACCGGCTCAGGAAGGTGCGCCGGATCCCTCGATACCACTGAAAGGCCAACGGTTCGGCGTCGTGCTCGAAGCGCACGAACACCCGCTCCCCAACAGCCCAAAGAGCCTGTTCCGGGAGCCGGACCTCGAAGTGGAACAGGGTCTCGAACGTTCTGGCGTGCTCCTTCTCCCGTGGGTCCAGGGCCAGGGAGCCGCCACCTTCCAAGCTCAGGGCCAGGCTGGGAAGCTCCCGGGACGCGGCCGGCACCTCCCGCAGGACCGCCGCCTGAATCACCTCGGGAATCCTCTCCGCCAGGCGGGCCTGGACCCGCCGGGCCGCCGATCGCACCCGGTCCACTTGATGCTGAGGAACCACCACCCTCACAGTCACGCGGGAGAAATCCACCACGTGCCCCAAAGGAGTGCCCCTCTGCAGGAAACGGCCCGGCGCGTCCCCGGCCTCGGGAAACAGGAACACCCCGTCCGTGGGGCTCCGAATCAGGAGATCCTCACGCTCCTCCCGCGTACGCTCCAGCTCGGCCTCCACACGCTCCACCTCGTCCTGCAGGATCTCCGCCTCGATCCGGTCCCGGGTCTGACTGCGGCGCAGCTTGGCGCTGAGCTCCCGCAGCCGGGCCTCCAGGACCCGCTCCTCAGCCGCCAGGTCGGCGTTCCGGCACCGGATCAGGGGGTCTCCCGCCCTCACCTGCGTACCGGGCGAGGCCACCACGCGCTCCACGAACCCGTCGCTCGAGGCGTGCACACGGGAGTTCCTCGGTGCCCAAAGCACGCCCTCGGCCACGGTGAAGGAAGGCACGGGGACCAGCAGGAGGCCCCCCGCCAGAAACCCGACGGCCAGTACGGACAGGGCCAGGATCCGCCCCCGTTTCTCCTGCATGCGCCTGTCGGTCAAGGCGTTGCGGATGGTTCGGACGAAGGGGAAAACGAACATGCCGGCCAGACCCCAGGCCGCCAGGATCACCCCGGCAATGAAGAACTTGCTCGCCACGAACAGGCCGATGCGGATCACGATGAAGATGCGGTAGAGAAACGACGTGACCGCATACACCGCCAGCCAGGGGGCCTCGCCCGGCGCCGATGCCGGGCTCTCCTCCTCGTTCATGCCGAGCGCGTACCGCTTCACGAGATATCCCACGTACCGGGCGCTCCGCATGGCCAGGTTGGGGATCTCCAGCAGGTCGGAGAGAATGTAGTACGCGTCGAACCGCAGCAGGGGGTTGCCGTTGAAGAGGATCGTCGAGACCCCCGCGATGATGATGGTGTTGAACGCCACCGCCCGGACCGCGCCCGGCTCCACGTTCACCCACACGATCACGGCCAGAGCCGCCAGGAACATCTCTGTCAGGATGCCGGCGGCCCCCACGAGCATGCGCTTTCGCTTGTCCCAGAACGCTGTGGAGGAGGACGCGTCCACGTAGGGGATGGGGACGAACACCAGGATCATCACGCCCATCTCGTGGACCTCTCCGCCCCACCGCTTGATGGCGTACGCGTGCCCGAACTCGTGGAGGGTCTTGACCAGCGGATAGATCAGCCACAAGAGAAACAGGTTCTCCAGGGCCAGGACCCGATCGGCCAGGTTGGCGGTCAGACCGTCCCAGCTCGAGACCAGCAGAACCACGCCCGCGGCGACCGTGACACACCACAGGAGCAGACCCGGCAAGCCGATGAGGGGCCTGGCCAGAAATGCCGTGGCCGCCAGGAATCGCTCGGGGTCGATGAGGGGAATCCTCACGGCGAGCGGGGAGCGAAGCTGCCCCAGGATGCGGCTGCGCCGCTGGCGCCTGCTGCGATCGTGGAGGTCCTGGATGTCCGGCGGCATGTCCGACTGGAGCACGTCGGCCTGGTGCAGGCGGCTCAGGAGCTGGAGCACCTCGTCCTGGGTGGGCATGTCGTCGCCCAGCTCGGCACAGGCCGCCTCCCAGATCTCGTCCAGGGTCCTCCTCCCGTCCATGAGGCCGATGATCCGGTAGGCCTCGGGGGAGAAGCGGTGGAACCGATTGGAGGAGTGGTCCTGGAGGACGTACCAGTCCCGGCCGCGATAGGTGTGGCGGTGGATCTGGGCGTGGCTCCGCAGGCGGGGCTTGAGGCCCGCCACACGGTACCAGGACTGGCTGAAAAGCGATAAGGCCATGGGTGTCGTTGTGAGTGTGCGATCCTCGAGTTGAGCTGTTGAGCTGTTGAGCTGATAAGCTGTTAAGGTGTTGAGGTGTTGAGGTGTTAGCGATGGGCCCGTACCTCGTGGGCCGAGGGCTTTCATGGAGAAGAGCGCGAAGAGCCCTTTTTAGGCGTGGTAGGCCGACACCCGGGCCACCTGATGTTTTTGGCCAACCCCTTAACCCCTTAACAGCTCAGCAGCTTAACACCTAATCAGCTCATCGGCTGACTCACGGCCACCACGACCAGGTCCAGAGAATGAACCACTCCCGGATCCCCTGAGTCCAGGCCGACAGGAGCGGCCTGCGATCCACGTGAATCTTGCCGACGCCTTCCATGCCGGGCCGGAGCCGCGGGGACCCCTCCTTCAGCCCGGCCTCCACGCGGAAGGTGTTCTTTCCCTCCTCGGCCTGGGTGATGGGCGTGATCTTCTCCACCTCGAACACGAAGGCCTCCTGCGGAAGGGCCGATAGAATCATCCGTCCCTCCTGACCCGGATCGACCTCCGCAATGCGCCGCTCGTCCACCCGGAGGATCACGCGGTAGGCGTCGAGAGGGGCGACCTCGAACAGGACCTCGCCCTTGTTCACGGACCCGCCCAGGCGCTGGGTGAGATCCCCGCTCAGCACCAGGCCGGCAATGGGCGCCTTCACGCGGGTCCGCTCCAGGCGGTTCTCCACCAGCTCCAGCTGGGCCTCGGCCTGCTCGAGCTGGGCCTTGATGATCCCGGCCTCGGCCCGCTCGTGCCGGGCCTGCGCCTCCTGGTACTGCCGCTGGTACTGGGTTCGCTTGCTCAACCAGTTGAGCCTCTCGAGCCGCAGGTCCCGGTCGTTCAGGGTGCAGAGGACATCCCCCCCCTGAACCACGTCCCCGGCCCGCACCTCGGCCTCCTTCACGTAACCGTCCAGCGGGGCCACCACCACCCGCTTGACCGCACCTTCCAGGGTCGTGTCCGCGGAGACCGTGTAGTCGGTCTCCTTCACGACCAGGAACGCGATGAGGGCCGCCGTGGCGATCAGGGCCAGCTTTCGGCCCAGGTAGCCCGGGCCCAGAAGACGCCCCAGCTGGACCCACAGGGAGTCCAGGGCCTTCACGATCAGCGGGCGATCGTCCCGCCGCTTGGTTTCCAGGGCCGGAAACAGCAGGGAGGCCACGCTCCGGCAGAAATCCGCCTCCTCGTCGGTGAAGGGGTCGTCCGCCGGTCGCTCCAGGGTCAGTGCGCCGTAGTACCGGTCTCTGGCGAAAAACGGAAGCGTGAGGATGTTGCCGGCCCCGTGCTGGCGAGCCAGATGCTCGTGGTCGCGCAGGATGGCCGGCTCTTCCCCTTCCCGGCCCGGGAAGAACAAGTCCCGGCGCTGGCTCACGGCCTCGTCCATTGCCGTCCCGATGGCCCGGATCAGGTTCATCCGTTTGCCGAACTCCGCACTGTGGGAGACCGCCTGGATGCGCACCCGGCCCCGTCGCATGAAGCCCACGCTGACGCGGTCGCAGCGAAGGACTGTGGCGAGCTCGGTGACGAACCCCATGCAGGCCTGCTCGAACCGATCCTCCGAGAGCACGCCCGCCAAAAGGTCCACCGCCGCGCGAAGCCGCTCCAGGGCGGCTGCGTCCTCCTTCATGCGGCGGCGGCGGAACAGCACCTCCAGCCACGGCACCCCCCACTGCAGGCTGGTCATGGCCCATGTGAGGTCCTCCTCCTCCTCCGCGGCCACATCCAAGGCCACCACGCCCAGGAGCTCCTCGTCCAGAAGCACCGGGTATCCAGCGCCGTACCGCGGCGGCTGAAACAGTGTGCCCGCCAGGTCGGTCCCGAGCTCCAGAACCAGCCCGCACCGCTCCTCCAGGACCCGCTCGGAGATCTCCGTGAGCCACTCCGGGTTCTCTCCCTCCTCCGGCCAGCGGGCCACGGGCTCGTACCCCTCCCCCGCCTCCTTTGCCAGAATCAGCACCCCGTGGGCCGCTCCGGGAATGAGCGCGCACTGCAGCGCCAGCCAGGCGCGAACGTACTCGTCCCGGCTGCCCGCGTCCCGGAACCGGACCCAGAGATCGGGGTCGATCCGCTGCGTCGGGTCTTGGGCGTTCTCGGTGGAGTTCGGCTGCAAAAAAGGCGGCTCCGTGGCGTTCAACCCCTCTCAGGCGGGTAAAAGGCCCTCCCTGCAAAGGGCAAAACCGGCCCGCCGCTCACACCGGTGCGTGTGCGACGGGCCGGTTTGATTAAGTCGTCCTCACCCCCCGAAGCCCGAGGCACCCGGAGGCGGGAAACCGTGCGGCGATTCAGCGCTCGATCAGGCGCCTTCGATTTTGATCTCGCCGAAACGCGACTCATACTCGCGGACGATGTTGTTCATGAGCACGGAAAGCCGCTTGGCCGCATAGGGGTTCAGGATGATCCGGTTGCTCAGCAGCACCGTGAGCTGCTGCTGCCCGCCGTGCCAGCTCTGGTTCGTTCCGAAGAGGAGCGTGACCTCTTCCCGCGTGCTCGTCACGTTGCAGACATTGGCATAGGAGCTGGTCATCCGGCTGTCGTCCCACCGCACCGTCGGACCCTGCCTCACGGTATCGTCCGCGCCTGCTTTCTTTTCCTGAGGGGTTTCCTTCTTGTCCTGTTCCTTTTCATCCGTCTTCTGCGCCATGATCCCTCCATTGACTATTTTTCATAAGTGAAGTTGAACCCCGAAAACCCTTTTCTCGAGGCTTTCTCCTTGCTCTGACTCCGGATCCGGCCGCATGACGGCTTCTCCAGGGAACCGTCCCGCCACCTCCGGAAACGTCTCCGCTCCCGCTCCCGGTCCAGTCTGAAAAAGGCCTCCCGGTCCACCCTGGTCCCGGCACCCTCGCCGCGCTCCTTCCTCAGAGAGGCCACACCCCATCCTGCAACTGCGGCCGCCACGGAAGGCAGCTCGATCCCGCTGTGGGGGGGGTCCCCGGGCTCCGCCTGGACGGTCTGGAGCCTCAGGCCCAGCTCCACGGCCTGCTCCGGCGTCACGGGCACCTCGGTTCCGTCCTGGAGGAGCCGCACCATCCGGCCGTCGGGGGTCGTGGTGATCACGACGCCGTTGGGCATGGTGCGGATGATGGTCCCGTCGATCAGGGTCTTGATCACGGTCCCGTCCGGGAAGGTCTTGGTCACCGTCCCGTCCGGGTGGATGATTATACGGGTTCCGTCCGGAGACTGCAAGGTCATCGTGCCGTCCGCCAGCGTCTCGATGATGGTGCCGTCCGGGAAGGCCGTCCGGATCGATCCGTCGGTCAAGATGAACTCGACCGTCCCGTCCCCGAACGTCTTCCGGATGGTGCCGTCGGACAGGGTGACGACCTCCACCACCTCCAGGGAGGGCAACCCCTCCTGTCCCGGCTCGAGGTAGCCTTCGATGTCGAATGCCCCCGGGATCCCGTAGGCGCCGTGGGACAGCCCACCTTCGCCGCCGCCGAACCCGAAGACGCCGGGCGTGTACAGGAGCGATCCGGGCCCGGCCAGGCCGCCCGCGGTGAGCAGGGACCCGATGCCCCCGAACCCGGCCGCCAGGAAGCCCGAGCCGGAGCCCTGGAACAGGGGGTTCCCCAGGAGCATGTGAATCGGCGGGAACACGCTCACCAGCCGGCCCCCTTCGATGACCACGTGCCCGTAGAGGCCGATCATCACGTCCTCCGGGAACGTTCCCACAAAGGCATCGCCCCCGCCCGAGCCGAACATCACGTCGTGTCCCTCGCCCCCGATCAGGGTATCGGACCCGTCGTTCGCACCCTGCAGGGCCTCGGCGGTCAGGGAGCCGGGGCCGTTGAGGAAAACCCGCCCGCCGTCACCGAACAGAACGTCCAGGCCGGGGCCTCCGTAGAGGGTGTCGTCCCGGGCCCCGCCGATCAGGATGTCCATCCCGTTGTCGCCGTACAGGGTGTCGTTGCCGCCGACCCCCGAGGTCCCGCCCGTGATGGTGCCGGCGTAGGGACCGGTCCAGGTGATCGTGCCATCGTCGCCCAGCAGGATGTCGTCCCCGTCCCCGCCGGTCAGAGTGTCGTCGCCCGGTCCGCCCAGCAGGCTGTCGTTGCCGGCGCCCGCGTTCAGGGTGTCGTTGCCCCCCGTTCCGTTCGAGGTGTCCGTGGTGGACACCT
>CAYUBQ010000066.1:11769-23228 GCA_964443135.1 uncultured Desulfobacterales bacterium | reverse complement strand
CTAGGGGACGTTCTTGCATCATTCGATAACTGCTCGCGCGGGGTTCGCCCTCGAGTCGTGAGACAGTGAGTTATCTATTTATGCAACAAAGTCCCCTGCCAGGTTTTTCAGGTGGGGGAACAGGAACGGCGCGCAGGCGATGATCTCCCAGCCGCCGGGGTCCACCTCCTTGGCCCGGAACAAGCCTCCGCTCTCCTCCAGGATCACCCGTGCACCGGCGAAGTCCCACACCCGGACCCGTCCCTGGACCAAACCCGACATGCGGCCGCAGGCCACGTAGGCCATGTCCAGGGCGGTGGAGCCGAACGCGCGGAGCTTTCTGGCATCCCGAGCGAGGGAAGCGCTCATGGCGCACATGCGCTGCATGGTCTCCTCCCGGCTCCCGAAGCTGAGGCCGATGACGGCCTCCTCCAGGGATTTCACGTCTCCGACCCGGATGGGCTGACCGTTGCAGGTCGCGCCGCCTCCCCTGACACCACAGAAGAGCTCGTCCGTCACCGGGGCGTAGACCACGCCGATCAAGGCCTCGCCTGTGCACCACGAGGCGGTTTCGGTCCGAGCCCCGTTCGCTCGGGGGAGAAGGTGGCAGGCCAGGGAGACGCAGAAGTGGGGGATGCCGTGATGGTAGTTCACGCTTCCGTCCAGGGGATCGACGATCCAGAGGCAGCCGCTTCGGCCCGGGCTGTTCCCGGTCTCCTCTCCCAGAATCCCGTGGGCGGGGAAGGAGCGCCGGATCACCGACGAGATGGTCTCCTCGCTCATGCGGTCGACCTTCAGCTTGAGGTCGTGGCGCCCAAAGGCCTCCACCCCCCCGCCCCCCCTGAACCACTCCATCTGAAGCCTTCCGGCGGCCCGGGCCGCAGACACGGCCGTCTCGAGGACCCTGCGCCGGAGCTCTGAATCCGTTCCGCCCGGGGGCGTCCCCTCGGCGTTGAGCATGTCAACCCCCTGAACAGGCGGTGCAGAAGACGGGTCTTCCTTCCACGAACGTGGCTCGAATCCGCGGGACGTCCTCCCCTGCGGACACCAGGACAAGGTCCGCACGATACCCCTTCCGAACGGCCCCGATCTCCCGGTCCATGCCCACGGCCCGGGCCGGGTTGAGGCTCACCAGGTTGACCAGCTCGTTCAGGGGGGCGACGTCCAAACGGGCCAGCTCGAACAGGGCGTGAAGCATGGAGGAGGGAGCATAGTCCGACACCATGATGTCGCACCACCCTTCCTTCACCGCCCTGCGTCCGCTCAGGTTGCCGGTGAGGGAGCTCCCCCTGAGGATGTTGGGCGCCCCCATGAGAACGTGGAGTCCCAACGTGGACGCGCACTGCGCCGCCTCCGCGCTGACCGGGAACTCGCAGAGCCGGATCCCGATGTCGCGCACCCAGCACACCTTTTCGACGCTGTCGTCGTCGTGGCTGGCCATGGGCACGCCGCGCTCTCGACAGAGGGCCGTCAGCCGCTCCACGTGGCCCAGATCCAACCCCCTGCGGGCCTGCACCCGCCTTTCGGCCAGCGTCTCCAGCTCCTCCGCCGTCATGTGGTCCACGGTCCCGTAATAGGTCCTGAAGTGGTCCATGGAGACGAACTGCCCCTGCCCCGGGGTGTGGTCCATGATGGAGAAGAGGTGAACCCGGCCCTCCTCGATCAACGCTTCCATCAGAGGAGCGCAGGTCACGTCGATCATCTCGAATCGCGCGTGAATCAGGTTTCGCACGGTCAGGCGCGGGGAGAGAGCGTGGATGTCCAGCATCACGGACCGGGCCACGTCCGCCCGGCGCAGCTCGTTCTTGTCCGTGGCGCTGAAGGAGAGGGAGTGGAACATGGTGGTGACACCGCAGGCGGCGAGCCGCTTGTCCAGCTCCACCAGGGCCATCTCCACGGGAAACCGGCCGCCGGGCCTCGGCTGGATCTCGGACTCCAGGGCGTCCGAGTGGAGGTCGACGAAGCCGGGCAGCACCAGGAGGCCCGTTGCGTCGTGTACCGGCCCGCCGGCGGGAACGGGGTCCACCCCGATCGCCCTGATCCTTCCCCCCTCCACCACCACGGAGGCGCCCTCCACAAGGCCCTCCGGGGTCACCACGGTGCCGTTGGCGATCGCGCGGCAGGGCGCACCGCTCGTGTCCAGGGCCGCATCACGCACGCTCATGTCCTCCCCCCGCACGGTCCCGGGCCCCCGGTCTTTCCTCCCGGTTCCCCGTGATCATCGCCGCCTCCCTTCCGAGGCCCCGGCCGCCGGGCTTTCCTCGCGGGCGCCCTTCTCCCCGGGTCCCTCGATCTCGACGATCCTGGCCGCGAGCCGGCCGCGGGCATCCTCGTCGTGAAAGATGCCCACCACGGCGCTGCCCGCGTCGATGGCCTCCCGGATCATGGCGATCACCGTGGCCCGGTTCACCGGGTCCAGGGAGGCTGTGGGCTCGTCCAGCAGCAGGACCGGGTAGGAAGCCGCCAACCCCCGGGCGAGGTTGATCCTCTGCTGCTCCCCTCCGGAAAAGGTGGTGGGAGAAAGGTGCCAGAGCCGCTCAGGGATCCTCAACCGCTCGAGCAGCTCCTGGGAACGCTTGCGCGCGGTTTCCTCGTCGACTCCGCGCTCCCGCAGGGGCTCCATCACCACCTGGACAGCCGGTACCCGGGGAACCACCCGCAGGAACTGGCTCACGTACCCCACGGTCCACCTGCGGACAGCGAGCACCGTGTGGGGATCGGCCGCGGCGAGGTCCACCTCGGCCTCCCGGTGGCGGATTCGGATCTCTCCTCCCTGCGCCCGGTAGTTCCCGTAGAGAAGCCGAATCAGGGTGCTCTTCCCGGCACCCGAAGGTCCCACGAGTCCGACGCTCTCGCCGGCCGGGACATCGAGGCTGAAATCCCGGAGCACCGGGATGTGCACCTTCCCCTGGGTGTGGAGAACGAACCCCTTGCGCAGCCCCCGCGCTCTGACCATGTAGTCCACGAAACACCTCACGGGGAGAGAATGGAGGAGACCAGGAGCTGGGTGTAGGGATGCTGGGGGTCGTCCAGGACCTGGTCCGTCAGCCCGGCCTCCACCACCTCCCCCGACTTCATCACGAAGAGCCGGTGCGCCAGGAGCCTCGCCACAGCCAGGTCGTGGGTCACGATGATCATGGAGAGCCCCAGCTCCACGACCAGGCGGCGCAGGATGTCCAGCAGCTTGGCCTGGACCGAGACGTCGAGGCCGCTCGTGGGCTCGTCCATGAAGAGGAGGCGGGGCTGGGTCACGAGGTTCCGCGCGATCTGGAGCCGCTGCTGCATGCCCCCGGAGAAGGTGCCGGGGGTGTCGTCGATCCTGCGGGTGTCGATCTCCACCCGCTCGAGCCACTGGAGGGCCCGGCCCCGGATGCGGCCGTAGTGGCGCGCGCCGTTGGCCAGAAGCCGCTCCCCGATGTTTCCTCCTGCGCTGATCTTCATCCGAAGCCCGTCCCGGGCGTTCTGGTGGACAAACCCCATCTCCGTCCGCATGATCCGCCGCTTCACCGCGAGGGGCGTGTCGAGGAGATCGAGCCACCCCAGGTCCCGGCTGCAATAGCGCACCCGGCCCTGTGTCGGTGCCATGCGGCCTGAGACGCAGCGGAGCACCGTGGTCTTCCCCGACCCCGACTCGCCGACGATCCCGAGGGTCTCCCCGGGCCACAGGCGGAAAGCGATCCGGCGGCACCCCACGATGGGTCCGTAGAATCGGTCCAGGGACTCGACCTCGAGCAGCGGGGTCGTCGGCTCCGGGCTCACGATCCCTCCTCGACGTCCATGGCCTGGGTCTCCGGACCCTGTTTCCCCTGCTCCCGCCTCCTACGGCAGGCGTCGGTGTCCGAGCAGGCGTAGCGCCTCCCGCCGCGGTCGTCCACGATGATCTCGTCCAGGAAACTCGTCCCCGACCCGCAGAAGGCGCAGACCTCGGACCAGGACTCCACCCGGAAGGGGTGGTCCTCGAAATCCAGGCTCCTCACCTCGGTGTAGGGGGGAACAGCGTAGATACGCTTTTCCCTCCCCGCACCGAAGACCTGGAGCGCGGGCATCCGATCCATCCTGGGGTTGTCGAACTTGGGGATGGGCGAAGGGCTCATGAGGTAACGGCCGTTCACCATGACCGGGTAGTCGAACGCCGTGGAGATCTTCCCCTCCCTGGCGACGTCCTCGTAGAGCTTCACGTACATCACGCCGTACTCCCCCAGGGCATGCATGCGCCGGGTCTCGTCGGCCCGCGGCTCGATCAGTCGCAGGGGCTCCGGGATGGGCACCTGATAGACCAGGATCTGACCCTCCCGGAGCGGAGTCTCGGGAATGCGGTGGCGGGTCTGGATCACCGTGGCCTCCTCGGTCCGCGTGGTGGTGGCGACACCGGCCGTTCGCGCGAAAAACCTCCGGATGCTCACCGCATTCGTGGTGTCGTCGGAGCCCTGATCGATGACCTTGAGGGTGTCATTGGGGCCGATGAGGGATGCGGTCACCTGGATCCCCCCGGTTCCCCAGCCGTAGGGCAGGGGCATCTCCCGGCTGCCGAAGGGGACCTGGTGTCCCGGAACGGCCACGGCCTTCAGGACGGCGCGCCGAATCATCCGCTTGGTCTGCTCGTCCAGGTAGGCGAAGCTGTACCCGCGGAGCGGTCTCGAGCCGGTCCTCGGCGTCGCTTCCGCGGCGTTCTTCGGCTCACCCACGATCGTCCTCCTCCCCCCGGCTGTTCGCCCCAACGTGCTCCGCGCGCATGCGGCGCATCAGGTTCAAGTCGGCCTGGAAGTCCACGTAGTGGGGCAGTTTCAGGTGCTGGACGAACCCGGAGGCCTCCACGTTGTCGCTGTGGCAGAGCACGAACTCCTCGTCCTGGGCCGGGTAGTCCGCGTCCTCGCCGAGCTCCCGGCAGCGCAGCGCCCGATCCACCATGGCCATGGACATGGCCTTCCGTTCGCCGTGGCCGAAGACCAGCCCGTAGCCGGTCTTGAACTCGGGCGGGTGCTCGGCCGAGCCGGCGAACCGGTTGATCATGATGCACTCCGTCGCCTCGATCGCGCCGATCTCCACGGGGAACCCCAGCTCCTCGGGCACCATCTCCACCGCCACCTCGCCGTACCGGATCTCGCCCAGAAACGGGTGAGCGTCGTAGCCGAACCCCCGCTGGAGGGAGTAGGCCATGGAGAGCAGGAACCCCTCGTCCGCGCGGGCCAGGTTCTGGAGGCGGACGTCCCGTTCCGCGGGCAGCAGGAGCGGCTCCCGGGTGAGGTCCCCGACCTCCTTCGAGGTGTCCTCCTCCTGCTCATCCTCCACCAGCGCCTCCAGGCGCAGGAGGTCCGCCACCCGGGTCATGGGGATGTCCTCCGCTTCCCGCGCATCCCCGGTTTCGGGCTCTCCCTCCCCGGCCTCTGCGCCCTGACAGTGGTCCATCAAGGAGAAGTCGAGAAGTCGGTGGGTGTAGTCGCAGGTGGGCCCCAGCACCTGTCCTCCGGGCAGGTCCTTGAAGGCGGCCGAGACGCGCCTCCGCACCTCCATGGCGTCCGTGTCCAGGGGCGAGGAGACGCCCAACCGGGGGAGCGTGGTCCGGTAGGCGCGCAGGAGGAACACCGCCTCCACCAGGTCGCCCCGGGCCTGCTTCACGGCGAGGGCGGCCAGCCTGCGGTCGTAGAGGGAGCCCTCACCCATGACCCGGTCCACGGCCAGGCCGAGCTGGGCCTCCACCTGGTCCACCCCCAGCTCCGGTACGCGTCTGTCCCCCCTCCGTTTCTCGGCGAGGAGCCTGTGGGCCTCTCGAATGGCCTTTTCTCCGCCCTTCGCGGCAACATACACGGTTCAAACCTCGATACGGGTGGTTCGCGGAAGGGCCGCAAACCGCTCTCCCGTGGAAAAAATGAAGTCCAGGCCCAAGGGGAACAGGGCTTCCAAGGCGGCGCGTTCCTCCTGGAAGCCCGGGGGCAGCCCGTACACACGCAGCCTCGCCGTGTCCTCGATCCCCGGTCCCCTGAGGGTCCACCCCTCCCCGGCCTCCAGTCCCTCGACCTGGACCATCACCGTGCCCCCCCGCTCGGGTCGCTCCTCCTCGCCGGAATGGAACCGGCCGAGCGGGCAGAGGTTCTTCACTCGGGTGATCAATGCGAAGGCGGCCTCTCCGGGCGTCGTTGCCGGGGGCGCCCCGCAGTGGAACCGGAGCCAACGGACGGCCGGGCCGTCCGGCGGCAGATCCGTCCACAAGGGCGTCTCGAAGTCCAGCAGGGTCAGGCAGACCGCCCCCAGGGCCGGGGGGATCGGCCCGGGCGGCTCCAGGGTCGCGCCAGACCGGAGGACCTTTCCCGGGCGGGACATGGCCTCCAGGACGGATCGAAACGTCTCCTGAAACCCCACTGCGGTCGCGAAGCCCGGACTGATGCGCGGGGTTCTCTGTCCCACCTGCTCCATCTACTCCCCCCGCACCATGGTGAAGAAGTCCACCCGTGTGCCCGCGCTCCGCTTTCGCTCCCGTTCCCTTCGGCCGCGCTGCGCCTTGCGGAGCGGTTCGATCACGCGCCTCTGCACTTCCCGGGAGGTGGCGGGGTCCTGGAGCAGGGCGTCGAACAGGGCGGCCAGCTCGGCATGCCGGTGATCCCTGCCCATGACGTAGGCCGTTCCCAAGTGCCCCGTCTCCGTCTCGACAGTGCACCGCGTGACCGGTGTCTCCCCCAGGTGGAACGGACGGCCCGTGCCGCCGGCTCTCCCGCGCACCATGACGAGACCGGTCTCGGGGGGGCGCACCCGCCGGTACTCCGGCGGACTCCCCGTCCTCTTCCACGCCTCCTCCAGGGAAGACGAGCGCGCACTTGCCAGCACGGCCATCCATCGCCTCCGGTTTTCCGTTTTCGGGTTCGTCTTCATGGGCTTTCCCGTGAAAATACCCCTCGATGGTCCGGGCGTAGAGCGGCATTTCACATGCCGCCGCAAGGTTTTCGACAAGCACGGCGGGGTGTAAAACCCCGCCCTACGACACCCGTTTTCATCAGCGGCGGTGACCGGAAACGGGCTCCTGGTCATGTGCGTTTGAGTCCCGAGAAAGGTTTCTCGCTTTCTCCTGCTTATTCCTTCCGTCCATGCGGGCACTGTTAGGGCTGCGCTAATTTTCCGTGAGCAGAGCAGTCCGGGACCGGCATCGAAATCGATCGCAATCAAATCCGTGCGCAATCCTAATACACACAAAATGTAGGGGTTCTACAGGGAGCTTAACCCAACGGCCAAACCCTGACAGAGGAGGACAAGACGATGAAATCCAGGCCGAAGAAGGCCGACCTCCACGTTCACTCGAAGTACTCCACCCGGCCTTCGGAGTGGATCCTTCGAAAGATCGGTTGCTCGGAGAGCTACACGGAACCCCAGCACCTCTATGCCGTCGCCAAGGCGAGGGGCATGGACTACGTGACCATCACGGATCACAACACCATCGCCGGGAGCCTGGACATCGCGCACCTGGAGGACACCTTCGTCAGCGAGGAGGTCACGACCTACTTCCCGGAGGACGGCTGCAAGCTCCACGTCCTGACCTGCGGCATCACCGAGGCCCAGCACGAGGAGATCTTCCGCCTCCGGGAGAACGTCTTCGACCTCGTCGTCTACCTGAACCGGGAGGGCATCCACCACGCGGCGGCGCATCCACTGTACAGCGTCAACGACCGGCTCACCGTGGACCACGTGGAGGAGATGCTGCTCCTGTTCAACACCTTCGAGCTGAACGGATCGCGGGATGAGTACCAGAACCGGATCCTCCGGGAGATCCTCGATCGCCTGACCGAGGAGGACCTGGACTTTCTCGAGGACAAGCACGGGGTGCCGCCCTTCGGCATCACCCCGTGGAAGAAGCGGCTTATCGGGGGATCGGACGATCACAGCGCGCTCAACATCGCGCGCACCTGGACCGTGGTGGAGGGGGCCGACTCGATCGGCCGGTTCCTGGAGGGCATCGACCGCGGTCGGGCCCGCGTCCAGGGCCGGGAATCATCCCCCAAGACCCTGGCCCACAACATCTACAGCATCGCCTATCAGTTCTATCGGGAGAAGCTCTCTCTGGACCGCTACGTCAGCCGCGAGCTCCTCCTCCGCTTCGTGGACCGCGCCCTCACGCCGGGCAGCGGCGAAGAGGAGGGTTTGATGGAACGGCTCAGGACCGCCGTGGCGGTTCGCATGCCCCGGTTCTCCTTCCACCGATCCGCGCCGAGCACCATGACGGGCCTCCTCCAGAGGGAGGCCCGGGAGGTCATCACCGGCAACGAGGGCACGAACCGCTTCCTCCGGCAGCCGGCCCGGGGTGCGGGGAACGCGGAACAGGCCTGGTACACCTTCCTGGTGGACATGTCCGACAAGATCCTGAGGCAGTTCGCCGACTCCATCATGGGCAGCCTGTCCGGGGCGAACCTCTTTCACCTGTTCCACACCATCGGCTCGGCCGGATCGCTCTACACCATGCTCGCTCCCTACTTCGTCTCCTACTCGGTCTTCACCAAGGACCGCCGGTTCTGCGACCACTGCCTCGCCCACATGGTGAAGGACAGCCCCGGCAACGCTCCGGGGCGTCTCAACATCGCCCACTTCACCGATACCTTCTACGAGGTGAACGGGGTGGCCAAGACCCTGCAACTGCACGTGAAGATGGCGCTGAAGAACCAGAAGCAGCAGAAGATCATCACCTGCAGCCCGGAGCCCGACACGCCCGGGGTGGTCAACTTCACCCCCATCGGCACCTACGAGATGCCCGAGTACCCGGACATGAAGCTGTTCTACCCCCCGCTCCTGGAGATGGTTCACTACTGCTACGAGCAGGGGTTCACCCACATCCACTCCGCCACGCCGGGGCCCATCGGCCTCGCGGCCCTCGCCATCGCACGCGTCCTGAAGCTCCCCATCTGCAGCACCTACCACACGGCCCTCCCCCAGTACGTGGCCCAGCTCACGGAGGACACCGCGATGGAGGAGATCATGTGGCGCTACACCCTCTGGTACTACAACCAGATGGACGTGATCTACGTCCCGTCCCAGGCCATCGGGGAGGAGCTGAAGGCCAAAGGGGTTCCCGAGGGCAAGATCCGTTTCTACCCCCGGGGGATCGACAGCCGGCGGTTCCACCCGGCCAAGCGAAACGGCTTCTACAAGAGTCGATACCGCCTCGACGACGAGGTGCTGAAGCTCCTTTACGTGGGCCGGGTCTCCAAGGAGAAGAACATCGACCTGCTCGAGCGGGTGTTTCGAAGGGTCTGCGAAAACCACAAGGGTGTTCACCTGGTCATCGTGGGCGAGGGCCCGGACTTCCAGGACATGCAGAGGCGGACGGCGGACCTTCCCGTCACCTTCACCGGTTTCCTGGACGGTGAGGACCTGTCCCAGGCCTACGCCTCGAGCGACCTCTTCGTGTTTCCCTCCACCACGGACACCTTCGGCAACGTCATCCTCGAGGCCCAGGCCTCGGGTCTGCCCGTGGTGGTCACCGACGAGGGCGGACCCAAGGAGAACCTGATCCCCGGAGAGACCGGTTTCGTCGTATCGGCCGACGACGAGAAGGGGTTCGCGGGCGTCCTGGTGGGCCTCATCGACGATCGGGACCTCCTTGCATCCATGAAAGCGAGCGCTCGGCGCTACTCCGAAGGGAGGTCCTTCGAGAAGGCCTACATCGAGCTCTGGGACAGCTACCGGAGCCTCTCCTGAAAGCGCCGTATCGGAAACAGGGAGGCCCGTGAAGGTTCGATCCTCTTCCACACGGTCTTGCCCCTCCTTCAGGGCCGCACGCCCGGACAGCTCGTCATCCAGTTCACGGACCACTGCAACGCCCGATGCCCCCAGTGCGGCATGCGTGTGTCCAACCCCTTCCCCCGCAAACGCCTGGATCCGGACGACGTGAAGCGCATGATCGAGAAGGCGCTCCTGGAGGCGATCCGCATGGACGGGGAGCCGCCCCTCAGCCGGAACAACAGAGGCCGCAGAGACGGACGATGGTCTCGGCGGCCTTCTGCATGACGGTTTCGGAGACCCACTCGGTCCTGGAGTGGGGCAGCATGGCGCCAGAAAAGAGGTTCGGGCAGGGCATCCCCATGAAGGAGAGCCTGGCCCCGTCCGTGCCGCCGCGGATGGCCCGTTTCACCGGACGCAGCCCGGCGGCCTCCACGGCCCGCTCCGCCCGGGCCACCGCCTCGGGATGCCGCTCGAGCACCTCCTTCATGTTGCGGTACTGCTCGCGGACCTCCACCCGGACGCCCAGCCCGGGGCAGCGTTGCTGAAACAGCTCGGCCAGGTCCTTCAGCAGGTCGATCCGCCTCCGGTTGTTCTCGGCGTCGAAGTCCCGGAGGATGTAGGTGAGGCCGGCCTCGTTCTCGCAGCCGTCCAGGCCCGTGAGGTGGCTGAACCCCTCGCGACCCGCGGCGTGCTCGGGCGTGTCGTGCTCCGGCAGGGTGGCGGCGAACCGCGCGGCCGCAGCCCCGGCGTTGATCATGCGATCCTTGGCGTAGCCCGGGTGCACGTTTCGGCCGGTGAAGAGGACCCGGGCCTCGTGGGCCGTGAAGCACTCCTCCTCGATCACCCCCACGTCCCCCCCGTCCACGGTGTAGCCGACCGGAGCCAGCCGCTCCATGTCGATCCCCACGGTGCCCTGACCGATCTCCTCGTCCGGCGTGAACACGATGCAGAGCTCCGGATGGGGAAGGTCCACGGATCGGAAGGCGGAAAGCGCCGCCATGATCTCGGCGATCCCGGCCTTGTCGTCCGCGCCCAGGAGGGTTCGCCCGGAGGCGGTGATGAGGGTGTGCCCCTTGCAGCCCCGGAGCTCCGGAGAAAGCTCCGGGGTCAGGATCAGGTCCGGGTCGTCCGGAAAACGTACGGGGTCGCCCCGGTAGTCCTCGTGCCGGACCGGGATTACGCCCTCGCCCGGCTCTGAGGGCGAGGTGTCCAGATGAGCGCAGAAACAGAGGGATCCGCCCCCCGCGCCCTTCGAGGCAGGCAGGCGGGCATACAGGAAACAGCCCGCGTCCACCTCCACGTCCTCGAGATCCAGGTCGCGCAGCTCCTCGGCCAGCAGCCCGGCCAGCTCCCACTGGCCCCCGGAGGAAGGATGGGTTCCGGACTCCGGATCCGACCGGGTGTCCAGGCGCACGTACCGGAGGAACCGGTCCCGGGCCTCCCGGAGGAGAAAGGAATCGAGCTCCTTCACACCCGGGTCCCCTTCCCCTGCTTTCTGGCCTCGAGGTAGAGGATCTTTTCCTCGAGGTCACGGATCCGCCGCTCGATCTCCGAGAGCTTCTGCTTCACCTCCGGAGGCTTGGACGCTTCCACGGCCGGCATGGCCGACGGGCCTTCACCCCCCTGCTCCTTGACGATGCGCGTCACGCTCGTCACGCTGATCCCGTGCTTCTCGGCCACCTTCTTCTTGGACAGGCCGGCCCTGCAGTCCTCGGCCACCTTCCTCATCGTTTCGTCCGATATGCGCTTTCTCGCCATGATCGCTCCTTGTGCCGCAAAAA
>CAYUBQ010000066.1:0-11669 GCA_964443135.1 uncultured Desulfobacterales bacterium | reverse complement strand
ATCGTTTCGTCCGATATGCGCTTTCTCGCCATGATCGCTCCTTGTGCCGCAAAAATGATGGCGTCGCAAAAAGCCCGAATCCTCGAGATCTGCCCCTGGATTTTCAACAGGTTAGATCGTCCCCAGCGGCGCGTGAGCGGGTTTTTGCGAATGCGTCAAAAAAGATCCATCAACGGCCAACCGTGCCGGCTGCCGCCCGTCCGGAGCCGTTCTCGTGGTCCCCGCCGGGGGCCATCATGCTACACGAGGGAGAAGCGATCAAGGCAAAAGGCGGGGGCGGAGGGGCCTCCCTGGAGCGTTTTCACCGGGCGAAACGCCCGCGGTTGCGAAACCGAAACCCATGAACAGGCTCTCTATACCAAGCGGGTTCCACGTGCAGGTCCGCCTTCAAGGCGGGGCGTTCAAAACGGAAAAACAACGGTTCTCCGGAGGTGACAGGATGGATCTTCAAGACATCAAGAAAGACAGAGACCTGGTCGACGACATCGACTGGGACATGACCCCCGAGGAGGCGATCGTGCTCTACCTGGAGTGGGGCAACAACTGGTCTCATGGACGCATGATCAAGGGAAAGGAGGACATCTCCCACTATTTCGTCATCACCAGCTGGGAGGACCCTCCCCAGGTGCTGTTCATCCGTCGCAGCACGGAAGGAGCGGACGAGCTCGCCCAAATCGAGCTGCCCGATCCGGTGAGAGACCGGTTCCTGGCGTCGATTCACCACAACAAGGGGGTCTGGGGACTCACCGACGACGTTCGCAGCTGGCTTCAGGAGAACCTGGGGGCGACGGCTTCTTATTAAACGAACCCGAACCTGCAAAAACAGGACGAAAAACGCATGGCTCCCGGTCGGATCCACGACCTGGGGCCGTTTTCTTCCGGCGGCTCCGAGCCCGAGTCCCGAGGCAAAACCTCCTGGTCCTCGATATCTGCCACTATGATTTCAATTGGTTATCGCGCTTTCCGCGGCGGCCGAGCGGACTGTTGAACAGCCGTCCATGGAGGCACGGTACAACAACTCGCCTCTTCTCCTTGTGCCGCGCATGAAAAGGCTCCTCTCTCCGCAGGCCGGGAGTTGATGAGGGGCGACGCAGCCGTCAAAGGAAACGAAGGTTGAGAAGCGCATCCATGGGCCTTGCTCTCTGGATGAGATCGGGGCTTGAAATATCAGCACGTTCTTTGTCTTCGTTGAGGTCATTTCGCTCCGGACGATAGACCGAGCGGTTCCAGAAGACCTATGAGGCGGCGTTTTTCGTTTTGTTCACGACGAGCATCCAATCCTTCCATAGGCAGGTCGGAAGGGTTGGATATTTGTCTATTGAATCGAGCATGTTATATCGGTACTCATGAATTAGGATCTGAACCAGCATACTTTTCACTTGACAACGATCATTGTGTCGCTATTTACATAGTATCAGATGACACATCTCATGAAAGGAGTTTCAGCATGGCAAAATCACTGTACGAACTGGCGGCCGAGATCGTTGCCGCCCAAGCCGCCGCATCCAAACTCAGCGCAGAAGAGATCAATGAGCTGATCAATCAGACCTATGAGTCCCTGAAGAAGGTAAAAGCGGACGAGGAAGGCGGTGAGGCCGAAGAGGGAGCCGCTCCGGCAATGGATCCCAAGAAGTCCATCAAGCAGAACTCGGTCACTTGCCTGGAGTGCGGGAAGAAATTCAAGATCCTCACCAAGCGCCACTTGAAAGAGCACGGCCTCACGCCCAAGGAGTACAGGGCCAAGTACGGATTCAAGGCCCGGCAGCCGCTCTCGGCCAAGTCCCTGTCCGCGAAGCGGCGCAAGGTGGCCAAGGAGCAGAACCTGGGCCAAAGACTGGCCGAGGCCAGGAAGAAGCAGAAGGCGAGCTAGAAGGACACCATTCGGACCGAAGGCCTGGGGGGGCGCAGCGCCCCCCCGTTTTCTCGGCCCTCGTCGACGCGGGTCCTGGGAGCCGAGCTCACGCCAACTGGCAGACACAGTCGCACCGGGACGGATTCGGACCTGCGGCCTCCCCAGGACGGGATCCTCTTTGCAGAGGGCGACGGTGCAGTCCGCCCCCCCCCGAAACCGCCCCCTTGACCTTCAGGGAAACGGAAGATCGGCTGAACCATGCGGCGCTCGCGCTGTTCGAGCGGTACCGCATCGGCTTCTGGATCCCGAACCGAACAGGTCGATGAATTGATTGCAATGCTCGCCCGTTTTTGATAGATTTTTCTTAACTTCTTGCTATCGAACCAATCATTTGAATTGAGGGATTCGCGAAGACCCGCCGCTGTGCACGCTGTAATCCAGTGGAATCTCAGGGGCAGATCTCGAAGCTCCGGGCTTTTTGCGGCTCCATCATGAATTCGGGTCGATCGCGAATTCGGGTCGATCGCGAGTCCGGCACCGCCCCCCCCCGGGCCCTGAGATATCGAAATCGCTCCAATCCGCCCTCGAACAGCCATGTCCATCTGCGAGCCGGCCGTCGAGGCAGCGGAGCGTTCTGAAAGAGGATGGAGCCGTAAGAAGCCCCAAGCCTTGAGATCTGCCTTTGGGATTTCAACAGGTTACATCGTGCCCAGCGGCGCGTGAGCGGTTTTTGCGAATGCGTCAAAGAGGGGAATCGCTTCAAGGAACGGGGCTTGCAGGGATGGGGGGACGGTGGCGTCCGCGCGAGGGAGCTGCTGAAATCACAGCACGCTTCAGAAACGGAACCCTTGTCCAACCACGAACGAAGAAACGGAGCGATGTGAGTATGAGACTCGAGGAAGTGGATCCCCTGGGGATCATCGATTTCAGCGAATGGCAGAGCATGGTTGATCTTCTGCGCAAGTTGGCGAATGTCACATCGGCAGCCGTCACTCGCCTGGACTTGCCCTATATCGAGGCGTTCAAGGTCAGCCGAAACCAAGGCAACCCGTTTTACGAGGGCATGAAGGTGGAGCTGGCGACCCACTATTGCGAAGAGGTGATTCAAAGGAGAGACCGGGTTCGCGTTGCGGATGCCAGGAGATCCCAACGCTGGGCCAACGCTCCGGAGATTCATCACTCGCTGGTCTCCTACATGGGGTATCCCCTTCTGCTTCCGGACGGGGAGGTGTTTGGAACGATCTGTGTCCATGACAACAAGTCGAATGAGTACTCGGAAGAGATCGATCAACTGATTCGAAGCTTTCGAAACGTCATCGAGTCTCACTTCGCTCTGGCGACACAGGCTGATGAGCTGAAGAAGAAAATCGATGAGATCCAGCTCCTGAAAGGGATCATTCCCATCTGTTCCCACTGCAAGAGCATCAGAAACGACACGGGGTACTGGCTCGAGATCGAAGCGTTCGTCCGGAAACACCCCGATGCGGATTTCAGTCACGGCATATGCCCGGACTGCGCCAAGAGGCATTATCCCGATTTCGTGCTCTACAACGAGTAGGCCCGCGATGAAGCATCTCCCTGGATGCATTCGAAAACACGGAGGCCGATCTTGACTGAACAGTCCGGTCGGGAGGAACAGGGGCTGCGCGCTCGAGGAGACCCCGAGGCCCTCGAGCTGGGGGACATCGTCGACACCCGGGCCGTTCAGGCCCTGATGGACGACTTTTACCGGCTGACGAGCATCGGTGTCGGGATTGTCGACCGGAAGGGCCGGGTCCTGGTGGCGACGGGCTGGCAGGAGATCTGCACCCGGTTCCACCGCGTCCACCCCGAAGCTCGCAAGAACTGCGTCCAGAGCGACCTGGACCTCTCCGCCGGCGTCGAGCCGGGCACCTTCAAGGCGTACCGCTGCAAGAACAACCTGTGGGACATCGCCACCCCCATCGTCATCGGCGGCGGGCACCTCGGGAACCTGTTCCTGGGCCAGTTCTTCTACGAGGACGAAACCCCCGATTACGACACCTTCCGCGATCAAGCGAGGCGGTACGGGTTCGACGAGACCGCCTACCTGGCGGCCCTGGATCGCGTTCCCCGGTGGAGCCGGAAGACCGTCGATGCCGTGATGAGCTTTTATACCCGTCTGAGCCACCTGATCTCGACCCTCAGCTACGGCAACCTCGAGCTGGCCCGTGCGTTGGACGACCGAGCCAGGGCCGAGAAGGCCCTCCAAGAGAACGAGCTGAAATACCGGGCCCTCGTGGAGCACGCCCAGGACGCCATCTACGTCCTCCAGGACGGCCTGGTGCGTTTCGCCAACGCCAGTGCCTCCGGCATGACCGGTTACACGGGAGAGGAGATCCTCGGGAAGCGCTTCACCGACTTCCTCCATCCGGAGGACCGGGCCTCCATTGAGCAGCGCTACCAGGACCGGCTCGCCGGCAAAGACGTCCCGACCAACTACGATCTTCGAATCCTGACCAGGACCGGCGGGGAGATCTGGGTGCAGGTCAACCAGGTGGTCATCGAGTGGGAGGGCCGGCCCGCCACGCTCAACATCGCCCGGGACCTCTCCGGCCAGCGCAGGGCCGAGGAGGCCCGGGAGCGGCTCCTTTCGGCCCTCGAGCAGGTGGCGGAGGCCATCATCATCACGGACCCGGACGGAGCGATCCGGTACGTCAACCACGCCTTCGAGGAAGTGACCGGCTACGATGCCGATGAGGTCCGCGGCCGGAACCCGCGGATCCTGAAGAGCGGAAAGCAGGACGACCCGTTTTATCGGGAGCTCTGGCAGACGATCTCCAACGGCGAAACCTGGCAAGGCCGCATGGTCAACAAGCGGAAGGAAGGGACGCTCTACACGGAAGACGCAACCATTTCGCCGGTGGTGGATGCCGCGGGAAGCATCACCAACTTCGTGGCGGTCAAGCGGGACATCACCGCGGAGATCGACCTGGAGGCCAGGCTGGCTCGAGCGCAGAAGATGGAGGCCATCGGGACGCTCGCCGGAGGCATCGCTCACGATTTCAACAACATCCTTTCGGCCATCCTGGGGTTTACCGAAATGGCGGCGGCGGATCTGCCGGAAGGGTCCCGAAGCCGGGAGGACCTGGGCGAGGTGATCACGGCATGCGGCCGTGCGCGAGACCTGGTCAAGCAGATCCTGGCGTTCAGCCGCCAGAGTGAGCACGAGGCCAAGCCCCTGCGCATCGACCTCGTGGTCAACGAAGCCTTGAAGATGCTCCGATCCTCTCTTCCCTCCTCCATCCAGATCAACAAGCTCATCCAACCGGATCTTCCCACCGTTTTCGCCGACCCCACCCAGATCCACCAAATCATGATGAACCTCTGCACGAACGCGGCTCAGGCCATGGAGAAGGAGCAGGGAACCATCGAGGTGGTGCTGGACGAAACGCGCGTGGGCAAGGACAGAGCCGGGGAAGCCGTCGACTTGACACCCGGTTCGTATGTACGGCTGGAAATCGCGGATTCAGGAAAAGGGATGCCGGCCGAGATCTGCGATCGGATCTTTGAGCCCTACTTCACCACGAAGAGGGCGGGAGAGGGCACCGGTCTCGGGCTGGCCGTCGTCTACGGCATCGTCAAGGATCTCGGCGGCGACCTTTTCGTGGAAAGCGAGGTCGGGCTGGGAACCAGATTCCGCATCTGCCTTCCCGCTGCCGGGAGGGAGGCGGGAGAGAGCCGTCCTCCCACGGCGCCTTCCAACCTTCCTTTGGGGAAGGAGCGGATCCTGTTCGTCGACGATGAACCGCCCATTGTCAGGCTCGGCGAGCAGTATCTCCGCCGCTTCGGATACGAGGTGACCACCCGGCAGAGCGCGACGGAGGCGCTCGAGCTCTTTCGAAGCGACCCCCACCGATTCGACCTGATCGTCACGGACATGACCATGCCCCACATGACGGGAGATGAGCTGGCAGCGGAGATGCTCTCCATCCGTTCCGACATCCCCGTCATCCTCTGCACGGGGTACAGCAAGCGAATCACCGAGGTGAAGGCACGGGAGCTGGGCATTCGGGCCTTCGTGATGAAGCCGCTCACCCAGCACGAGCTGGCGAAAACGGTCCGCGATGTGTTGGATGGAGCCGGAAAGGTCGAAATCGGTTCTCAATGATGATGGAGTCGTAAGAAGCCCGAATCCGTGAGATCTGCCCTTGTGATCTCAATAGGTCATAGCGTGCCCGGCGGCGCGTGAGCGGGTCTTTGCGAATGCGTCAATGATCGCTTTTCTTGTGCTGAGCTCAGCCGGATCCTCCGTGCCGCCTCCGTGAGGGGCGCCGGTCGGATCTCGAGATGACGGGATCCTGAGGACGGCATCGAGAGCCGGGCGACAGGCAGGGCACGCAATCACCGGTGTTCCGACAGGACGAAGGAGGGAAATGGCACGGATTCTCTGCATCGATGACGATCCTTCGATCTGCAGGATGGTCGAGAGGATCGCCGAGCGGGCCGGCCACCACGCCATGACGGCAAGGACCCTGCAAGGCGGACTCGAACGGGTGACGACCGAGCCGGTGGACATCGTCTTTCTGGACGTGTGCCTGCCGGACGGAAACGGCATTGAGACCATATCCGCGATCCAGGGAGCCGACCCCTCCCCGGAGATCGTCATCATCACAGGGGCCGCAGAGCCGGACGGAGCCGAACTTGCCATCCGCTGCGGCGCCTGGGACTACATCGAAAAGCCCTTTTCCGTCACTGAACTGCTCCTTCCCATCCAGCAGGTCCTGCAGTACCACGAGCAGAAAAGGGCGCATGCGTCTCCCGTGGCCCTCAAGCTGCCGGGGATCGTCGGCAGCTGCCACAAGATGACCCGCGCCTACGACATGCTTGCCAAAGCCGCCGGAAGCGAGGCCAGCGTCCTCCTCACGGGCGAGACCGGGACCGGCAAGGAGCTCTTTGCCCGGGCCATCCACGAGAACTCCCCGCGATCCAAGGAGCCCTTCGTCGCCGTGGACTGCGGGGCCCTCACCGAGACCCTGGTGGAGAGCACCCTGTTCGGGCACGAAAAAGGGGCGTTCACCGGCGCCAACAGCTCCCGGGTCGGCATGTTCAAGGAGGCCGACGGCGGCACGATCTTTCTCGACGAGATCGGGGAGCTCTCCCTCGACGTCCAGAAGAAGCTTCTCCGCGTCCTCCAGGAAGGCACCTTCCGCCCCCTCGGCGGGAGAAAGGAGGAGTCGAGTGCCTTCAGGCTGATCGCAGCCACCAACCGGGAGCTCGAGCGAATGGCGGAGGAGGAAGCCTTTCGAGGGGACCTGTTCTACAGGCTCCGTTCGATCGTGATCCCGCTCCCTCCGCTGAGGGAGCGGGACGGGGACGTTCAAGACCTGGCCATGCATTACATGAAGTCCTACTGCGACCGCTACGGGATGCCGCCCAAGGGCTTCTGCCCCGAGTTCTTCGAGGCCGTCACGCACTACCCGTGGCCCGGAAACGTGCGGGAGCTCGCCCACGCCGTCGAGCACGCCGTGTCGGTGGCCCGGCAGGAGCCCACCCTTTTCCGCATCCACCTGCCCGTCCACATCCGGGCGGACCTGGCTCGAAATGGCCTCGAGAAAAGCGATCCCGCCCCCCGTCTCTCCACACCCGCCCCAAACGGGCCGGAGGGATTCCCCCGCCTCAAAGAGCTGGTGGAGAGCACGGAGAGACAGTACCTCTCGGAGCTGATGCACACCACCGGAGGCGACATCCAGCGGGCTTGCGACGTTTCCGGGCTTTCCCGGGCCAGTCTCTACAGCCGTTTGAAGAAGTACGGCATTTCCAGGAGACCCTGACCTTCCCCCGGTCCCACACCGGGCACACCTCCGTCTGTCTCGATTCCAAGAATCCGTCCTCAGCGGCGTCCGATCGATCCGGCCGCCGCCATCCCCTCCACCTGCCCTTATCGACAACTCTTTGAAGTTACAGTTTAAATTTAATTTCTTGCTCAAGCTCGCCTTTTGGCACGCATCTTGAGATCGAACCCTGTGCAGGAAGGGCCGCCCCTTCGAACACGTCACGGATCCCCACACACCCTTGGATGCGGCCGGACGGACGGCTGCAGGAAAGGAGCCATTGATGCTCAAGAAGACGAAACTCGGAACCAAGCTGCTGACGGCCTTCCTGGCGGTCGGCGTGATCCCCTTCGCCGTGGTCGGCCTGATCGCGCTGATGGAGTCGAGCGACGCCCTGACCCATCAGGCCTACGGCCAGCTGGAAGCGGTCCGGGGCATCAAGAAGGCCCAGATCGAGAAGTACTTCCTCGAGCGTGAAGGCGACATGGGCGTCCTGATGGAGACCGTCGCCAACCTGAGGCAGGAGGCGTTCCACGTCCTCGAGGCGGTGCAGGAAAACAAGGAGGCGGAGGTCGAAGCCTACTTCGACGACCGGCGCCGGGACGCCGCGGTGCTGTCGGCCAACGACCGGGTCGTCCAGGCGCTCCAGGAGTTCGAGGCGGCCTTCGAGGCGGAGGGCGGCGAGGTCGGCGGGTCGTTCTGGAAAAGCGTGGAAGCGAAGTACGCCGACTGGCTGGAGCAGTACCGGGAGGCGTATGGATACCACGATCTCTTCCTCCTCGCCGGCGACGGGGACGTGGTCTTCACCGTAGCGCGGGAATCCGATCTGGGACAGAACGCGGGTCAGGGGGCGCTCGCCGACAGCCCTCTCGGCCGTTGCTTCGAAAAGAGCCTCGAGAGGGTGTCCATTCAGGACTTCGAGCCGTACGCTCCCTCGGACAACCGGTTCTCGGCCTTTGTGGGGGCCCCGGTCCGGTCGGGCGGCGCCGTCATCGGAGCCGTGGTCCTCCAGCTTCCGAACGGCCCCTTGAACGGGATCGTGCAGCGGCGCCACGGCATGGGGGAGACCGGGGAGACCTACCTGGTGGGACGAAACCGGGGAAAGACCGCCTTCCGAAGCGACATGCTGACCATGGGGGACGGCAAGTACGCCGTCGGGTACGAGATCACCACCCCCTACATCGAGGAGGTGCTCGAGACCCGGAAGGGATTCGAGCACGTCTACACCGACAGCAACGGGAAGCTGGTCATGGTGGCCGCCGACCCGCTCGACATCGAGGGGCTCGACTGGGCCATGATCAGCAAGATCGACCTGGAGGAGGCCGTCGCTCCCAGGCTGGCGGGCGACTCGGAGGACTTCTACACCAAGTATGTTCAGCAGTACGGCTATTACGACCTCTTCCTCATTCACCCCGAAGGGGATGTGTTCTACTCGGTCGCCCGGGAGGCGGACTACGGAACGAACATGGTGAACGGAACGTATGCCGACTCCGGGCTCGGCAAGCTGGTCCGGCGGGTGGTGGAGCAGGAGAAGTTCGGTTTCGCCGATTTCGAGCCCTACGCCCCTTCCGACGGCAAGCCGGCCGCCTTCATCGCCCAGCCGGTCATGCACGAGGGCAAGGCGGAGCTGATCGTGGCCCTCCAGCTGCCGCTCTCGGCCATCAACAGCATCATGCAGGAGCGGGAAGGCATGGGGGAGACGGGCGAGACCTACCTGGTGGGATCCGACCATCTGATGCGCTCCGACTCCTATCTCGATCCCGAGCACCACTCGGTGCAGGCCAGCTTCGCGGACCCGGCGATGGGAAGCGTGAAGACGGAAGCGGCCCGCAAGGCCCTGGCCGGTGAGACCTCAGAGGGGGTCATCACCGACTACAACGGACAGTCCGTGCTGTCCGCGTACGCCCCGGTCAACATCTGGGGAACCACCTGGGCCCTGACGGCGGAAATCGACGAAGCCGAGGCCTTTGCCGCAGTGACCACCCTGGAGTGGCTCATCGGCATCGTCGCCGTCGTGGGCATCGCAGCGATCGTCCTGGTTGCGCTTCTCATCGCCCGCTCCATCTCCAACCCCATCAGACGCATCATCGATGGGCTGAACGAAGGGTCGGACCAGGTGGCCTCGGCCTCTGGGCAGGTCTCTGCGGCCAGCCAGTCGCTGGCCGAGGGGGCCTCGGAGCAGGCCGCATCCATTGAGGAGACGTCATCCTCCCTCGAGGAGATCTCCTCCATGACCAAGCAGAACGCCGAGCATGCCGGTCAGGCGAACTCCCTCATGGGCGAAACCAAGCAGGTCGTGGGATCGGCCAACGCCTCCATGACCGAGATGGTCACCTCCATGCAGGAGATCACCAAGGCCAGCGAGGAGACCTCCAAGATCATCAAGACCATCGACGAGATCGCCTTCCAGACGAACCTCCTGGCGCTGAACGCAGCCGTCGAGGCGGCCCGGGCCGGCGAGGCCGGCGCGGGGTTCGCGGTGGTGGCCGACGAGGTGCGCAACCTGGCCCTGCGCGCCGCCGAGGCGGCCAGGAACACGGCCGACCTGATCGAGGGGACCACCAAAAAGGTGCAGGACGGCTCCACCCTGGTGGAGCGCACGAGCGATGAGTTCGAAAAGGTCGAGGAGAGCGCCGTCAAGGTCGCCGAGCTCGTGGGGGAAATCGCGGCCGCCTCCAGGGAGCAGTCCGACGGGATCGACCAGGTGAACCAGGCCGTAGCCGACATGGACAAGGTGACCCAGCAGAATGCGGCCAACGCGGAGGAGTCCGCGAGTTCGTCCGAGGAGATGAACGCCCAGGCCGAGCAGATGAAGCAGATGGTGAATGAGCTGGTGTCTCTGGTCGAAGGCGCCGCGAAGCGACAGGGCGCAGGAGGGCCGAAAGCCGTCCACGAAAGGGGTCGTGCGAAGGCGTCGCTCATCCAGGACGGCACCGATCTGCACCCGGCTTCCAAGCCCATGAAAGGTACCGGCAAAGAGGTCAACTCGGAGAAGGCGATTCCCTTTGACGAGGACGATTCCTTCCAGGACTTTTGATCCTTTCTCGGGAGGCCGTCCGCAGGCCCGTTTCCGGCCTGCGGGCAGCCTCCTGCCGCCCGCACTCAGGGATTTCTGCTCTCACACAAAGGAGCTGCGCAGCAAGTTCGACCAGGCAATGCGGCCTTTGTTCCACCTCCGGCCGAAGAGGTGCCGGAGTGCATGAGCAAGCTGGAACGTTTCCTGCACAATCAGCCGGAGCCGACGCCGGTGCTGCTCAAAGCGGCGCTGGCCCATGTGCAGTTCGAGACCCTCCACCCGTTTCTGGACGGTAACGGCCGTCTGGGGCGTCTGCTGATCACCCTGCTGTTGTGCGAACAGAAGGTGCTGCGGGAGCCGATGCTCTACCTCAGCCTCTATTTCAAAACGCACCGCCGGTATTACTATGAGCTGCTCAACAACGTGCGGCTGACCGGCGACTGGGAAGCCTGGCTCGACTTCTTCGCCGAAGCGGTGACCCTCACCGCCACCCAGGCGGTGGAAACCGCTCAGCAGCTCCTCGACCTGTCGAACCAGGACCGTGACAAGATCAGCGGCCTCGGGCGGGCGGCGGCATCCACCCTGCAGATCCACCGGGCCCTCCTGGAGCACCCCATCGCCACCTCCGGCTCGCTGGTGGAGAAGACCGGCATCACCCCGGCCACGGTCAACAAGGCTCTCGGTCATCTGGAGCAGCTCGGCATCGTGAAGGAGCTGACCGCCCGGAAGCGCAATCGCCTGTTCAGCTACGAGGGATATATCGAGATCACGAGTCGCGGCACGGAACTGCCGGGCAGGTAAGTCAATTCGATTCCGGTTTTCGAAATCGGAAGCGCCTGCTCAAAGCCCTTTCGAAGCTTATCCGTCATCGTGGTCTACGCCTCAATCCTATCCGGGTCTTCCGGGTTTTCTGTGGGTGGCCGGGCGTGATAGGGTCTGTTTCCAGAAAGGAGGCAGATCATGCGCGATACCACCCTGTACCAGCATTTGCTCGGCATCGAACACCCCT
>CAYUBQ010000065.1:0-23255 GCA_964443135.1 uncultured Desulfobacterales bacterium | reverse complement strand
AAAAAATTCAGGTGGGAGAGAAGCTTCCCACAGAACGGGAGCTTGCGGAGAGCCTTCACGTGAGCCGGGTCGTGGTTCGAGAGGCGCTTCGATCCCTCGAGCAATCCGGGCTCGTAGAGATTCAGACCGGCCCCAATGGGGGGTCTTTCGTGTCCGACAAGCTCCACATGCCGCTCTTCCACTCGATTCACGACCTGCTGGAGGACGGCGACCTGAGCCTCCAACACTTCTACGAGGCACGCAGGGGAATCGAGCTCACCAGCATCCAGCTGGCGATTCGAGAACTCCGTGAGGAGGACCTGGAGGCGCTGGAAGCGATCAACCAGAAGCTCCTCGGGGACATGGAGGACAACGAGCTGTTCCCGTATCACAACAGGGAGTTTCACGTAAAAATCTCGGAGATGAGCGGAAACCCGCTGGTCAAGCTGATCGCAGACGCCCTTCTGAGCATCCTGATCCTGCTCTACCCAAAGCCCGTCCAGTCGGCCTCGTTCATCCGAACGACCTATGAGCGGCATCGCGACATCATCGAGGCTTTGCGGGAGGGGAATCAGGATCTTTGCGAGAAGCTGATTTGTGAGGACGTCGAGATGACGAAAGAAATGCTGAACACATGAACCTGCCCCCGGCGCGGTCGCCTCGGTGGCGGGCGCTGCCCCTTTCAAAGGGTTCCGTCCAATGGAGGAAACATTCCATGAACATCCACTCCTCGAACGAGTAGTTGTAGTCCGGATGGATGAGGGGGATACGATGCCCTCATGGTGAAAGAGAGCATCGCCGAGAGCATCCTGGAGATCAACCGCGAAGGCGTGACGGTGCTCCTGATGGAACAGGACGTCCACCTGGCCATGGATATCGTCTCCCGCCTCTATCTCCTGGAAAACGGTCGCATTCGACTGCAGGGCGTCACGGAAGACCTGCGACACAACGCCTACATCAAGGACGTGTACCTGGGCATTTCGTGATATCGCCTCGAGGCTGTGAAGGCGTCCCCCGCGCTCGTGATCCAGGGGATGCCGGATCCCCTCCACGCGGGCCGACTCGGGCGGACAGAAACAGCAGGATCAGGACATGGTCTCCCAAGACACTCAGGATGACGAGTGTATTCGGAAAGTTTTTTGCGTTGCAGCCACGAAATCGGCTTGACAACCCGCTTTTGATCTGTACATTAAGTTGTACAGGAGGGCACCGAAATGAAAGCAATGACATACACCGCAGCAAGGCAAAATCTTGCGAAAACAATGGAAAAAGTATGTAGAGACCGTGCCCCGGTCATTGTGACCCGAAAATCATCGGATTCTGTGGTCATTATGTCTCTTGAGGACTTTGAGGCCCTCGAAGAGACCGCTTACCTTTTGAGGTCCCCCAAAAACACAAGACGGCTGATTGAATCTGTTGCTGAGCTCGAAAATGGTAAAGGGACCGAGAGGGAGCTAATTGAGTGAAACTCATTTTCTCTGATCACGCTTGGGACGACTACATCTATTGGCAAAAAACGGATAAAAAAATTCTTCACCGCATCAACTCACTCATTAAAGAAACGAAACACCATCCTTTTGATGGAATTGGTAAACCTGAACCTTTAAAGCACGCTCTTTCCGGTTACTGGTCTAGAAGGATAACGGATGAGCATCGATTTGTCTATAAGGTCTCCGAAGACGCAATCCATATTGCTCAACTAAGATACCACTATTGACGCATTCGCAGAAGCCCGCTCACGCGCCGCTGGAAACGCTATAACCTTTTGATAGTCCGAGGGCAGATCTCGAGGTTCAGGGCTTGTTGCGGCTCCATCCCTATTGATCCATCGTTTTCACCCGGAAGGACCTCGGGGAAGGGTGCGGGGTCCCACCGGGATGTCAAGGCGACGATTCCCAGCGCAACAGGGCCTGCTTTCTTCCCGTCAGGCGGTGGTACCTCTCTTTCGGGTATCCCAGGGCGATCACCGCATAGGCGGTCTCGTCGTCGGGCATGCCGATTCGACGCAGGATGCCGCGGTCTCTTCCCATGGCGCGAACCGCGAAGCCGATGAGACAGGTTCCGAGCCCGAGGACATGGGCGGCGAGGAGCATGTTCTGGGTGGCGAGAAGGGCGTCTTCGGCCGGGCATGAGGCTTCCTTCCTGGATCCCACCACGATGACGGCCGGGGCCCCGTGAAAGAGCAGGTCCCTGCCCTCCTTCTCCCACCTCTCGAGGCCTTCCTTGACGGTGGCGTAATGGTCCCGGAAGTACCGCGCCAGCTCCGGTTTGCCCAAAAGTTTCAGCCCCTTCCTCAGCCAGGTCTTCTCGGCGGTCCGGTTGAGACGGTTGAAGAAATCGCCGACCCCTTGCGCCAACCGCTCCACGGCGGCCCGATCGGGCAGGATCGTGAAGGTCCACTGCTGGCAGTTGGACCCGGAGGGGGCCGTGATGCCGATCTTCACCAGATCCTCCAGCAGATCTCCCGGCACGGGCGTTTCCTGGAAGTGCCTGCAGGAGCGCCTGGACTGCATGACGTTCACCAGGTCCCGGATATCCCCCTCTCCAAACGGCAGCCAGCCGTCCTTGGGCTGAAAGGTGTTGAAGGCGGAAAGGGAGGGATCCAGGGAAGGCACCTGCACCGCCTCGGTGGGGCAGACGGCCAGGCAGTGGCCGCAGTGGATACAGTCCGGCCCCGTGACCACGGCCTTCTCCTCCTTCATGGAGAGGGTGTCCTTCGGGCAGGCGTCGACGCAAAGGCCGCACCCCGTACAAAGCGTCTCATCGATCGTGGTGGTGACGTCCCTGTCGGTCATGGGTCATCCTTTCAGGCAAGGGCAAGGAGGAGATGGAACGAACCGCACGAAGACCATACGGCAGTCGGGCGGGCAGGGGAAGGCCTGGAGACCGCATCACGGGGACGGCCGCCCCCCGGCTCGGTGAGCAGGCGCTTGGGCGCATGGGCCCCGGGATCAGTCGTCTTCCAGCGTGGAGGTGTCCCCCGGGGACAGGCCCAGCTCCCGGGCCTTGAGGAGCCGGCGCATGATCTTGCCGCTCCGCGTCTTGGGAAGCGAGTCGATGAAGTCGATCTCCCGGGGGGAGGCCGCCATGGAGAGGCGCTTCATCACGAACTTCTGGATGTCGCTCCGCAGCTCGTCCGTGGGCTCGTAGCCGGCCTTGAGGGAGACGAAGGCCTTGACCACCTCCATGGCCAGGGGGTCGGGCTTGCCGATGACGCCGGCCTCGGCCACGGCCGGGTGCTCGATCAGGACCGACTCCACCTCGAAGGGCCCCACCAGGTGCCCGGCGGTGTTGATCACGTCGTCGGCCCGGCTCACGAAGTAGAAGTAGCCGTCCTCGTCCCTGCGGGCCTTGTCCCCGGTGATGTACCAGCCGTCCTGAAAGCAGGATCGGTAGCGCTCTTCCTTCTCCCAGTACCCGCGGAACATGGAGGGCCAGGGGGTCCTCAGGGCCAGGTGACCCTCCCGGCCGGGCGGGAGCTCGTTGTAGCGGTCGTCGAGGATGCCGGGCTGAATCCCGGGGAACGGGCGCCCCATGGATCCCGGCTTGATGTCCTGGACCGGGTAGTTGGCGATCATGATGGCGCCGGTCTCGGTCTGCCACCAGTTGTCGTGAAAGGGCTTCCCGAGGACCTTCTCGCCCCACAGCACGGCCTCCGGGTTGAGGGGCTCGCCCACGCTGCACATGTAACGGAGGGACGCCAGGTCGTAATGCCCCGGCAGGTCGTCCCCGGACTTCATCAGCATGCGGATGGCCGTGGGAGCCGTGTACCAGACCGTGACCCCCCACTTCTCGATGAACCGGTACCAGCGCTTGGCGCTGAAGAGCCCCTCGTAGACCACCTGGGTGATGCCGCTGGACCAGGGGCCGAACATGCCGTAGGACGTGCCCGTCACCCATCCGGGATCCGCCGTGCACCAGTAGACGTCGTCGTCCTGGAGGTCCAGCGCGTACCTGGCCGTGGCATAGTGGCCCAGGACCGCGTTGTGGACGTGCACGGCGCCCTTGGGCTTTCCCGTGGTCCCGGAGGTGTAGTGCATGACGGCGTGGTCCTCCCGGTGGGTGCGGACCACGTCGAACGCGTCCGAGGCCCGCTCCATGGCCTCCTGAAAGGAGACGTCGCCGGGATCCAGGGCCGCCCCCTTGCGGTTGACCACGATGAGGGTCTCCAGGCGGGGGAGGCCGGGGAGGATGTCCGCAATCTTCTTCTTGAGCTGCGGGCTCGTCACCAGGACCCGGGCCCGGCTGTCCTCGAGCCGGTCCCTGACCGCGTCCGGACCGAAGGCGGAGAAGAGCGGCCCGATCACCGCGCCGGCCTTGAGGGCGCCCAGGATGCCGATGAAGATCTCCGGGACCCGCTCCAGGAAGAAGAACACCCGGTCGCCCTTGTCGATGCCGGCCTCGTTCACCAGGACGTTCGCGAACCGGCTGCTCAAGCGGGCCAGGTCGGAAAAGGTGTACTCCTCCACCTCCCCCTTCTGGCTCTCCCAGACGAGGGCCTTCCTGTCGCGCCGCCCGGTCCCCAGGTGGGCGTCCGTGGCGACGTGCCCGATGTTGATGTGGTCCGCGTCAAAGGCGTCGAGCGCCTCGTACACGCTCTCCCATCGAAAGCCTTCCCGCATGCCCTCGTAGTCCGTCATGTTCGGGGTGAAGGGGAGAGATTCCGGCGGTCCTTTTCGAAGGATGGGGTAGTCCATGGCACCTCTCCTTGCAGGGTGGGGGCGGATGAAATCCGGCCCCCGGTTCAGGGAAGGGGGGGATCTCGCCTGCGGTCAGCCGTTGATCCTGGAGTCGACCCGGGAGACCAGCTCGCCGATATCCTCCAGCTCCACGATGTCCTCGGCGGGCAGTTCGATGCCGTACTTCTCGTTGATGGCCGCGGCCAGGGTCCACGTGGCCAGGGAGTCCACCCCCAGGTCCGCGTGCAGGTTGACGTCGGGCGTGACCTCGTCGTCGTCCACGGCACAGATCTGAACGATCATCGTCTTGAGCTCTGCAAACAGGTCCATGCAACCACTCCCCATGAAAAAAAGTTGAAATGACCCGAAAGAAAGGGGTTGAGCTGCCTCGTTTGACGCTATTTCCAGATCGCGCACTCGAACCCCTCGGCATAAGGGGCATGGCCGGGGCAGTCCCGGGCGGTCGATCGGTTGTTGTCCAGGATCCGTTCGTCCAACCCCTTGCCGCGCCGGTTCAGGTTGCGCTGCTGCTGCGAGGCGTGGAACCGCAGGAGCGCGGCTTTCCAGGCCGCCGCCTCCTCCTCGAACGGCGTGAACAGGTCGTAGCGCATGGAAACGGTTTTCGGGTCCCGGCAGAACAGGGCCGCCGGGGGACGCGGGAGCTCCGGGGCGAGACCCGCCAGGAGCCGGGCGGTGCGTTGGTGGCCCGTGTTGGGGTCGTTTCCGTGGGGCAGGAACACCACGTCGGGCCGGACCCCAAAGAGGTGCGCTCGAACGCGGTCCCGGTTCTCCGGGCCCTCCAGGGTGTGCCCTGCGGCATCCTCGGCCAGGCGCAGAAAGGTCAGGTGCTCCTCGGGAAGCCCGAAGTATCGGCAGCTCCGGCGCTGCTCGTCTTCGCGCACCGCGGCCTTGGCTTCGGGGGTCGCGGGGGAACGGAAGTCGTCGTCCACGCCGCCGGGGCTCAGGCTCACCACGGCCAGGAAGATGGGGTTCCCCCGGTCTCTGAACCACCGCAGGGTGACGCCGATCATGTCGAAATCATCGGGATGGGGGGCCAGTACGAGCAGACGCGCCTCGGAAGGAAAGGCGCATTGTGTGAGATCGACAGGGTGAGGACGCAGGAACGGCTCGATGAAGTGCACCTGGTTCTCCATGGAGGGGGGTGTCCTCACCGGATCATGGGGAATCGATGGTGCATCATGGCAGAAACCGCAGGATTTTTCAATCTGCGAATGGAATCATCCATTGACGCATTCGCAAAAACCCGCTCACGCGCCGCTGGAAACGCTATAACCTATGGATATTTCGGGGGCAGATCTCAAGGCTTGGGGCTTCTTGCGACTCCATGATCCATTCATGTCTTGCGGGCCCCCTCGCCGCCCGGGGCGGGCTCTGGGCAGACCAGCTCATCCCTGCGCGCCTTGGCCTCCCATGCGTGAGCCTCTGCGTCCTCCACCTCTTCCCATCCGGTGATCATGGCCTTGGTGTGGGCGAAGAAGGTGGGCCCCGTGGTGATCATGTAGAGGTGGACGATGGTGAACACCAGAAACGCGAAGGCCCCCGCCGTGTGCAGGTAGGCCACGGTGGACAGGGTCCATCCCCATCCCATCTCCGGCCAGGCGTTGTAGTAGTAGTAGAGAAACCCGGTGACGATCTGAAAGGGCACCAGGGCGGTGACGATGCCCAGGTAGGTCAGCCGCTGCAGGGGGTTGTGCTTGGCCCGTGTGCTCTTGGGCACCGGGTGGGGCTCTCCCCTGAAGATCCCGATGGTGTAGTAGAGCCCCACGTCGTAAAGCTTCTTGTAGGTCGGCAGGTACTGCTTCCACTCCCCGGTCGTGAGCATCCAGAAGACGATGAAGGCATAGAGCACCAGCCAGGCCCAGGCGCAGAAGTTGTGCACCGTGAAGGCGGTCTCGAAGCCCAGGAGCTCGTAGGTCCCGTGGATCTCGAACCCGGTGACCAGGAGCACCAGGATCAGGAGGGTCTGAAACCAGTGCCAGAATCGCTCGAATCTCGGGTAGAGATAGATGACGTTCTCACCGTTCATGCCGCCCCTCCTTTCCTTCTCCTGCCGGTGACCCATCGGCCCAGACCGTGGAGCAGGATCCCCGCCACGGCCCCCAGGGCGGCGAGCCACCCCACCGTGTCCAGGACTCCGCTGCGGTCCCTTCCCGGCATGTAGAAGCCGGCCAGGTCGGCCAGCCGGCCCTCGCGGCTGTGGCACTGACTGCAGCTCAGCCGGTTCTCCTTGGGCGCCACCATGTGGGTGATCTGGAAGTGGTACTCGGTCTCCACAAAACCGTACTCACCCCCGTAGTCCAGCCCCACGTAGCGCATCCCCGACGCGATGGCCTTCTGCCAGTCGTAGGAGCCCCAGTAGGCATCCTCCTCCTTGGGGCTGAAGAGGTGGATCGCCGCCATGGTCTGGTTGGCCTTGTCGTAGGGCTGCTTTCCCTTGTGCACCTTGAACGGGTAGATGCGGGACTTGGGGTCGTCGCGGCTTCCCACCACCCGGTTGAGCTTCACCGGCTTGGAGGGATCGATCTCCGAGGTGAGGAGGACGTACTCCAGGGTGCCGTTGAACCAGAAGTAGTCCGGCACCACGTCCTTTTCCCACCGGAACTCCCCCTTCTTGGTGTCGTAGGTGTGCTTGCCGTACTCGCCGTGCTCGGCAAAGGGCTTGCCGTCCTTCATCTTGCCGGCCTTGGACCAGTCCCACCACATCTTGGTGGGGAGGACCCGGGCGAAGGTGGGGATGTGGCAGGCCTGGCAGGAGACCTTGTCCGTGTGGTCGTTGGCCTTGACCCCCGGCTCGTGAGGCCTGTGGGTGTGGCAGGACTCGCAGCTGATGCGCGAGACGAGATCGTCGTCGATGAGGCTTTTCCGCTCCTCGAAGGCGGGGGTCTTGTAGCACCGGCCCGCGATGCGGTGACCCTCGGTGGTGTGGCAGCGCACGCAGGTGAAATCGGCCCCCTCCGCATTCATGTGGATGTCCAGCTCCTTGTCGGGTCGGAGCAGGGAGGAGTCCAAATCCCCGTGCTTCACCCCGTCGCCCCCTCCGCCGAAGAAGTGGCAGGTGCCGCAGTTGTTCCGCTTGGGCCTGGCCACACTCTGGGCCACCTTGTTCCAGTCCGGGGGATAGAAGGTCTTCCCGCCGAACTTCATGGGCTCGGGGGCCGGGCGCCCGGCCAGGGTGGGGAACTTCTTGTAGGTGCCGGTCTGCTCGTGGCAGACCAGACAGTCCACGTTGACCTCGGAGGAGAAGTCGAACTGGTCGTCTTTCCAGCCGTACCCGGCGTGGCAGGATGTGCAACGAGCCTCGTTGCCCTGGATGTTCACTCAGAAGTTGTTGATGCTGAGGCCCGCCTTGCCCATCTTGCCCTCGGGGTCGGCCGGGCAGAGCCAGGTCCAGTGGATGGTCTGATGCATCTGTTTGGCGGCCCGGTTGTGGCAGGACAGGCAGGCCTCGGTCACCTCGGGTCCCGACTGGAACTCCTGCTGGAGCGCCTCGTGGACGCTGTGATCCGCGGTGATCCAGCGCTCCGGTTGCTGCACGAACTTCCGTGCCTGGTCGGCGCCGTAGGCCTTGTAGGATTCCTCGGTCTCCTCCTCGGTGGCCCAGGCTCCCGGGGCAAGCAGGAGCAGAAGACCGGTGAGGGCGATCCCCCATGAAATCCGTCCTCCAGGATACCTCATAACGCACCTCCTCCGCCGAGATCGGAAATGGGTTGGGAAGGGCCTCGGGTGGGCGACCTTCCCGGCGTCCCTTCGACTGTTCAGGGATCGCGCCTCCATCCACGGTATTTATTCCAGCACTCCGGTGAGAAATCGTACATGGGGTCAAACCCGCATTTTTGGTTCATGCGAGGGCATTGCCCTGATGTCCGGCTGTGATCTTCGAGGCACAGGCTCCGCGGAGGAGCCGGACGCCTGTGGGCCGGTGCCACCTGAGAGAGCGGCCGAGTCCACGTCCTCGCCGGCGGGCCCGATTTCCGTTGAAACGGCTGGAGGGTTGTGGATATTTGAAGGACAGGAGCCTTGACGTATCAAACCGAAATCAAAGAGAGCCGGGGATGTCGAGCCATGCCCCGGCTTCCCGGAAAAGGCGGAAGACGAGATGGACGAATCAATATCACCGCCCGGCACGACCCAGGGAACGGAAGGGCTGCTGCACGGCCTGATCGACGAATCTGCGGACAGCTTCTACGAGATGGATGACCGCGGTCATCTGGTCACGTTCAGCAACTCGCTCTGCAAGGTGCTGGGCCATCCCAGGGAAGCGCTCCAGGGTCAACGCCTGGAAGCGTTCATGGACGACAGGCAGGCGAGGAGGTTTCGCGAGGCGCTCAACAAGGTCTGGGTCGGCCACCAGGGGTTCTCCAATCTCGCCTGGGAAACGACCGACAGCGCGGGAAACCGGAGGGTCATCGAGCTCTCCGCCTATCTGGTCAAGAATCACCAGGGGAAGAAGCTGGGATTTCGAGGGATTGCCCGGGACGCCACGGAGAAGTTCCAGACCATCAGCGCGCTCAAGGAGGCCCAGGAGCGGTACGAACGGGAGTTTGCGGCCAAGCGGAGGGCGCGGAGGAAGACGAAAAACCTCTTCGATTTCGTCCCCTACCCCATGATCGTGTTCACATCGTCGGGGAAGACGACCTACATCAATCCGTCGTTCACCAAGGTGTTCGGTTGGACCCTCGAGGAGCTGATCGGGAGGAAGGTGCCCTACATTCCTCCCGGGCTGGAAGGGGAAGCCCGCGACATCCTGACCCTTTTCAGAGAAAATCCGGACGCCGCCGTCGAGACCAAGCGGATGACCAAGGACGGTCGCATCCGGGACGTGAGCATACGCGGCCGGCTGTCCTCCCCGGGGGACCCGGACATCTTCGAGGAGCTCTTCATCCTCCGGGACGTCACCGAGGAACGCAGGAACGAGCGCATCAACGAGACCCTGTTCCAGGTCAGCCGTGCGCTGCCCAGGTACCCCGTGCTGGAGGACCTCCTGGACTTCATCAGCGACGAGGTCAAGCGGCTGCTCAACACGGACGGGGCCGTCGTGGGCCTCTTTGACGACAGCCGGACCGAGATCGATTTTCTGGGGGTTTCCAACCGGGACGGCTCGACCGGTCCTCCCATCGAGAAGAGCCGTCATTCCATGGCCGGAAAAGGATGGGGGGACCTGGTGCGGAGGGGCGAGGCCGCGGTCCTGGCGGATCCTTCCGAGGATCCGGGGGTCTTTCGAGAGATCGAGAAAGCCGTCGGCTTTCCCGCGAGGAACCTCATGATGGCCCCGCTGGAGGCCGGCAGCAGGCGGATCGGGGTGCTCATCGCGATCAACAGGAAAGGGGAGGCCTTTGATCAGAAGGACCGGAAGCTGTTGATCATGATTGCCGGCACGGTGGCCCTCTCCATCGCGAACGCCCGGTACTCCAAGGAGCTGAGCGAGGCCTACCAGGAGGTCGCGAGCCTGAACCGGGCCAAGGAAAAGATCATCAACCATCTCTCTCATGAGCTGAAGACCCCCGTCTCCGTCCTGCTGGCCTCCTTGAACGTGTTGAAAAAGTCGCTCGAGGAGGTCCCCGAGGAGAGATGGTCGGCCACACTCGAAAGGGCCGAGAGAAACCTCCAACGCATCCTGGAGATCCAGTATCAGGTCCAGGACATCATGAGGGGGCGTGAGTACCGGGTGGTTTCCATGATCTCCTCGACGCTCGAGCAGTGCGTCGACGAGCTGGAGGCCCTGCTGGCGGAAAAGGTGGGCGAAGGGGAGGTCGTCCAGTGGCTGCGGGACAGGCTGGAGGAGGAGTTCGGGCTCGCGGAGAGCGTCGTCGAGGAGATCCCCCTGGCCGGGTTCGTGGAGGAGCGACTGCGGGCCGCGGAGGAACGATACACACACCGCCGGGTCGAGCTGGTCAGGGCCCTGGAGTCCGGGGCCTCCGTTCGCATGCCTCGGGATGTCATGGAGAAGGTGATGGACGGGCTGGTCAGGAACGCCGTCGAGAACACGCCCGACGGGGGGTGTGTCGAGGTCTCTGTTCAGGACCGCGGACAGGGGGTCGAGCTGGCGGTGAAGGACAACGGCGTCGGTATCGTGGAGGAAGACCGCAGAAGGATCTTTGAAGGGTTTTTCGCCACACAGGAGACCCTCGACTACTCATCGAAGCGCCCCTTCGACTTCAACGCGGGAGGCAAGGGGGCCGACCTTCTCCGCATGAAGGTCTTCTCGGAACGCTACGGCTTCCAGTTGAGCATGAGTTCGAGCCGGTGCCGTCTTCTGGAACAGGAGGGGACGGCCTGCCCGGGAAACATCGATCAGTGCACGCCGTGCCGGAACGAAACCGACTGCTTCCAATCAGGGGGCTCGATCTTTCGCGCCCTTTTCGCGACGAGCGACGGGCACGGATCGCAAAACAGCCACTGGGGAGCGGCTGAGCCCACAACAAAATCCACTTGATCTTTTTGAAAGATTATCGGAAACTCTCGAGTGACTTTACGAATCAAGGCCCATCCCGACGCTTCCTTTCTCGTGAGGACGCCGGTGTTCCAGACAAATCAACCAGACGAATCGGACCCCTTACAGTACTGTGTCATCGAGACAAGCGACGGGTGTATCGCGCGAGACGAATCTATGGTTGAATAGAAGTGTGAGAAGGATTACGATGTCTCCGGTTCAGCGGCTGCTGAGCGGGTTCTTGCAAGCCGTCAAACAAACAACCGGTCAAACCACGGTTCTGATGTAAAAAAAGGCCCCCCAAGCCTTCCTGAAGAAACCGGATCCAGGTTTCAAGACGAGTAGTGCATTTCCACGATGTTCGGCAAGCCAGAAGCTTCCAATTAAGATCCACTGCTGCACCCGAAAACATGAACGCCCTACCTTGGGGGGCAGGCTCCAGACGGCCATTTGCGGGAGACGGCCGGTCCGACGGTGCCGGGACATGGATGTCCTGAGCCCGGAGCCATGCGTCTTCGAGGGGAGCGCGACATGGACAAGGAATCGACAGGGCCTCTGAGAAGCGAATCGGAGGCGGTAGAACCGCTGGCGGACCGTGAAAGCCGCCTTCCGCCCAGGCTTTTCGAGCACGTCGCACTCCTGGGGGCCACGGAAGGCGCCCGGGAGGTGAGCCTGGAATCACTGACCAATGCGGTGAACCACGTCCATTTCGTGGACGGCCGCGTCCTGGTTCTCTTGCAGCATCCCCGCCACGAGGAGCGCATCCTCCTGAGGGCCGAACCCGGGCCATGCCTGGGAAAGACGCTCCACTGCGTCTGGGAGGACCGGTCCGAAGGGTCCTTCTTCGTCCGGAACCACATTTCCCTTCATCTGGTGATCGACGACGGCCTTTCCGTGATCCTCGCCCCCGGCACGGTGAAGGAGCTGACCCGGGACGGGGTCAGGATCCTGCTCCCGGATGCGGGCTTTGCGCTGGGAGAGCGCAGGGCCCGGAGGTACGCCTGTCAACAGGTGGATGCAGAGCTCATCCAGAACGGTTTCTCGGCCAAGGGGGCACTGAAGGATTTCAGTCCTTGCGGGTTCCGCCTGTGGCTGCGCCCGGGGCCTTCCTGCTCGTTCCGGTGGTTCAATCCGGCGGAGCCCTTCAACGTTCACCTCCGCCGCCAGGGTCGGATGGTCTTCTCGGGCGCCTGCGAGCACATTCGCACCGGTAGGGACGGCCGGGAGAGGGAGATCGTGGCGGCGCCCTTCCCGGGCGGGGTCCGCCGTTTCGAGAAGAGAAGGATGCGGAACATCCGCCTGAAGCTGGCACCCTCGCCCACGGTCCGCTTCGACCACCCGTTTCTGGAGAGAACCGTCCAGATGGACGTGGACGACATCTCCTCGTCCGGGTTCTCGGTTCACGAAGGCCGCGACGAGCGATTGCTGGTGCCGGGCATGATCATACCGGGGGTCAAGGTGGGCTTTGCCGGGGCCCCCGGGCTCGACTGCACCGCCCAGGTCATCCACCAGGACGAGGGGCGGTCCCGGGATGTCCGCTCCGGTCTGGCGATCCTGGACATGGACATCCAGGCCTACAGCAGGCTCACCCACATCCTGATCAACGCCCTTGACCCCCATGCCCACGTCTCGTCGGAGGTGGACATGGAGGCCCTGTGGGAGTTCTTCTTCAGCGCCGGGTTCATTTATCCCAAGAAGTACCGGCTCATCCAGGCCCACCGGGAGGCGTTCAGGAAGACCTACGAGAGGCTGTATGTGGAGAACCCGGACGTCGCGAGGCACTTCACGTATCAGAAGAACGGCCGGATTTACGGGCATATCTCCATGGTCCGCGCCTACTCGAGGGCCTGGATGATTCATCACCACGCGGCAAGGGCCATGGACAGCAAACGGACCGGTCTCATGGTGCTGAAGCAGATCATGTACTACCTCAACGACATGTATCGTCTGCCCTCGGCCGGCATCGACTATGTGATGGCCTACTTCCGACCGGAGAACGCGTTCCCGGACAGGGTGTTCGGGGGCTTCGCCCGGGAGCTTGGAAACCCCCGGGAATGCTCCACGGACCTCTTCGCCTATTTGCCCTACACGCGCCTGTCCGTGGGAGCCCGGCTTCCCGGGGACTGGACCCTGGAGGAGTGCAGTCCTTTCCACCTGTGGGAGGTCCGCCGGTTTTACCATCGACGCTCGGGTGGCCTGCTGCTCGACGCCCTGGGTCTTCGAGAGGGGGACGGACATCCCAGCGACGAGACCCTGAAGGAGGCCTACGGGAACGCGGGATTCCTGAGAGGATGGAAGCTTTACTCCCTGGCCCGCGGGGGGGAGCTTCACGCCGTTCTCCTGGCGGATCGATCCGATCTGGGGTTCAACCTTTCCGAGCTGCTCAACGGCATCAAGATCCTGGTGACCCGGCCCGAAGAGCTGCCCTGGAGCATCCTGTCCACGGCCATCTCCCTCCTCGTGGGCGCCTACCGGACGGAGGAGATCCCGGTGCTCTTCTATCCCACGGACTACGTCGAGGAGCGGAAGATTCCCCATGAGAAAAACTACCACCTGTGGGTGTTGAACGTCCAGAGCGGCAACGAGTACCTCGAGTACATGCAGAGGCGGTTCAGGATCAGCTACGGTTGAAGAGGGTTCGCTCCGACGGCGCGAACAGATGGGTTGAGTGAAGATGAGAATTGCCCTGGTCAATGTGTCGAGCACCCTCACCTCGGACGGCTGCCGCCTGGTCTCCGCCCTGTTGAAGAGGGCCGGGCACACCGTCAAGAGCGTGTTCATGGCGAGGTCCGAGCCCCTCCCCTATGCGGAGTGGGAGCTGGAGCCTCTCGAGGGGATGTTGAAAAGCAGCGACCTGGTCATGGTGGCGGTCTACAGCAGCTACGCCCTGCGCGCCGTGCAGGTGACCGACTTCGTGAGGAGGAAATGCCCCGGCATGAAGGTGGTCTGGGGCGGACCGCACTGCGTCTCCGTGCCCGAGCTGGGGCTGCGTCACGCCGACGGGATCTGTTTCTCCGAAGGGGACGAGGCCGTTGTCGAGCTGGTGCGGCGGATGGAGGCGGGCGAGGATTACCGGAAAACCCCCAACATGGCCTTCCGCAAGGACGGGACCCACGTGGTGAACGAGATCCTTCCCCCCTTTTCGGATCTCGACAGCCTCCCTTACTACGACTACGACCTGGACGACCAGTTCCTGCTGAATCGGGGCCTCGTCCGGATGACCAGGGAACGCTTCCGCGAGCGCGCCGCCGGCTACCCCTACTACATCCCCACCTACTACTTCACCACCTCCAGGGGGTGTCCCCACCAGTGCTCCTACTGCAACAACTGCCGGTACGTGGCCATGCTGGGGAGAAATCCCATGCGTTTCCACAGCGTGGAGCGGGTGATCCGGGAGCTGGAGAGCACGCTCCAGCGTCTGGATTTTTTCCGGATCGTGGGGTTCGGGGACGACGACTTCTTCATGCGCCCGAAGCGGGATATCGCCCGATTCGCAGAGCAGTACCGGAAGCGCATCGGGCTGCCGTTCGGGGTGGCCGTGAGCGCCAACACGTATCACCGGGAGAAGATGGAGCTGCTGCTGGAGGGCGGCCTCGAGTTCATCCAGATGGGCGTTCAGTCCGGCAGCCAGAGGGTGATCGACGAGGTCTATCAACGGGGCATCCGGGTCCGCAAGACCAGGCAGGCGGTCGAACAGATCGCATCCTACCGTGCGTCCCACCACCTGGACTTCCTGCTGGACTTCATCGTGGACAATCCCTACGAGACCCGGGAGGACGTCATGGAAACCTACCGCTACATCGTGGACCTTCCCCTCCACGTGAAGGTGAACGTCTTTCTCCTCTCCTTCTTTCCGGGCACCCCGATTTACGAAAGGGCCCTCGAGGACGAGATCATCGAGCCCTTCGATGAAAAGGCCTTCCGGTTCTACATCAAAGGCCGCGTGCAGTACCAGAAGAACTACGAGACCTTCCTCGTCCTCCTGGAGCGCTACCTGAGGCGTCGCGTCCGCGTGAGAAGGCGGGTGCCCCGGGCCCTGCTCCTCCTGATGGGCAGCCGTCTCTTCCGCGGCCTGGGCCGGGTGCTGCCTCCCTCCGCGTATGCCTCCCTCAGCGGCTTGGTTCAATAGGGCCGTGGTTCGAGCCACAATACCAGATTATTGACACTTAAAAATAATTAGGGTACATATAATCAAAATGACCTAAACAGGCAGATCTTGTGTTCACCTCAAGCCGCGCAGGTACCCCCCAATGGCCGATGTGGACAGCTCCCGCCCCGGTCTCGATGATGCCCTGTACAACAGCCGGGTCATCAAGAACTACGTGGAGTATGTCAAGAAGTTCCTCCCTTCGGTGGATATGGACGCGGTTCTCGCCCACGCGGGGATCACGACCTATGAGCTGGAGGACCAGGGCCACTGGTGCAGCCAACGGCAGGTGGATCGCTTCCACGAGCGCCTGGTGGAGGCGTCGGGGGACCCGGGCATCTCCCGGAAGGTGGGACGCTACGCCGCCTCCTCCAAAGCATCCGGCGCGCTGAAGCACTACGCCCTGGGGTTCATGAGCCCCGCCGCAGCCTACTGGACCGTGGAGAAGATCGCGCCCCACCTCACACGCGCCTCCACGGTGAAGACCCGGAAGCTCAAGAGCAACAAGTTCGAGGTGACCGTCACGCCCAGGCCGGGCAGCGCCCAGAAGCCCTATCAGTGCGAAAACCTGATGGGCCAGCTGGAGTCCCTCACCCGGCTGTTCACCAAGAAGTACGCCAAGATCGAACATCCCCGGTGCATCCACAGGGGCGGGGAGGCCTGCGTCTACGAGATCACCTTCGAGAAGACCGCACCGTTCATCTGGAGGGCCTCCCGCAACTACTTCATCCTCTTCGGGTTCGTGGTCTGCATGGGCGTGGTTCACGTCTATCCTTCCGTGACCTGGTCGTTCGCCCTGCTCTTTTTCGCCCTGTTTTTCCTGGGCATCTCCCTCTGCTTCGCAAGCCTGGAGAACCGGGAGCTCGCCAGGAACATCGAGAGCCAGCGAGAGGCGGCCAAGCTCTTGCTGGACCAGATCAACATCCGGTACAACGACGCCCAGCTGGTGAAGGAGATCGGCCAGGCCGCCTCCATGCTCCTGGACATCCGGAAGCTCCTGGACGGGGTCGTCGGCTCGATGGCGAAGCGGCTGGACTACGACCGGGGCGGCATCTGGCTGACCGATCAAGACGGCACCCGCCTGGTCTACACGGTCGGCTACGGGTACAGCGAGGAGGTCGAGCAGATCCTGCGCGAGACGAGCTTTCGCTTGGACAACCCCCGCTCCAGGGGGGTGGCCGTTCGGGCCTTCCACCGGCAGAAGCCGTTCCTGGTCGACGACACGGCCAAGATCGAGATGGACATGACCGAGAAGAGCCTGGAGTTCATGAGAAGGACGGGCACCCGGTCCTTCATCTGCGTACCCCTGGTCTACGAGGGGGAATCCCTGGGCGTGCTGTTCGCGGACAACGTCCGGTCCAGGAGGCCCTTCAGCCAGAGCGACATCTCCCTCCTGACGGGCATTGCCACCCAGATCGCCATCAGCATTCGCACCGCCATGTCGTACCTCAAGCTCCAGGAGAGCAAGGAACGGGAGCAGAGCCTGAGGAAGCTGTTCGAGAGGTATGTGCCCGCTCCCATCATCAAGCGGTACCTGCATTCCAGGGGAGGCGACCTGTTCCGGGGCGAGGAATCCCCCATCACGGTCCTGTTTCTGGACATCCGGGGGTTCACGGCCAGCTCCGAAAACATGGATGCGAAGGATGTGGTCTCCTTCCTGAACAGCTACTTCGAGGAGTGCTCCTCCGTGGTCTTCGAGGGCCGGGGACACATCAACAAGTACACGGGGGACGGTTTCCTCGCCATCTTCGGGGCGCCCGAGCCCTTGAACGATCACGTGAGACGGGCCTTTGACACGGCCTGCAGGCTCCTCGAGATCACCCGGGCCTTCCTCCTGGCGGGCAAGCCCATCGCGGTGGGCATCGGCCTCCACACGGGGAAGGCGATTCTGGGCAACATCGGTTCCCGAACCAAGATCGAGTACACCGCCGTCGGCGACACGGTGAACACCGCGGCGAGGCTTCAGGAGTACACGAGGCAGTTCCACGAGTTCCCCATCATCATGAGCAGGCCGGTTCGCGCGGGGCTGGTCTCCGATCCCCGCTATCCCGCCCTCAGGAGCCTGGGGAAACTGGAGATTCGAGGAAAAAAAGAGGAGATCGAGGCGTTCGGGTTCCCCCGGTTCCCCGAGGCCGAAGCCGGGGACGATCACGATCCCGGCTTGATGCCCTTGCAGAGGATCAAGGGGGTGTAGGTGAACCTTCGCGGGCTCAGAAAGAAGCGCTTGAAATCCTCGAAGAAGGCGGTGTGGCCGCCCGGGTAGCGGTCGAACATGCCTCTCGCCCTGTCCGAGACGACATCCGCCTTCTTGATCCAGTTGAAGATGTCCTGGTCCTCGACCTCCCCGTAGATGAGATGGTGGGGGAGGAGGTCCATCCGGATCTCCTCGAAGCCCAGGTCGTACAGGTGGGCGTAGAGCTTCCGGCCGGCGTAGGCGTCGAAGTTGTACTCCTTCTGCGCGGTCCGGGACAGCGCCAGGAAGATCTCCTCCATGCCCGGCGGCAGCTCGTGGTGGCTGAGGCAGTTGTGGTCGAGATCCATCAGGCAGAGGGTGCCGCCGGGCCTCAGGGCGTCCGTGAGGTGCCGGACGATGTCGGGACCTTCCACGAAGTTGTACTCCAGCACGAACCGCACCCAGACGAGATCAAAGGGCCCTTCGCCTGTCAGGGGGGTCCTGAGGTCGTGGGTCCGGAACCGGATCGTCTCTTCCCCTCCGTAGTGCCGGCGGGCGTAGCGGATCCTCTCCTCCGAGTAGTCCACGCCCAGCACGCCGCCCCCCGGCTGGACCATCCCGTTGAGGATGGCGGTGACCCTTCCGGGGCCGCACCCGGCGTCGAGCACCCGCTGCCCGGGCTTCAAGCCGCACCATTCCGCCTGCCTCCGGACCTCCGCGGGGTTGGTCTTGCGATCCAGGCGCACGGCCTCTTCCGCGTTTTCCATGAAGTAGGGATGGGCTGATCCCATCGGTCCGGCCTCCTCTCCCACGACAGTCCTCTCCCCCCACAGGCTCCCGGCAGCACGTCGCGGGGCGGGTCTCCCCGATCAGAAGTTGAACACCTTGGCCTCGGCCGCCAGATCGATCAGATGGGGACCGCCGTCCAGGATCATGTTGGAGAAGAACTTGGCCTCGTCCACCTGACGAGACTCGGCGCAGGGGATTCAGACCCCGATGGGGACCTGGTTCTCCACCAGGTAGGGCAGGTAGTCGTCGGGACAGTCTCCCGTGGTCGTCCGGATGCCGAAGTCCCTGGCCGAATCCGCCCAGAAGACCCCGTCGTCGACGAGGAACACGTCGGTCTTGTGGCCCTTGGAGTGGGCGATCTTGGCGAACTGGAAGCACCGCGTGGCGGACTCGTTGTCATCCTTGCCGAGGACGAACAGGAAGTTGGCCATGGTTTCGTTTCCTCCTTTCATCGGAAACAGCCGTGATCGGGTCAAGGGTGTCTGATCACCATCATGACGGAGTCGCAAAAAGCCCTGAACCTCGAGATCTGCCCCTGGGAGATGAACAGGTGATATCGTCCCCAGCGGCGCGTGAGCGGGCTTTTGCGAATGCCTCCTCAATCATAGAGGATTTCCCGGTACCGGTCAAAGCGGGGATCCAACCCACTGTAAACGACGGCCGTGGAACGTCCTCGCGTTCCAGGGTCTTTTCGACACACCCCGTGTGCAACATGGACAAAAGCCGGCTGGAAGTCCAGCGGTTTGTGAACGGGGCGGTCGCGGTGAGGAGATCGGGTGGGGTATCGCCCGGTGGGGTGCGGCTCGCAGAAAAATAGAGGATCCACCCCATTGGCCTCCCGGTTCGCGCCGTCCATCCTGAGAGGGTGAACAGTCCGAGCACACTGCAGGATCTGTTGAACCCCCTCCCGGGCGGCGGGCGCAAGCCGTTCCTGGTGACGTTCCACAAGACGGGACGCCAAACCCGCACCTATGCCGAGCTCTCCCGCATCGCCGGGCGGCTCGCACAGGGGCTGATCCGGGACGGCCTCCGGCCCGGCGGCGTGGTGGGGCTCTTCGCGCCCCTGGGCTTCGCCTGGACCGCGGTCTGCCTGGGGGCGCTGCGGGCGGGCGCGACCGTGATGCCGCTGGACGTGCAGCTCGACCGGGAGACCCTGGCGGGGATCCTGGAGGACAGCGAGCCGCGCCGGGTGTTCACCGACGAAAAGCGGCTGGACGCGCTCCGGCAGTCCGCACCCGACGGTCTCCCGGTGGCCCTCCTGGACGGGTCCGGACCGGACGACGGCTGGAAACGGCTTCTCTCCGAGGAGACGCAGGCCCTGCCGGACATCCGGCCGGATCACCGCGCGGCCCTGTTCTACACCTCGGGGACCACCGGTCCGCCCAAGGGGGTTCCCCTGAGCCACGAAAACCTGTTGTTCCAGATCGACCGGGTGCGGGAGACCGGGCTGCTCACCGAGGACGATCGGGTGCTTCTGCCCCTTCCGCCCCACCACGTCTACCCCTTTGTCCTCGGCATCCTGGCCCCTCTCTCGCTGGGGCTCACCATCGTGCTTCCCCATGCCCTGACCGGCCCCCAGCTGGTGCGCGCCCTGCGTGAAGGCGCGGTCACCCTGCTCTTCGGCGTGCCGCGGCTCTACGGCGCCCTGTTCGAGGGGCTCGCCGCCAGGTTCGGTTCCGAGGGGGCGGCCCGGCGGTTGTTCGAGCAGGGCCTGCGGGCGGAAGCGAGCTTCCGGGGGAGGACGGGCCTGTCTCCGGGGAAACCCCTCCTGGGTCCCCTTCGCCGGCGGTTCGCCCCGGACCTCCGGATCATGGCCTCGGGAGGGGCGCCCCTCTCCCCCGAGCTGGCGTCCCGGCTGGAGTCTCTGGGCTGGCAGGTGGCGATCGGCTACGGCCTCACGGAGACCTCGCCGCTCCTCACCCTCAAGCTTCCCGGGGACCCGCACCATGACACCGTGGGGCGGCCCGTGAAGGGGGTCGAGCTCCGCGTGGATCCGTCCGTGGTGCCGGAGGCGACCGGGAGCGGCGGCCGGGGGGACGAGGGGGAGATCCTGGCCCGCGGCCCCAACGTGTTCTCGGGCTACCACAACCTCCCCGACAGGACCGCCGAGGCGTTCACCCCGGAAGGCTGGTTCCGGACCGGGGATCTGGGCCGCCTGGACCCGGAGGGGTACCTTCACCTGACGGGCCGCGTCTCCACCCTCATCGTCACCCGGGGCGGGGAGAACATCCAGCCCGACCGGATCGAGGCTCATCTCGCATCCCACCCCCTGGTCCGGGAGGCCGGCGTGCTCCAGAAGGGCGACGGCACCCTGGCCGCGGTGGTCGTGCCGGAGATCCGGGCGATGCGCGAGCGGGACATCCGGGATGCCGACCGCGCCGCCCGGGATGCCGTGGCCGAACAATCCCGGGGCCTCCCCACCTACCAGCGCGTCAACGAGGTCGCCGTCACCCGCGGGTCCATCCCCCGCACCCGCCTGGGAAAGATCCGCCGCCACCTCCTGGGGGAGCTGTTCCAGCAGGCCGAGGCGGACCGGGCGGCGCCGGACCGGCGCGGGGCCGGGCCCATCTCCTTCTCGGACATGTCGGCAGCGGACCGGAGCCTCCTCGAAAACCCGGTCGCGGCGGCGGTGTGGGATCGGTTGGCCGACCGGTACCGGGACCGCCGCCTCACCCCGGACACCAGCCCCGACCTGGATCTCGGCATCGACTCCATGGAGTGGCTCAACCTCACCCTGGAGATCCGCCGGGACGCCGGTGTGGAGCTGGAGGAGGAGGAGATCGCCGAGGTCGCCACAATCCGGGACCTGCTCGAGGCGGTGTCGGAGAAGGCCGCCTCCGGCGGCCGGGCGTCCACGGCCTCTCCCCTGGAGGAGCCGGAGCGGATGCTGAGCCGCATGCAGATGCGCTGGCTCGAGCCCACCGGGCCTGTGGAGGACGGCCTGGCCCGGGGGCTGTTCGCGGTGGATCGCTGGCTGGTGCGGCGGGTGTTCGGGCTTCGAGCCCTGGGCCTGGAGAACCTTCCGGCCGAGGGGGCCTTTCTCATCACGCCCAACCACGTGAGCTACCTGGACCCCTTCGCCGTGGCCGCCGCTCTCGGGTTTTCGCGGCTTCGCCGGCTCTACTGGGCCGGTTTCACCGGCGCAGCCTTCCGGAACGCGTTCTTCCGCTACTTCAGCCGCCTCTCCCGGACCGTGCCCGTGGACCCCGAGCAGGGGATGATCTCGAGCATGGCGTTCGGTGCGGTGGTGCTCGACCGGGGCTGGGGGCTGGTCTGGTTCCCCGAGGGCCGGCGGTCGCCCGACGGCCGGCTCCAGCCCTTCAAGACGGGGGTGGGCGTGCTGCTGGAGCACCACCCGGCGCCGGTGGTGCCGGCGGTCGTCCTGGGGACGGAGCGGATTTTGCCGCCCGGGAAGACGATTCCCCGGCCGGGCCGGATCACGGTGGCCTTCGGCCCCCCCCTCGACCCCGCGGAGCTCGAGCAGAGGGGAACGGGCCGGGAGAAACGGGAGCGGATCGCGTCGGCCCTCCAGGAGGACGTGGCGCGACTGGCGGACAGCGTTCGAACATGACGGCTCGCTCGACACCTCGAAACGGCCCCGGTTCAAAGGGCGGCGCGTCCAGGACGTCCCTGCTCGCCTGGGCGTTCTACGACTGGGCGAACAACGGCTTCGCCACGGTGATCCTCACCTTCATCTTCTCCGCCTACTTCATTCGCCGAATCGCGCCCGACGAGGTCACCGGCAGCGCTTTGTGGGGGAACATGGTGAGCGTGGCGGGGCTCTTGATCGCCCTGGGCGGTCCGGTCTGCGGAGCGGCCGCCGACCAGGACGGGCGTCGCAAGCCCTGGCTGATCGCGTTCATGCTCCTCTGCGTCGTGGCCACCGTGCTGCTCTGGTTCGTGAGGCCGTCCCCGGAGTTCCTCTGGCCGGCGCTGGTCCTGGTGGGTGTCGGCATGGTGGGCGCGGAGTACTCCTACATCTTCTACAACGCCATGCTGCCCGAGCTGGCGCCCCCGGACCGGGTGGGCCGCTGGTCCGGCTGGGGGTGGGGGCTCGGGTACGCGGGCGGCCTGCTCTGCCTGCTGGCCGCCCTCTGGATCATGGAGGGGGGCGCACCGGGGCCCGCGGGCGGGGGGGAGGGCTCCCTGGCGCGGATCCGGGCCGGCTTCGTTCTGGCCGGGGTCTGGTACCTGCTGTTCTCCCTGCCGTTGATCCTTCTGGTGCCCGACACCCGCGGGCTGGGAAAGCCGTTCGCCCGGGCGGTCCGGGACGGCATCGGCCGGCTCGTGGAGATGATCCGGGAGGTGCGGCGGTACAGGCAGATCGCCCTGTTCCTGCTGGCCCGCATGATCTACATCGACGCCCTCGCCACCATCTTCGCCCTGGGGGGCGTCTACGCGGCCGGCGCCTTCGACATGAGCGAACGGGAGGTGCTCCTCTTCGGCGTGGTTCTGAACGTGGCCGCCGGGCTGGGGGCCGGGGTCTTCGCCGGCCTGGACGACCGGATCGGCTCCCGGGCCACCATCCTGATCTCCCTGGGCGGCCTCGTCACGGGCGCCCTGGTCATCCTCCTGGTGCACGCCACCCTGCTCTTCTGGGCGGCGGGCACCTTCATGGGCCTGTTTGTCGGGCCCGTGCAGGCGGCCAGCCGATCCTACATGGCCCGCGTCGCGCCGGAGGAGCTGCGCCATCAGATGTTCGGGCTGTACGCGTTTTCCGGCAAGGCGACGGCGTTTGTGGGGCCCTTTCTGGTCGGGTGGCTGAGCTATCTGTCCGGCAGCCAGCGCTTGGGCATGGGCGCGATCCCGGTCCTGCTCGCCGCGGGAGGCCTGCTGATGCTCAAGGTGCCGGCCGCAAAGGGGTGAGGCCGCCCGTCGGCCGGCCATATACCGTCCAGACGAGGCTTCTGTCCGGAATCCCCCTCCCCCGGGATCTCCCGAATGCCGGAATAGGAGACAAGGAGGACCGGTTTTCCTAGGTCGTTCCCATCCATAAACGAACTTTGGGCATGGCTGCGTTTCCAATTCAGAAAGGAG
>CAYUBQ010000064.1:0-23274 GCA_964443135.1 uncultured Desulfobacterales bacterium | reverse complement strand
CGATGATCATCGATGGGGCCGTTTCCGCCCTCCGCGGCGGGGTGAGGTCGAGGGGGCCGAATCGACGCTCGTGGTCCTGCACTTGCTTTTGCAGCCGCAGGGCCAGCCGCTTGGCGAGCACCGGGGAGAGAACGATCTGCGCCCGCTGCTCCAGCACCAGCTCCTCGGAGGCGCCGTCTCGACGGCCCTCCCCGAACTGAAGCTCCACCTCTTCCCGGGAGTATGTCACATGAAAGGCGTTGGGACTGAAACGGTCGGCCCGCTCCTCGTTCCAGATCATCTCGGGGCCTTCCCGAGATCCCCCCCGATCCCCGTCCTCTTCCTCGATTCCCACGGCGCTTCCTCCTTTCGAGGCCTTCGAGGGATTGTGCGACGACCGGGTCCGGATGTCAAACAACGAAGGATCCCATGGACGACCCCCGGCCCCGGACCGGTCCCCGCGGGCGGAAAACAGCCTTCGATCACGGCCTTTGGCCGGGAACGGAGGAGGCGATGAGCCGGGTCGTGGCGATCGCCGCCCCCATCGGGGGCGGGAAGACGACGTTTGCAGGGGCCCTGTCGAGAGCCCTGGGAGGCGCGGCGATCCTCCACTTCGACCGGTACGAGATCGAGACGAAGAGGCCGGCTTCCCGGCTCCTCGAGTGGCTGAGGGACGGCGCGGATTTCAGCGCGTTCGAGGCCCCGAACCTGGCCCGCGATCTGAAGGCGATCCGGAACGGAGAAGCGGTGGTCGACCCTCTCACCGGCCGGCGGGTGGACCCGACGGACCTGGTCCTGCTCGAGATGCCGCTCGGCCGGGAGCACGCGGAAACCGCCCGGTACATCGATTTCGTCGTCTGGATCGACGTGCCCCCGGACATCGCCCTGGCCCGCAAGATCCGGGAGTACATCGCCCGGTTTCGCGAGGAGCGGGATCCGGACGGCCTGATCTGGCTGGACAACTTCGTGGCCAACTACCTCCAGGTGTTCCGGGAGGTGCTCCTGGTACAGGCCGAGAAGGTGCGCGCCGGCGCCGACCTGGTCCTGGACGGGCGTGAGGAGGTGGACGTCATGGTCCGGCGGGCCGCCGAAACCATCCTGGAAGTGTCATGATCAGCGCACCGCGTTTCCTGCTTTTCGTTCCGGTCCTGACCGCATGGCTCGCTCTGGCGGGTGCTCCGGGTCCGGTCTGCGCCGGTTCGTCCTCCCCGGATCCCGTGATCCTGGACGAGACGGCGGGCAGGATTCCGCTGGGGCGGAGGGCGGCCTACCTGGAGGACCCGTCCGGAACGATGGGCATCGAGGACGTCGCGGCCGCGAGGCCCGCTGCATTCGAACCCGTGACCTCCGAGGTGCCGCTGCTCGGGTACTCGGATTCGGTGCACTGGGTCCGGCTGGTCCTGCTGGATCGAGGGGAAGCGGATCGAGCGGACAGGAGCTGGCTGCTGGAGGTGGGCTACCCCCTGCTGGACCACGTGGACCTCTTCCTGCCTCTCTCCGGAGGCGGGTTCGAGGTTCGCCGCTCCGGGGACCGCCTGCCCATGGGGGCTCGCGACGTGCACTACCACAACCCGGTCTTTCGCGTTCGCACCCCTTCCGGCGAGCCGCTGGAGCTCTTCCTTCGCGTCCAGTCCGAGGGGCCGGTGCAGATCCCCCTCACCCTCTGGTCACCGCGAGCCTTCGCCGAGAGGGCCAAGGACGCCCAGCTCGGCTTCGGGATCTACTGCGGCGTCATGCTGGTGATGGTCTTCTACAACCTGTTCCTGTTTCTGGCGATCCGGGACCGGAACTTTCTCCTCTACGTCCTCTACGCTGGCTCCACGCTCTTCTTCCTGGCCTCCCTCAACGGGCTGGGCTTCGAGTACCTCTGGCCGAAGCAGCCCTGGTGGGCGAATCAGAGCATCCTCTTCTTCATGGGCCTCATGGGGTTCTCGCTGGCCTGGTTTTCCAAGTCCTTTCTGCGCACCTCCGAGCACACGCCCGGCCTGAACCGACTCCTTTCCCTGTTCATGGTTCAGGCGGCCCTGAGCTCTCTGGCGGCCCTGGCGGGATGGTACAGGGGGGTCATCGAGTTCAGCCACGCCTGCATCGTTCTCGAGGGCGCGACGGTGATCTGGATCGCGGCCGTCTGCGTGGCCCGTGGCTACCGTCCCGCACGTTACTTCCTGGCGGCCGTCACGGTCTACGTGATCGGGGGGATCACATACGCCCTCCGGGGGTTCGGTTGGCTCCCCGCCGGATTTCTGACCGGCTACGCCATCGAGATCGGCTCGGCCCTGGAGGTGACCTTCCTGGCCTTTGCCCTGGCCGACCGGATCGCCGAGGAGCGCCGGGAGAAGCTCCGGGCCCACCGGGCGGCCCTGGCGGCCCAGGAACGGTTCACGGGGGAGTTGCAGAAGGTCGACCGGCTCAAGGACGAGTTCATGGCCAACACCTCCCACGAGCTCCGCACGCCGCTCTCGGGTATCGTCGGCATTGCCGAGTCCCTGCTGGCAGGGGCCGCCGGCCGCCTCGGTCCCGCGGCCACCGGGAACCTGGAGATGATCGCCGCGAGCGGACGGCGCCTCTCCAACCTGGTGAACGACATCCTCGACTTCAGCAGGCTCCGGAACCGGGACCTGCCGCTTCGCACCCGGCCCGTGGATCTCCGCTCCGTGGCCGATGTGGTCCTGCGGGTATCGGAGCCCCTGGCCCGGGCCAAGGGCCTGGTCACGAGCAACGACCTGCCCGCCACCCTCCCCCCGTTGGAGGGGGACGAGGACCGGCTGCAACAGATCCTCTTCAACCTGGTGGGGAACGCCGTCAAGTTCACGCGAGAGGGGAGGATCCGCTTGTCGGCGGTGCAGGAGAACGGGATGGTGAGGGTCTCCGTGGAGGACACGGGCGTCGGGATCCCCCGGGGAAGGTGCGAGGCCATATTCGATTCCTTCGAGCAGGGGGATGCCTCGGCCGCCCGGGAGTTCGGGGGCACCGGTCTCGGTTTGAGCATCACGAAGCGGCTGGTCGAGCTCCACGGAGGGGAGATCCGGGTCCACTCCGAGGAGGGAAAGGGGAGCACCTTCACCTTCGCCATCCCGGTCAGCAGCGGGATGCCGGCGTCCGAGGCCGGACCTTCCGTTTTCAGCGGCCCGGGTCCGGTCGGCCCCTCCCTGGAGGAAGCGGGCTTCCCGGGGGCGGACGAGCCCGTCGAGCCCCTCGAGGCGGCGGAGGTCCCGGAAGGCGCCCCCCGGGTCTGGATCGTGGACGACGAGCCGATCAACATCCAGGTGGTGCGCAACCACCTGGGCCTGGGCGGGATCCGCGTGCGGAGCGCCTCGCGCGGATCCGAGTTTCTGGACGCCGTGGAACGGGAGGGAGCGCCGGACCTGGTGCTGCTGGACGTCATGATGCCCGGCATGACGGGGCTCGAGGTGTGCCGCGTCCTGCGCGAGCGGTACACCGCCGCGGAGCTTCCCGTCATCCTGCTCACGGCGAGGAACCGGGTCAACGACCTGGTGGAGGGGTTCGAGTCGGGTGCCAACGACTACCTGACCAAGCCCTTCGCCCGCGCCGAGCTGGCGGCCCGGGTGCGCGCTCAGCTCGAGGTCCGCGAGGCTTTTGAAACCCTTCGGGAAAATCAGCATCTGAAAGAGGAGATGAACAGGCGGAAACAGGCCGAGCAGGAGATGCGTATGACCCAGAGGCGTCTTTCCCGGATGCTGGACCACGTGGACGAGGCCCTTCTCGCCGTCAACGAGAACGGCGAGATCACCTTCTGCAACCGCGCCTTTGAAGCGTTGATCGGGCAACCCTCCGAGGAGCTCCTGGGGCGCACCTTCGAGTGCGTTCTGGTGTCGGGTTCCGGGTCGGGCTCGGGGCAGGGGGCGGCCGGTGAGCTCCTCTGCAACCTGCAAAGTGCGCAGGATGCAGGCGCAGGGGCCCGCCGCTACGCGGACATTGCCCTCAAAACCCGCGACACAACCCCCCTGGTTCGAGACGTGCACGTTCTCCCCCTGGAGATGGAGGACGAACCGTTGAGCCTTCTGGTCGTGCCGCCGAAGGCCTCCGGCGGAAGTGAGGACCGCTCCGATGCCGTTCCCCTTCCCGTGGCCGCCCTGGTCGAGGAGCTGAACCGCAACCGGAGCCGGATTCGAGACCTGGAAGAGGGGTTGAACGGCCTCCTCGAAAAGGGCCCGGAGACGAGCCGGGCCTTCGGCGAGCTCAAGGCCGTGGACGCCGCCCTGGAGGAGATGGCCAGGACGCTGAAGGGCGACGTGGACAGTGAGGAGCGGCGTGCCTTCGCCGTGGAGGTGATGAACGCGGCCCTGGACTACTGGAAGGAGTCCACCGGGGGGGGCAGGGTGGAGCTTGCCGGGGAGTCGAAGCTCTGGCGGGTCTACGTCACCCCGGACGGCTACGAGCGGACCCAGACCCTGGACAAGTACCTCGACCTCCGAACCCTTCCCAAGCGGCCGAGGCTGAAGACCGTGGTCCGGACCGCGGACTTCGTCCTGGCCGCCTGCGACCTCCCGTCCTCCACGAGGGACCGCCTGGAAAACCGGCTGGCAAGGCTTCGGGCTGTTCTGTAGGTAACGAGAATGACTATGAAAGGCTTGGCATCTCCGCCTGGGGCCGGACCGGGACGCTCCTCTCGATTTTCACCATTTTCACACGAAAAAGGCTGGTGCCGCCCCCCCGAAGCCGTGTAAAATGATTCCACATTCTGGTAAGTTGTTTCGTTCCATTCCAGCGGTCCAGAGGGATGGAACGGCGCACCAAGCCCCCCACGCGGTGTGCAGGAAGGCAATTCTGAGGACTTGTGCTGACGCAGAACGAGACTTTCTTGCTGAGTTACCAACTGTTCCTGAAAAGAGATGCCTTCTGAATCGAGCACCACAGGCACCCTGAGAACAGAAAAATACAATCAATGACCCGATTCGCTTTTCGGAAGGACGAAAAGGCGACGGGGAGGAGTGTTTATGGACCGGCAGGAAGGGCGTTTCGAGTGCAGCTCAGGTGTACGTTGCCCCATCCTTTGCCTCCTTGCGATGGGGATCCTTTTCCTCCCGTGGGTGCTGCACCCCGCGGGCGCGTCCGCCGCGGACCTGCTCTCGGTCTACAACCTGGCCCTGGAAAACGATCCCCGGTTTCAGGCCCAGGAGTTCCGCCACGAGGCGTCGCCGGAGACGCTCAACCAGGCCTATGCGGACCTGCTGCCCACCCTGGAGGCGGAGGCGAGCTACCAGCGGAGGGAGCAGCAGATCCTCTCCAGCGAGGTGGCGGTGTTCGGATCGGGCGAGGCCCGATACCCCACCCGCGGCTACACCCTGACCCTGACCCAGCCCCTGTGGCGGTACGACTCCATCGTCGGCGTGATGCAGGCGAAGCACGAGGTGCGGGGTGCGGACCTGGCGTTCGAGGCGGCGAAGCAGGACCTCATGCTGCGGGCGGCCGAGGCGTACATGGGGGCGCTGGAGGCCCGTGACGATCTCGTTTTCACCCAGGCCGAGGAGGAGGCGGTCCAGGCCCACTTCAACCTGGCCCGGGGCCGGTACCGGAACGGCCTCGCGCCCATCACGGACTATCACGACGCCCGGGCGCGACTGGCGAACGTCCAGGCGCGGAAGGCCGAGGCGCACAACCGGATGGAGGACGCCCTGGAGGCCCTCCGCGAGCTGACGGGCGAACGGATCGATGAGCTCGAAACCCTGAAGGAGGAGCCGTTGGAGGGGGACGCTTACAGGGCCGCGATCACCCGCCGGCCGGAATCCGGGCCCGGGGAGACCGGAGAACCGCCTCCCGGCTCCACCTCACCCCTCGACGACCTGCTGGCGCCCCCGGACCCGGACGATGCGGGCTCCTGGATCGACGCGGCCGAGGAGCAGAACCCCACCCTGGAGGCGAGACGCCAGGAGGTGGAGGTGGCCAGACGGGAGATCTCCCGGCAGAACGCGGGTCACATGCCCAGGCTCGAGCTGGTGGGGCGTTTGAACCGCGACGACGAGGGGGGATCGCTCTTCGGCGGCGAGAGCGACGTGCAGACCTGGGAGGGCATGGTGCAGCTGAAGATCCCCATCTTCAACGGGTTCGGCGTGATGTCCAAGGTGCGGGAGGCCCGCACCCTGCACAAGGCGGCGAAAAAGGAGCTGGAGCGGGAGGAGCGCGCCCTGCGGCGGGAGACCAAGGCCGCCTTCCTGGGCGTCAAGGCCGCCATTCAGAGCGCCAGGGCCCTCCGGGAGTCCGTCCTCTCCCACCGGGTCGCCGTGGAGGCCAAGCGGCGGGGATTCCGTTCCGGCCTCTTTCCCAGCCTGGCGGTCCTGGACGCGGAGCGGGACCTCCACCTCGCCCGGCAGGACCACGCCAGAGCGCAGTACGACTATCTCCTGAACAGCCTCCGTCTGAAAGGGGCCGTGGGCACCCTCACGGTGAACGCCCTGACCGAGGTCAACGAGTGGCTGGAGTGAGGGGGGAGAGCTGAAATTGAACAGCCGACGGCCGATAGCAAAGAAAAAGCGCGAAACTCCGTATATTTTCGTGTTTCGTCGGTCATTCTTCTGCTGATTTTCGTTCGGAGAACCGAACCATGTTGAAACGAATCAAAAAGCTCGCAGGCAGGCGCAAACAACGCTCCAGGAAGAACCGTTCCTCGGGAAACGGCGGCAGCCGCCGGAAGATCCAGTTCGAGACCCTGGAAAAAAGGCTGCTCCTGTCGGCGGATCCGGTCCTGGCGGGTCAGGACCTCCAGGACCACCCCGAGCCCCTGCCCGACACGCAGCAGGTCGTAGCTGAGACCGATGCCGAGGCCCCGGCTGAAAACCAGGAAGGCGACGGGGCGGAGAGCCCGCCTCCCGAGGACTCGGCTTCTTCCCCGGCCCCGCAGGAGGGCGACAGCGGGGACGACGCCTCCGCCCAGGAGGAGGCCCCGCCGGAGGGGTCGGCGGATGAAGAGGGGCGGGACGCAGCCGCCTCGACCCCGGAGACCGGGGAAAAGGACGCCGAGGCTGACAAGAGTTCCACTCCGACCGCGGGAGCGGACTCTGAAACCGAGCCCGAAGGGGAGCGCGGTACCGCAGCTGTCACGGCGGCCGGGCAGGCGCCGGACCAAGGGCTCCTTTCCGCTGAAGCCGCCTACTGGGCCTCCCGGGACGCGGCCGTGGAGATCGTCTTCGTGGACGCCTCGATCCCGGAGGCGGAGAGCCTGCTCGACGACCTGAGGGCCCAGGGCGCCGAGATCGACCTGGGCCAGTGGGCCCAGGAAGAGGAACCGGACGAGCCTGCGGCCGATGAGCAAGACATCCACACTCAGCCCCGGGACGGGGAAGCGGCCGGCGAGGAAGGCGTATTGACCGGCCCGGAAGTGCGGGAAGACGAAGGGGTCGAGGCCGTTACGGACACGGACGACGGGGCCGGGGAGGAGACGCAGCCCCGCTACAAGGTGGTGGTGCTGAATCCCGACGAGGACGGTCTGGCCCGGATCACCGAGACCCTGGAGCGGACCCGGGACGCCGGGGCCGTGCACATCCTCTCCCACGGCGGTGCGGGCGTGCTGCGCCTCGGCAACCGCCAGGTGCGCCGGGCCGAGCTGGACGAGAACGCTTCCGAGCTTGGGACCTGGAAGAACGCCCTGAGACCGGGCGGGGACATCCTGCTCTACGGGTGCAACGTGGCGGCCGGTGACACGGGTGTCTCCTTCGTGGACCGCCTGGGCGCCCTCACCGGCGCGGACGTGGCCGCCTCCACGGACGACACCGGCGGCGAGGCCCTGGGCGGGGACTGGACCCTGGAGTACACCACCGGCCTGGTGGAGGCCTCCGCCCTGTTCATGGACGGGAACACGGACTACCACCATCTCTTCAACGACCTGTTCGTCGGCAGCGACGTCACCGAAACCGGGGACCGGGAGTACGGTCTGGTCACGGTGGACGGGACCCGCACGCTGGAGGTGGACGGGGACCTCACCATCACCGGCGGGATTGTGGGCGATGCCGACGAGGATCCGGACTCCCTGGCCATCCTGTCCTCGGGCACGGTCACCCTGAACGGCATCTCGGGCTCCAACGAGGAGCTGTTCAACCTCACCATCTCGGCGCCCACCATCATTGTGGAGGACGCCCAGATTTTTGTGGAAGGGTCGTTCTCCCTGCTCGCCCTGGCCAACGCGGAGACCACCTGGGAAGACCTGGTCCCTTTTTACGACAACAATGTCGCCGAGACCGACATCGACATCATCTCCTCCGAGATCCGGGCCGGAAACGACATCGTCATCAAGGCCGATTCCAGCAACGTCCGGGACAGCGATCTGGAGGTGGACTTTGCGGCCCTCTCCTCCCTGACCGCCATGTCCGCGGAGTTCAACCCGGCGGTCACGTTCGTGGACAAGGGGGATGCGGACGAGATCCAGCGGGACGTGGGGAGCTGGATCGAGGACGGGTTCGAGACCGGCCAGCAGATTGCGGTCTCCGGGCCCACGGCCAACGCGGGGGTCTACACCGTAAGTGCCGTAACGGGTACGGCCCTCGTCCTTGACGCCGGGGACTCCCTGATGGACGAGGCCGGCAAGGTCGGCCTGACCATTGTCGAGCGCAAGGCGGCCTTTGTCGAGCAGGCGACCACCGAGCTGGACTTCAGCGGCAGCACGCTGACGCGGGATACGGGGAGCTGGACCGAGGACGGCTTCGTCTCAGGCATGACGATTCACGTCTCCGGCACCACGGGCAACGACGGCTCCTACAACGTGCTCAGCATCGACACCGACACCCTGACCGTAGAGGAGACCTTCACCGCCGAGAGCGGCACCCAGGGCGCTTCCATTGAGGCCTCTCCCGTGGTCATGGACGACCAGCGCGGGGCGGTGACCATCGACTTCGTCCACAGCGAGACGGACCCGGACACCCTGACCCGTTCCACGGGGAGCTGGATCGCCGACGGGTTCCAGGACGAACAGCGGATCCTGATCTCCGGCTTCCTGGAGGGCGGCGCCGACATCGAGGCCACCATCGACGACGTGACGGCCGGCAAGCTGACCCTGACCGGCGGCGATTCCGTGGAGCGCAGCCGGGAGGCGGTGGCAGGCATCTCCGTCGAGGGTGTGACCGCCCGGTTCACCGAGCCGGCCTCCACGCAGATCACCTTCACCCACGACGATGACGCAGCCGACACCATCACCCGGGACGCGGGGAGCTGGGCGGCGGACGGGTTCGAGGCGGGCATGATGGTGCGGGTTTCCGGCACGCCCGACGACGACACCGACGGGGCGCCGGACAACGACGGGGTTTACGAGGTCGCCGCGGTCACCGGAACCACCCTGACCCTGATCGAGGAGGAGCAGCTCAAAGGACAGACCGCCGCCGGCATCACCCTGGAGCAGGCCTACAAGCAGACCGACGCGGAGCTGAGCCCGTGGTCCACCCTGAGCCTGGACGGAAGCACCGTGACCCGCGATACCGGCAGCTGGCTGGAGGACGGGTTCTTCACCGGACAGGTCGTTTCCCTTTCCGGGTCCTCCGAGGGCAACGACGGCGAGTATACCCTGACGGCCGTCACGGAAAGGGTGCTGACCCTTGACGGGACCCTGGCCCTGGAGGAAGACACGACCGACGTCGACGTCCGCGAGACCGACGACGGCGTGGACGCGATCACCGCCTACCAGCCCGAGCTGACCCTTTCGGCTGCGGCGGCGACCCTCACGCGGGATGCCGGACGATGGCAGGACGACGGCTTCCTGGCCGGCATGTCCGTCCTGGTGGGCGGGTCCGGCTCGGGCAACGACGGCAAGTACACGATCGACGGCATCTCCGGCGACGGCCTCACTCTGCACCTCTCCGGCGGCCCGGACACCCTGACCGACGAGATCTCCTCCGACCTGACCGTGGCCGAGGACGACCAGGACGGCCAGGCCGTGCTGGAGGCGACCACGCCCCGGCTCACCTTCGCCGACGCCGGCGCAAACGACACCATCACCCGCGAGGCGGGCAGCTGGCGGGACGACGGCTTCCTGCCCGGCCAGGAGATCCAGGTCACGGGGTCCGGGAGCAACGACGGGGATCACACCATCGAGAGTATCAGCACGGACGGCGCCACCCTGGTGCTGACCGCGGACAGCGTGCTGGCCGGGGAGACCGCATCCGGCGTCACCGTGACCTCGGCCGAGGGGGCCGCCCTGGCCAATGCCGTACCCGAGATCGCCTTTGCCGACGCGGGAACGAATGACATCATTTCCCGGGCCTACGGCAGCTGGGCGGACGACGGCTTCCTGGCCGGCCACACCATCATCGTGTCCGGCTCCTCGTCCAACGACGGCACCTACCTCATCGACGCCGTCTCCGCCGACGGCTTGACCCTCACGCTGGAGAGCGACGCCCAACTGCGAAGCGAAGCCACCGATCAGGCCTCCATCACCCGCGACCCGCAGGACAAGGCCGAGCTGCAGCCCGTGTCGCCGGACTTGGACTTCGTGAACAACGGCTCAGCGGATCAGATCGTGCGGTCCGCGGGGAGCTGGATCGAAGACGGGTTCGAGGTGGGCCGAAAGATCCTGGTGGAGTTCTCCTCGGACAACGACGGCATCTACACGATCACCGCCGTAACCGGTGACCGGCTCACCCTCTCGGCCAACGATCTCCTCACCGGCGAAACCGGTGCCCAGAGGGTTTCGGTCAAGGAGATCCAGGGCTACCTGCAGCACACCACGCCGGGCTTGAGCTTCACCCACAACGACGCGGGACCCGACACCATCACCCGGGCGACCGGCAGCTGGATCGACGAGGGATTCACCGCCGGCATGACCATCGACGTCACCGGCACGGAGAGCAACGACGACTTCTACACCATCGCGTCCATCGACGGGACCGGCAAGGTCCTGACCCTCTCCGACGAGGCCGTGCTGGTGAACGAGAGCAGGGCCAACCTGTCCGAAGCGCCCCCGGACCTGACGTTCACCCACAACGCGTCGGCGCCCGACACGATCACCCGCAGCGCCGGGTCCTGGTTCGAGGACGGCTTCCGGACGGGAGACCTGATCCTCGTCTCGGGCACGGAGTTCAACGACAACGACAACGCGGACGAAGGCGACTATTACACCATCGATGCCATCAGCGGGGACGGGCTGACCCTGACCCTGGAGGCCGGAGACACGCTGACGACCGAGGCGGATGTGGCGCAGGCCGATGTGTCCGGTGCGTACGACGTGGAGATGAGCGGCCTGCTGCCGGAGCTGTCCTTCGCCGACGCCGGGACCGCCGACACCATCACCCGGTCCAAGGGCAGCTGGTGGGCGGACGGCTTCGAGGCGGGCCGGGAGATCCGGATCGCCGGTTCCGGAAGCAACGACGGCACCTACACGATCTCGTCCATTTCCGACGACGGGCTGATCCTCACCCTGTCGGCCACGGCCGCACTGACCGCGGAGACGAGCGGCGACGTCGAGGTGATGAGCACGGCCGGGGTTCGAGGCCTCAAGGTCGTGGAATCCACGTCCTACGGCGAGCTGCAGGCGGTGCAGGAGACGCTGGCGTTCGACCAGGCCAACCGGACCGTCACCCGGACGATCGGCGACTGGACCGCGGACGGGTTTGCGGCCGACAACCGGATCACGGTGAGCGGCACGGCCAACAACGACGGCACCTACGTGGTTGCGTCGGTCTCGGGCGACGGCAAGACCCTGACCCTGGAGGCCGGGACCGTGCTCACGGCCGAGACCGCCTCGGGGGGGATCTCTGTGGTGACGGCCCTGGCCAGCCTGTCGGGCAGCCCGGACGTCACGTTTCACGAGGCGGCCGGTGATGCCAGGGACTGGATCAGCCGGAGCGACGCCGCCACCACGAGCTGGACGGACGACGGCTTCCAGGCGGGCATGACCGTCACCATCCGGGGGTCCGACTCCAACGACGGGACCTACCTCATCGACGAGGTTGATTCTTACCGACTTTACCTGGCGGCCGGGGAGGAGCTCGAGCAGGAGGACGACGCCGACGGCGTCTCCATCTACGCCGACCTCACGGCCGAGAACGTGCCGCTCGTCGCCCGGGACGGGAGCGGGGGCGTCAAAGGGTACTTCTCCGCGGGGTTCGCCCAGACCATGCTGGAGGTGGGGGCGTTCGCCATTGATGCTGCGGAGAGCCTGGCCTCCTTTCTCGGGGTCATGCCGGCCGAGGTGATCCGCGGGGCGGCCGACAGCCGGGTCGACGTGTACGGCACGGCCGCCGACGGAACCCTCCTCGACGCCGGGGGCAAGGTGGACATCGCCGCGTTTTCCGACAGCCAGGTGAGCGCGGCGGCCAGCAGCATCATCCTGGGGGTGGCCGTGGGCATCTCCCACGCGGAGGCCGCCGCGGTGATCGGGGATTACACCACCGTTACATCCGGCGGCGCCTTCGGTCTGGCCGCGGATGTGTCCAATATCCTCGACGTGAGCGCTTCGTCCAACGCCGGGATCAATGCGTTCGGCCAGTGGTACGCCAAAATCACCACGGTCACCGTGCCCGGGCCTTCCCTTTCCGTGGGCGTGGGGATTGCGAGCTCCACCAGCACGGCCACCGTGGCCGACACCGCCCAGATCACGGCCGGCAGCGTCGGGGTGAGCGCGGACATCGCCAATACCTTTTCCACCGCCACCAAGGCGGACACCAAGAAGCCCGCCAAGAACTTCGGCGTGGCGGTCTCCTTCACGTTTTCCGAGTACGACTCCGAGGCCGTGGCCGCCCTGGGCGGGACCGTCACCGCGACCAGCGGGGACGTGAGCGTCGGCGCCACCACGATCTTCGAGAACAACCTGTCCAAGACCCTCTCCAAGGTCCGCGAGGACGACACCACCTCCGAGAAGATCAAGAGCAAGCTCGGGGACAAGTTCGGCGTCAAGCTCAAGAAGGCCACGGACAAGGCCCAGCAGGACTCAGGCCAGGGCTACGGGGCCTTTTCCCTGTCCGGGGCGGTCACGGTGGCGTTCTCGGACAGCACGGTGGAGGCGAGCATCGCACCGGACGCGGTCATCAAATCTGCCGGCAACGTGTCCGTGGACGCCTACAACGAGGACAACGCCCGGCTCCAGGCCGTCAGCATCGCGGACATCCAGACCAAGACCAGCTTCAGCGGCGCCGTGCTCTATGCCGACTACCAGAGCGAAGCCCGAGCCTTCGTGGGGGAAGGGGCCTCCATCGGGCTCCCCGGGGACCTGAACGTGACCGCCACCTCCATCAACCCCGACCCGTTCCGCTACGTCACCTACCTGACCGACATCTGGTACGCGTTCCAGAACTTCACCTTCCCCGCCTTCCCCGAGGTCACGGGGTTCGTCGACTTCTTCGAGGACTCCTACGACTGGGGGTCCTCGGTGTTCGCCAACGACCTGTTCTCGAGCGGCATGCAGGCGGTCACCCCCCTGATCGCCGCGGGCGACCTGTTCGCCCCGGATCACATGGCCACCACCAACGTGGCCGCCATTGCCCGGGCCCGATCGGGAAAGGATGCGAGCAGCGGGAGCAAGCTCGCCATCAGCGGAAGCGCCGCCATCTTCACCTACGACAACGCGGCCGAGGCCTACCTGGACGAGGGGGTGCAGGTCCAGTACACGGATTCCGCCAACAAAGGCAGCTTGACCGTCCAGGCCGACGCCGAGCTCGATACCGTCAACGTCGGCGGGATCTGGCAGGCCGTCGACTTCGTCAAGAAGCTCTTCACCGGCGGGACCAACGCCGAGTCGGCCGGGGGAGCCGCGGGCGGCACGTTCAACGGGATCTGGCAGGAGAACGCTTCCAGCGCCCACATCGCCGACGGGGTGGCGGTCACCGGCGTGGACGAGGTCCTGGTCTCCTCCGACGCGGAGAACTTCGTCGTCACCATCACCCAGTCCGGCAGCAAGGGCAAGTTCGGGCTCAACGGGTCCGTGGCCGTCAGCGACGTGGACAACACGTCCCTGGCCTTCATCGAAGACCGGGCTCGGGTGGACGCAGCCGGAAACGTCTCGGTTCACGCCGACAGCAGCTACTTCGGCGTCAACATCGCCGGCGCCGTTTCCAAGGGGGACAAGCTCGCCTTCGGCGTCAGCGTGGCGATCAACGACGTGGACCACGTGACCCGGGCCTTCATCGGCGACCAGGTCACGTCGGGCGCCTACACCGGGGACGGCCGGGTGACGTCGGGCGGGGACGTGGACGTGGAGGCGGTCTCCTCCGAGACCCTCTTCAACTTCACCGTGGCCGGGTCCACGGCGGGCGGGGAAAAGAAGACCACGCCCGGGTGGCAGCCTCCGTTCGGCGGCATCCCGCTGCCGGGCCTGGCCCGGGAGCCGGAGGAGGCCCAGACCAAGACCAGCTCCGGGGTGGGCATCTCCGGTGCCGTGGCGGTCAACCTGGTCTCGGATGACACCCAGGCCTACATCAGCGACATCGCCCTGGTGGACGCTACCGGGGACGTGGGGGTCTCCGCGGAAAACGGCGCCCTGGCCGTGGTGGGCACGGGGGCCGTGACCATCTCCACCGCGCCCAAGGGCGGCGGGTTTGCCGGGGCGTTCTCCCTGAACGACCTCACCCGCAACACCGAGGCCTTCACCGAGAACGTCGAAATCAACGCAGCCGGGCTGGACATCGAGGCCCTTTCGGACGACCTGCTCATCGCCGTGTCCGCCGGCGCGAGCGGTGCCAAGCCCAAAAGCAAGAACGTGAACGTGGCCGGGTCGGCCAATGTCAACATTGTCGAGAACGACACCACTGCGGAGCTCGGCGGCAACACCGTGGTCACGGTCGATGAGGATGTCCTGGTGGATGCCGCAACGGACACAATGGTCATCAGCGTGGCCGGCGGGGTCTCCATTTCCGGCAAGGGCGGCATCGGCGCCGCCGTCGACTTCTCCCTGATCGACAACACCACCCAGGCCTCCATCGGCAGCAATGTGACCGTGGACGCCGGCGGCAATGTCCTGGTGGCTGCGGAGAGCCGGCAGTGGCTGGTTTCGCTTGCAGCGTCCGTGGGGATCGGCGGGCAAGGCCTCGGGTTGGCCGGTTCGGTCTCCGTCCAGGTGATCACCACCGACGTCGACGCGTCCATCGACGGCGGTGCGGTGGTCGATGCGGAAGGATCCGTGCTGGTGGACGCCGACGACACCAACTTCTTCGTGGTGGTGGCCGGGCAGGCCTCGGGCGGCAAAAAGGCCGGGGTCGGGGCTTCCATCGTGACCAACATCATCACCCGGGACGTCACGGCCTCCATCGGCGACGGGGCGCGGATCACGGCCTACGGCAACGGTACGGCCGTGGACGATCCTGACGGTGATTGGTCGGGCCGCCGCGGCGTCCTTGTCGATGCCACGGCCGAGGACGACCTGTACCTGATCGCGGCCGGCGGGTCCGGCGGCGGCAAGTTCGCCCTGGCCGCCTCTGCGGTGACCAGCGTGCTGGAGACCGACCTGGAGGCCTCCATCGGCGGCAATGCGACCATTGCGGCGGACAACGGAGACGCCGCCCATCTCGGCTCGGTCTATGTCACGGCCGATCAGGACAGCAACGTCGTCATCGTGGGCGGGTCGGCTTCGGGTTCCCAGAAGGCGGGGATCGGTGCGGCGGCCGGGGTGCTGGTCTACGACCGCAACGTGGACGCGTACATCGGATCCGGCACCGTGGTGGCGGCGGACGGCGATGTGAAGGTGGACGCCGACCTGAACGAGACCGTGTGGATGGTGGCGGCCGGCGTGGGCGGCAGCGGCAAGGTCCAGGTCAACGGGGCGGCCACCGTGCTCACCCTGACCGGCTCCACCCTGGCGGCTGTGGAGGACAACGCACGGGTGACCGCCGGGGGGGCGATGTCCGTGACGGCGGACAGCCACGCGGACCTCCACACCATCGCCGGCACCGCCGGATTCGGCGGTAACGCGGGCTTCGGCATCTCCGCGTCCGTGATCGTGCACCTCGATTCGGTGACCGCGCGCATCGGGGACAGCGCGGTGATCACCGCCCTGGGGGCCGACGGGGTGGAGGTCTCAGCCCTCTCCAGCGAGGATCTCCTGACCATCGCCGCGGGCGCCTCGGGCGGGGGCAAGGTGGGCGCCAGCGGCTCGGCCGTGGTGAACGTGCTTTCCGAGACCACCCGGGCCTCCATCGGCGCGGGCGCACGGATCAACGAGGACAACACGGGGGCTCACACGGACCAGGACGTGACCGTTTCGGCCGAGGACTTCACCGACATCGTCAGCGTGGCCGGCTCGGCCGGCCTGGGCGGCAAGGCCGGGATCGGCGCCGGGGTGGACGTGGGCGTGATCACCAAGGACACGCGGGCCACCATCGGCGGGAGCACGATCGTGCGTGCGGCGGACGATGTCAGGGTCACGGCGGACTCCAGCGAAGACATCATCTCCGTGGTCGGCAATGCGGGCGTGGGGGGGAAGGCCGGTATTGCGGGCTCGGTCGGTGTGTACGTGGACGTGACCCAGACTCGGGCGACCATCGGCGACAACGCCGTGGTGGAGGCGAACGGCGATGTGGTGGTGGCCGCGGACGGGACCTTTGACATCATCGGCATCGCCGGGCAGCTCTCGGGCGGGGGCAAGGCCGGGGTCGGGGCGTCGGCCGTGGTGCTCGTGCACACGGACACCGTGGAGGCGAAAATCGGATCCGGCGCGGAGATCACAGCCCTCGGGCTGGGCGACCCGGCGGTGATCCAGGCGGACGGCCGCACCGGGAGCCAGAGCGTCCAGCTGGCCACGGAGACGCCGGAGCTCACCTTTACGGACAGCGGTGATGCCGACACCATCACCCGCTCCGGCGGGAGCTGGACGGACGAGGGATTCGAGACCGGCCAGACCATCGAGGTGAGCGGCACCGCAGGCAACGACGGTCAATATGAGATCGCGGACATCAGCGAGGACGGGCTCACCCTGACCTTGTCGGCGGCAGACGCCCTCACGGATGAAACAGCCGGGGACGCCCGTGTCGAAACGATGACAGGGGAAAGCGCCTCCATGGCCGAGTCCGTGCCGGCCCTGACCTTTGCGGACAGCGGGGATGCCGACACCATCACCCGGGCCACGGGAAGCTGGGTGGACGACGGGTTCGTGGCCGGGCAGACCATCGTGGTCACCAACGCGGGAGCCAACAGCGGCCGGTACGTGATCGACGCGGTCACGGACGACACGCTCACCCTGACCGCGGACGCCTCCCTCAGTGACGGGGTGGCGGCCAATGCCGGGGTCATGGGCAAGGCCACGGACGCCTGGGACACGGAATATGCCCACGGGCTCAACGTCTCCGCCACATCCAGCGAGCACGTGCTGGCGGTAGCGGCCGGGCTCTCCGGCGGCGGCTCGGCCGGCGTGGCCGGCTCGGCCGTGGTGGACGTTCTGGTGGAAAACACGCGGGCTTCCATCGGCGACCATGCCGTGATCAACGGCGACAACACCGGAGCGGGCGCCGGCCAGGGCGTCCACGTCCTGGCGGGAGACGACACCTCCGTGATCTCCGTGGTGGGCACGGCCGGCGTGGGCGGGTCGGCCGGCATCGGTGCGGGCGCCGACGTGGAGGTGATCACCAAGACCACCGAGGCCTGGGTCGGCGGGGAGGTCGCGGTCGAAGACGACGTGACCGTCCAAGCGGTGTCGAGCGAGAGCATGATCTCCGGCGTGGCCAACCTGGGGATCGGCGGGAGCGCCGGGGTGGCCGGGTCGGCCGGCGTGTACGTGATCACTACGCACACGGACGCCTCCGTGCTGGCCGGCTCCACCATCACGGCCGGCGGGGACGTCATGGTGGCGGCCCGGGGCGACTTCGACATGGTCGACATCGCAGGGCAGCTCTCCATCGGCGGCTCCGCGGGCGTGGGCATCGCCGCGGTGGTGCTGGTCCACACGGACTCCGTGACCGCCTCGGTAGGCGACAACACCGTGATCACGGCCCTGGGGGCCGGGACGGGCGTTCAGGCGGCCACGGGCGAGTGGAACGACGGCTGGGTGGAGGAGGAGACCAGCGGTGTGGTGGTCACCGCGGTCTCTCACGAGGACGTCCTGGCCATGGCCATCGGCGGGTCGGGCGGCGGCTCGGCCGGCGTGGCCGGTTCCGGCGTGGTGGACGTGCTGCTCGAGACCACGCAGGCGGAAATCGGGGAGAACGTCCGGATCAACCAGGGCGCCTACGGGCTGGATCCGGACCAGCGGGTGCTGGTGGCGGCAGCTGATCACACGTCCCTGTTTGCCCTGGCCGGGGCCTTGGCCGGCGGCGGCTCGGCCGGCATTGGAGCGGGTCTCGACGTGGGCGTGCTGGTCAAGGACACCCAGGCCTTCATCGGGGCCTCGAGCATCGTAGAGGCCGGGCAGGACGTCATCGTGCGCGCCCTGTCGGACGAGGAGATCCTATCCATCAGCGCCTCGGCCGGTTTTGCCGGGTCAGTCAGCGTGGCCGGCTCCGTGGGGGTCTACACGCTGGCCCTGACCACCCGGGCCTTTGTCGGCGCCGGGGCCACGGTCCTGGCCGACGGGAGCGTGGTGGTGACGGCCCTGGACGAGACCGACCTGGACCTGGTGGCCGGGAACATCTCCGCGGGCGGGACCGCCGGCATCGGCGCGGGCGCCGCGGTGAGCGTGGTGGTCAAGACCACCGAGGCGTACATTGCGGAAGACGCCGTGGTGGACGCCCGGGCCAACCGGGCCGGCGTGGAGGTCCACACCGGGGCCTTCACCGTGGGGACCGAGGCCGTCCCCGAGATGACCGGGACGCTGACCTTTACGGACAACGGGGCCGATCCGGACACCATCACCCGAAACGACACCGACGGTTCCTGGCTTGCCGACGGGTTCGAGGCGGGCCAGACCATCTCGGTGGCCGGGTCCGACGACAACGACGGCACCTACCTGATCGATGAGGTCACGGCCACGACCCTGACGCTTCACGAGGACAACGAGCTGAGCGCGGAGAGCAGTACCGCGGACGTGGGCGTTACCATGCTGATGGGGGCCGACGGGAGCGTGGGGGCCCCGGGCGGCGGAGCCACGGACCTGGACGGCGACGGGACTCCGGATGTGGGCGGCAGCAGCCTCTCCACCGAGCGGACCTCGGACGCCGAGACCCTCTCCGGGTTCAAAGGCGTGGCCGTCACCGCAGTCAACAGCGACGACATCAAGACCATCGCCGCCAGCGTGGGCGGGTCGGGCACCGTGTCGGTGAATGTGAGCGGGTCGGTGACCGTGCTCACCAGCCGCACCCTGGCCCACGTGGACGAGGGCGCCCGGATCAACGCCCGGAACGACGGGGCCGAAGGGGCCTTCCAGTCCGTGCTGATGGCAGCCGGGAACGACGCCTACCACTTGGGCGTGGCCGCGGCCGCCGGAGGCTCCGGCACCGTGGCCGTAACCCCGGGCGCCGACGTGACCGTGATCGCCAACACCACTCGGGCCTACGTGGACGATGGAGCAGTGGTGGAGGCCGAGCGGGACATCGGGGTCGTAGCCCACGCCTCCGAGGAGGTCGTTTCCGTGTCCGCGGGTGCGGCCATCTCCGGCACCGTCGCCGTGGGCGGCGCCTTCGGCGTGATCGTGATCGACGCCACCACAGAGGCCTTCATCGGCGACGACGACGGGACCGACGGCGAGGGCGCCGTGGCCCGGGCCGGAGGAAACATCCTGGTCTCGGCCGAAGACGACACCCGGACCCTCATGATTGCGGGCAGCCTGGGCGTCGGTATTGCCGCGGTGGGGGTCGGCGGATCCGTCGGGGTGACGACCATCACCAAGGACACCGAGGCCTTCGTGGGGCACTACAGCGTGGTGGATGCCAAGGGCAATGCCACCGATCTCACGGACGTCTACGACGGCGGCATGGACGTGAACGGTTTCACGGACATCCCCACCCGGGGCCTGGTGGTCCAGGCGGCCACCAGCGAGGACGTGACCGCCGTGGCCGCCTCGGCCGGAGCCGGGCTGTACGCCGGGCTGGGCGGTGGCGTCAGCGTGGAGGTCATCGACTCGGACACCGCGGCCTGGATCGGGGCGTACGCGGGCGTGAACAAGGAGGATGACAACAGAAACGCCGGGCAGTCCGTTCACGTGGTTGCGGTGAACGACCTCTCGTCCTTCACCTTCGCGGGCGGCCTCGGCGGGGGCATCGCCGGTATCGGCGGCGGGGTGGATGTGGGCGTCGTGCTCAACGACACCTCGGCCTCCATCGGAATCGGGGCGGAGGTGTACGCCGCGGACAACGTCGCTGTGTCCGCAGTCTCCTCCAAGGATATCACCACCATCGCGGCGAGCGTGGGCGGCGGCTTAGCGGGGGTGGCGGGATCGGTCTCGGTCTGGGTGATCGGCGGAAACCGCGACTCGGCCGAGGACGGGCTGGACGACGACGGGTTCGACTCCACCACGGACAGCGCGGACGGTACCACCACGGAGTTCTCCGGTCTGCTGGGCGCCTACGATGACCCGGACATGGACCCGCACGCCCAGGGCGCCCTGAACCAGACGGGCGACGACGCCGGCGACATCACGGCCGGGACCGACGCATCCGAAGGCACCACCGAGGGCGGGAGCGCAGGGACAGCCGCGCTCGTCGGGGACAGCGCCGCGATCGCGGCCGGCGGCACCGTGAACGTCAGCGCTTATGAGCGGACCGGCACGGACATGATCGCGGGGAGCGTCGGCATCGGCGCCACCGGCGTCGGGGCATCGGTGGCCGTGTTTGTCCAGGACAGCACCGTGACCGCGGGTATAGGCACCAACGCCCGGATCACCGCCCTGGGCAACGGCAGCGGCCTCCAGACGTTCACCGGCGAGGAGGGCGGCGACGGCTATGCGGAGCGGACCCTTCTCCACGGCCTCTCCGTGACGGCTTTCTCCGATACGGATCTGATGAGCATTGCCGCAGGCGCGGCCGGCGGAGCCACTGGAAGCACTGCCGGTTCCTTCACCGTGGAGGTCCTCACGGGCGATACCCATGCCTTCATCGGAACGGGAACAAGGGTCAACGAGGTCAACACCGGGGCGGGGGCGGATCAGCGGGTCCGGGTGCTGGCCCGGGACGCCACGAACGTCTTCAGCCTGGCCGGGGCCCTGGTCGGGGACGGATCGGCGGGGTTCGGTGCCGGTCTGGACGTGGGCGTGATCTCCAAGGACACAAAGGCCTTTATCGGGTCATCCACCCTGGTGAACGCCGCCCAGGACGTGATGGTCCAGGCCCTCTCTGAAGAGAGGATCATCTCCATCAGCGCGTCGGCCGCTTTGGGCGGTGTGGGCGGCGTCGCGGGTTCCGTGGGGGTCTACACCCTGGATCTCACCACCAAGGCCTACATCGGGGGCGATGCCGTGGTCTCGGCCGGCGGGTCCGTTCTGGTCTCGGCCCTGGACTCGACCGACCTGGACCTGGTGGCCGGGAATGTCGCCGCAGGCGGGGTCGCCGGCATCGGCGCAGGTGTCGGGGTGACCGTGATCACCAAGACCACCGAGGCGTACGTCGCGGACAATGCCCGGGTGGACGCCCGAGCCAACAAGGCCGGCATCGAGGTGCACACCGGAACGTTTGATGTGGGGACACAGCCGGTCACGCAGACGACGGGCACCCTGACCTTTGCGGACAACGGCGCCGGCCCGGACACCATCACACGGGCCTCCGGCTCCTGGCTCGACGACGGGTTCGAGACGGGTCAGACCATCTCGGTCTCCGGCTCTGATGACAACGACGGCACCTACCTGATCGACGAGGTCACAGACACGACCCTGACGCTTCACGAGGACAACGAGCTGAGCGCGGAGAGCGGCACCGCGGACGTGGGCGTGGCCGTGATGGTCGGCGCCGACGGGGAGATCGGCGCGGCCGGCGGAGACTCCATGGATCTCGACGGCGACGGGTCCGACGACCTGCTCGGATCGGATCTCTCCATGGAGAGGACGGCGGACGCGGAGACCCTATCCGGGTTCAAAGGCGTGGCCGTGACCGCGGTCAACCGGGATGACGTCAAGACCATCGGTGTCAGTGCAGGCGGTTCGGGTGTGGTCGGAATCAACGTGAGCGGCTCGGTGAACATGATCACCACCAATACGCTCGCGCACATTGACGACGGCGCCCGAATCAACGTGCTCGACGTGAACGAGGGCAGCGCCCAGTCCGTGCTGGTGGCTGCAGGAAACGATTTGTACCACCTGGGGATCGCCGCGGGCATCTCCGTGGCCGGGGCCGTGGCCGTGACGCCCGGGGCGGACGTGACCGTCCTCACCGGCAACACCCGGGCCTACGTGGACGACGGGGCGCGCATCGAGGCCAAGCAGGACATCTGGGTGACGGCCCACGCCTCGGAGAGCGTTCTGGTGGTGGCCGCCGGGGCTGCGGCCTCCGGCAGCGTGGCCGTGGGCGGGGCTTTCGGGGTGATCGTCATCGACAACACCACCCGGGCCTACATCGGGGACAGTGACGGCTCCGACGGCGGGGCCACGGCCCTGGCCGGGGGCAACATCCTGGTCTCCGCGAGCGACGACACCGAGACCCTCATGGTGGACGGCAGCCTGGGCATCGGAATCGGGACCGCCGGCATCGGCGCGGCCGTGGGAGTCACGGTGATCGACAAGGACACCCAGGCCTTTGTAGGCCCCTACTCGGTCCTGGACGCCAAGGGCAACGGCGGGAGCCTCACCGACAGCATCTACGACGGCGGCATCTCGGGCGGCACGTTCACCACGGAAGCGGCGTTCCGCGGCGTGGCCGTGCAGGCCGCCTCCAGCGAGGACGTGTTCGTGGTGGCGGCCACTGCGGCGGGAGGTACCTACGCCGGGCTGGCCGGCGGCGTCACCGTGGAGGCCGTCGAGTCCGACACCACCGCGTACATCGGCAACAACGCCCGGGTCAACAAGGACGCCACGGGCCGGAACGCCCTCCAGTCGGTCAATGTGTCCGCAGTGAACAGCGCCACGGTCTTCTCCTTTGCCGGCGGCCTCGCGGGCGGCCTCGCGGGGATCGGGGGTGGTGTGGACGTGGGAACGATCCGCAACGACACCCTGGCCTACATCGGAAGCAGCGCCGAGGTGTACGCAGCCCACGACGTGGACGTGAACGCCCTCTCCTACAAGGACGTGGAAACCTACGGCGTGAGCGGCGCCGGCGGCGCCGTGGCCCTGGCCGGGTCGGTCTCGGTCTGGTCCATCGGCACGACCGTGGACTCCACCTACTCCTTCGAGGAGACCGAGTCGGACGGCACCGTCACCACCCAGAGCGACGATCCCATCGACGGGGCCGCCTTCGACGAGAGGACGGGCGACGTCGACGATATGACCGGTAACTTCACCGGCATTCTGGGCGCCTACGACCGGACCGAGATGAACGGTTCCGCAGCCGGGTCCCTGGACGACTCGGGCACCACCGT
>CAYUBQ010000063.1:0-23671 GCA_964443135.1 uncultured Desulfobacterales bacterium | reverse complement strand
CCCACCTCCGACAGCGCGTCGCTCACCAGCACCTTCATCATCTGTGACCTCCTCGGTCCGAGGCAGGGAGCCCCCGCCTTGACCCGGGTGAATTCGGGAAAGGAATATCCATCTGTACGCGACCGGAAAATGTACCACAACCCCGCTGGTTGTCAAGGACCATTGTGCCCGTCAACATCCCAAAAGCCGCTCAAAACACTGGGGTTTTATTCGACGACACGGTTGGGCCGCGTTCCCCCGCAAATTGCGCCTCACCGGGGCCGGACGCACCGTCACCGCCCCGGACCTGCTTGATGTGGACCTGAAGGGCCATGATCGCGGCCGGCGTCACGCCGTCGATGCGGGAGGCCTGCCCCAGGGAGGCCGGGCGCACCCGGGAGAGCTTCTCCTTCACCTCGTTGGAAAGGCCGTGGACGCGCCGGTAGTCCACGGACTCCGGAATCGGGACCCCGTCCATCCTGCCGAGCCGCTCCACCTGCCGTTCCTGGCGGTCGATGTACCCCTGGTACTTCATCTGGACCTCCACCTCCTCGGCCACGCGAGGCTCGACTCCCTCCAGCGCGGGGTCGAAGCGGCTCAGGTCCTGGAAGGTGATCTCGTGTCTCCTCAGGAGCAGGGCCAGGGAGACGCCGTTCTTGATGGGGGCCGAGCCCAGCTCGCGGAGCCGGTCCTGGACTCCCGGATCCGGTCTCAGGATCACCCGCTCCAACCGCTCGAGCAAGCCCCCGATGGCCTCCCGCTTCCGGCGGAAGGCCCGGTAGACGTCGTCGGGAACGAGCCCCAGCCCGCGGCCGATCTCCCTCAATCGCAAGTCCGCGTTGTCCTCCCGCAGGAGGAGGCGATACTCGGCGCGGGAGGTGAACATGCGATAGGGCTCGGACGTCCCCCGGGTGACGAGGTCGTCGATCAGGACGCCGGCGTATGCCTTGGACCGGGGCAGGATCAGGGGCCCCTCGCCCCGGACGGCGAGCACCGCGTTGATCCCCGCCAGGAGTCCCTGGGCCGCGGCCTCTTCGTACCCGCTCGTCCCGTTGATCTGCCCGGCGTGATAGAGCCCCCGGACGAGCTTGGTCTCCTGAGAGGGCTTCAGCTGGATCGGGTTCACGTAGTCGTACTCGATGGCGTAGCCGGGCCGCAGGATCTCCGCTCGCTCCAGGCCCGGCACGGCCCTCACCATCTCTACCTGGACGTCCACGGGCAGGCTCGTGGCCAGGCCGTTGGGGTACACCTCCTCGGTCTCCAGGCCCTCGGGCTCCAGGAAGACCTGGTGCCTGGGCTTCTCGGCGAACCGGACGACCTTGTCCTCGATGGACGGGCAGTAGCGGGCCCCGGTCCCCTCGATGACCCCGCTGAACAGCGGCGATCGATCGAGCCCGGACCGGATGGCGTCGTGGCAGGCTCCGGTCGTGTAGGTGATGTGGCAAGGCACCTGGGGAAGGGGGATGCGGGTGGTCTCGAAGGAAAACGGCCTGGGCTCCGCATCCCCGTGCTGCACCTCCAGGCCCTGAAAGTCGATGGTACGGCCGTTGAGCCGCGGCGTGGTTCCCGTCTTGAGCCGGCCCGTCTCGAAACCCAGCTCCCTCAGCTGACCCGAGAGCCCGTTGCTGGGCGGATCGCCCATGCGGCCGGCCGGAAACCGGTCGAGCCCCACGTGGATCAGCCCCCGGAGGAACGTTCCGGTGGTCAGGATGACCGTTCTCCCTGGAAACCGCTCGTGGATGTTGCTCTCCACGCCCCGGACACGCCCGTCCTCCACCAGGAGGCGCTCGACCATGGCCTGCCGGACGTCCAGGCCGGGCTGGCGTTCCACCACCGCCTTCATGCGTCTTCGATAGAGATCCCGGTCGTTCTGGCTGCGCGATCCACGCACGGCCACGCCCTTCCGCGTGTTCAACCGCCGGAACTGAATGGCCGTCCGGTCGGCGGCCTTGGCCATTTCCCCGCCGAGCGCATCGATCTCCTTGACCAGGTGACCCTTGGCGAGCCCCCCGACGGCGGGGTTGCAGCTCATGACCGCCACGTGATCCAGGTTGATCGTGAGGAGCAGGGTCGGGTGACCCATGCGGGCCGCGGCCAGGGCCGCCTCGCAGCCGGCGTGGCCTGCGCCCACGACGATCACGTCGTATGTCTTTTCACAGGTAGGCATCGGTTCCCGGTGAGCGGGGTCTGCGGTCCGTGAGAACCCTTGGCGGGCCTACGCAAAAACGTCCTTCACCACGATGGTCTCCTCGCGCCGCGGCCCCACCGACACGACGGCGATGGGCACGCCGGTGATCTCCTCGACCCGGTCCAGGTAGCGCCGGGTCGTTTCGGGAAGGTCCTCCAGGGAGCGGGCGGAGGAGATCTCCTCCTTCCAGCCGGGAAGCTCCTCGTAGAGCGGCTCGCACCGGGCCAGCCGGTCCAGGCTGCACGGTCTGCTCTCGACGGCCTCGCCGTCCAGCGCGTACCCCACGCAGATCTTCAGGCTGTCCAGGCCGGTCAGGACGTCCAGCTTGGTGATGCTCAGGCTGTTCAGCCCGTTCAGCCGGGTGCTGTCCCGGACCATCACCAGGTCGAGCCACCCGCAGCGGCGCCGGCGGCCCGTGGTGGCCCCGAACTCCGCCCCCCGCTCCTGGATGTAGTCTCCGACCGCATCGGAGAGCTCCGTGGTGAAAGGGCCCGCTCCCACGCGGGTGGTGTAGGCCTTGACGATGCCGTTGACGTGATGCAGGTGGTTCGGCCCCACGCCGGCCCCGGCACTGGCCCCCCCGGCGATGGGGTTCGAGGAGGTGACAAAGGGGTAGGTCCCGTGGTCGATGTCCAGATGCGTTCCCTGGGCCCCTTCGAACAGCACGTTCCGTCCTGCCCGCTCCGCCTGCTCGATCTCCAGGGACACCTCGGTGATGTAAGGCCTCAGGATCTCGCCCACCGCCGTGCATCGATCGAAGATGGGCCGGAGCTCCAGGCATTCGGCCCCCAGAAACTCCTTCAGCAGGAAGTTCTTTTCCCTCAGGTTCAGGCGGATCTTCTCCTCAAGGGTTCCGGGCTCCAGGAGGTCCACGGCGCGGACGCCGGTCCGACCCGCCTTGTCTTCATAGGCGGGTCCGATGCCCCTTCCGGTGGTCCCGATCTTGTCGGCCCCCTTGGCCGCCTCCCTGGCGGCGTCCATGGCACGGTGGTAGGGGAGAATGATGTGGGCCTTTTCGCTCAGGCCCAGGTTTCCGGGCCCCACCCGGACGCCTGCCTCCCGGAGGGTGTCCATCTCCTCCAGGAGCACCTCCGGGTCCACCACCACACCGTTGCCGATCAGGCACTTCTTCTCCGGGTGAAGGATGCCTGAAGGGATCAGGTGGCAGATGGTCTGGCGGCCTTCCACCACCAGGGTGTGCCCCGCGTTGTTGCCGCCCTGGTAACGGACCACCATGTCCGACCTCGCGGTGAGCAGGTCCACCACCTTCCCCTTGCCTTCATCCCCCCACTGGGTCCCGACGACGACCACGTTCGGCATGCCTTTCCTCCACTTTCTTTCTCGAGGCTCTGATGGGACTGTACGCTGGACAGGCCGTTCGAGCGTCCGACCGATGCCTGGAATCCGTCTGGAATCGACCGGCCCGCGTAAAGCTTTACTTGAAGTGCTTCAACGGCGCCTTTCCGATGGCGAACACGTTGAACCCGATCTCGTGAAGCTTCTCGTGATCGAGGATGTTGCGCCCGTCGAAGATGAACGCCGGCTGGACCATGGTGCGGAAGATGCGCTCGTAGTCCAGGCTCCGGTAGAGGTCCCATTCCGTGAGCAGGGCGATGGCGTGCGCGCCCTCCGCCGCGTTGTAGGGATCCTCCTCGAAGGAGACGTTTCCGTCCACACCCTCGAGGACCGCACGGGCGTTTTCCAGGGCCTTGGGATCCGTGATGACCAGCACGGCCCGCTCCTCCAGGAGGCCGCGGGCGACCTCGATGGCCGGAGACTCCCGGGTGTCCCCCGTGTTCGCCTTGAAGGCGAAACCGAACAGGGCGATCCGCTTCCCGGCCGCGGTGTTGAACAGGCTGGAGAGCATGTTCCGGACGAAACGCTTCTCCTGCCACTCGTTGATGCGGACCACCGACTCCCAGTACCGGGCCACCTCGTCCAGCCCGTAGTTCTCGCAGATGTACACGAGGTTGAGGATGTCCTTCTTGAAGCAGGACCCGCCGAACCCGACGCTCGCCTTCAGGAACTTGGACCCGATCCGGGAGTCCCTCCCGATGGCATAGGCCACCTCGTCCACGACGGCGTTGGTCTTCTCGCAGAGCGCCGATATGGAGTTGATGGATGAGATCCGCTGAGCCAGAAACGCGTTGGCGGTGAGCTTGGACAGCTCCGAGCTCCAGATATTGCTCTCCAGAATCCGGTCCCCGGGGATCCAGTTCGCGTAGATCTCCACGACGGCCTTTCGGGCCTGGATTCCCTCCGGGGTCTCCCGGGACCCGACGAGAACGCGGTCCGGGCTTTCCAGGTCGCGGACGGCGGTGCCTTCGGCCAGGAACTCGGGGTTGGAGACCACGTCGAATCTCGGGCCTTCCGGCGGGGCGTTGAGGATCCGCTCCATGGCCGCGGCCGTGCGCACGGGAAGGGTGGATTTCTCCACGATGATCTTGTTCGAGGACGCGGTCTGGAGGATCTGACGGGCGGTCTTCTCCCAGTACTGGAGGTCGGCGGCCCTCCCCGCACCCTGGCCGAAGGTCTTGGTCGGCGTGTTTACGGAGACGAAGATGATGTCGCCCTTTCGGATGCCTTCCTCGATGTCCGTGGAGAAGAACAGGTTGCGACCCCGGGCCCGGGCCACCACCTCGTCGAGGCCCGGCTCGTAGATGGGCAGCCGATCGCTGTTCCACGCGGCGATTCGATCCTCGTCGATGTCCACCACGGTGACCCGGTAGTGCGGGCAGCGGTCGGCGATCACGGCCATGGTGGGGCCGCCCACGTAGCCGGCCCCGATGCAGAGGATCTCTTTTTCGAATTCCATGCTCAGTGTTCCTCCCGAGGACCGCAACCTCCAGGGGTTCTCGCGGTCCGGTCGATACAAACGAGGACCTTCAGTCGGAGTCGCCCCCCAGAAGTCCTCCCAGCAAGCCTCCCCCGATCCCGGCCACCCCCTTCCGCTCCCCCTTCTGCTGGAATCGGGCGGCCGCGTAGATCCGGTCCGCGAGGCGGGAGAAAGGCAGGCTCTGCAGGAACAGTTCCCCCGGGCCTCGGAGCACGGCCAGGAAGACCCCCTCTCCGCCGAACAGCGCGTTCGTGAAGCCCCCCACGAACTGGATGTCGTACTCCACGCTCGGCGCGAAGGCCACCAGGCACCCCGTGTCCACCCGCAGGGTCTCCCCGCTCGCGAGCGTCTTCCGGATGATGGTCCCGCCGGCATGCACGAAGGCCATGCCGTTCCCCTCCAGCCTCTGGAGGATGAACCCCTCGCCGCCGAACAGCCCGGCGCCGATCCGCTTGGTGAACGCCACCTCGATCTCCACCCCCTGCGCGGCGCAGAGGAACGCATCCTTCTGGCAGAGAAACCTTCCTCCGAGCCGACCCAGGTCCAGGGGGATGATCTTTCCGGGGTAGGGGGCGCCGAAGGCCACGTGCCCCTTGCCGTCGCCGTTGTAGAGAAAGGTGGTGATGAAAAAGCTCTCCCCGGTGACCATGCGCTTGAAGCCCTTGAAGAGCCCCCCGCCCGTGGAGGTCTGCATCTCGATGCCCTCCTCCATGAACATCATGGCCCCGGCCTCCGCCCGGATCCCCTCCCCGGGGTCGAGCTCGACCTCCACCATCTGCATGTCGTCGCCGTGAATCGTGTAGTCGATCACATCCGCCATGGAACCGCCCTCCCGCAGGTTGTCGGTTTTTCCGGAAGCCTGCGAATCGGTCCTTTCAATCCCCGGAAACATGCTTCACCACCGCCTCGGTCAGGGAATCGATGGTGTAGTCCGTTGGAACCACATCCACGGACAGTCCCAGCTTTTCCGCCGTCTTCGCCGTGATCGGTCCGATGCAGGCCACGGTCGCACGCTTCACCCAGCCCCGCACCGCCTCCTCCCCGCCGAACATCTCCAGGAAGTTCGTGACCGTGGAGGAGCTCGTGAAGGTGATCAGGTCGATCTCGCCCTGCGCCAGCATGTCCCGCACCCGCGTGGTGTCCCGGTCGGGCTTGACCGTGCGATAGGCGGTGATCACGTCCACCCGGGCCCCTCTCCGCTCGAGCTCCTCGGGCAGGACCTCGCGGGCCTTCTCCGCCCGCGGGATCAGCACCCGAACGCCTTCCAGGGACTCCTTCCCGAGGCCCTCCGCGACCGCTTCGGCCCGGTACTCGGCCGGGACCAGATCGGGCCGGATCCCCCGGCGCCGCAAGGCCTCGGCCGTGGCCGGCCCGATGGCGCCCACGCGGGCGCCCTGAAGCGCGCGCGCGTCCTTTCCCAGCGCATCCAGCCGCTCGAAGAAGAAGCGCACCCCGTTGACGCTGGTGAACAGGACCCAGCCGTAGGCCCCGAGGTCCCGAATCGCCCGGTCCAGCGGCTCCCAGCTCTCCGGGGGGACCACCCGGATGGTGGGGAACTGGATGCAGTCCGCCCCGAGGCTCGTCAGGCGGGCCAGGAACCCGCTGGCCTGCTCGCGGGCCCGGGTCACCACGATCCGTTTTCCGAACAGCGGCCGCCGCTCGAACCAGTTGAGCGTCTCGCGGAGGGAGACCACCTCGCCCACCACGATGACGGCCGGCGGCTTCACGCCCTTCTCCTTCACGATCTCCGCGATCTCCGCGAGAGGGCCGGTCACGGTCCGCTGCTCGGACACGGTTCCCCTCCGGATCACCGCAACCGGGGTCCCGCCCGGTCTCCCGTGGGCCATGAGCCGCTCGGCGATGTTCGGCAGGTTTCCCACCCCCATGAGGAAAACGAGCGTCCCCACGCCCGTGGCCAAATGCTCCCAGGCGATGGAGGACCGGCCCTTGGTCGGGTCCTCGTGGCCCGTGACGAAGGCCACCGTGGCCGTCATGTCCCGGTGCGTGAGGGGGATTCCCGCGTAGGCCGGCACGGCCACGGCCGAGGTCACGCCCGGGACCACCTCGAAGGGGATGCCGGCGGCGGCCAGCTCCTCGGCCTCCTCCCCTCCCCGGCCGAACACGAAGGGATCGCCGCCCTTGAGGCGGACCACGGACTTCCCGGAACGGGCGAGATCCACGATCAGCCGGTTGATCTCCTCCTGGGTCCGGGTGTGGCAGCCTCCCTTCTTGCCCACGTAGATCCGCTCGGCCCCCTCCCGGGCGAACTCCAGGAAGGCCGGGTTGGCCAGGTAGTCGTACACCAGGACGTCGGCCCGCTCGATGCAGTCCCGGGCCTTGAGCGTCAGGAGACCCGGGTCGCCCGGACCGGCGCCGGCCAGGTAGACCGTGCCGGGTTCAGCGGTTGCCATACGACGGTCCTTCGTGTGTGCGTGATATCATTGATTCGCTTTCACGGGTGCGAGACGACCCCGCCGTACACCCGCGCCAGGATGTCCCCGGCGCCCGCGGCGAGGAGGGCCTCGGCCAGGCGGGTCCCGATCTCCTCCGGGAGCGCGGCCTCGCCCCTCGCCTCGTCGGCCACGAGCGCGCTTCCGTCCAGCTCCGCCACCAGGCCCTTCAAGAGGAGGGCGTCCCCCTCCAGGAACGCGTGGCCGGCGATGGGCACCTGGCAGCCCCCTTCCAGCCTGGCCAGCAGCGCCCGCTCGGCCCGCACCCGGAGCTCGGTGGCCTCGTGGTTGAGAAAGCGAAAGCGCTCCCACGTGGTCCGGTCGTCCAGGCGCATCTCCACCCCCAGGGCCCCCTGCCCCATGGCCGGGAGGAGCTCCTCCGGTGCGAAAAACTGGGTCGCCCTGTACGCAAGCCCCAGGCGCCGCAGGCCGGCTGCCGCCAGAACGATCGCGTCGACCTCGCCGGAGGCGAGCTTCTCGAGCCGGGTCTCCACGTTGCCGCGAATGGAGCGGACCTCCAGGTCCGGCCGCCGGTGCAGCAGCTGGGCGCCGCGTCTCAGGCTGCTGGTGCCGAGCCGGGCGCCTCGGGGGAGGTCCTCGAACCGTTCCCCGCGAGCCGACACCAGGACGTCCCTGGGATCCTCCCGCTCCGGAAAAACGCGCAGACCCAACCCTTCCGGGAGCTCGGTCGGGACGTCCTTCATGCTGTGGACCGCCGCGTCCACCTCGCCCCGCAGGAGCGACTCCTCGATCTCCTTGACGAACAGTCCCTTGCCGCCCACCAGGCTGAGGGGCGTGTCCAGGATTTTGTCGCCCCGGGTCTTGATGCGCACGAGCTCCACCCTCACCTCCGGGTGGCAAGCCTCCAGGCGCTCCCGGACCCACTCGCTCTGGGCCAGGGCCAGGCGGCTTCCTCTCGTGCCGATTCTCAGGATCATCTGCGCCTTCCCAGGAGGAACCGCGCCACCCCCAGGTCGTTCGGGGTGGTCACCTTGATGTTGTCCTCCGCGCCGTCTACCACCCGGACCGGATGCCCGGCCCGCTCCACCAGGGAGGCGTCGTCCGGCATCTCCTCCCAGCCTTCGTCGAGCGCCCTCCGGTGAGCGGCGAGGAGATCGGCCCGGAGAAACGCCTGGGGGGTCTGGACCAGCCACAGGCTTCGGCGGTCGAGGGTGCGTCGGACCCAGGCGCCGTCGCGGACCTGCTTGACGGTTTCCCGGGCCGGAAGGGCCGCCACGGCGGCGCCGTGCTCCCGGGCCGCGGCCGCGGTCCTCTCGATCAGATCCGCCCGGACCAGCGGGCGCACCCCGTCGTGGACCACCACCAGATCACACCCCGGAGGGCAGGCCTCCACGCCCAGTCGCACCGAGTCCTGCCTTCGAGCCCCTCCCGGCACCACCCGGCGGACCTTGGTCGGGCTCCGCCCCTCCAGGAACTCCCGCTCGCACGCGGACACCGCGTCGCCCGGTACGACGAGAACGACGGTCTCGATGACGGGACACCGTTCGAACGCCTCCAGGGTGACGGCCAGGACCGGCCTGCCGTTCAGCAGGAGGAACTGCTTGGGCCGTCCCGCCCCCATGCGGATCCCCGCACCGGCCGCAGGGATCACCGCGGCCGCACTCCCGGGCTTCGGACATTCTCCTCGATTCTCCATGAGCGGTCGATCCCGCCCCGGGGAAACCGCTCCAGGGCCGGGCGGCAAAAAAAGAGGCCCGGGGCCGGGCATCCCCTGACGGCCTGTGGTGACATCGAACGACCCTCGATCAGGCCCGGGCCGCTTTTCTCGTCTGTTTCTTGAGCCGGTTGATGCGGCGCCTCAGGACCTCGACCTTCTCCCGGTCGTTCCTCTCCTTGGCGGCCTTTTTTTCCTGCTTGAACCGGGCGATCTTCTCCTTCAGCTCCTTGACCGTGGCCCCGGTCCTGGTCGCCTTCTTCCCGGGCGCCGGCTCCTCCTCGGCGATCCCCCAGGCCTCCTTGATGAGGGCCACGAGCTCGTCCTTCTTCATGGCGCTGGCGCCGGTGACGTCCTCGATCAACACGGCCACCTCGCGAAGCTCGGGCGCCGTCATCTTCTCGAGGGGCTTTCCGATCTCCTCCGCCTTCTGCCTGGCCTTGTCCTGGGCGGGTTCCTCCGGCTTGGGGGCTTCTTCAGCGTGGGGCTCTTCCGCGGTTTTGGTTTCTTCCTCCATGGTTCGACTCCGGTTTCTGCTTGGTGTAAGGTTGACGTTCAATCGAACGGGTCTCGGCCCGCTCCTACGACGACTCCGATGTCTTCCGAATGAAAGGCGATATCAGATCGATCGGGATGGGGAAGAGCGTGGTGGAGGCGCTCTCCGAGGAGATCTCCCGAAGGGTCTGGAGGTACCGCAGCTGAAGGGCCTCGGGGTGTCTTCGAATGATCTCCGCCGCGTCCGCCAGGCGGTTGGCCGCCTGGTACTCGCCCTCCGCATTGATCACCTTGGCCCGCCTGTCCCGTTCCGCCTCCGCCTGCCGGGCCATGGACCGCTGCATCTCGTCCGGAAGGTCGATGTGCTTGACCTCCACCGTGGAGACCTTGATGCCCCACGGATCGGTCTGCATGTCCAGGATCTCCTGGAGCCGGGCGTTGATCTTGTCCCGCTCCGCCAGGAGCTCGTCCAGCTCCACCTGGCCGCAGACGCTCCGAAGCGTGGTCTGCGACAGCTGGGAGGTGGCGAACAGGAAGTTCTCCACCTCCACGGTGGCGTTGGTCGGGTTCATGACGCGGAAGTAGATGACCGCGTTCACCTTGACCGACACGTTGTCCCTCGTGATCACGTCCTGCGAGGGCACGTCCATGGCCACAAGCCGCAGGCTCACCTTCACCATCTTGTCGATCACCGGGATCAGGATGATCAGTCCCGGTCCCTTCGTCTTGATCACCCGGCCCAGGCGGAATATGACACCCCGCTCGTACTCCTTCAGGATGCGAATGGCCGCCGCCAGGAACATGACGACCAGAACGAGGGCTACAATGTAGAACATCGACATCGCTTTTCCTCCTCTCCGGCGAAGCGCCGGACATTCATATCAGGAGTGGACCCTCCTTGCAAGGCCGGCCCTGCGCCGACCCTGCCGGTCAGCGATCGGCCGGGGCGCGCCGGACCCGCAGCGTCAGGCCCCGAACCTCCACCACCTCCACCCGCTCGTCCGGCTCGATCTCCTCGTCGGCCCGAGCCCGCCAGGTCTCGCCGTGCACGAAGACGAGTCCTTCGGGGTCGAGCCGTGTCCGGACCACGCCGGTCTCGCCCAGGAGCCCCTCGGACCCGCCCCGGGGGCGGGTCCGGTGGGCACGGAAGGCGAGCGCCGCCACCACCATGAAAAACCCGCCGACCAGGACCACCGTCGGGAGGATCACCCGAAGCGGCACCCCCACGTCCTCGAACAGCATGATAGACCCCAGGGTCAGGGAAATCAATCCGCCCACCGACAGCAGGCCGTAGCTGGTGACCTTGATCTCCGCGATGAACAGCACCACCGCGAGCAGGATGAGCAGCAGGCCGGCATAGTTCACGGGCAGGGTCTGGAACGAGAAGAACGCCAGGATCAGGGAGATCGCACCGATCACCCCCGGAAGGATCGCCCCGGGGTTGCTGAGCTCGAAGTAGAGGCCCGCCAGGCCGATCATCATGAGGATGTAGGCGATGTTCGGATCGCTGATGGTCCTGAGGACCTTGTCTCGAAAACCGGGCTCGTAGCTCACCCGCTCGAGCCCCGCCGTGGCGAGCACCCGGGACACCCCGAGCACCGAGACCTCGCGCCCGTCCAGCCGCTGGAGAAGCGCGTTCAAGTTCTCGGCCACGAGGTCGACCACGTTCAGTTCCAGGGCCTCCTCGGCGGTGATGGAGACGCTCTCCCGGATGGCCTTCTCGACCCACTCCCCGTTCCGCCCGCGCTCCTCGGCGATGCCGCGCCCGTAGGAGGCCATGTCGTTGACGACCTTCCTGGACATCTCTTCCTGGATGTCCTTTCCGCCGGCGGAGACCGGGTGCGCCGCCCCGATGTTCGTCCCGGGCGCCATGGCCGCCACGTGGCCGGCCACCGTGACCATGACGCCGGCAGAGGCCGCACCCGCTCCCTGGGGGCTGACGTAGACGGCCACGGGAACGGACGAGTTCATGATGGCCTTGACCATGGACCGCATGGAGGAAGCCAACCCCCCGGGCGTGTCCAGCCGCAGCACCACGAGCTTGGCATCGAGTCCGGGGGCCTCCTCGATCCCCCGGGCCACGTACAGCGCGCTGCCGGGGTTGATCGCGCCTTTGAGCTCCATGACCAGCACCTTCCCGGCGGCGTTTTCCCCCTCACCTCCCGCCGGGACTGGGACGGCGGCCAGGCACGCCGCGAAGGCGAGCAACAGGGTCAGCCGCAGGTATCGTCTCTCACCCATCGCGGCCTCCGTCCAGCTCCAGGACCTTCATGATCTTCTGCACGTCTTCCCACACCGGACGCTTGGCGGCCTGGTTGCGGAGCAGGTACGCGGGATGAAAGGTCGGCATCACCCGGAACCCGCGGTACTCGAACCAGTTCCCCCGGTCCCTGGTCACGGCGAACCCCCGGCCCAGGAGTTCCTCCCCGGCCACCCTTCCGAGGGTGCAGATCACCTTGGGCCCGATGAGGTCGATCTGGCGCTGGAGAAACGGCCGGCAGGCGGCAATCTCGGTCTCCTCGGGATCCCGGTTCCGGGGCGGCCGGCACTTCACCACGTTGCAGATGTACACCTGCTCCCTCGAGAGCCCCATGGCGGCAATGATCCGCGTGAGCAGCCGGCCCGCCTCGCCCACGAAGGGCCGTCCGGCCCGGTCCTCGTCCCCGCCGGGCCCCTCTCCGACGAAGACCAGCTCCGATCGGGCGTCTCCCTCGCCGAAGACCAGCCGGTTCCTGCCCTCGTGAAGCGGGCATCGCCGGCAGTCGCCCAGGATCTCCCGGAGCTCCTCGAGGGTCCGGGCGCCGCCGGTCTCGTCGCGGAGTGCGGCTTCCCCACGGGGGGGAGCCGTCATCCGCTCGAGCCCCGCGGGAGACAGGACGGGCGGGTCCATTCCCAGCTCCCGGTCGCCCTGGAGCAGGACCCTCAGGAGACGAACCGCGTCTCTCAGCTCCTCTGCGGGTGGTTGTCTTCCTTCCATCGGTCCAGAATCCGGTCCAGGATCCGGTCGGCGACCTCGTCCTTGGACATCAGGGGAAGCTCCTCCACGCGTCCGTCCCGGTGGAGGATCCTGACGAGGTTGGTGTCCGTGTCGAAGCCCGCGTCCGGACGGGAGACGTCGTTGGCCACGATCATGTCCACGTTCTTCTTCTGGAGCTTTTCCCGGGCGTTCTCCAGCAGGGCCTCGGTCTCGGCGGCGAATCCCACCAGGACGCAGGTGCCCTTCTCCCCCTCGCACCCCAGCTCGGCCAGGATGTCCGGGTTCCGGACCAGGTCGAGGACGCGGTCCGCGTCCCGCTTCTTCACCTTCCGGGCGGAGGCCTCTTTGGGTCGGTAGTCGGCCACCGCGGCGGCCTTGATCACCGCGTCGCACCCCGCCCGATCCGCAAGGACCGCCGTTCTCATCTCCTCGGCCGAACGCACACCCACCAACCGGACGCCCAGGGGCGGCTTCAATCCGGTGGGCCCGCTCACCAGGACGACCGATCCGCCCCTCCGGGCCGCGGCCCGGGCCAGGGCATATCCCATCTTGCCGCTGGAGCGGTTCGTGATGTAGCGAACCGGGTCGATCGCCTCGACGGTCGCGCCCGCCGTGACCAGGATCTTCCTGCCCTGGAAGTCCTTGGGCGCCAGGAGAATCCGGGCCTGCTCCAGGATCTCCCCGGGCTCCGGGAGCCTTCCGGGCCCCCGGCTGCCGCAGGCCAGGTTCCCGGTCGCCGGGGACAGGACCCGGACCCCCCTCGCCCGGAGGGTGTCGAGGTTCTCCCGAACGGCGGGATGCTCGAACATCCGGTCGTTCATGGAGGGGCAGACCAGAACGGGGGCCGTGGCGGCGAGCAGCATGGTCGACAGGAAGTCGTCCGCCATCCCGGCCGCCATGCGGGCGATGAAGCCGGCCGTGGCCGGGGCGATCACGATGAGGTCCGTCTCCTGGCCCCAGGTGATGTGGTCCATGGCCTCGTTGGCCGGGTCGAACTGCGCCCACACCACCCGGTGGCCCGACAGGGCCTCGAAGGTCAGCGGGGTGACGAACTCGGTCGCGTGCCGGGTCATGGCGACCCGCACATCGGCCCCGTCCCGCACGAGCCCCCGAACCAGCTCGGCCCCCTTGTAGGCGGCAATGCCGCCCGTGACCCCCACCACGACCCGTTTCCCCTTCATGCCCTCACGCCCGTTTCCTTTTCCCTCGGTGTGTCTTTCCGGTTCCTGCTTTTCCTTTCCCTTCACTGACACCGCCACCCCTCACCGTCACCCCTCACTTTCATGGAGGGGGATCAGCAGGTCGGCGAACTCCGCCGTCTCCTCCGGTCCGATCCTCACGGGCCAGGAGTCCTCCTGCCCCAGGATCTCCTGGAGCTTCCTGCCCGCCTTCACGGCGGCGTCCCGGTTCCCGTAAAAGCCCACCCTGAGCCGCATCCACTTCTGGCCCTTCACCATGGCCCGGCTGATGTAGACGGGGTAGCCCCTTTTCAGGAGTTTGGCGGCCGGGCCGTCGATCCGGTCCGCCGTGGGCGACGAGATCACGTTCACGACCCAGGTCTGCCCCGTTCGCGGCCCGGCCTGCTCCCTCTCCTCCGGTTCCAGCCGGTACCGGATTCGGGTCCCCTCGGGCAGCGGACGCTCCGGGAGTCTCGCGTCCAGGATCATCGAGGACAGCTTCTCGCGGTTGAGCTGGTAGAGCACGGGCCACTTGAGGGGATCCCCGAAGACGTCCTCCCGTCCGGCGACGACCGCCAGGGAGTCCCCGGGCTGAACCAGGTAGCTCCCTTTTGCGGGCTCCACCTCCGCGGCGGCCCGGGGCTCGGCGGGCTTCCCGGTTGGAGCGGTCCCCGTCTCCGACGCGGTCACGCCCCTTTCCTCCTGCGCCTCCATCGGCTCGCCGACGGCGACCTTCGCCCCGGGGACCCCGGGCCCTTCCGGCTCGGGGGACCGGGCGGACCCGTCCTCCTCCGTATCGGAACCCGCGCCCGCCGGGTTCGACGGCGGTTCGATCGTTTTTCGCACCACCTCGGGCTCAGGGGGCGGCGGTGGGGGCTCGTCCGGGGTACACCCCATCATCCACCCGACCGCGCACAGCGCGACCAACGCCAGCCTGCCCGGAAACCGCATCGCTCACTCCTGACCCGCGGGAACCGGCCCCTACCGGCCGATTCGTTCGCTGTCTATCCATGAATGGACGGTTTCGCAGAAACCCGTTCACGCACCGCTGGAAACGACCCATCCCGTTGACATTCCGCGGATGGGTCTCGAAGCCTCGGGCTTTTTGCGACTCCATCATGAATTGTGCTGTAAAAACCGAGTCGCTATTAAACCCCAAAAACCGCTCCATGACAATAGAAATCACCAAGCATCCCGTCCGCTTCCATCCCGGGAAATGCCGTCCCCTCCGGTCCTGCCGACGGTTTGACACCGTGCGGGCGACCTCGTAAGATATCCCCTCCTGAGATCGCATGGGCCTTCGGTCCGTCCACCGTCGTGCCGGCCCGGGCGCCCGCGGACGAACCGGCACACCCCAACGAGAGGAGAGACCCCATGAAGGTGATGATCGTCGGAGGCGGAGGACGGGAGCACGCCCTCGCCTGGAAGGCCGCCCGGTCGGATCGGGTGGAGCGGGTCCTGGTGGCCCCCGGCAACGCCGGGACCGCCCTGGAGCCGGGCGTGGAGAACGTCCCGATCGAGGCGGCGGACGTCGACGCCCTGGTCCGGTTCGCCCGGGAGAAGGAGGTGGGGCTCACCATCGTGGGCCCCGAGGATCCCCTGGTGAAGGGGATCAAGGATGCCTTCGACGGGGCCGGTCTCTCCTGCTTCGGGCCGACCGGAGCCGCCGCCCGGCTGGAGGGTTCCAAGGCGTACAGCAAGGAGTTCCTTCACCGCCACGGCATCCCGACGGCCGCCTACGGCGTCTTCCGGCACCCGGAGCCCGCCCGGCGATTCATCCGGGAGCGCGGGGCCCCCATCGTGGTCAAGGCGGACGGGCTGGCCGGCGGCAAGGGGGTGATCGTGGCGCGCACCGAGGAGGAGGCGCTGGAGGCCGCAGAGGGGATGCTCTCGGGCCGCGCATTCGGCGACGCCGGGCGCACCGTCGTGGTGGAGGACTGCCTCACCGGGGAGGAGGCGAGCTTCATCGTCATGGTGGACGGAGAGCGGATCCTGCCTCTGGCCACCTCCCAGGACCACAAGGCCAGGGACGACGGGGACGTGGGTCCCAACACCGGCGGGATGGGCGCCTACTCCCCCGCCCCCGTGGTCACCCCGGAGATGGACGAACGGATCATGGCCGAGGTGATCGAGCCCACGGTCCGCGGGATGGCCGAGGACGGCCATCCCTACACGGGTTTCCTTTACGCGGGCCTGATGATCGGGGACGACGGGGTGCCGCGCGTGCTGGAGTACAACTGCCGGTTCGGCGATCCGGAGACCCAGCCCATCCTCCTGCGCCTCCGCTCCGACCTCGTCGAGCTGTGCGGCGCCGCCCTGGAGGGCGGGCTGGGCGGGGTCCGGGCCGACTGGGACGCCCGCGCCTCCCTGGGCGTGGTCATGGCCGCCGGGGGCTACCCACAGGCCTACCGGAAGGGAGACCCCATCAGCGGCCTGCCCGAGACCGAGGGGGACGACCTCAAGGTGTTCCACGCGGGAACCGAGCTTCGGGAGGGCCGGGTGGTCACGGCCGGCGGCCGGGTCCTGTGCGTCACCGCCCTCGGCGCAACCGTGGAGGAGGCGCAGACCCGGGCTTATGAGCAGGCCCGGCGGATCTCCTGGGACGGGGCCTACTTCCGGACGGACATCGGCCGCCGGGCCGTGGCCCGGGAGCGGGCGTCCCGGCCGAAGGCCTGAGGGGAGGGGCGGTCCGGCTCAGTCCCGGACCGGCTGATTGAAGTAGCCCAGGGACAATCGGGGGAATGCCCGGGTCAGGCGGGACACCATGCCGCGCATCCCCAGCACCGGCGACGGGTCCGGGGGCATGTGCGAGAGGTAGAGCTGGGGGTCGATGCAGAGGTTCTTCAGGTGGAGGAAATGGACCCCGGTTCGCTCGATCGCCTGCTCCAAGGCGTCCAGCTCCGCTTCCGTGTCCGAAACACCCGGAAAAACCAAATAGTTGATCATGGTGTAGAGGCCCATCTCCCGGGCAATCCCCGCAGACGCCAGCACGTCCTCCAGGTCGTAGCCCCTGGGACGGTAGTAGGCCCGGTAGAAGTCGGGCCGGGGGCTGTTCAGGCTGATGCGGATGGAGTCCAGGCCGGCCTCCGCGATCCGTTGCACCCGGTCGGGCAGGCTCCCGTTCGTGTTCAGGTTGATGGTGCCGCGCCGGGTTCGTTCCCGAATGGCCCGGACGCTCTCTGCGATGAGCTCGTGCTCGGTGAGCGGCTCTCCTTCACACCCCTGGCCGAAGCTCACGATCGCCCGCTCCGAGGCCTCCAGGTGACCCACGGCCAGGGAGACGATCTCTTCCACCGAGGGGACGAAGGAGATCCGCTGGTGGCTCGCCTCGCAGCCGTCCTCGGGCTGGAGCGAGAGGCACCCGAGGCAGGCGGCGTTGCAGGCACGGCTCACGGGAAGCGGCGCCTCCCAGCGTCTCAGGAACAGGTTCTTGGCCGCGAAGCAGTGGTTGACCGCGGCGCAGTGGGACAAATGCTCCACCAGGGGCCCGGCGTGGTCGACCCGAAAGGCCTCCATGGCCGGCACGAGCTCCCGGTCGTCGTAGTTCCGGGGGTCCCAGCGCGGGTTGTCCTCCACCCGGAACCCGGCGGCCCAGTACCGGTCGTCCCGGAAGCCCACCGCCGTGTACGCCCACGAGGGCAGGGTGCACGCCTTCCCCCGGCAGTCCGACGCGGGGAGGTGGGTCCGCACGATGCCGGGCTCGAGAAAGGCAGCCACGGCATGGCAGGGCCTCATGCGTCTTCCGACCCGGACCTCCTCCAGGACCTCGTAGCCGCCGGTGTCCGGGTTCACTCCCACGGGGGGACGGCCCGGAAGGAAGAACAGCTTGCTGAACTCCGGAACGGGGACGAGGTCCGGCTCCTCGACGGGAAACGGCTCGGATCCGGAGAAGCCGGCCATGCGGAGGAAGGGATGCTCGAAGATCCTCCCGCGGTCGTCGGCGTACAGGAGAAAGGGAACCCGGCGGTTCTGGGTCGGGGACACGGGCTTGGGACCTCCTCGACGGGGATTGCGGGAAAAGAACGGTGCCAGGACGGGGTTTACCGGCCCGCGGGATGGTGCTATAGGTGTTGGCAAATCCCGAGCGTCGGGAACCCGGAGGCAAGGCACGCACATGACTGTGCCCGGTAATTGGGAGCGAAACGAGTCGATGATAGGCCATGCATCCCGCATTGTCCACCCCTGCCTTCCGCCCCGCAGGCCGGCGCGCGGACCGGAACCGGAATGACCCAGAGCCTACAGAACCCAGAGGGCAAGCAGTTCCGCCTGGTGAAGTTCTTTGCGGCCGCGAGCTTCGTCGTCCTGGTGATCTTCAGCTTCCCCTTTTCCCTGGCGATCTCCCAGAAGGCCAAGGAGATCCTCCTTCGAAGCTACGAGAACTACGCCCTGCTCGTGGGACAGAACCTCAACCACCAGGTCTTCCAGAACTTCGCCATTCCCGTCCTGCGCCGATACGGCCAGATCCGGCTGCGCGACGAGGACCAGCAGGCCCTGATGGACCGGATCGTGGAGAACACCATTCACGGGTTCAAGATCGACCTGGTGAACATCTACGACATCGAAAAGGGGGTCGTCGCCTACAGCACGGACCCCCGGCTCATCGGGCAGGAGGTCAAACGGACCCCCGGGTACGAGAAGGCCGTCCAGGGGGAGCGTTCATCGCGCATGATCTCGGAGACCGAGGAGTTGTGGGGGCTGAACGTCCGGATCGGGGGCGGGGAGAGAAAGCTCCAGACCTTCATCCCCTTTCGAGGCGCCCATCCCTACCTGGGATCGAGGAATTACGTGGCCGGGGTCTTCGAGCTGATCCAGGACATGAGCGAGCAGTACGAGTCCATCGTCCGCTTCCAGTACCTGGTCTTCGGCCTGTCCATTCTCATCATGGGCTCCATCTTCGTGGCGCTCCTCCTGATCGTCCGAAAGGCGGAAAGCCTCATCGAGCAGCGCTACCGGGAGCAGCAGGAGCTGGAGAACCAGCTCCACCAGGCCGAGCGGCTTGCCGCCCTGGGGGAAATGGTGGCCGGCGTCTCCCACGAGATCAAGAACCCGCTCGGCATCATTCAAAGCACGGCCGAGCTCCTGGGCAGCCGGCCCGATGCGGACGAGACGCAGAAACGGCTCTCGGGGGTCATTCGGGAGGAGTCGGGACGGCTGAACGGCATTGTGACGGAGTTTTTGGACTTTGCCCGACCCCAGACGCCCAATCTCCAGGAGACCTCCCTTGCGGACATCCTCGAGAAGAACCTGTCCTTTCTCGAACCGGAGCTCGAGAAGAAAGGGATTCGCCTGGAGCACAACCTGGACAGCCGGCGGTTCGAGCTCCGGGCCGACCCTGACCTCCTTTACCAGGCCTTCCTGAACATCCTGATCAACGCCGTACAGGCCCAGGAGGGAGGCGGTACCGTCACCGTTCAGGTCACCCGGGAACGGAACGCCCACCGGGTGGAGATCCGCGACCAGGGCAGGGGCATCGACGAGGAGAACCTCTCCAAGCTCTTCAACCCGTTTTTCACCACCAAGGAGCAGGGAACCGGGCTCGGGCTCTCCATCGTGAAAAAAATCGTGGAGGGGCACAACGGGAGGATCGACATCCGGACCCGCCCGGGAGAGGGGACCACCGTGGTGATCCGGCTCCCCCGGTAGCGTTCCCTGTCCGGACGTTGAACCGAAAGCAGGCGAAATGTCATGGAAACCATCCTGATTGTCGACGACGAAAAGAACTACCGGGTCGTGCTCGAGGCCCTGCTCGCCCCCGAGGGCTACGAGATCCTCACGGCGGGGACCGGGCGGGAGGGCCTGAAGCTGGTCCGTGAGGCGGACGTGGACCTGGTCATCACGGACATGAAGATGCCCGGCATGAACGGAATGGAGCTCCTGGAGGAGGTCAAGGAGATCAAGCCGGATCTGCCGATCATCATGATGACGGCTTACGGGACGATCGAAATGGCTGTAGAAGCCATGAAGAAACAGGCATACGACTACATCACCAAACCGTTCCAGAACGAGGAGCTGAAGCTGACCATCAAAAAGGCGCTGGAGAACTACCGGCTTCTGCGTGAAAACCAGCGCCTGAGCGACGCCCTGCTCTCCCAGTACCGCTACGACAACATCATCGGAAAGAGCAAGCCCATGCGCGAGATCTTCGACCTCATCGGCAAGGTCTCCCGCTCCAAGGCGTCGGTCCTGATCACAGGTCCTTCGGGCACCGGCAAGGAGCTCATCGCCAAGGCCATTCACTACAACAGCCCCCGCCGGGATCGGGCCTTCGTCTCCATCAACTGCGGGGCCCTCACCGAGACCCTCCTCGAAAGCGAGCTCTTCGGGCACGAGAAGGGGGCCTTCACCGGGGCCACCGCCATGAAAAAGGGCCGCTTCGAGGTGGCCGACGGCGGCACCCTCTTTCTGGACGAGGTGGGCGAGATGCCCCCGTCGCTTCAGGTCAAGCTGCTCCGGGTGCTCCAGGAAATGGAGTTCGAGCGGGTCGGCGGCACCCGTCCGATCAAGGTGGACGTTCGGGTCATTTCCGCCTCCAACCGCAACATCAAGGAAGACGTGGCCAACGATCAGTTCCGCGAGGACCTCTTCTACCGCCTCAACGTGATCCACATCGAGGTGCCGCCCCTCACCGAACGCACCGAGGACATCAGGCTCCTGGTCAACCACTTCATCGACAAGTACGGCGAGAACGAGGCGGCCGAGCGGATCCAGGTGAGCCCCGAGGCCTGGAAGGCCATCTACGGCTACACCTGGCCCGGGAACATCCGGGAGCTGGAAAACGTCATCGAACGGGCCGCCGTGCTCAACACGGACGGGGTCATCAAGCCGGAGGACCTGCCGGACGAGCTCTCCCACCCCAGCGACGATCTTCCTGTAGAACGTTTCATCCCCCTCGAGGCCCCCTTGCAGAAGACCCTGGAGCAGATCGAGGAGCGGCTCATTCGAAGGGCGCTCCAGCACTGCGATCATGTGCAGGCCCACGCGGCGTCCATGCTCGGCATCACCAAGAGCCTCATGCAGCACAAGATGAAGAAGTACAACATCACCGCGTGAGGGTTTAAGAAATTGAACCGAAGCTATTTTGTGCCTTATCAATCACTTGCCATCACATCCCGGATGCGTCCCCAAAAGGTCGGTACAATTTATTGTACCCCGCCCCCACCCACGCCGACCGGGCCGGCCCGGCGTGCGGATCATTTCTTACGTTATTTCTGATGGTTATTTGCCAAACGGGGATTTGGAGGAATTTTGGCAGGCAAGTTGCAACTAGGGAGGGCGAAATCAGAAAACGAACTCTTTCCTCCTAAAAAAGAAACCAACCCTCCTCCCGGGGTTGGTTTTTTTTCGCCCGCAAAATCCATTCCCTCACCCACCCGCGGGACAGGCCACTGATCATGGCCCTTCTCTTTCTTCTTCCACTTCGCTTGTCGCCGAACTCGGATCTGACGGGTCGCAAAAACTCCGCTCACCCGCCGCTGGAAACGCCATAACATATTGATATTGATAGGAAGGTCTCAAGGCTTGGGGCGTTTTACGACGCCATCAAGGTTTGCGGAGCAATGCTTGAACGTCTTGGATCCGCCATCCTGTTCGCGAGGTCGGCTCCGATCCCGCTGATCGTGCTCAAAATAACCCTTCGCAAGGCTTCCGATCATCGTTTGCGTGCTACGTAGAATCCGTAGCTGAACCAGTCTTGGTAGCGCTTGTACAGGTCAGCCTCCTGGCGTTCCATCTCAGCAAGCTCTTCAGCTTCTGGCAGGCCTGCGTGACGCTCGACAAACGCCGGCATTCGCTCCTCGGTGGGCTCATAGTAGTTGTCCACCCAGTTGGTCGAAGGAAGGACGAGGTATCCCAGAAGATCATAGCCTGTGCGCTCGAGGGTCGCAATCTTCCCGGAAGCCGTTGCGATCTCGGGGTATTCGGAGTTCCAGTGCTGCCGGATTTCCTCTGGAGGGTCGGGACGCAGCCAGGTGATCTCTGAGACCGCAATCACACCGCCTGGTCGCAGAAACGGCCTCCAGGCTTCGATGCCCGTGCTGAAGCCCATGTTGTAAATCGCGCCCTCGGACCAGATGAGGTCCAGGGATTCAGCCGCAAACGGGAGTGAATCCATCGATTCCGCGAGGGTTTCAATCTGTTCGGAACAACCTGCTGCACGCGCTCGCTCCGTAAGGATGGCGAGAAACTCGGGAAACAGATCGACGGCAATGATTCGGGCGCTCGGAAGCATGCTCGCCAGCGTCAAGGTTGAAGCGCCCGTTCCGCAGCCAATGTCAGCCACCTGAAGTCCTGCAGCCCTGTCGAGCCTCGACAGCTCGAGCGCGCGCAGGGTCTCTTCACGGCTCCCCGGTCCCTGGCGGGTCCCGTCACGGTGCAAGTCCACCATAAGGGTGAACAAGGTTTGATCATCCATTGCGCATCCTTTTCTTAGAACCCGATCGATCCATCCGAATCCGCCTTCCTGTTGGGGCTTCTGAAATCGTGAGCAAGTTGATCTTGCGGCATTCGAATCTATCCACCATACAGAAAGTCAATGCCGGAGTGTCTTGGGGCAGGCCAGAAAGCACTTGAAAAAGAAAAAGGATAAGTACCTGTTCAATGAATTCGCCTTGGGCAAGGTCTTTCATGACTGACTTCTTGAATGAGCATTAAAATTATGCTCTGATTTAGCTTATAAATTTATTCTGCCAGCGCTTGAATACGGACGTTTATAAGGATTCCCCAACCTCTTTTAGAACCTGATAATGGTCTCTTTCAGCCTCCTTTTGTTTTCTTTTCACGCTCAGGTTCTGTTCTGAAAATTTTTCATTGTTGCCCTTTCTTCACGTTTATTGTTACTTCACTCGTTTTCGCCCCGCCTTCCCAAAATGGAGAGCCCAAAAGGATCGGTTCGCACTTGATAATCTCGCACCGATGTGCGGGCTAAGAGGGAGGATACCTCTTTGGAGGTGTAAGATGCCCTGAGGGATGTATCAAAGCCGGGACGGATCTCTTTGGGCTTACAGGTGAACCGCATGAACCATCTGACCGGCGGCAGGATGTCGCGGCGGAGATCGCCTACAAAGAATCTCCCCCCGGGTTTCAGGACCCTTATGATTTCATCAAAAGTCTTTGCAGGTTCGGTCCATTCGTGAAGGGATCCGCAGGAAAAGACCGCGTCCAAAAGGGCATCTTCCATGGGTATATTGTTGCCGCTCCCCTCAAAAATCTCCCAGCGGTCTTGCAATCCGTAATCACTGGCATTTTTCCCGGCAACCGCAATCATATCAGGGCTTATTTCCAGGGCCTTCAATCGGCTCTCCTCGGTCTGCTTAAGCCATTCCAGTCCCAGGTACCCCGGGCCTGGGCCGATCTCCAGCGCTGTACCCCGGCTGATTCCAGATCGAATGATCGCCTTGGTCTCCATCAACCCCCTGTCCCGCATGGTGCGCTGGAACTGATCGTATACCGCCACATTGAAATCTCCCTGAATCCCGCTGCAAGTCTCAGGGACACGCGGATCTTTCATGTCAGCCCCCTTTTCATGAAAGCGTTCCTCTAAAACTCTGCCCACATCAGGTTATAAAAATTGGTTGGATCGCCAGAGAAATTCAACCACAGGTTTCTGTCCTAAATAATATCCTCAACGGCATAGATCTCGAGCAGATTGGTCCCCCTTTTTCTCATCAGGTTGCTCCCCGACGTAATGATGATACGGTCCTCCAGGGACAGCACGTCAGCTTCATAGTAGTGCTGAATGAGTTGATGGGACATGTCGTAGTGATTCAAGTCCAAAACGCCCTTTTGATCGATCATGGGAAACACCCCCCACACCAAGTGGAGCAATTGAACCACGGCAGGGTAGTTTCGCTAACCTAAAATTGACCCACCCAAGGGGCAAACGCTAACCGAAAATT